>NZ_JBITSA010000017.1:0-15301 GCF_044540385.1 Kitasatospora sp. NPDC086009
GTTTTCCGCTCCGTTTTCCGGAGTTTCATTCATCGGATTCGCATTCCGTCGCCCCTCTCGGTGCGACTCCGGAACTGTACGGGGACCGGCCCGCCCCATGCAAATCGCCCCCGTCCGGGCATCCGGGCGGGGGCGATCGAAGAGCGGTCGGCCGGCTCGGCGCCGGCTCAACGCCTGCTCAGCGGACCTCGGTGATCTCCGGGCCGCGGGCGAACGGGTCGAGCGCGGCGCCGCCGAAGCGGTTGCTGTCGCTCTCTCCGGCAGCGGCGGCTGCCCCGCCACCGTCGGCCACCATCTGCGCGTCCTCGGGAAGCTTCAGCACGATCGGGTCGCGCGGCGCCATCGGGGTCTCCCCACGGACGACGACGGTCTGCTGGAAGACCTGCTCCAGGATCCCGGCCATCTCCGGCTGCACCGCGGCCTGGCCCGAGATCACACCGCGCAGGAACCAGCGCGGCCCGTCGCAGCCGACGAAGCGCACCAGCTGGACACCCTGCGTGCCGTCCGGCAGCTGCACGGGGACCTGGGCCCGGAGGTGCCAGCCGAGCGGGCCCTCCTCCTCCTCGATGAGGCCGCCCTGCGAGGTGATGCCGTTGGCGATCTCCTCACGGACCTCGCCCCAGATGCCCTCGGACTTGGGAGCCGCGAAGGCCTGGAGCTGGATGGCGCTGTTGCCGAGGACCAGCGTCGCGGCCACGATCGCGTCCCCGGCCACCTCGACGCGCAGTTCCATGCCCTCGACACCGGGGACCAGCAGGCCTCCGAGGTCGACCCGGCCTTCCTCCGGCTGCTCCAGCTCGGAGTGGTCCCACGGACCGTCCGGACGCGGAGCCGGCGGCAGGCCGACCCGCTCCGCCGGGTCCAGTTCGGTCACGTTCTCGCTCTCGGCGGAACCTTCGACGTCATCGGCCGGCTCGTCGGCGCTGATGGCGTCGTCGGCGAGCTGCTCGACAGCGTCCTCGCTCTTCTGGCGACGACGGAACACGGTCACTGTCCTTCCCGGTCCAAGACCGATGCGAATACCTGCTCGGCTTCCTGCGAGGCCGCGGGCAGCCTAGACCGCGGCGTGGCCGCCGGTCGACCCGAACCCGCCCTCGGCTCGTGCCGACCCGGGCAGTTCGGCCACCTCGTGGAAGCGGGCCTTCTCGACCTGCTGGATCACCAGCTGGGCGATCCGGTCCCCTCGGCGGAAGCTGACGGCTTCGCGCGGGTCCAAGTTGACGACGATCACCTTGATCTCTCCACGGTACCCGGCATCGACCGTCCCTGGGGCGTTCACCAGAGCAACTCCGCAACGAGCTGCGAGCCCGGAGCGGGGGTGGACGAACGCCGCGTAGCCGTCCGGCAGCGCGATGGCGATGCCGGTGGGCAGGACGATCCGCTCACCGGGGGCCAGTTCGGCGTCGACGGCGGTCCGCAGATCGGCGCCCGCGTCACCGGGCTGCGCGTACGCGGGCAGCGGCAGCTCGGTGTCGATTCGCCTGATCAGGACGTCTACCGGCGGACGGGGGGTGCTGCTCAAGGGTTCACCTCAAAGGCTCGGGCGCGCTTCATCAGATCAGGGTCGTCGAGGACCTTCTCGATGTCCTCGGGACGACCGTGCTTGGTGAAGTGTTCCAGCTTCACCTGGATGAAGAGTGCCTGGGCGCGGAGCGCGACCGGGCCGTCGGGCCCGCCGATCCGCGCCTCGCCGGCGCTGTAGATCTTCCGGCCGTGCACGCCGGTGATCCAGGCGCGCAGGTGCAGCACGGAGTCGACCGGCACCGGGCAGACGAAGTCGGTCTCCAGCCGGCCGGTGACGGCCGGGGCGTGCAGCAGCCAGTTCAGCGTGCCGAGCGTCTCGTCCATCGCGGTGGTCAGCAGCCCGCCGTGGGCCAGGCCGGGGCCGCCCTGGTGGGCGGAGCGGACGGCGAACTCGGCGGTGACGTCGAGGCCCTGGCCCGCCACCGCGTCGATCCGCAGCCCGCCCGGGTGCTCCGGGCCGCAGCCGAAGCAGTGCTCGTAGTGCGAGCCGAGCCGGGTGCCCGGGGCCGGGGCCTCGGGGGCGCGCGGCGGCAGGACGGCGCCCGGCGGGGGCGTGGTGGGCGAGAGCGGCAGGGGCGGCGCCGGCCGCTCGGACGGGGAGGCTGGGGCTACGGAACCGGTCACGGTTCCCAACCCTACCGACCGGTAGCCGGTCCGGGCCCGGGGGTGCCGTCCGCCGCCGGCCGTAACGGCGACCACAATGGGGGCATGTACGACGAACGCCTCACCGTGCCGCGCTCCTGGTGGTTGCTCCCGGTCGCGATCGGGCTCACGCTCGCATTGATCCTGCTGCGTCTCAGCGCGGTGGGCGCGCTGGTCGGGCTGGTGGTCGGGATCGCCGCCGGCGCCGCCGCGATCAGCAGTTACGGCTCCGCCCGGATCCGGGTGGTGCAGGGTTCCCTGGTGGCCGGCCAGGCCCGGATCCCGGTCGACGCGCTCGGCGCCGCGCAGCCGCTCAGCCCCGCCGAGGCGATGGCCTGGCGCGGCCCGAAGTCGGACCCGCGCGCTTTCATGCTGCTGCGCAGCTACGTCCCGACCGCCCTGCGCGTCGAGGTCAGCGACCCGGCCGACCCGACCCCGTACCTCTACCTGTCGACGCGCTCGCCGATGAAGCTGGCCGAGGCGCTGGACGAGGCCCGGCGCGGCGCCCGCGCCTGACCCGGCTCCGTTCTCCGGACCGGATCCGGCCCGGAGAACGGAGAGGGACGGTTCCGCGATGCGGGACCGTCCCAGATGTCTCCGTACTGCACGAGCTGCTGCCACGCCGCGCAGTGCGCGGTACCGCGCCGGTACGAATCGGCGCGGTACTGCCGGTACGCCCGCCTCGACGGCCGTCGCCGGTACTGCCGTCCGGCCCCGCTGCCCGGGGCCGGAAGGGGCGGTGTGCCGGTCTCACGAGGTTCCGCGAGCCCGGGCCCATGGCCGCCCTGATACTCAGGCGCCGCAGTCCCGGCAGATCGGGTTGCCGTTCTTCTCGCTGTACAGCTGGCTGCGGTGGTGGACCAGGAAGCAGCTCATGCAGGTGAACTCGTCGGCCTGGCGCGGCAGCACCCGGACCGAGAGCTCCTCGTTCGAGAGGTCCGCGCCGGGGAGCTCAAGGCCCTCCGCCGCTTCGAACTCGTCGACGTCGACCGAGCTGGTGCTCTTCTCGTTCCGCCGGGCCTTGAGTTCCTCGATGCTGTCCTCGTTGAGGTCGTCATCGGTCTTGCGTGGGGTGTCGTAGTCAGTTGCCATGTTTTCGCTCTCCCCCTCCGGGTTGTGCGGTGTGTGCGGTATCTCCAGCGCACGTAACGCATGGGGGGCCGGTCTTGTGCCCGACCCGAGGCGGAGATTTTGCCTTACTTCAAGCCCTGTTACTCAATCGACACTCAGCCAGGGGTCCGTTGGAGTGATCCGATCGGGCGCGGGAGGCCTCACGCTGGGCCATCACCGACCGGCGGCCGGACCCGCCCACCGGACACGCTCAGTCATCAGAGGCCTTGCGAGCACTCGATCGTTCCCTTGCCCACCAGGGCTCTCGGCCGATCCGCCCGGACCGGATCGACCCCGAACCCGGTCACGGAACGCAACCGGAGCGGCCTCGACCATGATCACACTCCGAGACCGACCCACCCCGTGGAGCGACACGGTGTGACCTTGCTCACGTTCCGAATCTTCCGGGGCAAACCACGGAAAATCCACCCAACAGGAACGGCCGGGTCCACGGCCCGGCGCGTCCTGCGGTTCGTGTCCGGCTGCTACTGGGCGGCCTTGCGGGCGGCCCGGCGGGCCAGCAGGGCGGCCTGCCGCTCGTCGAACTTGGTCGCCTGCGCGTCCAGCCCCCCGAGGAAGACGCCGAGCTCGTCCTGGGCCCGCAGACCGACCGGACCGAGGCCGCCGACCTCCATCACCTTGAGGTGGCGCAGCACCGGCTGCAGCACGTCGTCGTGGTGGATGCGCAGGTTGTAGACGCCGCCGATGGCGATCTGGGCGGCGGCCCGCTCGAAGCCGGGGATGCCGTGGCCGGGCATCCGGAAGTCGGTGACCACGTCGGCGATCGCGCGCATGGCCTGGTCGGGGGCGATCTCCAGGGCGGCCTTCAGCAGGTTGCGGTAGAAGACCATGTGCAGGTTCTCGTCGTTGGCGATCTTCGCGAGCAGCTGGTCGCAGAGCGGGTCGCCGGCGGAGTGGCCGGTGTTGCGGTGCGAGATCCGGGTGGCCAGCTCCTGGAAGGCCACGTAGGCGACCGAGTGCAGCATGCTGTGCGAGTTGTCGGACTCGAAGCCCTCCGACATGTGGCTCATCCGGGCCCGCTCGAGCTCGTTCGGGTCCACGGCCCGGGTGGCGAGCAGGTAGTCGCGGATGGCTATGCCGTGCCGGCCCTCCTCGGCCGTCCAGCGGTGCACCCAGGTGCCCCAGGCGCCCTCGCGGCCGAACATGGTGGCGATCTCGTGGTGGTAGCTGGGGAGGTTGTCCTCGGTCAGCAGGTTGACCACCAGCGCCACCCGGCCGAGCGGGGTCACCTGCGACTGCTCCAGCGACCAGGGCTCCCCGCCCAGCACACCGTCGAAGTCGCGGCCCTGGCTCCACGGGACGAACTCGTGGGGCATCCAGTCCTTGGCGACCTTCAGGTGGCGGTTGAGCTCGGTCTCCACCACCTCTTCGAGGGCCATGATCAGCCGCGCATCGGTCCAGGCGCTGGAACCGGTCGGGGCGGTGCGCTGCACGGGGGCGATGGTCACGTGTGTTGCTCCAGGGGGACGGGCACGCGCGGGACGGGCGCGTTGGGCGGGCACGTCGGGGACACCGAAGTCGGGACGCACTTACGGTTGCGTAGGTTACGACACCGTAAGTTGCTCGGACCGGAAATGACAAGCCGCCCCCGCCAGGCCTTATGTCGTCTTGACGGGCCTGGCGGGGGCGGCGGGATCGGTCAGCGCACGGAGCGCGGGTCGGACGGGCGGCGCAGCGGGGGCGAGACGGGCCTGTGGGGGTGCTCAGGCCGCCGGGATCCGGACCCGCATGGTCAGGCCGCCACCGGAGCGCGGGGTGGCCTCGATGGTGCCTCCGTGCGCCCGGACCACCGAGCGGACGATGGACAGGCCGAGTCCGACACCCTTGTCGCTGCGGGTGCGGTCGGCGCCCTTGACCCGGCGGAACGGCTCGAAGATGTGCTCCAGCTCGTAGCCGGGGACCACCGGGCCGGTGTTGGACACCACCAGCTCGCCGCCGCCGGGCACCTCGGCGGTGGCGATCTCGACCCAGCCGTCGGCGGAGTTG
This sequence comes from Kitasatospora sp. NPDC086009, assembly GCF_044540385.1. Classification (NCBI taxonomy): domain Bacteria; kingdom Bacillati; phylum Actinomycetota; class Actinomycetes; order Kitasatosporales; family Streptomycetaceae; genus Kitasatospora; species Kitasatospora sp. NPDC086009. The sequence continues at coordinate 5,284 of NZ_JBITSA010000017.1, forward strand.
TAGCGCACGGCGTTCTGCAGCAGGTTGAGCGCGATCCGCTCCAGCAGCACGCCGTTGCCGGAGACCACGGCCGGGTTCAGGGTGGCGCGCAGCTCGACCTCGCGCCGGTCGGCCTCGGCGCGGGTCTGCACCAGGGCGCGGGTGGCGACCTCGGAGAGCTCCACCGGCCGGCGGTCGGTGAGCTCGTTGTCGCTGCGGGCGAGCAGCAGCAGGCCCTCCACCAGTTGCTCGCTGCGCTCGTTGGTGGCCAGCAGGGTCTTGCCGAGCTGCTGGAGGTCGGCCGAGGCGGCCGGGTCGGAGAGCTGGACCTCCAGCAGGGTCCGGTTGATCGCCAGCGGGGTGCGCAGCTCGTGCGAGGCGTTGGCGACGAAGCGGCGCTGGGAGTCGAAGGAGCGGTCCAGCCGGTCGAGCATGTCGTCGAAGGTGTCGGCGAGCTCCTTGAGCTCGTCGTCCGGCCCGTCGAGCTCGATCCGCCGGTGCAGGTCGGACGAGGCCACCTCGCGCGCGGTGCGGGTGATCCGCCCGAGCGGGCGCAGCACCCGGCCGGCCATCGCGTAGCCGGCGGCGAAGGCGATCACGGCGAGGCAGACCAGCACCGTGAGGGCCTTGCGCAGCAGCGTGTTGAGGGCCGCGTTGGAGGCGACCTCGTGCCGGCTGGCGAGGTACTGGTTGAACTGCTCGCTGCTCATCGGCACGCCGTTGACGGTGATGTCCTTGCCGAACAGGAAGGGCGGCGGCTGGACGTCGTGCAGGGCCTGCCGGACGAAGAAGTACATCAGCAGCAGCAGGACGACGCCGGCCATCAGGAACATGCCGCCGTAGAGCAGGGTGAGGCGGATCCGGATGGTCGGGCGGAACGGCAGCCAGGCGAGCATCCCGTCGCCGGGCACGTAGGTGTCACGCGACGCGTGGTGGAGCAGGGGCGCCCGCGGGGCGTGCGCGGGCTTCGGCGGCACGGGCCCGGGCGGTACGGCGCGCGGGCCGCCGGCGGGCGCGCCGGAGGGCCCGCCGGCCGGGGGCGGGGTGGTCATGATCGTCCTCTCGGGGCGTCCGCCGGGGCGGTCGCGTGGTGGGGGTGGGGCCCGCGGGTGTCCGGCCGGAGCCGGTCAGATCCGGTAGCCGGAGCCCGGCACGGTGACGATCACCGGCGGGTCGCCGAGCTTGCGGCGCAGCGTCATCACGGTGACGCGCACGACGTTGGTGAACGGGTCGGTGTGCTCGTCCCAGGCCTTCTCCAGGAGCTGCTCGGCGGAGACCACGGCGCCGCCGGCCCGCATCAGCACCTCCAGGACGGCGAACTCCTTGGGAGCGAGCTGGACGGGCCGCCCGTCGCGGATCACCTCGCGGCGGCCGGGGTCGACGGAGATGCCGGCGCGCTCCAGCACCGGCGGCAGCGGGACGGTCGCGCGGCGGCCCAGCGCCCTTACGCGGGCGACGAGTTCACTGAAGGCGAAGGGCTTGGGGAGGTAGTCGTCCGCACCGATCTCCAGACCCTCGACCCGGTCGCTGATGTCGCCGGAGGCGGTCAGCATGATCACCCGGGTGGCCAGGCCCTGGTCGACCACGCTGCGGCAGACGTCGTCGCCGTGGACCAGTGGCAGGTCCCGGTCGAGCACCACCACGTCGTAGTCGTTGACCGCGATGCGCTGGAGCGCGGCCTCCCCGTCGTACACCACGTCGACGGCCATCGCCTCGCGGCGCAAGCCGGTGGCGACGGCCTCGGCGAGCAGCTGCTCGTCCTCGACGACGAGAACCCGCACGGTCGTTGTCCCTTCTCCAGGCCGGCCCCGGAAGCGGACGCGCGGCTCCGACGGTCCCTCCATCCTGCCTGGTCGTGCGGTAAAGCAGCGATAAGCTGCCCCGGAGGCAGGAGCGCCCGGGGGGGCGCGACCGCCGCCGCGACGACGGCCTCCGTCCCGATTCGTGCCGGGAACACTCCGCTTGGACTGTGACACGGGCAACTTTCTCGCCCGGGGAGGTTTCCCCGACCAGGGGCTGGGGAGGACAGCTGCACACCCGCGATCCGGCTGACGGCCGATCGCACCCACCCGCCGTGCGTTCATCCGCGCCGGCCCTGGGGCTGGGGCGTCACCGGGAGCGGCCGAGGGGCCGTCTCCGCGCCCGACCGGAGATCACGACCTACCGGATCGGACGCTTCCGCTGGCTACCACGATCCTGGGGCGGGGGACGCACGAACGTGCACGTCCGACACAGTAAGGGGGCCCGTATGGACGCCTTCACCGCCGGAATCCTGCAGCGCATAGCCAGCGCCGAGCAGGACCTGCACCGCGCGATCGAGGCCGGGGACGAGTTCCTCGCCGAGGTGGAGCAGTCCGAGCTGGACGACCTCCGCCGACTCGCCGCCGAACACGGCGTCGACACGGTGCTGGAGCGCCACCGCAGCGCTGCCTGACCGACCTGCCGACCCGACGCCGGACTCCGGCACCAGCGGCCCTGTGGGGGCCGTGCGAAACCTCAGGCCCTGGCATTCCCCGTATGCCAGGGCTCTTCGCTGCCCGGACACCGGCCGGGGGGCCGGGTTCCGCACCACCGCGGAATCCGGCCCCCCGGCCGGGGCGGGTCAGTCGGCCCAGGCGCGCAGCCGCGCCAGCCGCTCCTGGAGCGGCTCGTAGACCCCGGGCGCGGCCGCGACGGTCAGCTCGCCGTCCGGCCCCTCGCCGGGGCGGCCGCCGACCAGGGCGCCGGCCTCGGTGGCGATCAGACAGCCGGCCGCGCGGTCCCAGGGGGCCAGTCCGCGCTCGTAGTAGCCGTCCAGGCGCCCGGCCGCGACGTCGCACAGGTCCACGGCGGCGGCGCCGCCGCGCCGGATGTCACGGACTTCCGGCATCAGCGCGAGCAGCACCTCGGCCTGCCGGACGCGCACCGCCTGCACGTAGTTGAAGCCGGTGCCGATCAGCGCCTGCCCCCACGGCGGGGCCGGGCGGGCCGACACCGGCCGGCCGTCCAGCCGGGCGCCCCGGCCCAGCACCGCCTCGAAGAGCTCCCCGCGCGCGGGGGCGTAGACCACGCCGACGACCGCCCGGCCGTCCAGCTCGGCGGCCACGCTGACGGCCCAGGAGGGCAGCCCGTAGAGGTAGTTGACGGTGCCGTCGAGCGGGTCGACGACCCACCGGACCCCGCTGGTGCCGGGCCGCTCGGACCCCTCCTCGCCGAGGTAGCCGTCGTCCGGGCGGCGGGCGGCGATCAGCTCCAGGAGGAGCTTCTCGGAGGCGAGGTCCATCTCGGTCACCACGTCGACCGGGCTGCTCTTGGTGCCCGCGACCCCCAGGTCGGCGGGCCGGCTGTCGCGCAGCAGGGCGCCGGCCCGGCGGGCGGCGTCCAGGGCGACGTCGAGCAGTTCGTCCAGCAGGGCGGCGGGCGGGGCGGCGGGTCCGGGGCTGGGCACGGGGTCTCCTCGGTGCGGGGTCAGCGCTCGGCGGCGGCCGGGCGGGGGGCGCGCGGGTTCGGGCAGCAGGCCACCGCGCACACGTCGTGGCTGGGGCCGAGCGCGCCGAGGGCGCAGCGGGTCACGGGCGCGCCGCGTTCGGCGGCGGCCCGCTCCAGGACCAGTTCCCGCACGGCGGCGGTGAACCGGGGGTCGGCACCGACGGTGGCCGCCCGGGCGACCGGCAGGCCGAGCTCGGCGGCCTTCGCCACCGCCTCGGTGTCCAGGTCGTACTTGACCTCCATGTGGTCGGAGACGAAGCCGATCGGGACCATCACGACGGCGGGCGCGCCCTGCGCGTGCTGCGCCTCCAGGTGGTCGCAGATGTCGGGCTCCAGCCACGGGGTCTGCGGGGCGCCGCTGCGGCTCTGGAAGACCAGCTCCCAGGGGCGGTCGGCGACCCCGGTCCGCTCGGCGACGGCCGCCGCGATCAGCCCGGCGACGTCCAGGTGCTGGGCGACGTACGCGCCGCCCGGCCGGCCCCGGGCCGGGTCGTCCGGTGCGCCGGAGGTCTGCGCCATGGTGTCGGGGACGGAGTGCGTGGTGAACGCCAGCCGGGCACCGGCCCGCACCGCCTCGGGCAGCCGCGCCAGCGCGGCCAGCGTGGCGTCGATCATCGGCTCGACGAAGCCGGGGTGGTTGTAGAAGTGCCGGAGCTTGTCGACCCGGAGTCCGGACAGCCCCTCCTCGGCGAGCCGGGCCAGCGCGTCGGCCAGGTTCTCCCGGTACTGGCGGCAGCCGGAGTAGCCGGCGTAGGCGCTGGTGGCGAGGACGGCGACACGGCGGTGCCCGTCGGTGGCGAGCTCGCGCAGGGTGTCGGTCAGGTAGGGCGCCCAGTTGCGGTTGCCCCAGTAGACCGGGAGGTCCAGCCCGTGCTCGGCGAAGTCCTTGCGCAGCGCGGCGAGCAGCTCGCGGTTCTGCTCGTTGATCGGGCTCACGCCGCCGAACATGAAGTAGTGCTTGCCCACCTCCTTGAGCCGCTCCTTGGGGATGCCGCGTCCCCTGGTGACGTTCTCCAGGAAGGGGACGACGTCCTCGGGGGCCTCGGGCCCGCCGAAGGAGAGCAGTAGCAGGGCGTCGTAGGGAGCGGCCCCGGTGGGTGAGGGATTGCGCACGTCGGACATGGGACCGATCCTGCCATTGAGGGGCCGGACCGCGACGCCGGGATCGCACCGGTGTCCGGAAAATACGGTTTGCCAAGGTACGTAAGCTGTGTAGTCCAGCCTCGTTCCTTACTCCTGCGGAGCTCCCGTGCTGTCCAGCTACCGCCAGATATTCGCCGCCCCCGGCACTCTGGCCTTTTCCACCACCGGCTTCGTCTCCCGGCTCCCGATCTCGATGACCGGCATCGGCATCGTGACCATGCTCTCCCAGCTGAGAGGCTCCTACGGGGTGGCGGGCCTGGTCTCGGCGACGCTGGCGGTGTCCGCGGCCGTGCTCGGGCCGCAGGTCTCCCGGCTGGTGGACCGCCACGGACAGCGCCGGATCGTCCTGCCGGCCACCGCGGTCACCGTGCTGGCCGCCGTCGGCCTGCTGCTCTGCGCCCGGCTGGAGGCACCGGACTGGACGCTGTTCCTCTTCGCCGCGGGGATGGGCGTGATGCCGAGCACCGGCGCGATGGTCCGCGCCCGCTGGGCCCACCTCTACCGGGACGAGGCGCCCAAGCTGCACACCGCGTACTCCTTCGAGGCCGTGGTCGACGAGATCTGTTTCATCGTCGGCCCGATCCTCTCGATCGGCCTGGCCACCGCCGTCTTCCCGGAGGCCGGGGTCCTGCTCGCCGGGCTCTTCCTCATGGTCGGCGTGGTGCTGTTCGCCGGGCAGCGCTCCACCGAGCCCCCGGTCCACCCGGCCGCCCGGCACGCCGGCAGCTCGGTGATCCGCAACCGCGGCCTCCAGGTGCTGATCCTGACCTTCGTCGCGACCGGGGCGATCTTCGGCTCGGTCGAGGTCGTCACCGTCGCCTTCTCCGAGGCCCAGGGCCACAAGTCCGTCGCCAGCGTGATCCTGGCCCTGTGGGCGTTCGGCTCCTGCCTGGCCGGCGTGGTGTTCGGCACCCTCCGGCTCAAGGGCTCGATGGCCGCCCGGTTCTTCGGCGGCGTCCTGTTCATGGCCGTCAGCATGGTGCCGCTGCTGCTGGCCGCCGAGTCCGTGCGGGGCGTGGGCGGACTGATCGCGGTCGGCGCCGCCCTGCTGGTCGCCGGCATCGCCATCTCCCCCACCCTGATCACCGCGATGGCCCTGGTCGAACGGCTCGTCCCGGCCTCCCAGCTCACCGAGGGCATGACCTGGACCACCACCGGGCTCGCCCTCGGCGTCGCCCTCGGCTCCTCGGCCGGCGGCTGGGTGGTGGACGCCTCCGGCGCCGCCGCCGGATACTGGGTGCCGGTGACCGCCGGGGTGTTCGGCGTACTGACCGCCCTGGTCGGCCTGCGGCGCCTCGGAACGGGCCTGGCCGCCGCCTCGGCCGGGCAGCCGGCCGCCGAGACCGTAGACCTCGAACGGTGAACTGACTACTCTCCTGCCTACTCGCGGGTCCTACCCGCGGGTAGGGACACCCGGGCGGCCCCCACCGCCCGGGAGCGCGCCGACACCGTTCGGCCACGGAGCAGGAGGCACCGCATGCCCCAGGCCAGTACCGCACCCCGTACCCGCTGGACCAACTGGGCCGGGAACCAGAGCGCGCACCCCGCCAAGGTGGTCACGCCCGGCACGGCGGAGGAACTGGCCAAGGAGATCACCCGGGCCGCGGACCAGGGGCAGGGCGTCAAGGCGGTCGGCTCCGGCCACTCCTTCACCGCGATCGCCTCGGCCGAGGGCGGCGTCCTGGTCCGCCCCTACGCGATGACCGCCGTCCGCGCCATCGACCGCGAGGCCGGGACCGTCACCGTCGAGGCCGGCCTCCCGCTCTCCCGGCTCAACCGCGTGCTGGCCGCGGCCGGGCTCTCGCTCACCAACATGGGCGACATCGAGGTGCAGACGGTGGCCGGCGCGACCAGCACCGGCACCCACGGCACCGGCCGGGACTCCGGCTCGCTCGCCGCCCAGATCCGCGCGCTGGAGATCGTCCTCGCCGACGGCAGCGTCCGGCACTGCTCGCCCACCGAGGACCCGCGGCTCTTCCACGGCGCCCGGCTCGGCCTCGGCGCCCTCGGCGTGATCACCGCGGTGACCCTCGCCGTCGAACCGGCCTTCCTGCTCACCGCCCACGAGCAGCCGATGCGCTTCGACGAGGTGCTCGACCGGCTCGACGACCTCACCGCGGTGAACGAGCACTTCGAGTTCTACTGGTTCCCGCACACCGACCGCTGCTCCACCAAGCGCAACAACCGCAGCCAGGGTCCGACCGCCCCGCTGCCCCGCTTCAAGAGCTGGCTGGAGGACGACTTCCTCTCCAACACGGTCTGGGAGGGCGCCTGCCGGGTCGGCCGGCGCTTCCCCCGCAGCGTCCCGACCATCGCCTCGCTGGCCAGCCGCGCCTGGTCGGACCGCAGCTACACCGACACCGCCCACAAGGTGTTCACCAGCCCGCGCAAGGTCCGCTTCACCGAGATGGAGTACGCGGTGCCGCGCGAGGAGCTGGCCGGGGTGCTGCGCGAGCTCAAGGCCATGATCGAGCGCTCCGACTGGCGGATCAGCTTCCCCGTCGAGGTCCGGTTCGCCCCCGCCGACGACCTCTGGCTCTCCACCGCGAGCGGCCGGGACACCGCCTACATCGCCGTCCACCTCTACCGGGGCACCGCTGAGCAGGGCTACTTCACCGAGGTGGAGAAGCTGATGACCGCCCACCGGGGCCGGCCGCACTGGGGCAAGCTGCACACCCGCGACGCCGGCTACCTCGCCGAGGTCTACCCGCACTTCGCCGACTTCACCGCGCTGCGCGACGAGGTCGACCCGCGGCGGGTCTTCGGCAACGACTACCTGCGGCGGGTCCTGGGCGCCTGACCGCCCTCAGCCGGCGGCCGGCCCGGTCGGCGCGCCGCTCGGGGCGGGCGGGGCCGGGGTCGCCGACCCGGCCGGCTTCGACGCGCTCCCGGTCGGCGCGGACGACCCGCCGGACGGACCTCCGGACGGACTGGCGGACGGGCTGGCGGACGGACCGGTGGACGGACCCGCGGAGGGCGACCCGGACGGCGTCCCGCTCGGACCCGCCGAGGGCGGGGCCGTACCGCCGCTCCTCGTACTCGGGCTCCCGCCAGGGGTCGCCGGCTCCGAGGCCGCACCATCACTCCCGGCCGACGGCGAGGGCGAAGCACCGCCGGTGCCCCGCGACGGCCCGCCCGAGTGATCGCCCGCCGGCGGGTCGGCCGGCTTGGGGGCGACCGTTCCGCCCAGCGAGGTGCCGCTGCCCGACTCCCCCTTCACCGTCGCCGAGACCGGCTGCCCGGTCGCCAGCTCGAAGGCGAGTATCGGCATCATCGCCAGCACGAAGACCAACGCGGACACCGCCCCGTACGACTTCCAGGTCCAGCGCCGGCGCGCCCGCACCACCCGGGGTTCGTTCCACGCCGGGGAGATCACCGGCGCCCGCGTGTCGGAATCCGGCACCTGGCGCAGCCCGTTCACCACCGGCCCCGGGCCGGTGCGGTCCACCGCCCCGCGCAGTTGCTCACCGGTGCGCCGGAAGAGGTGCTGGAACACCGCACCACCGGTGGTCGCGCCGACGCTGACCACGGCCGCGCCCAGAATGGTTCCGTAGACGCCGAGTTCGGAGGCGAGCAGGGCGCCCACCACGGTGGCCAGCGCACTCGCCGCGACCTGAGCCACACTCAGGTCAATTCGCCTGCGACCTTCCTTGCCGCCCTCCTCGGCGGGCTTCTGCTCCGACATCGACATCCCTCGGTCAGTACGACTGGTCTTCGAACAAGTCACTCCATCTTGCCCAAAGAAGGACACAAGGGTCGAAAATGCGGTTCTGTGCGGGGGATATATGTGAAGATGATCACCGTGCATCGGTCGGCCGTCGGCCATTGGGGGTGCGCGCTCTTGAGATTCCCGTGAATCGCGGGAGACTTGAGCGGCGAGCCGCCCCTTTGGATGCCACGAATGGAGTACTGTTCGTAAAGCCTGAGCCTTGGGTCGACTTGTCGACTGCCTATCAACCGGCAGATTGACGAAGAGCCACGGAACAGGCACGCACGGCGACGCCCGTCCCGGATCGTCGCGTCACTGCGCGTGCGAGGACGGCCGGGACACCCAGGCGCGACGTCGACGGATGACGTGGCAAAAAGGCAACCGTGCCACAGCGGTGTGACCGGGCGTAAGCCCGACACGCCGGGGAACTCAGCAAGGTTGTGGCCAGTCGCGAGCGGGCAGGCCACACTCAGTACGGGAGCAGCGACGCAGGTGACGTCGGCAGGCACCACCCGGGAGGTAACCGTGCCCGAACTGCGGGTTGTGGCCGTCAGCAACGACGGCACACGGCTGGTGCTCAAGGCCGCCGACAGCACGGAGTACACCCTCCCCATCGACGAGCGGCTGCGCGCCGCCATCCGTGGTGACCGTCCACGCCTCGGCCAGATCGAGATCGAGGTCGAGAGCCACCTCCGCCCCAGGGACATCCAGGCGCGGATACGAGCCGGTGCCTCCGCCGAGGAGGTCGCGCAGGCGGCCGGCATCTCCGTGGACCGGGTCCGCCGCTTCGAAGGGCCGGTGCTCGCGGAGCGCGCCTTCATGGCCGAGCGGGCCCGCAAGACCGCGATCCGCCGCCACGGCGAGTCCTCCGGCCCCCAGTTGGGCGAGGCCGTCGCCGAGCGGCTCGCGCTGCGCGGCGCCGAGAAGGACACCGAGCGCTGGGACTCCTGGCGGCGCGACGACGGCACGTGGGAGGTCATCCTCTACTACCGGGCCGACGGCGAGGGCCGCAGCGCGTCCTGGACGTACGACCCGCCGCGGCGCCTGGTCCAGCCGAACGACGACGAGGCCCGCGCGCTGATCGGCGAGAACGTCGAGCGCGAGGAGGAGTCGGTCTTCCCGTTCATCCCGCGGATCGCCCGGCTCCCCCAGGAGCGGCCGCCCCGCCCGATGATCGACCGGCCCTCGGCCGACCGGATCATGTCCTCCCGCGAGGTGCGGGAGTCCCGGGAGGCCACCGCCGAGTCCCGTGACTCGCTGACCAGCCTGCTCGACGTGGTCCCCGCCTTCCGGGGCGACCTCGCGGTCGGCCCCGCCCCGATCGAACCGGTGCCGCCCGTCGAGGTCGCCGAGGAGACCGAGGAGCCCGCCGCCGCGGCCGCACCCGCGGTCGGTGCGGGCTCGGCGTACGCCGACATCCTGATGCCGCGTGCGGTCGCCCCGCACCGGGAGCGGCTGGTGGGCACCACGGACCGGCAGGCCGAGGCGGACGGTGTCCGGCCCGGGCGCCGGGCCACCGTGCCGAGCTGGGACGAGATCGTCTTCGGCAGCCGGCGCAAGAAGCAGGAGTAGGCAGACGTGGAACGAGGGGTGGGGGGGCGGGGGGGGCGCCCCCCCCCCCCCCGGCGGGGGGGGCCCCCCCCGGCGGGGGGGCCCCCCCCCCGCGGGGCGCGGGGCGCGCCCACCCCCACCACCAGCCCCCGGGCCGCGCGGCCGGCC
>NZ_JBITSA010000017.1:15311-149938 GCF_044540385.1 Kitasatospora sp. NPDC086009
GGGGTGGGGGGCGGGGCGGGGCCGCGGGGCGGGGCGGCCGCGGCGGCGGGGGGGGGGGGCCGCCCCCCCCCCCCCGCGGGCGGCGGGGGGGGGGGGGGGGGGGGGGGGGGGGCCCCGGCCCCCCCCCCACCCCTCTCCCGTTCCGTCGATCAGCCGGGCTGCTCGGTGACCGCCACCGGGCGGCTCTCGTCGCTCGACCACTCGCTCCACGAGCCCGGGTACAGCGCGGCCGGCAGCCCGGCCACCGCCAGGGCGAGGATCTGGTGGGCCGCCGTCACCCCGGACCCGCAGTACACCGCGGTCTCCCGCTCGGCGGCGCCCAGCGCGCGGAACCGCTCGGCCAGTTCGGCGGCCGGCCGGAACCGCCCGTCCGGGCCGACGTTCTCGGTGGTCGGCGCGGAGAGCGCCCCCGGCACGTGGCCGGCCCGCGGGTCGATCGGCTCGGTCTCGCCCCGGTAGCGCTCGCCCGCCCGCGCGTCCAGCAGCAGACCGGTCCGGGCCAGCGCGGCCGCGCCGTCCCCGTCGACCGTCGGCAACTGCCCGGGCACCGGCTTGAAGTCACCCGGCTCCGGGCTCTCCACCTCGGTGGTCACCGGCAGCCCGGCCGCCTGCCACGCGGCGAACCCGCCGTCCAGCACCCGCACGTCCGGGTGACCGGCCCAGCGCAGCAGCCACCAGGCGCGCGCCGACGCCAGCGAGGTCGCACCGTCGTACACCACCACCGGACGGTCGGCGCGGACCCCGAGGCGACGCAGTGCGACGCCCAACTCCTCCGGGTCGGGCAGCGGGTGACGGCCACCGCGCCCGGGCGGCCCGGCCGGGGCGGCGAGGTCGGTGTCCAGCGCGACGAAGCCCGCACCGGGCAGATGGCCCGCCGCGTAGTCCTCGATGCCGGGAGGGCCGCCGAGCTGCCAGCGCACATCGAGCAGGACGGGCGGGCGCGCCGAGGCGAGCGCCTCCCGCAGGCCGGCCACCGACACCAGCGGGGAGTCATCGTGAGAGGTCGTCATGGCGGTCATTCTCGCGCAGCACCACCAACTCAACGCTCTTTGTGCGGTCTTTGCCGGACTTTCCGCGCGGCCCGAGGGTTCGACGCGCGCCAGGGTGGAACCATCACCCTCACGTGCGCAGGTCCGTGCGCCGACCGCCCCGTGAGGAGGCCCGCATGCCCGCGGTGACACTCCGGCTGGCCCAGGGCACGCCGTGCTGGGTCAGCCTGATGACCGACGACCTGGCCGGCGCCCGCGCGTTCTACGGCGAGCTGCTCGACTGGACGTACACCCCCGGCCCCACCGAGCTCGGTGACTACGTCCGGGCCGAATCGGGCGGTGCGCCGGTCGCCGGCCTCGGCGTCTCCGCGGTGCCCGGCTTCCCGGTGCAGTGGACCACCTACTTCGCGGTGGACAGCGCCGACCGGACGGCCCAACTGGTGCACGAGTGCGGCGGAACGGTCGCGGTCGGGCCGCTCCAGGCCGAGCGTGCCGGACGGCTGGCGATCGCGGCCGACGTCTCCGGCGCGGTCTTCGGCCTCTGGCAGGGCGAGGAGCACATCGGCCGCGAGGCCGGACCCGAGCCCGGCGGACCGGCCTGGGCCGAACTGCTCACGCCGGACGAGGAGGGCGCCGCGGTGTTCTACGGCGCGGTGCTCGGGCGGCCGGTGGCACCCGCCGGCGGCGAGTCCGCGCTGCTGGTGGACGGCCGGCCGGTGGCGGGCATCCGGCACGGCGCCGAGCTGCGCGGCCACCCGCCGCGCTGGCGAGTCCACTTCGCCGTCCAGGACATCGAACTGACGGCCCGTCGGGCGATCCGGCTGGGTGGCCGGGTGCTGCTGGAGCCGCACGAGAGCGGGCGCGGACCGGTGGCGCGACTGGCGGACCCGCAGGGCGGGCACTTCTCGGTGCTGCAGGCGGGGCTCCGGTAGGAGCGGGTCAGGCCTGCTGCTCCTCGAAGGGCAGCACGTCCGGGGAGAGCACCGAGACGCGGGCGGTGGCGGCGGTCAGCCGGCGGCGGTGGTGCCGGCGGCAGAGCACCTCGTAGCCGACCTCGTCCTCGCGCACCGTGATGTCGCCGATCACGACCTGGGCGCCCTCGACCACCATCACGCCGCCCACCGTACGGGCGTTGTGGGTGGCCCGCGCGCCGCACCAGCAGAGCGCCTCGACCTGGAGGACCTCCACCCGGTCGGCCAGTTCGATCAGCCGCTGGGAACCGGGGAACAGCCGGGTGCGGAAGTCCGTGGTGATGCCGAAGGTGAACACGTCGATGCCGAGTTCGTCCACCACCCGGGCCAGTTGGTCGACCTGCTCGGCGGCGAAGAACTGGGCCTCGTCGCAGATCAGGTAGTCCACCCGGCCGCCGGCCGAGAGCCGGTGCACGACGTGGGCGTGGAAGTCGAATTCGTCCGCCACCTCGACCGCCTCGGCCTGCAGGCCGAGCCGGCTGGAGATGGTGGCCGCGCCGGCCCGGTCGTTGCGGGTGAGGATGATCCCCTGCCGGCCGCGCGCGGCGTGGTTGTGGTCCATCTGCAAAGCGAGCGTCGACTTCCCGCAGTCCATCGTGCCCGAGAAGAACACCAGTTCAGCCATGGGTGGTGCGAAGGCCTTTCACTTCAAGGGGGTTCAGGTGCGGACTTCGAGCAGGGGCACGAACTGCTCGACCGGGGTCATCGAGCCGTGCAGACCGATCATCGCGGACTCGCCGGGCTCGTTGCGGGAGGCGGTCACCGCGACGTCGTCCCGGGCGGCGGCGACCACGTCGCCGATCCGCAGGTAGACCCGCTCGTCCACGGAGGGTCCGAACCAGCCTGCCGCGATCGCGTCGTCCCGGGTGGCCACCCACATCCGGTCGCCCAGCACCTCGCTCCAGACCGTGTACACGTCGGCGGCCGCGCCGGGCACCGCGTAGACGTGCCGGGCCCGGCCCTCGCCGCCGAGCAGGGCGACGCCGGCGCCCAGCTCCCAGTCCTCGTCGAAGTCGATCCGGTCCTCCGGAGCGATGTCGATCATGCCGTGGTCGGCGGTGACGTACATCGCCGACCGCGGCGGCAGCTGCTCGGCCAGGCGGCGCGCCAGGCGGTCCACCGCGTCCAGCGTCATCCGCCAGTCGTCGGAGTCCACCCCGAACCGGTGCCCCGCGCCGTCCAGCTCGCTCACGTAGGTGTAGACGAGGGCGCGGTCGTGCTCGGCCAGCCAGCGGGCGGCCCGGTCCATCCGCTCCTCGCCGGTGGTGCGGCCGAGGAAGCTGCCGCCGGAGAGCGCCACCCGGGTCAGCGGGGTCTGGGCGAACAGCGGCGAGGAGACCTGGGCGGTCGCCACCCCGGCGGCGTGCGTCTGCTCGAACACCGTCGGGTACGGCTGCCAGGTGTGCGGGGCGACCGGCGGCTGCCAGCGCAGCTGGTTCATCAGGTGGCCGGCGCCCGGCACCGCGACCGTGTAGCCGACCAGGCCGTGCAGGCCGGGCGGGGTCCCGGTGCCGACCGAGGCCAGCGAGGTGGCGGTGGTGGACGGGAAGCCGGCGGTCAGCGGGCGGCCGGTGCCGGCGAACGAGCTGCCGATCAGCGAGGAGAGGAACGGCGCGTACTCCGGGTGGCGCAGCAGCAGCTCCCAGCCGAGTCCGTCGACCAGGAAGACCACCACCCGGTCGGCCGGGGCGATCGGCAGTGCGGCGGTGAAGCCGGGCACGCCGAGGCCGGCCGCCACCGAGGGCAGCAGGTCACAGAGCGAGCCGCCGCCGTACAGGGGGGCCGGGGCGGCGGCGGGGTCGAGGATCTCGAAGGCGTCGTGGGCGTCGGGTGCGAAGGACATGGGTGAGAGGCTGACTTCCTGGCTTCCGGTGCGTCGGCTCAGACCCGCGGACCGTTGCTGATCGTGGCGTCGGAGAGCGCCCGGGCGAACACCAGGGCCTGGGCGACCGTCTCCGGGCCGTCACCCGCCTCGCTGACCCGCAGTGACAGGTCGTCAGCGGTGGCCGATCCGGTGTAGCCGTGGTCGGCCTCGCAGTTCGGGTCCGAGCAGCCGGCCGGCTCCAGGTCCAGGCGCTGCACGGCACCCCAGCCGATGGTCAGCACGACCTCGCGGGGCAGCGTGCCGGGGGTGTAGGTCTCCGGGTTGGCGACCATCCGGCTCACCACGACCGAGCCGATCCGGTCCAGCCGGACGCTCTCGGTGGAGGTGGTGGCGTAGGGCACCGCGGGGCCGGCCTCGCCGCCGGACTGCTCGTCGGTGTGGCTCACCACGAAACGGGTCGGGGTCAGCACCAGCACGGTGACGTGCCGGCGCACCTCGTTGGCGTCGAAGGTGGTCTCCTGGTGCACCAGGTAGGAGCTGATCGGCTCGGGACCCACCGCGGACTCGACCGCCTCGGACACCAGGGCCGGGTAGTAGCCGCTGCGCTCGATCGCCGAGCGCAGGTCCTGAGTGGTGGTGGTACCGGTCTTCGCCATAACTCCATCCTGGCATGGTCCGCCGACGAAGCGGGCGGCGCGGCGCCGAGCTTCCGGACGACAGCGCCCCCGGACAGGGCGCAACCAAGGAAGGTTACAGCGTGCTCATCGCGCGCGGGCCCAGATCGCTGCGGACGGGCAGGGGCGCGATCCGCACCCGCGCCCCCAGGATCGCCAGTCCGTGCGGAGCGACGACCACGGGTTCGAGGTCCACCGAGGCGACCTCCGGGAGATCGTCGACCAGCCGCGACACCCTCAGCAGCAGTTCCTCCAGGGCGGCGGTGTCCACCGCCTCGGCGCCGCGCCAGCCGAACAGCAGCGGGGCCGCCCGGACCTCGCGGATCAGACCGGCGACGTCCTGGTCGGTGGCGGGGACCAGACGGTGGGCAACATCACCGAGCAGCTCGGCCGGGGCGCCGGCCAGACCGAAGGAGAGGATCGCGCCCACCGCCGGGTCGACGGTGGCCCCGATCACGGTGTCCACACCGCGCGGGGCCAGGCGCTGCACGACGAGTTCGGCCTGGGCGGCTCCGCCGAGCAGCGCGTCCAGCTCGCGGTGGGCGCGGCGCAGCCCCGGCTCGCCGGTCAGGTCGAGGCGGACGCTGCCGAGGTCGGGGCGGTGGCGCAGGTGCGGGGCGGTCGCCTTGAGCGCCACCGGGTAGCCGAGCGTCGCGGCGGCACGGACGGCGGACTCCTCGTCGGGCGCGGGCAGGGTCGGGGAGACGTCGATGCCGTAGTGCGCGAGCAGCGCGGTGGTGCCGGCCTCCGGCAGGGTGATCCGCGCACCGCCGGGCTGGGTGCGGGCGGCGATCGCGGTCCGGGTGCTGAGCGCCGCCTCGACCAGGTCGCGGGCGCCGCCCTCGTCGATCCGGTCCAGCTCCGGGACGCGGGCGGTCTCCTCCGCCTCGGCCGTCCGGCGCCGCCACTCGGCGTGGTGGACGGCGTGCGCGAGGGCGCGGACGGCGCGCTCCGGTGCCGGGTAGGCGGGGATGCCGCCCGGGCGGAGCCGGCTCGGCAGGTCGGTCAGCGCCAGGTGGGCGAGCACCAGCGGCTTGCCCAACTCCCTCGCGCGCTCGCCCGCTTCGAGCAGGGCGGCGGCGATCTCGGGGTCGTCGGAGCCCATCTCGGGATCGTCCGGGCCGGTCAGCCGGCCGCCCATGAAGGCATGCGCGGAGGTGCCGATGGGCGGGATCGCGACGGCGATCACCGCGTCCACGGCCGGGTCCGCGAGTGCGACGTCCAGCGCGATCCGGAAGTTCTCGCCGGTGGCGGCCGTGGTGAGGTCGACCGGGGTGCGGGGGCGCAGACCGGCGCTGAGGCAGGCGTCGTGGGTGAGCAGGCCGAGCGAGTCGGAGTTGCCGACCACGGCGACCCGGTCGCCGGGCGGCAGCGGCTGGAGCGCGAGCAGCTCCCCGGTGTCGTACAGCTCGGTGATGGTCTCCACCCGGGTGACGCCGGCCTGCTCGAACAGGGCGTCGACGGTGGCGTCGCGCAGCCCGCTGGCGGTGACCGGGACGGCGTGGCCGGGCGGCAGGCTGCCGGTGTGGCGGGCGCCCTTGACGACCACGATCGGCTTGACGGCGGCGAGCCGGCGGGCGATCCGGGTGAACTTGCGGGGGTTGCCGAAGGACTCCAGGTAGAGCAGCACGACGTCGGTGGCCGGGTCCTCCGCCCAGTACTGGAGGAAGTCGTTGCCCGAGACGTCGGAGCGGTTGCCGACCGAGGCGAAGGAGGAGACGCCGAGGCCCCGGCGGTGGGCGGCCTCCAGCAGGGCGACGCCGATCGCGCCGGACTGGCAGAAGATGCCGAAGCCGCCCCGGCGCGGCAGGACGGGTGCGAGCGAGGCGTTGAGCGGGAGCGCGGGGTCGGTGTTGATCAGGCCGAAGGCGTTCGGGCCGATCACCCGCATGCCGGCCGCCCGGGCCTGGCGGACCAGGGCGCGCTGGCGGTCGCGGCCCTCCGGGCCGGTCTCGGCGTAGCCGGCGGTGACCACCACCAGGCCCTGCACACCGTGCGCGCCGCAGTCGGCGACGGCGGCGGGGACGGCGGCGGCCGGGACGGCGATCACGGCGAGGTCCACCGGGCCGGGGATCTCCAGCACCGAGCGGTGCACCGGGACGCCGTCCAGCGCGGTGCCGGGCGGGGCGTTGCGGTTCACCGCGTAGACGCGGCGCTCGTCACCGTGCGGCAGCCCGCCGAGCAGGTCCCGCAGGATCGCCCGGCCGACGGTCTGCGGGTGGCGGGAGACGCCCACCACCGCGACCGAGCGCGGGGTGAGCAGCCGCTGCACGGACCGCGCCTCGGCCCGGTGCTCGCGCGCCCGCATCACGGCCAGCGAGGCGGCGGTCGGCTCCAGGTCGAACTCCAGGTGGACCACACCGTCCGCGAAGCTGCGGTGCTGGGTGTAGCCGGCGTCGGTGAAGACCTTCACCATCTTGCGGTTCTCCGGCAGCACCTCGGCCTGGAAGCGGCGGATGCCGCGCTCCTGGGCCACCGCGGCGATGTGTTCCAGCAGTGCGGAGGCGACCCCGCGGCCCTGGTGGGCGTCCTGCACCAGGAACGCCACCTCGGCGTCGGTGCCGGTCTCCGAGGGGCGGCCGTCGGCGTCGATCCGGTCGTAGCGGACGGTGGCGATGAAGCGGTCGCGGACCACCACGGCGAGGCCGACCCGGTTCACGAAGTCGTGGTGGGTGAAGCGGCGGACGTCCTTGTCGGAGAGCCGCGGGTAGGGCGCGAAGAAGCGGAAGTACTTGGACTGGTCCGACACCTGCTCGTAGAACTCGACCAGCCGGCCGGCGTCGGCGGGCGTGATCGGCCGGATCCGGGCCGTGCCGCCGTCACGCAGCAGGACGTCGGCCTCCCAGTGCTGCGGGTAGTCCGCGTCCTGGTGCTGCCGGGGCTGGGGAGCCGGCCGGTTCTGCGGATCCTGCGGGGTCTGCTCGGGGTGCGGTACCGCGGAGTCGTCCACATTCGTCAGGTTATCCGGCGGCGAGCCGAATGGCGCCGGACGTGTCGTCGCGGCAGGGTGGAGACGGCCACTGGCCGGGGGTTATGCCCCCGAAAGAAACAATCACAAGTCCTGAACGCGGCGGCTCGCAGGGGTTGCCTGCATGCAACACTGGTCTAGACAACATGGTCGAAGGAACCCCCCTGCCCCGGCCATGACCAGCTTCACCGGAAAGGCACGTCTCATGGCTGAGCGCCGCGTCACCATCGGTTGGGCCGAGGGCCTGCACGCCCGTCCCGCCTCCGTCTTCGTCCGGGCCGTCACGGCCACCGGCGTGCCGATCACGATCGCCAAGCCCGGCGGCACCCCGATCAACGCCGCCTCCATGCTCGGCCTGCTCGGCCTCGGCGCCCAGGGCGGCGAGGAGGTCGTCCTCGCCTCCGACGCCGAGGGCGCGGACGAGGCCCTGGACCGCCTCGCCCAGCTGGTCCAGGAAGGCCTCGACGAGCTGCCGGCCGCCGCCTGAGCACCGTCGAGAAGGGGGGCACCGCCACGGCGGTGCCCCCCTTCCGCATGACCGGCACCCGGCGGCGCCGGAGCCGCGGGCCTGCGCCCGGGTCAGCCCTTGACGCAGACGACCTGCTTCAGGTGGGCGACGACCTCCACGAGGTCCTTCTGCTGCTCGATGACCTTCTCGATCGACTTGTACGCACCGGGGATCTCGTCCACGACGCCGCTGTCCTTGCGGCACTCCACGCCCTTGGTCTGCTCGACCAGGTCCTGGGTGGTGAACCGCTTCTTCGCGGCGTTGCGGCTCATCTTCCGGCCGGCGCCGTGCGAGGCGGAGTTGAACGCCGCCTCGTTGCCGAGGCCGCGGACGATGTAGGAGCCGGTGCCCATCGAACCGGGGATGATGCCGAAGTCACCGGAGCCGGCCTTGATCGCGCCCTTGCGGGTCACCAGCAGGTCGACGCCGTCGTACCGCTCCTCCGACACGTAGTTGTGGTGGCAGCTGATCACCTCGTCGAAGGTGACCCTCGCCTTGGCGAACTCACGGCGGACGACGTCCTGGAAGAGCGCCATCATCACCGCACGGTTCTTCTTGGCGTACTCCTGCGCCCAGAAGAGGTCCTCGCGGTAGGCGGCCATCTGCGGGGTCTGCGCGATGAAGACCGCGAGGTCCTGGTCGATCAGCCCCTGGTTGTGCGGCAGCGACCGGGCGACGCCCATGTGGTGCTCCGCCAGCTCCTTGCCGATGTTCCGGGACCCGGAGTGCAGCATCAGCCACACGACTCCGGTGGTATCAACACATACTTCGATGAAATGGTTTCCGCCTCCGAGGGTCGCCATCTGCTGCATGGCGCGCTCGCGGCGCCACTTGACCTCGTGGGCCACGCCGTCGAACCGCTCCCAGAAGTCGTCCCAGCCCGCCGTGGCGAAGCCGTGGAGCTTCTTCGGGTCGACCGGGTCGGTGTGCAGGCCGCGGCCGACCGGGATGGCCTGCTCGATCTTGGAGCGCAGTCGCGAGAGGTCGTCGGGCAGGTCCCCGGCCGTGAGCGAGGTCTTGACGGCGCTCATCCCGCAGCCGATGTCGACGCCGACGGCCGCCGGGCAGACGGCGCCCTTCATCGCGATCACGGAGCCGACCGTCGCGCCCTTGCCCAGGTGGACGTCGGGCATCACGGCGAGGCCGTGCAGCCAGGGCAGCGAGCTGATGTTGCGCAGCTGCTGCATGGCCTGGCCCTCGACGGTGGCCGGGTCGGTCCACATCCGGATCGGCACGCGGACGCCGGGTACCTCGGTGTACGACATGGTTGAACGACCTCCAAAGGTCGGCTGGTTCAAGCCTAGGTGGGGTGCCGCGCGAAGAGTCCCGGCGCGGCTCGGGGAAGTTCCGGGGGTGGGGCTCAGACGCCCTGGGCACAGCGGGAGAACGGCCTTGGGGAGCGTCGTGCAGTTCGCTCGACCCGCATGGTGACCGCCTCCTCCCGTTCGTGTGTGCCGGGGAACATCTACCCACGCGGCGCCCGGGGCCCGCAACGGGATAAAACGCGGGGCCCGGCGGAGCGGAGTGCTCCACCGGGCCCAGCCCGTACCGGGGGGATCAGGCGCTGATCAGGCGGTGATCACGGTGACCTCGCCGATGCCCAGCTCGCGCACCGGGTCGGCGATCGTGGCGGCGTCGCCGACCAGGACGGTGACCAGGCGGTCCGCCGGGAACGCCGCGACGACGGCCTCGGTGGCCTTCGCCGTCGGCAGCTCGGCGAGCCGGCGGTAGACCTCGGCCTGGTAGTCGTCCGGCAGGTCCTGCTCGACCTGGTCGGCCAGCGTGCCGGCGACGGAGCCCGCGGTCTCGTACTTCAGGGGGGCCACGCCGACCAGGAACCGCACGGCTTCGTCGCGCTCCGCGTCGGTGAGGCCCTCGGCGGCGAGGGTCCGCAGGATGGTCCAGGTGTCGGCGAGCGCCGGCGCGGTGGACGCGGTGTCCACCGAGCCGCTGATCGCGATCAGCGCACGGCCGGAGCCGTCGGCGGCGGAGCGCAGCGGCTGGGCGAACGCCCGGACGCCGTAGGTGTAGCCCTTCTCCTCGCGCAGGACGCGGTCCAGGCGGGAGGTGAGGGTGCCGCCGAGGCAGTAGGTGCCGAGGATCTGGGCGGCCCAGGCCGGGTCGTGGCGGTCCGGGCCGACGCGCCCGATGAGCAGCTGGGTCTGGACCGAGCCGGGGCGGTCGACGATGACGACGCGGCCGGTGTCGTCGCCGGTCACCGGGGCGTGCACGGTGGGCTCCGCGGTGGTGCCGGTCCAGGCGCCGAGGGTGGCCTCCAGGAGCGCGGGCAGGTCGGTGCCGGTGAGGTCGCCGACCACCACGACGGTGGTGGTGGAGGGGCGGACGTGGGCGTCGTAGAAGGCCTTGACGGCGGCCCGGTCGATGGACTTGACCGTGTCGGCGGTGCCGCCGCGGGGGCGGGAGAGCCGGTCGGCGCCGTCGAAGAGCTCGGCGTAGAGGGCCTTGGCGGCGCGGCGGGCGGGGTTGGCCGCCTCGTGGACGAGCTCGTCGAGCCGGTTGGCGACCAGGCGCTCGATCTCGTCCTCGGGCAGCGCGGGCGCGCGCAGCGCGTCGGCGAGCAGGCCGAGGCCGCGCTGGAGCCGGGAGGCCGGCACCTCCAGGGAGACCCGGAGGCCGGGGTGGTCGGCGTGCGCGTCGAGGGTGGCGCCGGCCCGCTCCAGTTCGGCGGCGAACTCCTCGGCGGTGAGGGTGTCGGTGCCCTCGTTGAAGGCGCGGGCCAGGATGGTGGCGATGCCGTCGAGGCCCTCCGGCTCGGCCGCGAGCGGGACGTCGAGCTGGACCTCGACGGCGACGAGCTGCTGGCCGGGGCGGTCGCAGTGCAGGACGGTGATGCCGTTGCCGAGGGCGGCGCGCTCGGGGGCGGGGAACGCCCACGGCTCTGCGGTGCCGGGCTCGGGCTTGGGGTGGAACGTCATGGCGGGGACGTAGTCGGTGCTCATGCGGCAGCGCCCTCCTCTTCGGTGGCGTCGGTGGCGGTCTCGTCGGCGTCGGTGTCGTCGCCGGTGGTGGGCTCGTAGACCAGGACGGCCCGGTTGCGCGGGTGCAGGCGGGCCTGGGCGACGGCCTGGACCTCCTCCGCGGTGACGTCGAGCACCTTGGCCAGGGCGCTGCCCAGCAGCTTCGGGTCGCCGAACAGGACGGCGTAGCGGCAGAGTTCGTCGGCACGGCCGGAGACGGTGGTGAGCCGGTCGAGCCACTCGCGCTCGATCTGGGCCTGGGCGCGCTCCAGTTCGGCGGCGGTGGGGCCCTCCGCGGCGAAGCGGGCGAGCTCCTCGTCGACGGCGGCGTCGATCTGCTCGATGGTGGCGTCGCCGGAGGTCTTGACGTCGAGCCAGCCGAGGCTGGGGGCGCCGGCGAGGCGGAGCAGGCCGAAGCCGGCGGCGACGGCGGTGCGGTCGCGGCGCACGAGGCGGTTGTAGAGGCGGCTGGACTCGCCGCTGCCGAGGATGGTGAGGGCCAGGTCGGCCGCGTCGGCCTCGCGGGTGCCGTCGTGCGGGAGCCGGTAGGCGGCCATCAGGGCGCGGGACGGGACGTCCTCGTGGATGTGCTCGCGGATCTCCCGGCCGAAGGTGTCGGGCAGGGTGCCGTCGCGCGGGGGCTGCTTGCCGTCGTGGCCGGGGATGGAGCCGAAGTACTTCTCCACCCAGGCGATGGTCTGCTCGGGGTCGATGTCGCCGACGACGGAGAGGACGGCGTTGTTCGGCGCGTAGTACGTGCTGAAGAACGCGCGGGCGTCCTCCAGGGTGGCGGCGTCGAGGTCGGCCATGGAGCCGATGGGGGTGTGGTGGTACGGGTGGCCGTCGGGGAAGGAGAGCGCGGTGAGCTTCTCGAAGGCGGTGCCGTAGGGCACGTTGTCGTAGCGCTGGCGGCGCTCGTTCTTGACGACGTCGCGCTGGTTCTCCATGGACGTGTCGTCCAGGGCGGCCAGCAGCGAGCCCATCCGGTCGGCCTCCAGCCAGAGGGCGAGCTCCAGCTGGTGGGCGGGCATGGTCTCGAAGTAGTTGGTGCGCTCGAAGCTGGTGGTGCCGTTGAGCGAGCCGCCGGCGCCCTGCACGAGCTCGAAGTGGCCGTTGTTCGAGACGCTGGCGGAGCCCTGGAACATGAGGTGCTCGAACAGGTGGGCCAGACCGGTACGGCCCTTCACCTCGTGGCGGGAGCCCACGTCGTACCAGAGGCAGACGGCGGCGACCGGGGTGAGGTGGTCCTCGGAGAGGACGACGCGCAGGCCGTTGGCCAGGCGGTGCTCGGTGATGGCGATGGCAGCGCCAGTTCCTCCGGTGGAGGCGGATGCGGGGGCCGGGTTGGCCATGCGCTCGGGTCCTTCCCGTCGTCGATGTCGGGGGTTCGTGTGGCGTCCCCCATTGTGGTGCAACGCGGGGAGGGCTCGGATGTGTCCGCGCGGACCGGGCGTTCGCCAGGGGCGGAAGAGGGGCGCTGGCTCGGAGTGTCGGCGCGAGGGTCCACAATGGGGGCGCTGGGCCCTGTTGACGACAGCCGACGAGGACAGCACACGACGGCAGACGCAGACGACGACTGACGACGACGAGACGCAAGCGAGACGTAAGGGAGCCCCGCCGCGATGGCCCGCCGCAGTTCGCAGACCCCGCCGCCCGGAGATTTCGAGGAGCGGATCCTCGACGTCGACGTCGTGGACGAGATGCAGGGCTCCTTCCTGGAGTACGCCTACTCGGTGATCTACTCGCGTGCGCTGCCCGACGCACGGGACGGTCTGAAGCCGGTGCACCGGCGGATCCTGTACCAGGCCAACGAGATGGGCCTGCGGCCGGACCGCGCGCACGTGAAGTGCGCCCGCGTGGTGGGCGAGGTGATGGGCCGGCTGCACCCGCACGGTGACGCGTCGATCTACGACTCGGTCGTCCGGATGGCGCAGCCGTTCTCGATGCGGCTGCCGCTGATCGACGGGCACGGGAACTTCGGTTCGCTGGGCAACGACGACCCGCCGGCCGCGATGCGGTACACCGAGTCGCGGTTGACGGCGGCTTCGATGGCGATGGTGGAGTCGATCCACGAGGACACCGTCGACTTCGGCCCGAACTACGACGGCAGCGAGCAGGAGCCGCTGGCGCTGCCGGCCGCGTTCCCGAACCTGCTGGTGAACGGCGCGACGGGGATCGCGGTCGGGATGGCGACCAACATGCCGCCGCACAACCTGTCCGAGGTGGTGGCGGCGGCCCGGCACCTGATCAAGCACCCGAACGCCGACCTGGACACGCTGATGCGGTTCGTGCCCGGGCCGGACCTCCCGACCGGCGGCCGGATCGTCGGCCTGTCGGGCATCCGGGACGCGTACGAGTCGGGCCGCGGCACCTTCAAGATCCGTGCGACGACGACGATCGAGAGCGTGACGGCCCGCCGCAAGGGCATCGTGGTCACCGAGCTGCCGTACAACGTCGGCCCGGAGAAGGTCATCTCGAAGATCAAGGACCTGGTCAACGCGAAGAAGCTGCAGGGCATCGCGGACGTCAAGGACCTCACCGACCGCGAGCACGGGCTGCGGCTGGTGATCGAGGTGAAGAACGGCTTCGTGCCGGAGGCGCTGCTGGAGCAGCTCTACAAGCTGACGCCGATGGAGGAGACCTTCGGCATCAACAACGTGGCCCTGGTGGACGGCCAGCCGCTGACGCTGGGTCTGAAGGAGCTGCTGGAGGTCTACGTCGACCACCGCTTCGAGGTGGTGCGCCGGCGCAGCGAGTTCCGTCGGCGCAAGCGCCAGGAGCGGCTGCACCTGGTCGAGGGCCTGCTGGTGGCCCTGATCGACATCGACGAGGTCATCGCGATCATCCGGTCGAGCGACAACGCGGCGCGGGCGAAGGAGCGCCTGATGGAGCGCTTCTCGCTGTCGGAGACGCAGACCGCGTACATCCTGGACACGCCGCTGCGCCGGCTGACCCGGTTCGACCGGGTGGAGCTGGAGGAGGAGCAGGCGAAGCTCAACTCCGAGATCGCGGAGCTGACCGAGATCCTGGAGTCGGACACCCGGCTGCGCAACGTCGTGTCGGGCGAACTGGCCGCGGTGTCGAAGCAGTTCGGCACCGAGCGGCGAACGGTGCTGCTGGAGGCGGGCGCGGCCCCGTCGGCGGCGCTGTCCGTTCCGCTGGAGGTGGCGGACGACCCGTGCCGGGTGCTGCTCTCCTCGACGGGCCTGCTGGCGCGGACGGCGGACGGCGAGCCGTTCGAGGTGTCGGAGAAGCGCTCCAAGCACGATGTGATCGTTTCGGCGGTGCCGGCCACGGCGCGGGCGGACATCGGTGTGGTGACGTCGGCGGGCCGGGTGCTGCGACTGCCGGTGATCGACCTGCCGGCGCTGCCGCCGACGCCGTCGCCGACGCTGGCGGGCGGCGCCGCGGTGGGCGAGTTCCTGCGGCTGGAGACGGGCGAGCGGGCGCTGGCGCTGACCACGCTGGACGAGTCCTCGCCGGGTCTGGCGCTGGGCACGGCGCAGGGTGTGGTGAAGCGGGTGGTGCCGGAGTGGCCGGCGAACAAGGACGAGTTCGAGGTGATCGCCCTCAAGGAGGGTGACGAGGTGGTCGGCGCGGTCGAGCTGCGCACCGGCGAGGAGGACCTGGTCTTCATCGCCTCCGACGCCCAGCTGCTGCGCTACCCGGCGGGCCAGGTGCGCCCGCAGGGCCGACCGGCGGGCGGCATGGCCGGGATCAAGCTGTCGGACGGCGCCCGGGTGCTCTCCTTCACCGCCGTGGACCCGGCCGTGGACGCGGTGGTGGTCTCGGTGGCCGGTGCCTCGGGCACGCTGACGGGCGAGGAGCAGAGCTCCTGGAAGGTCACGCCGTTCGAGCAGTACCCGCGCAAGGGCCGGGCCACCGGCGGCGTGCGCTGCCAGCGGTTCCTGCGCGGCGAGGACGTGCTGTCCTTCGCCTGGGCGGGTGCCGCGCCGGCCCGCGCGGCCGGGGCCAAGGGGGCTCCGGTCGACCTGCCGGAGCGCGACCCGCGTCGTGACGGGTCGGGCACGCCGGTGACGGCGCCGATCGGTGTGGTGGCCGGCCCGGTGTAAGGGCGGAACGGTGTAACGGCGGCCCGCTGTAACAGCGGCCGGCCGCAGGTCGTGGGAGGGGTGCCGGAGTCCGGCGCCCCTCTCTCGCGTCCGGGCCGGGTCGCAGGAGCCGCGTACGGGGAGCCCAGGGAGCCCAGGGAGCCGAGGGGGCCAAGCGGGTGCCAAGCCCCAGAGGCCCGGGGGGCCAAGGGTAGCCTTGCCTGCGTGAGCACCTGTGCGACCGTGTCGCGTGAACTGTCGGAGCCGCTGGCCGCCACCGCGGCCACCGCCACCACCTGGCTGCTGATCGAGCAGACCGGGCCGTGGGGCGCGAAGGCGCTCGCGGAGAGCCATCTGGACGCCGCGGTGGGGCGGGCCCTGGAGGCGGCCGCCGCGGGGACGGGCGTGCGGGTGGCGCTGATCCGGCGGCCGGGCCGGCACGCCGACTGCCTGCCGACCGCGCGGCACGAGGTGTTCGTCGCGCACACCGTGCCGGGTCGCGGCTGGGTGCGCCGGGGGGCGGTCACGGACCCCGCGGAGCTGCTCGGGCTGGACTTCGGGGCGCTGGGGGCGGGCGAGCACGGCGGGTTCGGCGCGGAGCACGTCGGCGGACCGGTGGCCCTGGTGTGCACCAACGGCCGACGGGACCGCTGCTGCGCGCTGCTGGGCCGGCCGCTGGCCGCTCAGCTGACGGCGGCCGGGCACAGCGAGGTGTGGGAGGTGACCCACCTGGGCGGGCACCGCTTCTCCCCCACCATGCTGGTGCTGCCGTACGGCTTCGCCTACGGGCGGCTGACGGCGGAGAGCGCCAAGGAGGTGCTGGCGGCGACGGCCTCCGGGCACATGGTGCCGGAGTGGTCGCGGGGCTGCTCGGGCTGGGAGCGCCCGGGCCAGGCGGCCGACCACGCCGTCCGGCTGGCCACCGGCGAGACCGAGGTGGACGCGCTGAGCCTGAGCCAGCGCTCCGCCGGCGCGGGGCGCTGGCTGGTGACCGTGCGGCACCGGGACGGCCGGGCCTGGGAGGTGGACGTGGTCGAGGGCGCGAGCGAGCCGGCCCGCCCGGAGAGCTGCGGCAAGGCGGCGGGCACGCCGTCGCGGATGGACGTGGCGGCGGTCCGGGCGCTGTCGGTCCAGGAACGGTGACGGCCCCGCGCCCGTGGGGGTGGGCGCGGGACCGCCGGCGCGGGGTCAGCCCGTGGCGGCCTTGCCGACGAACTCCGTGGTGTAGGTGCGGGCCAGGTCGATGGAACCCTCCTTGCCCTTGACGTCCGGGTGGAAGGCGGCGAGCACCGCGAGGACGGTCTTCGGCCCGTCGGCGGGCATCACCCCGTCCGTGGTGAACATCGGCAGGGTCGCCCCGATCGCCGCCGCGTACTGCTCGGCGCCGCCCTGCGCGTAGTCCGCGGGCATCTTCTCGGCGATCTCCGCCGGGGTGTGCGCGGCCATCCACTTCAACGTCCTGACGAAGGCGTTGGCGAGCTTCTGGGTGGTGTCCTTGTTCTTCTCCACCCACTCGGAGCTCATGTAGAGCGAGGACGAGGGGTAGAGCCCGCCGAGTGCGGCGCGCGAGCCCTCGGGGGTCCGCATGTCGTAGAGGATCTTGCCGAGGCCCTTGTCGAGAACGGCGGCCACGGTCGGGTCGGTGGTCATGCCGGCGTCGATGCTGCCCTGCTGGAGCGCGGCGATGAAGGTCTGGCCGGCGCCGACCGCGATCGGGCTGAACTCGCTGACCGCGGTGCCGTTCTTGACGGCGAGGTACTTGGTGAGGAAGTCGGTGGAGGAGCCGATGCTGGTGACGCCGAGCTTCCTGCCCTTGAAGTCGGCGCCCGAGGTGATGGCGTCGGCCTGCTTGGCGGAGACGATCTCGACCTCGCCCGGTGCCTGGGAGAACTGCACGACCGACTCGACGTTCTTGCCCTTCGCCTGGAGGTCGATGGTGTGGTCGTAGAAGCCGACCGCGCCCTGGACGTCCCCGGCGAGCAGCGCGGTGGTGGCGTTGACGCCGGCCGGTTCACTCAGCAGCTCGACGTTGACTCCGGCCTCGGCGAAGAACCCGAGGCGCTGGGTGAGCATGGCGGGCAGGTAGATGACCTTGTCCAGGCCGCCGACCATGATCTTGACCTTGGGGCCGTCGACCTTCTGCCCGGCCGGGGCGGCTCCGCTGTGGGAGACGGAGGCGGCGTCGTTGGCGCAGGCGGCGAGCGGGAACAGCAGGACGGCGGCGAGGGCGGCGGCGGCAGCTCTGCCGGTCGGGTTCGGGCGCATGGGTGGGGGTGCCTCTCTGCGGTGGAACGGGGTGGGGGGTCAGCGGCCGTCGCCGGAGTCGGCGGGCTTCCAGCGGAACAGCTTCTTCTCGGCGAAGGTCAGCAGCCCCTCGGTGAACAGCGCGACGACGGCGAGGATGGTCATCGCGGCGTACACGCCGGCCGCGTTGAAGGTGCCCTGGGCCGCGGCGACCAGCAGGCCGAGACCCTTGGTGGCGCCGATGTACTCGCCGACGATGGCGCCGATCAGCGCGAAGCCGAAGCTGACGTGGAGGCTGGTGAAGATCCACGTGGTGGCGGCGGGGATGACCACCTGAAGGGTGACCCGCCGGTTGTCGGCGCCCAGGATGCGGGCGTTGGCGACCAGGTTGCGGTCGACCTCGCGGGCGCCCTGGAAGGCGTTGAAGAAGACCGGGAAGAACACCAGCACCACCGCCGAGGCCACCTTGGAGGCCGGGCCGAGGCCGAACCAGATCAGGAAGATCGGGGCCAGCACGATGCGCGGGATGGCGTTCAGCACCTTGATGTAGGGCCCGAACACGTCGGCCAGGAAGCGGATCCGGCCGAGGGCGATGCCCAGCAGCACGCCTCCGGTGA
Organism: Kitasatospora sp. NPDC086009; assembly: GCF_044540385.1. Classification (NCBI taxonomy): domain Bacteria; kingdom Bacillati; phylum Actinomycetota; class Actinomycetes; order Kitasatosporales; family Streptomycetaceae; genus Kitasatospora; species Kitasatospora sp. NPDC086009. The sequence goes on from NZ_JBITSA010000017.1 coordinate 33,138, forward strand.
CACCGATCACCCAGCCGGTGAGGGCCTCGTAGAGGGTGTAGCCGATCTGCTCGCCGAGCGAGCCCTGGGCCGTGCCGTGGGTGATCCACTGCCAGATCTGGTCCCAGATCCTCGTCGGCTGGGAGAAGTTGAAGGGATCGACGACCTCGGTGCGGGCGCACAGCTCCCAGAGTCCGAGGAAGGCCACCAGCACCGCGATCCGGGCTCCGTAGATGCCCAGCCTTCGCCTGCGGGCGGCCCGTTCGCGGGCTTCCGTCCTGGTGGCGGTGGCCACCGGGGCCTTTCCGGCGACGGCCGGCGCGGTCTCAAGCGGCACGACCCCCTCCTCTCTCCCGGGTGATGCGCACCTCTTCGCCGAGCGACGCCCAGATCTCCCGGTACAACTCGACGAACCTCGGCTCCAGTCGGACCGCCTCCACGGTGCGCGGGCGGGGCAGGTCGACGGTGAAGACCTCCTTGACGGTGGCCGGTCCGGCGGTCATCACCACGACCCGGTCGGCCAGCGCGATCGCCTCGTCCAGGTCGTGGGTCACGAAGACCACGGACGACCCGGTGCCGGCCCACAACTCCAGCAGCTGGTCGGACATCAGGGCGCGGGTCTGCACGTCCAGCGCCGAGAACGGCTCGTCCATCAGCAGGATGCCGGGGTCGTTGACGAAGGTCTGGGCGAGCGCGACGCGCTTGCGCATACCGCCGGACAGCTGGTGCGGGTAGCGGTCCTCGAAGTCGCCGAGGCCCACCCGGGCCAGCCAGTCGCGGGCCCGCTCCCTGGCCTCGGTGGCCGGCACGCCGCGGAAGCGCGGGCCGGCCGTGACGTTGGACAGCACGGTCCGCCAGGGGAAGACGGCGTCCTGCTGGAACACGAAGCCGACCTTCCGGTCGATGCCGTCGACCGGCCGGCCGTACACCCGGACCTCGCCCTCGGTGGGCTCCTCCAGGCCGCTGACCAGGGTCAGCGTGGTGGACTTGCCGCAGCCGGTGGGGCCGACGACGGCGACGAACTCGCCCTGCGCGACGGTCAGGTCGAGGTCGCGGACGGCGGTGTGCAGGGCGCCGGACGGGGTGCGGAACCGCTTGGTGGCGCCGGTCAGCTCGATCGCCGGGGCCGGCGCCGGCCCGGTCGCCGGGGTTGTGCTCATGGAACCTCCCGGGGTGCTCTGTGCTTGCCCCGGGAGGCTAGGAGCGGCGGGGGCGGCGGCGGGAGACTTCTCGGCGAACTGCGGGTTCTCCGCGTTGAGGGCTGTTCTGCTCGTTTTGCTTCCGCTACAACAGCGGGGGCACGGCTGACAGAACCACCCCGGAAACATAGGGTGTGCCGACCACCGACCCGCCACCCACCCGGTTCCGCCCGATCCACCCCGCCCCGATCCGCCCCGCCCGATCCCCCAAACCCCCCGCCCCGCCCTGATCCCCCTCGCCCGTCGACCGCGGCCGGTCGGACGCCCCCGAGAGGAGGCCCGGATGAAACACCCCCACTGGCCCCGCCGGGTCTTCGCCCAGCTGCTGCTGAGCCAGACCGTGGTGACCGTCGGCGTCACCGTCCTCACCGCCGGCCTGTTCCTGGCACCGGTCAGCGCCGAACTGGACCACGACGCGATGCAGCGCGCGCTGTCCATCGCCCAGGCCACCGCCGGCGACGAGACGATCGCCCGGGCCGCCGAGGTCCGCGACGCCGCCACCGCCCAGCGCAACGCCGAGCAGATCCGGACGGCCACCGGCGCCAGCTTCGTCGTGGTCACCGACCTGGACGGCATCCGGCTCTCGCACACCGATCCCGGCCGGATCGGCCAGCGGGTCTCCACCGATCCCGAGCCTGCCCTCGCCGGGCGCAGCGTCACCGCCATCCAGGAGGGCACCCTGGGCCGTACCGCGCGCGGCAAGGTCCCGCTGCGGGTCGCCGACGGGCGGATCGTCGGCGAGGTCTCGGTGGGCATCAGCGACGACTCGATCCGTCGGCGGCTGCTGAAGATGCTCACCGGCATCCTGCTCTGCGCGGGCGCCGGGCTGACCGCCGGCACCGTCGCCACGCTGGCGCTGGCCCGCCGGCTGAAGCGCCGCACCCACAACATCGCGCTGGCCGACATCTCGGCGCTGCTGGTGGAGCGGGAGGCGATGCTGCACGGCATCCGGGAGGGCATGGTGGCCCTGGACGAACGGGGCCGGATCCGGCTCGCCAACGACGAGGCGGGGCGGCTGCTCGGCCTCCCCGAGGAGTTCGCCGGGCGGCCGATCGACGAGGTGCTGCCGCCGGGCCGACTGGCCGACGTGCTGGCCGGGCGGATCACCGGCGCCGACCTGCCGGCCGTCCGGGACGACCGGGTGCTGGTGGTGAACCGGATGGCGACGGCCGAGGGCGGCGCGGTGGTCACCCTGCGCGACCGCACCGAGCTGGAGTCCCTGGTCCGTGAGCTGGACACCACCCGCAGCCTCACCGAGGCCCTGCGGGCCCAGGACCACGAGCACGCCAACCGGATGCACACCCTGCTCGGCCTGCTGGAGCTCGGCCGCCACGACCAGGCGGTGGCGTTCATCTCCGAGCAGTCGGGCTCGCACGCGGCGGCGGTGGCCCGCATCGGCGAGCGGGTGCGGGACCCGCACGTCGCGGCGCTGCTGGCCGGCAAGGCGGCGGTCGCGGCCGAGCGCGGCGTCCGGCTGGCGGTCGCCCCGGCGGCGCACCTGCCGGACGCGGTGGTGGACACCCGGGCGCTGGTCACGGTGCTCGGCAACCTGATCGACAATGCCGTCGACGCGGTGGCTCCGGGCGGCGGCGGTCAGGTGGCGGTGACCTTGGCGGCGGCCGGGTCCACCCTGCTGGCCGAGGTCGCGGACAGCGGGCCGGGGGTGCCGGCGGCCCTGCGCGAGCGGGTCTTCGAAGAGGGGTGGACCAGCAAGGACGCGCCCGCGCACCGGCCGCGCGGGCTGGGGCTGGCGATGGTGCGGCGGCTGGTCGAACGGACCGGTGGCCGGATCGTGCTCGACACCGGGCCGCTCGGCGGCGCCCGGTTCACCGTCGAGCTCCCCGAGGCCCTGCACGACGACCCCCCGGCCGCGGTCGCCCCCGCACCACCCCTTCCCGTACCGCCCGTCCCCGCACCGCTCGTCCCCGTACCGCCCGTCCCCGCACCGCTCGTGGAGGCCCGATGATCGACGTACTCGTGGTGGACGACGACTTCCGGGTCGCCGACGTGCACGCCGCGTACGTGGCCAAGGTGCCCGGCTTCCGGGTCACCGGCACCGCGCACTCGGCCGGTCAGGCGCTCGCCGCGCTGGAACGCCGCCCGGTGGACCTGCTGCTGCTCGACCACCACCTGCCGGACGAGACCGGCCTCGCCCTGGTGCGGCGCCTGCGCGAACGGCAGGTGGCGTGCGACGTGATGATGGTGACGGCCGCCCGGGACGTCTCCACGGTGCACGCCGCGATGCAGCACGGCGCCCTGCAGTACCTGGTCAAGCCGTTCAGCTACGCGGGGCTGCGGGAGAAGCTGGTCGCCTACGCGCAGCTGCGGCACGCGCTGGCCGGACCGGCCGCGCGCGAGGCGGGCCAGGACGAGGTGGACCGGCTCTTCGCCACCCTGCGCGGCACGGCGGCCCCCGCGGCCGCCCTGCCCAAGGGCCACTCGGCGCCCACCACCGACCTGGTGCTCGGTGTGCTCCGCCGCGCCGGCCGCCCGCTCTGCGCCCAGGAGGTCGCGGACGCCACCGGGCTGAGCCGCTCCACCGCGCAGCGCTACCTCAAGCAGCTGGAGCGGGACAGCCGGCTGCGGCTCACCCTGCGTTACGGCGACACCGGGCGGCCCGAGCACCGCTACGTGCTGGCCGTCCGGGCCTGACGGCCGCCCCGGGCCGGACGCCGCCGTTCACGGCGGAACCCCGACGGGTCCCAGGCCCGTCGGGGTTCCGTGCGCGCCGTGCGGCGCCCGCCGCGACTCAGGCCGCGCCGGCTCCGGTGAGGGAGCGGACCTCCAGCTCGGCGTAGCGGTCCGCGTCGGCCGGCTCGGGCGAGGTGAGGGTGCCGATCCAGCCGGCCAGGAAGCCCAGCGGGATGGAGACGATGCCCGGGTTCTCCAGCGGGAACCAGTGGAAGTCCACCCCCGGGAAGAGCGCCACCTTGGTGCCGGAGACCACCGGCGAGAAGGTCACCAGGACGATCGCCGGGATCAGCCCGCCGTACACCGACCAGACCGCGCCGCGCGGGGTGAACCGCCGCCAGAACAGCGTGTACAGCAGCACCGGCAGGTTGGCCGAGGCGGCGACGGCGAAGGCCAGGCCGACCAGGAAGGCCACGTTCAGCTGCTGGGCGAAGAGGCTGAGCGCGATCGCGACCGCCCCGATCCCCACCGCCGCGATCCGGGCGACGCCGACCTCCTCGCGCTCGGACGCCTCCCGGCGGGCCCGCCGGGAGGCCGGCACGCCGCCCCGCCGACGGCGCGGGCGCCCCCGCCAGGCGCCCGCCCAGATGTCGTGGGCGAAGGCGGCCGAGGAGGCGAGCGTCAGCCCGGCGACCACGGCCAGGATGGTGGCGAAGGCGATCGCCGAGATCAGCGCGAACAGCACCACCCCACCGGTGCTGCCGTTGCCGCCGCCGAGGACGAGGGCCAGCAGCGGGACGGCCGTGTTCCCCGCCGCGTTGGCGTGCCGGACCTCCGCCGAACCGACCAGCGCGGTGGCGCCCAGGCCGAGCGCGATGGCCATCAGGTAGAAGCCGCCGACCAGCCCGATCGCCCACATCGTCGAGCGCCGGGCAGCCCGGGCGGTGGGCACCGTGTAGAAGCGGGACAGGATGTGCGGCAGGCCCGCGGTGCCCAGCACCAGGGCGAGGCCGAGGCTGAAGAAGTCCAGCCGGCTGGTGAAGCTCGCCCCGTACTTGAGCCCCGGCTCCAGGTACCGCTGCCCGGCGCCGCTGTGCTGGGCGGCCTGCCGCATCAGCTCACCGACGTCCCCGTGGAAGCGGACCATCAGCAGCACGGTGAGCAGCACCGAGCCCGCGATCAGCAGGAAGGCCTTGACGATCTGGATCCAGGTGGTGGCCCGCATCCCGCCGACCGTGACGTAGACGATCATCAGACCGCCCACCGCCACGATGGTCCAGGTCCGGGCCTGGGTGCTGCTGGTGCCGAGCAGCAGGGCGACCAGGCTGCCCGCGCCGACCATCTGGGCGACCAGGTAGAGCAGGGTGACGACGACGCTGGCGCCGCCGGCCGCCGCCCGGACCTTGCGCCGCCGCAGGCGCAGCGCCAGCACGTCGGCCAGGGTGTACCGGCCGGCGTTGCGGACCAGCTCGGCGACCAGCATCAGCACCACCAGCCAGGCGACCAGGAAGCCGATGCTGTAGAGCACGCCGTCGTAGCCGTACAGCGCGATCAGCCCGGCGACGCCGAGGAAGGAGGCGGCGGAGAGGTAGTCGCCGGAGAGCGCGAAGCCGTTCTGCAGCGGGGTGAAGTCACGGCCGCCGGCGTAGAAGTCCTCGGCGGCGCTGCCCCGGCGGCCCACCCAGAGGGTGATGCCCAGGGTGACCAGGACGATGACGGCGAAGAGCACGATGGCCAGGTCGTGGTGGTCGCCGGCGGGGGCGACGGGAGGCGGGGTCGCGGTCCTCATCGCAGCTGGTCCTGGGTGTCCCAGCGCAGGCCCAGCGCGGCCCGGTCCCGCTTGGTGCGGGCGTTGCGGGCGTAGAGCCAGGTGAGCAGGAAGGTCGAGGCGAACTGCAGCAGGCCGAGCAGCCAGGCCACGTTGACCGGGCCGGCGACCTGGCTGCGCATCAGCCCGGGCGCGCCGGCCTGGGCGGCGACGTACAGCAGGTACCAGCCGAGGAACGCCCCGCTGACCGGGAGGACGAAGGCCCGGTAGCTGCGCCTGATCTCCTGGAACGCGTCGCTGCCCTGGACGGCGCGGTACACCTCGCTGCTGTCGACGGCCGACGGGGCCTCGACCGGCGGCACGGGAGCCGGCGCGAGCGGCCGGGCGGGCGGGGCGGCCTCCGTCCGGGCCGCGGGCGGCGCGGACGGCACCGGTGGTGCCGGCGGCGGCACGGCGGGGGCCGGCGGCGCGGGCCGGTCGGGCTGGGGGGCCGCGGCGGGAGCGGCCCACCAGTCGAATCGCTGCCCCTGTCCGGGACTGCTCGTCTGCTGCTGTGGCACTACTGCTCCTGGACCGGCGGGGCTCTGACGGAACCCATGATGGAGGCCCGCGGAGGCCGCCAACTCCCATTGCAGATACGTTCACTCGATGAGGTGATCGATGATCCGACAGGTGCTCATCCGACTACTGCTGCGTACCGGTGAACCCATGGCGAAAGGCGTACGCGACCGCCTGGGCGCGGTCCCGCACCCCGGTCTTGGCGAACAGATTGTTGATGTGCGTCTTCACGGTGGCCGGGCTGACGAACAGCCGACGGGCGATCTCGGTGTTGGAGAGGCCCTCCGCGATCAGTGCCAGCACCTCGGCCTCGCGGGCGGTCAGTCCGTCCGGCAGCTCCGCCGGGCGCCCCGCTCCGGGCCCGGCCGGACCGGACCGGCCCGCCTCGCCGCCACCGCCACCGCCACGCCCGCCGCCGTGCGACGCGTCCCACCCGCCCGGCGCGGTGGCCTGCTGCGCACCGCCCGCCAGCCGCTCCAGCAGGCGCAGCTGCACCTGCGGTGAGAGCCCGGCGGCGCCCGAGCGGACGTCCGCGATGGCCCGGGCGATCTCGTCGCCGCCGGCGTCCTTGGTGAGGTAGCCGCGGGCCCCGGCCTGCAGCGCGGGGAAGAGCGACTCGTCGTCGGCGTAGGTGGTCAGCACGACGACCTCGGTCTCCGGGTGCGCCGCCCGGATCCGGCGGGTGGCCTCGACCCCGTCGCAGCGCGGCATCCGCAGGTCCATCAGGACGACGTCCGGGCGGTGCCGCTCGACCAGCTCGACGGCCTCCTCGCCGTCGGCGGCGGCGCCCACCACCTCGATGCCCGGCAACAGGCCGAGCAGCATCACGATGCCCTCGCGCACCACCGTCTGGTCGTCCGCGACCAGCACCCTGGTCGGATCCGCCCCGGTCACACCGGCACCCGCAACAGCACGCGCCACCCTCCCTCGTCCGGGCCCGCCAGCAGGCTGCCGCCGAGCAGTTCCGCGCGTTCGCGCATCCCCAGCAGACCGTACCCGCTGCCGGTGGCCGCCAGCCCACCGGCCGATTCGCCGCGGCCCGGGCGGGTGTTGCGCACCTCCAGCTCCACCGCGTCGGGCAGGTAGCGCAGTTCCAGCGCGCAGCGTGCGCCGGGGGCGTGTTTACGCACGTTGGTCAGAGCCTCCTGCGCCGTGCGCCGGACCGCGAGCCCCGCTTCGGCGGGGAGCGGGCGCGGGGTCCCGGTGACGGTGAACGCGGCCCGCTCGCGCCCGGTCAGCTCCACCAGGAACTCGCCGACCGGGGTGAACTCGCCGCGCAGCGCGGAAAGCGCCTGCCGGGTCTCGGCCAGGCCGTCCTGCGCCATCCGCCGCGCCGCCACCACCCGTTCGCGGACCTGCTCCCGGTCGGTGCCCGCGTCCAGCATCAGTCGGGCCGCCTCCAGGTGGACGAGCTGCGCGGAGAGGCTGTGGGCCAGGACGTCGTGGATCTCGCGGGCGATCCTGGCCCGCTCGGCGAGCGCCGCGCTCTCCGCCTCGGCGGCCCGCGCGGCCCGTTCCTGGGCCAGCAGCCGCCGGGCGGTGCCACGTGCCTCGCCGTCCATCCGCAGCAGGTAGCCGAGCAGGGTGAGCCCGCCCACCGTGGCGAGGATCCCCAGCCAGCTCTCCCAGCTGGCGGCCGTGTAACTGCCGAACGCGGCCGCCGCGGTGGCCAGCGCGGCGCCGGCGGGCAGCCGGACCAGCGCCGTCAGGGCCAGCCCGCCCCAGACGAAGTCGGCCAGCAGGTGGGCCCTCCCCCACTCGGCGACCCAGGCGGTGCCGATCAGGACGGCGGCCAGGGCGAGCGCGGGCCGCAGCAGCTGCGCGCGGGCGGCCCGCAGGAAGGCGGCCGTCAGCAGGACCACCGCGGCCAGCCCGGCCGCCGCCGCGGCCACCGCCCAGCCGGTGTACCCGCCGCGGGAGAACGTCCCCCAGCCCAGGGTCACGAGCAGGACCGTCCGGCCGATCAGCGTCAGGACCCGCCGGGCCGGGCTCTCCGCGTCCCTCTCCAGCCCCTCGCGGGCCGGCCAGCCGGTCCAGCTCCACCCGGGCACGGGTCTCCCTCTCGTCGGTGTGGTCGGGCGCGGGCCGGCCGGTCAGCCGGCCACGCCGGCGCGGTACGGCGTCGCCAGCTCCCGCGCCCTCCAGTTCACCACGACGGTCCGGACCACCAGCAGCGCGGCGAGCCCGAGCATCAGCGCGCTGCCGCTCTGGTGGACGTGCAGCGCCGCGCCCAGTCCGTACAGACCGATCCGGACGGCGATCATGCCGGCCCAGGCCGCCCCGGTGGCCTTGGTGGCGCGGGTCCAGAGCGCGCCGTCCTCGCCGCGCCAGATCCGGACGGTCCAGCCCCAGACGCAGCCCATCGCCAGCACCACCAGCAGCGAGGCGGCGGTCAGCCCGATCGAGAGGGCCCGGTGGGCACCGTCGACCAGGCCCGGGTCGCGCAGCGCGAGCACGGCGAGGACCAGCGGCAGCACCCAGAACCGGCGCTCGGTGTCGAGGCGCTGCGGGCTCAGCTGGCGGCGGAGCACCAGGGCGACCACCGCGATGATCACGAGGACGTTGACGAGGCCGGTCATCGGATTCTCCGTTCCGACAGGAGGGCTTGCTGACCTCCCCGACGCTACGGATCCGGCGCCCCCCGCTGATCGGCGCCGGGGTGGACCGGGGGTGGAGCCGGCACGGCAGGGGCCCTCCACCCGAGGGTGGAGGGCCCCTGCCGTGCGGCGGTGTGCTCAGGCGTCGATGCGCGAGCGGTCCAGGGTGGCCGCCGAGTCGACGATGAACTCCTTGCGGGGGGCGACGTCGTTGCCCATCAGCAGGTCGAAGATCTTCTCGGCCTGCTCCAGGTCGCCCAGGTTGATCCGGCGCAGGGTGCGGTGGCGCGGGTCCATGGTGGTCTCGGCCAGCTGGTCGGCGTCCATCTCACCGAGGCCCTTGTACCGCTGGACCGGGTCCTTCCAGCGCATGTTCTTGCGCTGGAACTCCAGCAGGGTGGAGCGCAGCTCGGCGTCGGAGTAGGTGTAGTGGTACTTGTCCTGGCCCCGCTTGGGGTTGGTGAGCTCGATCCGGTGCAGCGGCGGGACGGCGGCGAAGACCCGGCCCTGCTCGACCATGGGCCGCATGTAGCGCTGAAAGAGCGTCAGCAGCAGGCAGCGGATGTGCGAACCGTCGACATCGGCGTCGGCCATGAAGATGACCCGGCCGTAACGGGCCTGGTCGATGTCGAAGGTGCGGCCCGAACCGGCCCCTATCACCTGGATGATCGCGGCGCACTCGGTGTTCTTGAGCATGTCGCTCACGGACGCCTTCTGCACGTTGAGGATCTTGCCGCGGATCGGCAGCAGCGCCTGGAACTCCGAGTTGCGGGCCAGCTTGGCGGTCCCGAGCGCGGAGTCCCCCTCGACGATGAAGAGTTCGCTGCGCTCGACGTCGTCACTGCGGCAGTCGGCCAGCTTGGCCGGCAGCGAGCTGGTCTCCAGCGCGGTCTTCCGACGCTGGGCCTCCTTGTGCTGGCGGGCGGCGACCCGGGTGCGGGCGGCCGCGACGACCTTGTCCAGGACGGCCCTGGCCTGGAGCTTCTCGTCCTTCTTGGCGGACGTCAGGAAGGCCTTGAGCTCCTTGGCGACCACCGCGGCGACGATCCGGTTGGCCGCCGAAGTGCCCAGCACCTCCTTGGTCTGGCCCTCGAACTGCGGCTCCGCGAGCCGGACGGTGACCACGGCGGTGAGGCCCTCGGTGGCGTCGTCCTTGGTGATGTCGTCCTCGGCGACGCGCAGCAGCTTGGCGGCGCGCAGTGCCTCGTTGACGGTCTTGGCGAGCGAGCGCTCGAAGCCGGTGACGTGGGTGCCGCCCTTGGGGGTGGCGATGATGTTGACGAAGGAGCGCAGGGTGGTGTCGTAGCCGGCGCCCCAGCGCAGCGCGATGTCCACGCCGAGGTGGCGGGTGACCTCGGTGGGCGTCATGTGGCCGACCTCGTCCAGGACGGGGACGGTCTCCTTGAAGGTGCCCTCGCCGTGCAGCCGCAGCACGTCGCAGACCGGCTTGTCCGGCGCGAGGAACTCGCAGAACTCGGCGATGCCGCCGTCGTAGTGGAAGGTCGACTCCTCGACCACGTCGCTCTCGGTCAACCGCTCGTCACGGACGACGATGGTGAGGCCGGGGACGAGGAAGGCGGTCTGCCGGGCCCGGTTGTGCAGGTGCTCCAGGGAGAGCCGGGCGTCCTTGAGGAAGATCTGCCGGTCGGCCCAGTAGCGGATCCGGGTGCCGGTGCGCGCCTTCGGCACCTTGCGGGCCTTGCTGAGGCCGTTGGCGGGCTCGAAGGGGGCGTCCGGGCCGCCCTCGGTGAAGATACCCGGGGTGCCCCGGCGGAAGCTGACCGCGTGGGTGTGGCCGCCGCGGTCCACCTCGACGTCCAGCCGGGCCGAGAGGGCGTTGACGACGGACGCGCCCACGCCGTGCAGGCCGCCCGAGGCCGCGTAGGAGCCGCCGCCGAACTTGCCGCCGGCGTGCAGCTTGGTCATCACGACCTCGACACCGGAGAGCCCGGTCTTGGGCTCGACGTCCACCGGGATGCCGCGGCCGTTGTCGCGCACCTCCACCGAGGAGTCGTCGTGCAGGACGACGTCGATGCGGTCGCAGTGGCCGCCGAGGGCCTCGTCGACCGAGTTGTCGATGATCTCCCAGAGGCAGTGCATCAGGCCCCGGCTGTCGGTGGAGCCGATGTACATGCCGGGGCGCTTGCGAACCGCCTCCAGGCCCTCCAGGACGAGCAGGTGCCGAGCGGTGTAGTTGGAGCCGTCGTCCCCGGCCAGCAGTGCGGACGGCACGGTCGATTCGGCACTCACGCGGCACTCTCCTCGGTGAAGTTCTGTCTCATCGGTCACATCCGGGCACAGCCGGAACGTCCGCCAGTGCAGCACACCGCACCGACAACAGCTCCGCCACGTGTGCACGCCCCTGCGCTGGGTCACAGCACGACGAGCCGGTCCCGCGCAGCTTGTACGCGCTGCGCGAACACGCACCGCGCCGGATTCCGCGCACCGGAGCGCCATCTCCTCCCGGTACCACCGGTCCTGGCGGATCGTGGGACCGGGCGCAGGCTCCGGAACTGCCGTTATGCAGGCTACCGGGGCCCAGGACGGGGCTTATGCTCCAACCCAGCAGAGGATTATGCTACGCGGACCTCGCACCCCGTCCCGATCGGGCGTTCGAGGGACAGGCGGATCCTGGGCTTCGGTACGCATGAACCACCGGCCCCCGGGGCACGTCCTCATCAACACAGCAGAATCCTCAAAGAAGAAAAGCCACGAGCGGGAACGTTTTCGGCCTGGTTGGATGTTGACCCTGGTACGACAGCTCGTCGAGCTAGAGAAGAGGCGACGTGACTACTGTTCTGACCCCTGCGAGCCCGCTCACCGCGGCTGACCGCTGCGACCGCTGCGGCGCCCAGGCTTACCTGCGCGTCGTACTCGCCAGCGGTGGAGAGCTGCTCTTCTGTGCCCACCACGGCCGGAAGTTCGAGCCCGAGCTCAAGAAGATCGCCGTGGAGATACAGGACGAGAGCGGCCGGCTCAGCAGCGCCACCAACGCCGCGGCCGCCGACGAAGAGCGCTGATACCGGGCGCCACTGCAGCAGCAGGCCAACGAGCTGTGTCCGGCCGCGCACTGCGCGCGACCGGCGAGCCGGGCGGCGGGTCCCCTGACGGGGGCCGGTCGCCCGGCTCTGCTGTTTCCGGCCGCGATCGGACCAGCTACGATCCGGCCGGGCCCGCCGCGGTTTCGGTACGGGCCGTCGCGCCGCCCGACGGTACGGGCGACGCGACGTCAGAACGTGGCCGTGCGACTACAGGACGGAGCGTACCGCGTCGGCGACCGCGGCGACGCGGGTGTAGACACCCGGGTGGGCCGCCTCCGCGCAGCCCGTCCCCCAGGAGACCAGCCCGGCGAGGCGTCCGGCGACGACCAGCGGGCCACCGCTGTCCCCCTGGCAGGCGTCCTTCCCGCCCTTCTCCGCACCGGCGCAGACCATGCCGCGGGCGTCGAAGTGCCCGTCCGGCCCACCCGGGTAGGCCTGGGCACAGGTCCGGTCGGGGATGACCGACACGTCGACACCACGGAGCGTGGGCGAGTAGTCGCCCTTGCCCGAGGTGTCCCCCCAGCCGTAGACCTGCGCCCGGTTCCCCTCCCGGTACGGCTCGGGGTCCCCCTGGCCGACCAGGTCGATCACCGGGCGGGCACCCTGCGACTCGGTGAGCGTGAGCACCGCCACATCGTTCATGTTGGCCGCGAAGGCGTAGTCGGGGTGGATCCAGACCGCCTCGACGGGCACCTCACGGCCGACCGAGCCGCGCAGGTCGTCCCGGCCCACCACGACCTTCAGCCCCGGCCGCTCCACCCGCCGGCCCTTGGCCTCGTCGTAGAAGCAGTGCGCCGCCGTCACGACCTTGGTCGGAGTGACGAGCGCACCGCCGCAGAACTGCCCCGAGCGACCGTTGCCGAACTGCTGGCGGCTGGCGACCGCCACCATCCACGGATGGTCGGCGGTGCTCACGACGGCGCCGCCGATCACCCGCCGCTGGGCCTCGGCCGGTGCGGCCGGGCCGAACGCGACCAGCGTCGCGGGCAGCGCGGCGAGCAGGCCCAGGACGGCCGCCCGGTAGCGGCGACGTACCGGCCGGCCGGCCGGGCACGCCGAGGGCGAGGCGACGGTCGGCAGGTCCGCGCGATCCGGGTTGGGCAGCACCGTGTCTCCAGTTGGCTCGGTAGCGGGCAACCGGCACAGCGTAGGTGATCGGCTACGGTCCGCGACCGGTTACCGCCGCACCGCCACCCGGACGAGCGACAACAGCCACCCGGACGCTGACGCGCCCTATCGCCCTGTCGCTCTATCGCCCGGTCGCCCCCCAGGGGGGGGGAGCCACACCGGAGTCACGCCGGACACGGAGAAGGCCCGGAGCGCAGTGCTCCGGGCCTTCTCACGGTGCGGATCGCCGGACCGGGCCGGACCGGATGGTCCGGCGGCGGTCCCGCCGGTCGCGGATCAGTCCAGGTAGTCGCGCAGCACCTGGGAGCGCGACGGGTGGCGCAGCTTCGACATGGTCTTGGACTCGATCTGGCGGATGCGCTCACGGGTGACCCCGTACACCTTGCCGATCTCGTCCAGCGTCTTCGGCTGACCGTCCGTCAGGCCGAAGCGCATCGAGACGACGCCCGCCTCGCGCTCGGACAGGGTGTCCAGCACCGAGTGCAGCTGCTCCTGGAGCAGGGTGAAGGAGACCGCGTCGGCCGGCACGACCGCCTCGGAGTCCTCGATCAGGTCGCCGAACTCGCTGTCGCCGTCCTCACCCAGCGGGGTGTGCAGCGAAATGGGCTCGCGACCGTACTTCTGGACCTCGATGACCTTCTCGGGGGTCATGTCGAGTTCCTTGGCCAGCTCCTCCGGGGTGGGCTCGCGGCCCAGGTCCTGGAGCATCTGGCGCTGGACGCGGGCCAGCTTGTTGATGACCTCGACCATGTGCACCGGGATACGGATGGTGCGCGCCTGGTCGGCCATCGCGCGGGTGATCGCCTGGCGGATCCACCACGTGGCGTAGGTGGAGAACTTGTAGCCCTTGGTGTAGTCGAACTTCTCGACCGCACGGATCAGGCCCAGGTTGCCCTCCTGGATGAGGTCCAGGAAGAGCATGCCGCGACCGGTGTAGCGCTTGGCCAGCGAGACCACCAGGCGGAGGTTGGCCTCCAGCAGGTGGTTCTTGGCGCGGCGGCCGTCCTCGGCGATGATCTCCAGCTCGCGCTTGAGCTTCGGCGCCAGCTTGTCGGCGGCCGAGAGCTTGTCCTCGGCGAACAGGCCGGCCTCGATGCGCTTGGCGAGCTCGACCTCCTGCTCGGCGTTGAGCAGCGGGACCTTGCCGATCTGCTTCAGGTAGTCCTTGACCGGGTCGGCGGTGGCACCGGCGACGGCGACCTGCTGGGCAGGCGCGTCGTCCTCGTCGTCGTCGGAGAGGACGAACCCCTGCGACTCCTCCTCGGGCTCCGCCTCCTCGCCCGCCTTGTCGCCGGGCAGCGCGACGTCCTCGATCAGCTCTTCCTCGCCGCCGATCTCCTCGTCGCCCTTGCCCGCCTTACCTGCGGCGGTCTTCTTGGCGGCGGTCTTCTTGGCCGGCGCGGCGGTCTTCTTGGCGGCCGCCTTCTTCGCCGGGGCGGCCTTCTTGGCCGCAGGCGCCTTCGCCTCGGCGGAGAGCGTGGCTCCCGCCTCGGTGATCTCGGCGGACACCGTGCCGACCGACGCCGCGGCGGCCGCGACCGCCGGAACGGAGATGGTCGCGCCGGGCGCGATGCGCACGGGGGGCTTGGTCGGGGCCGCCGGAGCGGCCGGGTTCCGGGTGGTGACCGCCTTGGTGGCAGTGCGCTTGGTGGGGCTCTTGGCAGCGACGCTCTTGCGCTTGGCACCGGCCGGCTCGGCCGCGCTGACCATAAGGTCCACCCCCTCCTCAATCAGAACCTGGTTGAGGCTGCGCATGACGTTCTTCCACTTGGTGACCGGGATCTGGTCCGCCTCGAACGCCTGGCGCACGTCGTCACCGGCGATCTGCCCCTGGGCCTTGCCCCGCTCGATGAGCGCCAGCAGAGCCGCGGACTCGGCGATCTCGGGGGGAAGCGAACGGGATGTGCTGGCCGACACGAACAACCTCTCGGACGATGAGTGGACTCGAACCCGTACCGGCCGCCCGAGCGGGCGGGGAAGGAGATCGCGCGTCGGACGCGCGGTGTCGATTCCGACCGACTCGGGCTTGAGGACTGGGTTTGCAGGACGGCAGCAGCGCCGCAGACCAACACAGCATTCTGACATGTTGGGGTATTCCGGAGCTGCTTCCGCTCAGGACACATCGCTGCTACTCGTCAAGTGTTACGCATGGCCTTCGTGTCGCGGGTCACACCACTCGGCGCCTGCGGCCCGGGGCCGACTTCCATCATCCCTCACTCGCGACCAAGCTCTTGGCATGGGCAGACCACCGCGGCCGGGGCGGCTGCCGCGGGGCGTGCGGATTCCGCGGATCACGGCGGTTCACGGCGGATCACAGCGGTTCACGGCGGAGCGGGCGTCCGACGGCCGGGCCCGGGCGTGAAGAAGCCCTCCGGCTGCGCCGTGCGGTGCAGCCGGAGGGCCGGGAGTTCGCGGGGCCGCTCGATCGCCGGGTGGGCGACTCAGTGCTCCCGGGGAGCGGGGACGGACGGCTCGATCTCCGGGTGGACGGTGAGCAGCGCCCGCACCGCGGCCTCGCCCGCCGTGCCGTCGCCGGTGCCGAGGGCGTCCACCAGCCGGGCGTGCAGGCTGACCGAGGCCTCCGAGGGGCGCTCGCAGGAGGTGGGCGGGCCGCCCGACACCTGGAGGGCGCAGGAGACGATCCCGGAGAGGTGCTCCAGCATCCGGTTCCCCGCCATCTGCAGGACCAGGGCGTGCAGCTCGGCGTCGGCCCGCGAGAACGTGGAGAGGTCGGCCTGGGCGGCGGCGTGGCCCATGATCTCGATCAGTTCGACCAGGCGCTGCTGGACGTCCTCCCGGCCGTGACCCGCGGCGAGCCTGGCGGCCAGCGGCTCGATCGCCCAGCGGAGCTCGAACAGCTCCCGGCGCTGCTCGTCGCGCTGCGGGCCGAAGGCGCGCCACTCGATGATGTCCGGGTCGAGCAGGTTCCAGTCGCCGACCGGCCGGACCCGGGTGCCGACGTTCGGCCGGGCACTGACCAGGCCCTTCGCCTCCAGCACGCGCAGCGACTCGCGGACGACGGTGCGGGAGACCTCGAAGCGCTGGCCGATCTCCTCGGGGACGAGCGGGCGGTCGGCACCGAGGTCGCCCGAGACGATCATCTGACCGAGCTGCTGCACGAGCTGGCCGTGCAGGCCTCGGCCACGACTGCTGGTGGTCTTGCGGCCGACCCGGCCCAGATCCGACTCGGCGCCCTCCCAGCGGGGCGCCGGCGGGGTCGGCCGGTCGGCGTACGAGAAGCGGTCCAGGTCGCCGGCGCCGGGGATGGCACCTTCGGCGGAACGGGCGGGGGTCATGGTGGGGTGCGCAAGGGTACTCACAAGTCCTTTGTCGGCGATCGGCGGGCGCAGCTTGAGAATTCTCGTGAAAAGCACACGAAAGGGTGATCGACCGTGACTGGATAATTGACTTCTTATCAGGAAGAACCGCACATTACGGCCACTGCTGGTCGATCTTGGCAGACCGTCAGCGACGGTCGGGGCTCTGCCACGGCCTTCCCGGTGGCTTCCCGGCCCTCGGCGAGGCTTTCGACCGGCCTCCGCCGGGAGCCGTGCGGGCGGGCGGGCGCCCGACCGGTCCGCACGGCCGCCCGTCGCCTCAGAGCGCCCGCCGCCGGGCCTGGACCAGGAGCGAGACGAGCAGCAGCACCAGCGCCGGCGCCGCGACCGCTGCCAGCAGCGCCGGGTCGGTCAGCACCGAACCGCCCTCCGCAACCCGGTCGTCCCCGCCGTACACCCATCCGTACGCCCACTCGACGCCGGACTGGAACGGCAGCAGTTCGGTCGCGCGGGCCGGCCAGGCGGTGCCGGTCTGCCGGAGCACCAGGGCCACCCCGGACTCCAGCAGCGGCGGCAGCGCGCAGAGCAGCAGCACCCCCGCGGCGGCACTGCGGGTCAGCGAGGCCGTCAGCACCCCCGTCCAGCCCGCCACGACCACCAGCAGGACGAAGGCCAGCAGGGCGGCGGGCACCCCCTGGCCGGCCGCGAGCGCGGCGGGGGCGAAAGCCCCGGGCAGGTCCGCGAGCCCGCTGAGGCCGGCCGAGGCGAGCGCCTCGGACACCCGGCCCGACAGGGCGGCCGGCTCCGACCAGGCGGCCACCGCCACCCCGTCCGGGAGCGCGAAGTGCACGACCACGGTGTCGATCAGCAGGGTGACCAGCGCCAGCAGCCCGGCCACCGGGGCGATCACCACCAGCTTGGCCAGCAGCAGCCGCACCCGGCGCGGATACGACACCTGCGAGGCCGCCAACCCCGGGTGGCGCACCTCGTGGCCGTAGGAGAGCGCGCCCAGCAACCCGGCGCCGAGCGCCGCGAACGGCAGCGGGATCAGCGGCACGGTCGCCGTCAGCAGCCGCACGCCGGCCGCCCCGGCCAGCGGCCCGGCGGGAGTCTGGGCGGCCAGCACCGCGGCCACCGCGGCGTCGCAGAGCAGCACGGCGGTGAGGAGCAGCCAGGTGGAGCGCAGGCCGCGCAGCCGGCGCAGCTCGTAGGCCAGTACACGCACGGTTCACTCGCTCCGGTGGTCGGGGGTGGTGGGGGTGGTGGGGGTGTCCGGGGCGTCGGGGGCGTCGGGGGCGGTGCCCGGGAGCGGTCGGCCGAGCCGGACGGTGTCGGCGGTCATCAGGTCGCCGACGCCGGCGTCCTCGCGCCGGGCGCGGGCACCGGGGTCCGGGGCGCTGCCGGACCGGGCCAGTCCGCGGAGGCCGTCCCGGAAGAGGCGGTCCACGACGACCGTCGGCGCGGTGTCGGCGCTCTCGATGACCCCACCGGTGTCGGGGGTATCGGCGGTCGCGGGAGTGCCGGCGGTGTTGGGGGTACCGGCGGTCGCGGGGGTGTCGGCGACCTCGGGAGTGCGGCCGGTGTTCGGAGCTTCGGCGGTTGTCGGCTCGGATCGGCGGGGCGGGTGGGGGTCCCGGGAGCGTGACTTCCGGTCCTGCCCGCCTTCCCGGCCCTGCCGGCCCTGCCGGGTTTCCTGGCCCTGCTGGCCCTGCTGGGGCGTGCGCCGGGTGGCCCGCGCGGTGACCGCCGACAGGGCCGTCGCGGCGGCGACCGCGACGGTACCGGCGGCCGCGGCCGCGGCGGACGACGAAGGCAGCGCGAGGACCGGCAGCGCGCCGGTGCCCGCCGCGCCCGCGGCCGGCCTCGGCACCTGCGCCGACTCGCTCGGGGAGGCCTCGGGCTCCACCGCCGCCTCCGCCGGGCGGGGCTCCGCCGAACGGGGCTCGGCCAGGCGCCCGGACCTGGGATCGGCCGGGCGGTGCTCGGCCTGCGCCGACCTGACCCGGAGCCGACCCGACCGCCCCGAGGCCGTGGGCAGGGTGGCGCGGGGAGCGGGCTGCTCGACCACGCGGTCGGCGAGCTCGTGCAGCAGGATGCCGTGCCGGTAGGCGAGTTCACCGATCTCGGTGCGATCGATCCCCGCCACCGCGAGGCCCGCCCCGCCGTCCCGGCGCACCGCCGCGCCCTGGGCCGCCAGCAGATCGGCGAGCCGGGCCATCTGCGGCCCGCGCACGGCGACCTCGGGGCTGAGCCGGGTGCGGCAGAACTCCTCCACCGGCTGATCGGCCACCAGGCGGCCCTGGTCGAGCGTGACCACCCGGTCCGCGAGCCGGGAGGCCTCCTGCGGTGTGCGGGTGGTGACCAGGACCGTGCCGCCGGCGACCCCGAACGAACGGAGGAAGGAGTGGAACCACTCCACATTGCGCGGCGAGAGCCCCTCGGTGGGCGCGTCGAGGATCAGGGTGCCCGGGTCGCCGAGCAGCGCCGCGGCGAGGGCGAGCCGCCGGTGCATGCCGGGCGAGAAGCTGCGCAGCCGCTGCCCGGCCACGGCCGCCAGCCGGGTCTGCTCCAGCAGTTCGTCGGCCCGCCGGGCGGGGACTCCGACGGCCGCCGCCAGCATCCGAAGGTGGCTGACGGCCTTTCGGCCGGGGTGCCCGGCGACCGCGCCGCCGGCACCGCCCAGGGCCGGCAGCAGTACGCCGACCTCGCGCTCCGGGCGGCGGAGCCGACGGTAGGTGCGGCCGTCGAAGAGCGTGACGCCCTGGCCGCGTTCGAGTTCGAGCATCAGCCGCAACGCGGTCGACTTGCCCGCGTCCTCGGGGCCCAGCAGTGCCGTCACGGAGCCGGCGCGGGCGTCGAAGGTCAGGTCGAGCACCGCCGGCGGGACACCCCTGCGGTAGACCTTGGTCAGTCCGGTGATCTGGATCATCGCTGGCTGCTCCCGTGCCCTCGGCCGACCTGGTCTGCGCGACACGGGGCCGTGCCCGCACGGCCCCGCGCCAGCACATTAGGGGGCCGGAGCGGCGATTCCGGGCATTACGGGAGCGGCACGGGCCCGCCGCCCACGCACCTCACCCGATCAGGGGACAATCCGATCCTGCGACGGAGTCACCGTCGCGCCGATCGGGCGAGCGGTTCCGGGCGTTGCGGTTGTTCCGGGCTCTGCGGATGTCGGGCGCAGCGAATGTCGGGCGCCGCGAGCACCGGTAGCCCGGCCGCCGGGAGGGCGGCCGCGGGCGCGGGGCTGGACGGGATGTCCGCTCAGGGCTCCGGGCGCAGCATGGGCGGGTTGAGCACGGTGGCGCCGCCGGGGGTGAACAGCTGCGCGGGGCGGCCGCCCTGGCGCGTGGTCGTGCCGCCGGAGGGCAGCAGGAAGCCGGGGGTGCCGGTGACCTTGCGGTGGAAGTTCCGCGGGTCGAGCACCACGCCCCAGACTGCCTCGTAGACCCGGCGCAGCTCGCCGACGGTGAACTCGGGCGGACAGAACGCCGTCGCCAGTGAGGAGTACTCGATCTTGGACCGGGCCCGCTCCACGCCGTCGGCCAGGATCAGCCCGTGGTCGAAGGCGAGCGGGACGCCGTCGACCGGACTCGGTCCGAGCAGTTCGGCGACCGGGGCCCAGCGGGCGCCGCTGGCGTCGCCACCGGCCCGCGGGGTCGGCAGGTCGGGCGCCAGGACGAGGTAGGCCACGCTGACCACCCGCATCCGGGGGTCGCGCTGTGGGTGGCCGTAGGTCGCGAGCTGCTCCAGGTGGGCGCCGGCCGCACCGGGGCCCGCCGCGTCGTGGCCGGGAGCGGAGTAGGCGCGCAGACCGGTCTCCTCGGCCAGCTCCCGGGACGCCGCCTCGGCCAGGCCCTCGTCCAGGCGGACGAAGCCGCCCGGCAGGGCCCAGTAGCCCTGGAAGGGGGGCTCGCCCCGTCGGACCAGCAGGGCGCACAGCGCGTGGTCCCGCACCGTCAGGACCACCAGGTCAACCGTGACAGCGAACGGGGGGAAGGCCGACGGGTCATAACGCGACATGGCGA
Organism: Kitasatospora sp. NPDC086009; assembly: GCF_044540385.1. Taxonomy (NCBI): domain Bacteria; kingdom Bacillati; phylum Actinomycetota; class Actinomycetes; order Kitasatosporales; family Streptomycetaceae; genus Kitasatospora; species Kitasatospora sp. NPDC086009. The sequence continues at coordinate 53,342 of NZ_JBITSA010000017.1, forward strand.
CGATCATAGTCGTCTCTCTGACGATAAGCACAGGCCCGCGCACGAAGCGTGCCCGACCGTCCGCGCCCCCGACCTGTCCCTGCCCCGTGCCCGGCTCTGGGCGCCCCGGTCGGGCGGGGCGAGCGGCCCCGCCCGACCGGGGCGCGGTTCGGGGGTCAGCGGGCGACCAGCTGGAGCTCCGCGGACGCCTCCTCGACCATCGCCACGCCGATCCGGCTCACCCGCACCGAGAACGGCTCGCCCGCCACCCGCAGCCCGGTCAGCTGCAGCTCGCCCAGCGGCGCCGTGCTGGCCGGCCGGACCAGCACCCGGCCGCCCGGTACGTCGGGGCGCACCCCGGCGAGGGCGAACACCGCGTGCACGGCCCCGGCCGCCGAGACCGCCGCCGGGTGGCACGCGGCCGGGTGCGGCACCGGCGGGCAACCGGGGACGCGCTGCTCCCCGGCGTACATCTCGGGCAGCCGGCCCTCGAAGTGGGCGGCGGCGCCGAGCAGGCCCTCCAGCAGCGCGCCGGCCTCGTTCTCGTGGCCGGCCTCGGCCAGCCCGGCGATCGCGAGGGCGGTCTCATGGACCCGCACCGCCCCGCTGCGGTGGCCGAGCGGATTGAACCGGGGCGACTTGGCGCTGAGCGTGCGCAGGCCCCAGCCGCTGTCCAGCTCGGGCGCGGCCAGCCGTTGGGCCAGCACCCTGGTCTGCTCGCGGTCGAGCAGGCTCTCGTGCCGGCCGCCGTCGGCGCAGAGCCCCGGGTCGAGGAGGTGGACGAAGGAGGAGGCGACGGCGGGGAGCTGCTGGCCCCCCGGGACGAGGCCCGCCGCCGGACGGCCGCCGGAGAGGTCGTCGATCCAGAACCGCTCACGGAAGCGCCCCCGCAGACCGGCCGCCCAGGAGCGCCACTCATCGGCGCCGGGGCGGCCGAAGGCGTCCAGTAGCTCGGCCCCGTGCAGCGCCGCCCGGTGCGCCTGGGCCTGGACCTCGGCGCGGGCCGCCACCGGATGGGCGGCGCGCTCCTCCACCGGACGGCTCAGGTCGGTGACGAAGCCGTCGACCAGGCCGTCGCGGAGCGCCCCGAGCGCCCGCTCGGCGGTCGGCAGCAGCTCGGCCACCTCGTGCCGGGGCAGGCCCCAGCGCCAGGCCTCGGCGAGCACCGTGACGAACAGCAGGGTCGCCTCGGTGGCCGTGCAGGTGGGCGGCAGCTCCGGACCGCCGTGCCGCAGCGCCCCGGGCAGCAGCCCCTCGGGCCGTTGGCCGGGGCCGCCCTGGCCGGCCGGGGGCGCGAGCTGCTGACGGCGGGCGAGTGCCCGCAGGGTGCCGGCCGCCAGCCGGGTGCCCAGCGGGAGCATCAGCCGGGCCGCCCAGAGCGCGTCGGCCGGGGCGAGTCCGAAGCGCCAGGGCGCGCCGGAGGCCGGGTAGAGGTCGGTCGGGCGGTCCGGGTCGGCGAACAGCAGGCCGCCGAGGGCGTCCAGTGCGCGCGGCACCAGCGACTGGACCCGGGGGTCGTCACTGCGGACCTCCGGCTCCGCCCACGGCAGCGGGACGCCGGTGCCGCGGCCGCCCGGCGGCCGGGGACCGGGGGTGGTGCTCTCCAGCTCGGTGCGCAGCTCGACCGACCACCGGGCGCCGGGCTGCACCTCCAGGTCCCAGCGCAGCACTCCGGCGCCGGCCAGCACGGCGTGCGGCGAGGGCTTGGCGCTGACGACGGCGCTGTGGGTCGGCCCGGCCCAGCGCAGCCCGGCGGACTGCACCTGTCCGGGCAGGTCCGGCGGCCGGTGCCCGGCGGCGATCTCGCCGACCGGGCCGAGGTCCGTGCCGAGCGCGATCTCCAGTGGCAGCCGGGCCGGCCTGCTGCCGGTGTTCCGGACGGTGACGGTCTCGATCCCGTCGGCATGGCGCAGCCGTTCGACGGTGAGCGCCGGATCGGGGTCGAGGTCGCCGGGGATCCGGACGGCGCCGAGGAAGCGGGCCTGCGCCGCCGAGGTCAGGGTGCCCTGGAGCGGCAGCGGCTCCATGCCGCCGATCCGCAGCTCCATCCGGGCCAGGACCCGGACTCCGGAGCGGTAGAAGCCGTGGAGGCCGTGACCGCGCAGCTGTCCGTCCGGACCGGAGGCGGCCATCGAGGGGGCGTTGACGCAGAGCACCGCGTGGTGGACGGCGGCGGGCTGCGGACGCGGCGCCACCGACCGGGCCGGGCCGGCGGGTGCGCCGCCGGGCATGCCCGGCGGTACCTGGTCGGGGCGCCCGACCGGTCTCGGCGCACCGACCACGCTCTCGGCCGGCATGGCCTGTGGTGGCCTCATGGCGGTCACCGGACTCTCCTCCCCTCGGCGGTCCGGTGGCCGGTGGGGCCGGTGGGCCGCGAGCATGCTCGATCGCGTGCTGATGATGCCTGGCCGGCGGGGGTTCCCGCCGGCGTGTCTGCCGTGTCTGGCCGTACCCGTCGCCGGGCCGTGCCATGCGGTGCCCGGTGCCGCCGGGGTACCGGGTTCGCCTTTCCCGGGCACCCGCTGGTGCCCGGCACTTCGTCACGGCCTTTGCCCGGTCGCACCGGTGACACCGTGTCCCGATCGGCGCCCCGGTCCCGCCGTGGACGGGCGCGGGGCGGCCACCTTCTGCCGGCCGCCCGTCGGCCGGGCGGTGCGCCGGGCACCGTCGGCGGGCCGCACCCCGGTACTCGGCGCGGCGCGGCGTCGTCCGGCTACGGGAGCCCGGTGTCCGTCCGGGCACAGTGCCCCCGGGGTGAACGCCGCGGACCGGCCGCAGGTAACGCCCGAACCGCCACTTCGGCCTGCCGCACCGGGGTACCGGGCGGTCGTGCCGCCGCCGGGCCGCCGGCGCTCCGGGCCGGTGCCGTGACGGGCCCGCACCCACGGGTGCCGCGGCTGTCGTACAGCCTCGCGCGGCTCCTCGGGCGGACGGTCGTGAACGGCAACCGTCGAACCCGTGTCCGACCGCCGTCAGGATACGGTGCGGGGGTTGCGGCGCCCGCACCGGCAACACCGTGAGCGGCGGCGTGACGGCTGTGAACCAGACACATACCGAGGAGTTGTATGTCCACCGCCAGCCGGCTGCCCGGGATTGTCACGACCGACCACGTCTTCCGCGTGCCCCTCGACCACTCCGCCCCCCAGGGCGAGCAGATCGAGGTGTACGCCCGCGAGGTGGTGGCCGCGCGCCGTGAGAAGGACGATCTGCCCTGGCTGCTCTTCCTCCAGGGCGGACCGGGCGGCAAGGCGGGGCGCCCGCTCGGCCGCGACGGCTGGCTGGAGCGCGCCCTGGACGACTACCGGGTGCTCCTGCTCGACCAGCGCGGCACCGGGCGGTCCACGCCCGCGAACCGGCAGACCCTCGCCCGGCGCGGCGGCGCCCAGGAGCAGGCCGACTACCTGGCGTGCTTCCGCGCGGACTCGATCGTGCGGGACGCCGAGCTGATCCGGCGCCGACTTCTCGACGACGACCGGCGCTGGAGCGTGCTCGGCCAGAGCTTCGGCGGCTTCTGCCTCCTCACCTACCTGTCGATCGCGCCCGAGGGGCTGCACGAGGCCTTCGTCACGGGCGGCCTCGCGGGCCTGCGCAGCTCGGCCGACGACGTGTACCGGGCGGCCTACCCCCGGGTGGTCCGCAAGAACGAGGAGCACTACGCCCGCTTCCCGCAGGACGTCGAAGCGGTCCGGCGGATCGCCGCCCACCTCGCCGACTCCCCCGCCACGCTGCCCGACGGCGGGCTGCTCACCGTCCAGGCGTTCCAGGGCCTCGGCATGATGCTCGGCGGCGGCAGCGGCTCCGGAAGCCTGCACTACCTGCTGGAGGAGGCCTGGGTGGAAGGCGTCGCCGGGCCCGAGCTGTCCGACACCTTCCTGGCCGACGTCCAGGCGAAGGTCTCCTTCGCCGAGGGACCGCTGTACGCCGTGCTGCACGAATCGATCTACGGTCAGCGGTCGGTGGACGGGGCGGGTACCGGGTGGGCGGCCGAGCGCGTCCGCAAGGAGTTCCCCGAGTTCGACGCCGGGGCTGCGCTGGAATCGGGGGCCCCGGTGCTGTTCACCGGGGAGATGATCTACCCCTGGCTGTTCGACACCGACCCGGCGCTCCGCCCGCTGAAGGAGACGGCGGAGCTGCTCGCCGCCCGCACCGACTGGGCCGACCTGTACGACCCGGCCCGACTGGCCGTCAACGAGGTGCCCGTCGTGGCGGCGGTCTACCACGACGACATGTACGTCGACACCGCGGACTCGCTGGAGACCGCCCGGGCCGTACGCGGCCTGCGGACGTGGGTCACCAACGAGTGGGAGCACGACGGGCTCCGGGTCAGCGGCGGCAAGGTGCTGGACCGTCTGATCGCGATGGCCCGCGGCGAGGTGTAGCGGCCTCGGGCCGCCGGCTCGGGTCGGCGGCCCGAGCCGGCCGGCGGAGGAACCGGGGCCCCCGACCGCCGGGGTGTCACGGCGCATGCCGGGACCTGCCCGTCGCACCGCGGGCGCCGCGACTCCGGCCGCGCCCACCCGCCGTCGCCTCCGCCTCCACCGACGCCCAGGGCGAGGCGCGGCCGGGCCCCACCCTCCGGGCGGAGCGCACCCGGGAGGACGGCCGTCGTGCCTCGCGGTCAGACGCCCGAACCGGCGGTCCTGCACTCGGGCCCTCGTCGGGCCGACCGCCCTCGCGGACCTTCGCCGTGCCCCTGGCCGGACGGTCGGGGCGCCGCCCCGGCGTACCGGCGACACCTGGCGCACCTGCCTCGCCGGGCACCGCCCCCGGGCCCGCGGCACCCGACTCACCCGGCGGCTCCGCCTCGGCCTCCCCCTTGCGGGCGCGCCGACGGCGAGGCTTCGCCGGGACCGGGGGCGACGGCTCCTCCGGCGACCGCTCGGGGTCCGGACCCCGCTCTGGGACAGGGCGGCCCGGGCCGCCCGCCGGCGCTCCCCGCTCTCCGGCGGAGCGGCGGCTGCGCTCGGCCGCCACGCTCGCCAACAGCTCCTCGGGCGAGAGGCCGCCGTTCAACGACTCGTAGAGCAGCTGGGCCAGCAGGTAGGTGGGGGCGAGCCGGAGCGTGTGGGCGAGCACCACGCGGGCCGTCGCGGTGTCCCCCGCGACCCAGGAGGCCCAGGCCAGCAGAGTGAGCGGCGGCGGGGCGTAACCGGTGTAGGGCGGCACGCACCGCCTGGCGAGGAAGCGCCAGAGCCGCTGGGTGGGCGCGAGCTCCTCGGGCCGGATGTACTCGGCGGCCCGGTCCCGGGTGCGCCGGTCCTGGAGGGCGACGAGCAGCCGGGCCGTCCGGTGGTCGTCGAGTACGCGCGCGCCGGCCATGAACTCGGCCACCGCCTGGTCGAGCAGCGCGCCGCCCTGCTCCCGGGAGTGCGACGGCGCCCGGCTGTCCAGTACCCGGGCCAGTGCCAGGCGCTGGGCGTCCGCCTCGGGCGGACCGATCGGGCCCACCGCCGCCACGATCGCCTTGCGGCTGCCCCGCGGCGCGAGTCCCGCGAACGTGGCCGCCGCGGCCACCGGGCCGGGGGCAGGGCTGTGCCGGACCGGGTGGCCGGCCGGATCGCAGCACCCCTCCCGACGGCAAAGGAAGGACCACCAGCGGCCGGCGGACACGCAGAGCGACTCCTTCACCCGCACTCCCCTGGCCTGGAAGGCCGCCCGCAGCTCCTCCGCGAGCGGTTGGAGCCGGTCGAGCACCGGCGGACCGTGCTCCCGGTCGGGGTCCTGACAGAGGTAGAGGAGGACCTGGACCGGTCGGCGGTCCCGGCGCTCGGAGAGGCCGACGAGCAGCGAGGCCGTCTCGTCGGCGGCCGCCGACCACTGCTGCGGCGCCTCGGGGATGTCCAGCCGGATCACCCCGCCCTGGTGGAGGTCCGGCCCCTGGAGGCCGACGGCGACGATGCTGTCGTCGGGGAAGAAGCCCAGCAGGTAGGGCAGCAGCTCGGCCATGTCGGCCGGGCCGCGCATGGTGACCGGACGCCCGCCGGAGGCCGGGTGGAAGGGGAGTGCGACGCGTTCGTTGTTCATGACCGGAAGACTGCCGCAATCCACGAGCCGCCCCCGGATTTTCCTTTTCCCTGTGGATAAAGCCCGCCTGTGGATAAAACGTCCTTCGTTCGGGGCATTCTGAGCCACTCTCCCGGGGGGACATTCGACACCCGTTCAGCGGAAGAGCTGATGAATTGCACCCGCCGGCCACCCACCCGTGAGCAGCGCCGTTCGCCCATTGTCGGCAGCTCGGGGTTACATGGACGGCATGCAGCAGCCGCAGAACCACACCACCGCCACCGACGCCACCGCCACGGCCGGCACCGGCAGCGCGACAGCCGCCGACCGCGCCGAGGTCCGGGCGCGGGCCGAGGCCGTCCTGCGCGAACTCGCCGGGCCCGCCGCCACCCTCCGCGAGGACCAGTGGACGGCCATCGAGGCCCTGGTCGTCGACCACCGCCGGGCCCTCGTGGTGCAGCGCACCGGCTGGGGCAAGTCCGCCGTCTACTTCATCGCCACCGCCCTGCTGCGGGCCCGCGGCGCCGGTCCGACGGTGATCGTCTCCCCCCTGCTCGCCCTGATGCGCAACCAGGTCGAGTCGGCCGCCCGGGCCGGCATCAACGCCCGCACCATCAACTCGGCCAACACCGACGAGTGGGACGCCGTCCAGGCCGAGGTCGCGGCGGGCGCGGTGGACATCCTGCTGGTCAGCCCCGAGCGGCTGAACAACCCCGACTTCCGGGACCAGGTGCTCCCCAAGCTCGCCGCCTCCACCGGCCTGCTCGTGGTGGACGAGGCGCACTGCATCTCCGACTGGGGCCACGACTTCCGCCCCGACTACCGCCGGCTGCGCACCATGCTCGCCGACCTCTCGCCGGGCGTCCCGGTGCTGGCCACCACCGCCACGGCCAACGCCCGCGTCACGGCCGACGTCGCCGAGCAGCTCGGCACCGGCACCACCGACGAGCACGCCCTGGTGCTGCGCGGCCCGCTGGACCGCAAGAGCCTCACCCTGGGGGTGCTCGCCCTGCCCGACCCGGCGCACCGGCTGGCCTGGCTGGCCGACCACCTCGACCGGCTGCCCGGCTCCGGCATCATCTACACCCTCACGGTCGCCGCCACCGACGAGGTGACGGCCTTCCTGCGCGAGCGGGGCTTCCCGGTGGCCTCGTACTCCGGCCGCACCGAGGACGCCGAGCGCCGCACCGCCGAGGCGGACCTGCTGGCCAACCGGGTCAAGGCGCTGGTCGCCACCTCCGCGCTCGGCATGGGCTTCGACAAGCCCGACCTCGGATTCGTGGTGCACCTGGGCTCGCCCAGCTCGCCGATCGCCTACTACCAGCAGGTCGGCCGGGCCGGCCGTGGCGTCGACCGGGCCGAGGTGCTGCTGCTGCCCGGGCGCGAGGACGAGGCGATCTGGCGCTACTTCGCCTCCCTGGCCTTCCCGCCCGAGGAGCAGGTCCGCCGCACCATCGACGCCCTCGCCGAGGCCGGCCGGCCGCTCTCCACCGCCGCCCTGGAGCCCCGGGTGGACCTGCGCCGCGCCCGGCTGGAGACCATGCTCAAGGTGCTCGACGTGGACGGCGCGGTGCGCCGGGTCAAGGGCGGCTGGACGGCCACCGGGCAGAGCTGGGCGTACGACACCGCCCGGTACGCCAAGGTCGCCGCCTCGCGCGAGGCGGAGCAGGCGGCGATGCGCGAGTACGCGGCGTCGACCGGTTGCCGGATGGAGTTCCTGCGGCGGCAGCTGGACGACGAGCAGGCCGAGCCGTGCGGCCGCTGCGACAACTGCGCCGGACCGCTGCACACCCCGGAGGTCTCCGCCGCGGCGCTGGACGCGGCGCGGGCCGCGCTCGGCCGGCCCGGCATCAGCTTCGAGCCTCGCCGGCTCTGGCCGACCGGGATGGACGCGCTGGGCGTGCCGCTCAAGGGCCGCATCCCGGCGGGCGAGCAGGCCGAGACCGGCCGGGCGCTGGGCCGGCTCTCCGACATCGGCTGGGGCAACCGGCTGCGCACGCTGCTGGCCGACCAGGCGCCCGACGTTCCGGTGCCCGGGGAGGCGGTGGACGCCCTGGTGGCGGTGCTGAGCGACTGGGCACGCGGACCCGGCGGCTGGGCCGGGCCCGCGACGACCGAGGGAGTCCGGCTCGACCGGCCGGTCGGCGTGGTGACCATGGCCTCGTCGCGCCGACCGCAGCTGGTCGGCAGCCTCGGGGCCCGGATCGCCGAGATCGGCCGGCTGCCCCTGCTCGGGCACATCGAGTACGCGGCCGGACGGTCACCGCAGGGCGGGCGCAGCAACAGTGCCCAGCGCCTGCACGCACTGGCCGGAGCGCTCGCGCTGCCGCCGGAGGTGGAGGCGGCGGTGGCCGCGGCGGGCGGGCCGGTGCTGCTGGTCGACGACCTGGTCGACTCCGGGTGGACGGTCACCGTCGCCGCCCGGCTGCTGCGCAAGGCCGGGGCGAGCGCCGTCCTGCCGCTGGTCCTGGCCGTGCAGGGCTGAGCCGGGGGGCACGCGGGGCTCCGGCGAGCGGGGAGCCGGGCCCAACCGGAAGGTGCGAAGCGGGCCGGAACGAGCGGAGCGAGGTGGGACTGCGCTCGTGATCGGCGGGAAGACGGTGACGGAGCCTGGGGGTTCCGGCACTGACCTACACCTGAATGGAGTAATGCGGGCGCAGTGCGGACGATCTGCGGGAACCGGCTGCACCGACCGGGCAAAGGGAGGGACGACCATGCGAAAAGTACTCCGCGCCGGCCTTCGGGTGCTCCGGATCACCGCCTCGCGAGCCGTGGGTGACGGTCACGCCGGAGGGGAATATATCCGGCAGAACGTTGGCTTTCAGGCGGCGTTCATCATTTCATCATTGCCGCTCCACCCCCGCTGCCCTGAGAATTGGACCGTACCCGGAACCCGGTCCGCTGGACCAGGGCTTCGGCGTACACGCGTACCCGCGCATCCGTGGGTCGGGAAGGAGGATCGTGATCAACGGTATCGGCCGAGGTCAGTATCCCCTCGCCCGGGGTTCGGAGCCCAGACGGGTGTGCGACCTGGAGACATGGGCTGCCTCGGGGATCCCGTCGCTGCGCGACCCGCGCGAGTTCGTCCTGGAACTGCACCGGCGCCACCTGCCGCAGCCCGGCACGGTCGTGGTCACCGTGCTGGACGCCTCGCACCGGTTGACCGCCTCGGCGTCCTTCGTTCCCCGGCCGCGCCACACCGACGGCTGGGAGCACCGCAACGCCCTCCTGGCGCACCTGCGGCAGGTCACCCCGCACGACCTGCGCCGGACCACTCCGGCCAGAACGGCCGTGCTGCTGCGCTGCCGGGAGGGCTCGGCGGGCTGGACGGCCCAGGACGGCGCCTGGATGTGGGCCCTGCAGGACGCGGCCGCCCTGCACGGGCTGCGCTGCGGTTCGTACCTCACGCTGACCCCGGCGGGCTGGCAGATCCTCGCCGACGGCCGGAGCGGACGCAATCCGCACTCGGGCTCGTGGGCGGACGGGCCGGTCCACACCGTGACCGAGCTGCCGCCCCGCCCGGCACCGGAGAGCGCTCGGGGGCAGCGCCCCCTGCGCCAGTCCGAGCGCCCGTGGACCGGCGCACGGGTCACCCCGATCGAGCCTGGCCGGCGCACCGGCACCTACTGAGGCCGCGCCCTCAGGCAACGGGCCGCCGCCCACCCGTGCTTCGGGGCCCGGGCGCCGCGGGCACGCCCACAGGTGGCGGCACGGGTCGGAACGGCACGGGTCGGAACGGCACGGGTCGGAACGGCACGGGTCGGAACGGCACGGGTCGGAACGGCACGGGTCGGGCCCGGCACCTGGTGGTGCCGGGCCCAAGGGTCGACGGGTGTCAGGCGGACACGGGGCGGCCGGCCGGTACACCGGCGGCCTCGGCGGCGGGGCCGGCGTCACCGCAGACCACCAGGAGCTCGGCCGCCCGGCCGCGCGCCTCGGTGAACGCCCTGGCGGCACGGTCGGCGCTGCCGCCGTTGACCACCAGCACGACCACGGCACGGCGGGCCGGCCGGGTCAGCGCGGCGTCCGCGTAGAACACGTCGCCCCCCTCGGCGAGTTGCGCCCAGTAGCGCTCCTCGCCGAAGGAGAGTTCGTGCCGCTGCCAGGGGTGCGGTTCGCCGACCGTCAGCACCAGGACGGCGCCCGGGTCGCGGCCGGAGTCCAGCAGCCGGTCGACCGCCTCGTCGGCGCGCTCCAGCGCCTGCGCGGCGGTGGCGGACAGGAGTTGGACCGCGACCTGCGGTGCCGCGGGCGCCGGACGGCGCGGGCCGGGCTTGGGGATCCCGCCCGGCCGGGGCTGCGGCCCCGGGCGCCCGGCGCCCGGCGGCGCCGGGCGCGCGGGTGCGGGTCGTTGACCCGGCACCGGGGCCGGGGCTGCGGTGACGGTCGACGGTGCGGAAGGAGTCGCGCTGCCGGAGGCAGGCGTACGGGGGGCTTGTGCGTCCGACTCGCGGGGGAAGGGAACGCCGGGGCCCGGGAGGCTCTCGTGAATCTCCGGCTCCTCGGGGAAGACAGGCATACCCGGATATCTATCAAATGCCGGTCGGGCGCGCACGGGCGCCCCACCCATTGGGCACGGAAGCCTTCCGCCCCCACCCGGGTCAATGGACGACGAAACGTCAGAAACCGAGCGTCAACTGCTCGTCCGCGGGACCCGCCGAGCCCGGTCCGCCGACACCGACGACGGCCCTGGTCCGCTTCAGGTGGCGCCATCGGGGCAGCCCGTCCAGGTAGGCCCAGGAGAGCCGGTGCTGTTCGGTCGGGCCGAACTCCTCCAGCGCGGTGCGGTGCACCGGGGAGGGGTAGCCGGCGTTGTCGGCGAAACCGTACTCGGGGCAGGTCTCGCCGAGTTCGGCCATCAGTCCGTCGCGGTGGACCTTGGCGAGCACCGAGGCCGCCGACACGCAGATGCAGGACTGATCGCCCTTGATGACCGTGCGTACCCGCCACGGGCCGCCCAGGTAGTCGTGCTTGCCGTCGAGTATCACCGCGTCCGGTTCGACCGGCAGCGCCTCCAGGGCGCGCACGGCGGCCAGCCGCAGCGCCGCGGTCATCCCCAGCTCGTCGCACTCCAGCGCGGAGGCGTGGCCGAGCGCGTACGCGGTGACCCAGTCGGCGAGGACCGGGGCCAGCGCCTCGCGGCGCAGCTCGGTCAGCAGCTTGGAGTCGGTCAGGCCCTCCGGGGGCTTGCGCAGCCCGGTGACGGCGGCACCCACGGTGACCGGTCCGGCCCAGGCGCCGCGCCCGACCTCGTCGAGACCGACGACGATCTTGGCGCCGGCCCGGCGCAGCGAGCGCTCGACGGAGTGCGTCGGCGGAACGATGGGCATCGCGGAGTCCTTCGGCTGGGGCAACCTCCAGCGTAAGCCCCGCCCGGAACCGCCCCGACCAACCGGCCCCCGGTGACCCCGCCGCCCGGAACCACCCCGACCAGCCGCCCCCGGCGACCTGGCGCCCCGGCCGCCAGGCACACCGCCCGGACCCGCCCCGCCGCCCCCCGCAGCGCGCGTCAGCGGCGGATCAGCGGCACCAGGACCTCGTCCACCAGCTCGACGGCGAATCCGCGCCCGAGCTGCCGGCCGCAGACCTTGACCCGGTACATCAGCATCGCGGGCGCCACGTCGGCGACCAGCGGGCTGACCGCGCCGGGCCGGACGTCGCCGCGCTCCGCTCCCCGCCGCAGGATCTCCAGGATCGTGTCCTTGGTCGGCTCGACCACCCGCTGGACGATGAAGTCCTTGAACAGCTCCGCCTGCTCGTGCTCCAGCTCGGCCATCAACGCGTGCATGGCACCACCCGACCGGGAGTTCATCGCCTCGGTGAAACCCTGGATGAGCAGCAGCAATTCGGCACGGGCGGACCCGAGGTCGGGGGTGTCGGAAGGCCGTGGCAGAGTGGAGTCCAGGGCGTCGATGACGAGTTCGACCTTGGACGCCCAGCGCCGGTACAACGCGGCCTTCCCGGTCCGCGCGGCCCCGGCGACGCCTTCCATCGTCAGCCGTGCGAATCCGCCGGAGGTGAGCTGGTCGAGCACGGCCTCGAAGATCGCGCGTTCCAGCTCCTTGCCCCGGCGCCGCATCGGCCGGGACAGCACCTCGGCGGCCACCTTCATCGGACAGTGCGACGCCGGCCCGGCCACCGGGACGACGATCCTCGGCACGGGCACGGCCGGACCGCCCTCCGCCGGGCACTCCACGGCTCCCTCCACCGACCCCGGGAGCTGCTCGCCCGCCCGGTCCGCGACCTGGTCGCGCGGCCGCTCGACGGGCCGCTCGGCCGCCCGGCCGACCGGCCGTTCTGCCGCCTGGCGCCGTACCAACTGATCCATCGTCACCAACCTTAGGGAACGCTTGCGTTCACAATCTCGCCCAGGATATCGTCCAGGCTAGTGAACGATCCCGTTCCTTCATAGCCCGCGGGACGTCGCGGGAACGCACTGGACCTCGGGTCCACAGCATACGAAGCAGTAGCCAGCAGGGGGCACTAACTTGGCTATCTCCGACACGCTCAGCAAGAACTCTCCACCGCAAGGCAGCCAGGGCAGGCGCAAGGGCATCACCCTGACCGTCATCGCCGCGACGCAGCTGATGGTCGTCCTCGACGCCACCATCGTGAACATCGCGCTGCCGCAGATCAGGGACGCGCTGAACTTCTCCACCACCAACCTGTCGTGGGTGATCAACGCCTACACGCTGACCTTCGGTGGCTTGCTGCTGCTCGGCGGCCGCGCGGGCGACATCCTCGGCCGTCGCCGGGTGTTCATCGCCGGCACGCTGCTGTTCGGGCTGGCCTCGCTGCTCGGCGGCTTCGCGCAGGACGGCGGCATGCTGCTCGCCGCCCGCGCGCTCCAGGGCATCGGCGGCGCGATATGTTCGCCGACCGCGTTCGCCCTGATCGCCACCAACTTCGACGAAGGGCCCGAACGCAACAAGGCCTTCGGGGTCTTCTCGGCGGTGGCCGGTTCGGGCGCGGCCATCGGCCTGCTGGCCGGTGGCGTGCTGACCGAGTACCTCGACTGGCGCTGGGTGTTCTTCGTCAACGTGCCGATCGCGATCCTGATCGCCGTCGCCGCGCCGCGCTACATCGCGGAGTCGGAGCGCCGCGCCGGCCGCTTCGACCTGCCCGGTGCGCTCACCTCCACGCTGGGGCTGGTCAGCCTGGTCTACGGATTCATCCGGGCCGCCTCGGACGGCTGGACGGACCCGGTGACGCTCGGCTCCTTCGCGGCCGGCGTGCTGCTGGTGGCCGCGTTCCTGGTGATCGAGAACCGCACCGCGCAGCCGATCACCCCGCTGCACCTGTTCGCCAACCGCAACCGCACCGGTGGCCTGGTGATGATGCTCTGCCTGGCCGCGGCCATGTTCGGCATCTTCTTCTACGTCACGCTCTTCGTGCAGGGACCGCTCGGCTACAGCCCGCTGAAGGCCGGCTTCGCCTTCCTCCCGATCAGCGTGTCGATCATCATCGCCGCGCAGGTCGCCTCCACCCTCCAGGCCAAGTACGGCCCGAAGCCGTTCATGGCCGGGGGTGCGCTGTTCGTCACCATCGGGCTCACCTGGCTGACCCAGATGAACGCGGACAGCGGCTACATCGACGGGGTGCTCGGCCCCACGGTGGTGTTCGGCTTCGGCATGGGTCTGACCTTCGTCCCGGTGATGCTGCTCGCGGTCGCCGGGGTGGCCGGCGAGGACACCGGCGCCGCGTCCGGCCTGCTCAACTCGATGCAGCAGATCGGCGGGTCGCTGGGCCTGTCGATCCTCACCACGGTGTTCGCGCACTACGCCACCGCGGAGGCCAAGGTGCAGCTGCCCGGCTTCATGGCCTCGGCCACGCCGGAGCAGAAGGCGGCGTTCCTGGAGAAGAAGGAGTTCCCCAAGGGCACCGACGCGGCCAACCAGGTACTCGCTCATGGTATTTCGCACGGCTTCATCGTGGGCGCGGTGCTCGCCGGGCTCGCCCTGGTGGTCGCGGTCACCGTGATCAGGGCCAAGGCGGAGGACCTGGCGTCGAACACCTCCGGCATCGCGATGCACTGACGCGACGCCGACACCGCAGCGACGCGGCGCCGACACGACACCGAGCCCGACACCGCAGTGACGCGGCGCCGACGCGACACCGGTCGGAGCGGCCGCCGACGGCGGACCGTCCGGACTCCGCACCGACCGCGGAACACCACGAGGGCCGGCCGGGAGCTCACCGCTCCCGGCCGGCCCTCGCGCGTCGGGCCACCTCCGGCCCCCGCGCCGCACGGCGGCACGGCCCACCGGGCCGGCTCACCGCCGCTCGGCGCCCTCGCCCTCCCGGTACCCGTCCCGCAGGCCCGCCCGGGCGCAGGCGCCGCCCGCCGCCGACACCTCGTCCAGCGGCGGACGCTCGGCGAGGATGTCCCGCGCGCGGGTGGCAGCGAGGTTGGTCGCGTACCAGGGCACGGGCTCCTCGGCCTGGGTCCGCATCAGCTCCAGCGCGCAGGTCCGGTAGTCCTTCGGCAGCCGGTCCAGGGCCGGGACGGCGTCGAGCGAGAGGTCCCGGACGTTGCGCAGGTCGATCTGCTGGGTCCGCTCGAAGCGGGCCACGTTCTGCTCGGCGATGATCGCGTCCGGCCCCATCAGTCCGTACACCGCGGCCGTCAGCATGCCGCTGAGCACCACGGCGCGCGGCAGCCAGGCCGCCGAGCGGACCAGCCCGGCCGTGATCAGCAGCAGGAAGACGACGCCCAGCCAGACCTCGACCACCAGCACCCAGAGCCGGAGCCTGGTCAGCCCGGAGGCGTCGACGTAGAACCACATCCGGCCGAGGGCCGAGGCGACCACGACGAGGGTGAGCAGGCAGAGCGCGCCGAGCAGGATGCGGACCAGCCGGCGGTCCGCCGCGGTGCCGCGCGGCGCCCAGCGCTTGGCGACGCCCACCACGACCAGGGTCAGCACGGTGACGGCGGTCAGCTGCCAGAAGCCCTGCCGGGCGTACTCGGAACGGCTCATCCCGGTGTTCCGCACGATCGAGTCCCGGCCGCCGAGCACCACCACGGCCTGGATCAGCGCGAAGGCGCCGAACATCAGGTTGAGCGCGACCAGCGGCAGCGCCCACTCCAGCCGGCCGCGCTCGCGGCCCGGCCGGACCACCGTGCGGTCCCAGCGGCGCGGGCCCGCCGCGATGTGGGCGAAGCCCAGCGCGACGACCGTGCCGAGGACGAACAGCACCGCGCGCAGCGGGAACTCACCCAGGTCCAGGTCCGGGATGAGCGCCTCCAGGACGTCGGCCATGGCGGCGTCGGCACTGGCGAACAGCGAGCCGAAGACGGCCAGCAGCACCCCGGCCACCAGGACCGCCTTCAGGACCGGGGCGACCCTGCCCCGGCCGGCCGGGCTGATGCGGCGCACGGCGGCGGCGGCCCACCCCAGACCGGGCACCAGCTGCCAGAGGATGCCGGGCAGCGCGAGCAGCACGCCCGCCCAGCGGCGTCCGCCGTGCAGCGCGAGCGAGGCCAGGCCAAGGGCGCAGAGCGTCGACAGCATCGTCGGCCAGCCGGCGTCGGAGAGTGCCGGGACGGCGAGCAGGGCGAGCGCCAGCGCGCTCCAGAGCAGCGTCCAGCCGCGCACCCGGCGACCGGCCGAGCGGGCCGCCAGGCCGGCCCCGACGGCGGCGGCCACGCCGCAGATCAGCAGGTTGACGCCGAGTCCGCGGTTCACCAGCAGGGAGACCAGCAGGCCGGTCACCAGGGCGGCCGCGAGCACCCGGGGCGTCGCCGGGGCCTTGGGGCCCGGGTCGCTGGGGCGCAGCCACGAGAAGGGCGACGGGACGGGGCGGCCCGGCGCGCGGTAGGGGTTCGTGCCGTCGGCCGCCCCCGGCCAGGACGCGCCGGGAGCGGCCGGGCCGGGAGCGGACTCGGCATGCTGGGGGCCCGCCTGCTGCCCCGGGCCGCCGGGAGCGCGGTACGGGTCGGATCCGGACGGTCCGCCGGCCGGGGCGGGTGTGGAGTGACCGGGCATGAGTTCCCCCTCGAAGGGTCTGCGGGCATGCGGAAGCAGCCCACGGGGCAGTCCGCCGGCAGGCGCCTGGGCGCCGCGACTGACGCCGACTGTAGACCATTCTGAACAGGTTCAAAAAACCCCGGGCGCCTCCGTCACAAGGCTGTGACAGAGGCGCCCCGGGGGCGCCGTGCCGCGGGTGCGGGCGGGTCGGGCCGTCAGTAGGAGCCGTAGAGCGAGTACCGCAGCGTGTCCTTCACCGCCGGTCCGAACTCAGCCGGCCAGGTGCCGAAGGGCACCACCGCGTTGCTGTAGGCGCCCGAGCCGGTCGGGCCGGTGGAGTAGTTCATGTTGTTGACCGAAGCACCCGTCCCGTTGCTGTTGTAGACCAGCCAGTACGCGGTGTCGGCGCTCAGCGTGAGCCCGACCGGGAGCGTGTTCCAGGCGTTGGCGGTCAGCGTGCCGCTGCCGGTCGCCGCGACCAGGGTGCCCGGCGAGCCGCCCGCGTCGGTGTAGACCGCCAGCTGGTACTGGTTGTTCGGCGCCGCGCTGACCGGGCCGGTGTGCACGCTCAGCGCGGTGAGCGGCACCGGGGACGCCCCGGTGGTGACCCGGCTGCCGTTGAGGTGGTGGGAGTCGGTGTCGTCGATCAGCGAGCCCACCACCGTGTTGCCGAGCGTCCTGGGCGGCGCTCCCCCGGTGGTGAAGGAGATCGCGTACGGGCTCGCCAGGGCGTTGCCGGAGGTGTCCCGCACCCCCTGGACGCTCGCGGTGTAACCGGTGGTCAGCGCCAGGGGGGCGCTCGGCGTGAAGACCACGCCGTTGGCGGCGCCGTCGTACGCCACCGAGCCGGCCACGGCGGCGCCGGCGGCGGTCCGCAGGGTGACCGTGGAGGCCGTCACGCTCGCCTGGTCCAGCGGCTCGCCGAACGAGAAGCGCACCGCCGTCCCCGCCGCCACCCCGGTGGCACCGCCGGCCGGGGTCGTCCCGGTGACGGCGGGCGGGGTGGTGTCGCGGCCGTACGAAGCCGTGTAGGAGCCGACCGCCCCGTCGAAGAACGCGTACGCCACGCCCTTGACCGTCTCGATCCGGTACGGGACGCTCCGGCCGCCCGAGGAGATGCCGGTCAGCGTGCCGGAGGCGGCGGAGACGGGCAGCATCGCCCGCAGCCCGTTGGCCCCGCCGGTGATGTCGAAGGTCAGGCTGCCGCCGTTCCAGGCCAGCTTGGTGAACGCCGAGCCGTTGCGCCCGTCCAGCCAGGTGAGCATCTGCCGCCCGGAGACCACCGGGACGCCGCGCGCCTTCGCGGCGGTGATGATCGCGTCCGAGGCGGCGGAGGCCGCGAAGTCGGTGTGGATGTTGGCGGTCAGCGCCGCGTAGTAGCCCGTGCCGCCGTAGGCGGCGTCGAGCAGCGTGGTGATGGTGCCGGGGTAGGACTGGCCGGACTCGTCGGTCAGCTGGGTGGTGGCCTGGTACTCGTCGATCACGCTGCCGTCGGTGTCGGCGAAGCGCATGATCTGACCGGTGCCGTTGAAGTAACCGGGGCGGTCCTTGGTGAAGTTGGAGGGGTAGAAGTAGTAGTCGGTGTCGAGCCGGATGCCGTTGGCCAGCTTGGTCTTCGCCTGCGTCGCCCAGTCGTCCCACTCCACGCAGTGCGTACGGCTGCTCGAAGGGTTCGGCAGCGAGGGGTACTTGGCCCGCCAGCTGGACAACTGGTCGGCGTAGTAGCCCTGCAGGGCGGAGGCGCTGCCCCAGGGACGGCAGTTGGTGGTGACGTGGACGCCCACCTCGAAGCCCTGGTCGGTGTAGGCCTGCGCCTGCGCCGGGGTCAGCGGATCGTCGGTGTAGATGTACGAGGAGCCGCGCACGCACTCCCAGTTGGCGACGCTGCAGCCGGGCGGGCTCTGCGCCGTGTAGCCGTCCCAGCGGCCCGCCGTGCCGCCGACGCCGTGGTCGTCCCCGGTCATCACCACCACGGCCTTGACGTCGCGCGGGAAGTACCAGAAGCGCGGCAGCGGCTTGCGGGCGGAGTCGAGCAGGGTGATCAGGTTGGCCAGCAGCCGCTGCTGCTCGTCGGCGATCGGGATCAGCACCTTGTCCAGGTCGTTCCAGTCCGGCCGGCCTCCGGTACCGAAGAACATCTCGGAGGCCTCGTAGCCGTCCGTGCCGTCCCGCTGCTGGCCGGCCCAGGCCGCGTTGCCCTGCCGGGTCTGCACCACCGACCTGGCCAGGTCGTAGCTGAAGGCGGCGGCCCGCCCGCTGCCGGCCGTCCGCAGCGTGACCGCCGGGTTGGCGGTCGCGGTGGCGGCGTCGGCGTACAGGGCGGCGACGGTGGTGGCGCCGTTGAGCGCGTAGAGGTCGGCGGCGCCGTGGTAGCCCATGGTGTCGCCGGTGATCCCGGCGCCGGGGGCCGCGGAGGTGTCCACCTTGAGGTAGGCGTCCGCGCGGGTACCGGCGGTGGGGGTCAGGCCGAACAGCGGCGCGAGCTGCTTGTCGGGGCGCATCGCCACCAGCCGGCCGCCGCCGTCGGTCCAGGTGGTGAACAGCGCGGCCTGCGCCGCGGTGAGCGGCATCTCGCCCAGCAGCACCACGTCGGCGGAGGCCAGCACCGAGCCGGTCACCGCCGAGATGTCCACCGTGCGGTAGTCGTTGAGGCCCTCCGCCTTGAGGATCTCGGCCAGGTAGCGGGTGTACGGGTTGGCCTGGCTGGTCACCAGCAGGATCGGACCCTCGGCGCCCGGGCCGGCACCCGGCGGCGGGGTCGGCGGGGTCTGCTCCGCGGTGTAGGTCGCGTAGATCGAGAAGCTGAGACCGCTGGACGTCACCGCGCCGAAGTCGGCGGGCCAACTGCCGAACGCCCGGCCGCCGTTGCCGTACACGCTGGTACCGCCGGGGCTGTAGCGCAGGTTGTTGACGGCGGCGCTGCCGCCGTTGCTGTTGTAGGCCAGCCAGTACGCGGTGTTCGCGGTGAGGTCAGCCGTCAGCGGCACGGTGTTCCAGCTGTCGGCGGTGAGCGTCGCCGTGGCGCTGCCGGCCAGCAGTGCGCCCGGGCTGCCCCCGTTGTCGCGGTAGAGCGCCGCCTGGAACCGGTTGTTCGGCGCCGCGTCCACCGCGCCCACGTAGACGCTGACGCTGCTGACCGTACCGCCGGCCGCGCCGGTGACGTACCGGGACGCGTTGAGGTGGTTCGAGTCTCCGGAATCGGTGGACGGACCGACCGCCGTACTGCCCAGGGTCACCGTGGCGGCCGCCGCCGGAGCGGCCGCCGGGCCGGCGACCACCGCCACGGCGGTGGTGAGGGCGGCCAGCAGGCCCCCGAGCCTGCCACGCCTTCCGACGCCCGCGCGAATGCCTGTACCTGCCATGACCGCCCCCCACGCACCTCGGCCAACTGCCCCTATCGGTGTACCGGTTCGGCGCCGGCCGTGTCCACGGAACCGCCACATCCCGTGCCGATCGGGACTATCCCTTGACCGAACCGGCCAGCAGGCCGCGGACGAAGTACCGCTGGAGGCCGAAGAAGACCGCCAGGGGGATGACGATCGACAGGAACGCGCCGGCCGTGAGCAGCTCCCAGCGGCCGCCGAAGGAGCCGGAGAGCTGGGCCAACCGCACGGTCATCGGCGCCACTTCGGGCGTTCCCCCGGCGAAGGTCAGCGCGACCAGCAGGTCGTTCCAGACCCAGAGGAACTGGAAGATGGCGAACGAGGCCAGCGCCGGCGTGCAGAGCGGCAGCACGATCGACCGGAAGATCTTGAAGTGCGAGGCGCCGTCCACTACCGCCGCCTCCATCAGGTCCCGCGGCAGCTGGGCGATGAAGTTGTGCAGCAGGAAGATCGCCAGCGGCAGCGCGAACATGGTGTGCGCGAGCCAGACCGGCGCGTAGGTGCCCTTGAAGTCCACCGCCGGGACGACGGTCAGCGAACCCAGGTGCGCGCCGCCGGAGAAGAGCCGCAGCAGCGGGATCAGCGCCATCTGGATCGGCACCACCTGGAGCGCGAACACCACGAAGAACACCGTGTCGCTGCCCCGGAACCGCACCCAGGCCAGGCCGTACGCGGCCATCGCGGCCAGCACCAGCGGGAAGAGCGTCGCCGGCACACTGATCGCCAGCGAGTTGACCAGGAAGGGCATCAGGCCGGTGGAGACGCCGGAGCCGCCCTCGAACAGCACGGTGTGGTAGTTGGAGAGGCCGAGGTCCGGGTGGAGGAAGACGTTCCACCAGCCGTCGGCGGTGACGTCCTGCTTGGGCCGCAGCGAGGTGGCGAGCAGCCCGAGGGTCGGGACGGTCCACAGCACCGTCACCGCGATCACGAAGACCGAGGAGAGCGGGCTGGTGAACGCCTGCCGGACCGGGCCCCGGCGCCCGTCCGGCAGCCGGCGCCCGCCCCGCCGGCCCGCGCGCGACGGTCGCCGGTCACCGGTCGGACGCCGGCCGCCCGTGGCCGGACGCTCGCCGGTCGGACGCCGGCCCGTGGTCAGACGGTGCTCGCTCATCGGACTCCGCGCTCCTTCCGCAGCTGGAGGATGTTGTAGGCCACCAGGGGCAGCACCGCGAGGAAGAGGATCACCGCGAGCGCGCTGCCCCGCCCGGTGTTGAACTGCACGAAGGACTGCGAGTACATCTCGTTGGCCAGCACCTGGGTACCGAAGTTGCCGCCGGTCATGGTGCGGACGATGTCGAAGGCCTTGAGCGTGGTGATCATGACCGTGGTGAGCACGACCACCACCGTGGTGCGGATCATCGGCACCGTGACGTACCAGAACAGCCGCGCCCCGCCCGCCCCGTCCAGCCGGGCCGCCTCGGTGACCTCGTCCGGGATCGCCTTGATCGCCGCCGAGAGGACGACCATCGCGAAGCCGGTCTGCACCCAGACCATCACCGCCATCAGCAGGAAGGTGTTGAGCGGCTGGGAGAGCATCCAGTTCGGCGGGTGCTCCCAGCCCAGCGTGATGGCGAGCTGGCTGAGCAGGCCGATCTGCGACTGGGCGGCGTCGCGGGACTCGTAAACGAACTTGAAGATGATCGAGGCGCCGACCAGCGAGATGGCCATCGGCATGAAGATCAGCGACTTGTAGACCGCCTGGCCGCGCATCCGATCCACCAGCAGCGCCAGCACCAGCCCCAGACCGGTGGCCGCGAGCGGCGCCACCACCAGCCACAGCAGGGTGGTGACCAGGATCTTCTGGACCGAGTCGGTGGTGAACGCCCAGCCGAAGTTCTCGCCGCCCACGAAGCGGCTGCTGTCGTCGTTGTAGAGGCTCAGGTAGACGGTGCGGACCAGCGGGGCGACCAGGCCGACGAGCAGCAGCAGGACGGCCGGGCCGAGGAAGACCCCGACGGCCAGCGGGCGGGCGATCCGGCCGGAGGCCCGGCCGGCCACCAGGAAGACCAGCAGCAGGATGCCCAGGAAACCGGCGACGGCGCCGAAGCTGTTGCCGAACTTGACGGCGGCGTCGCCCCAGGCGCCGTCGGCGAGCGCGGTGGCGGTGAGGGACATGGCTGCGCGTCCTTTCCCTGCCACGGGCAGGAAGGAGGGGCGGGCGGTGCGGGTGGGTGGCCCCGCACCGCCCTCGACAGGTGGTCCTTGGCGGTGGGAGACCGCTACCGGGGCCGGGCCGCGGTAGCGGTCGGACCCGTTACTGCGGCCAGGCCGCGTCGATATCGGCGGCGGTCTTCTGGATGGACTGGCCCTCGGCGAACCAGGCGGTCAGCGACTTCCACTCCTGCCCGGCGCCGACCGCGGCCGGCATCAGGTCCGAGCCGTCGAACCGGAAGGTCGCCGCCGGGTCGGTGAGCGCGTCGGCGGAGAGCCGGTCGATCGGATCGGTGTACAGGCTCTTGTCCACGCCCTGGTTGGCGGAGACCCAGCCGGTGGCGGTCTTCACCCGGCTGCTCGCCCAGTCCGGGCTGGACAGGTAGTTCTGCACGGCCTGCACCTCGGGTCGGCTCGCGAACGCCGTCACGAACTCCCCACCGCCCTCGACCGGGCTGGCCACCTGCGGGTTCACGGCCGGCAGGCGGAAGGCGAAGATGTCGCCGTCCGGGCCGACCTTGGTGTCCTTGGGCCACTGCGCCTTGTAGAAGGACGCCTGCTGGAGCATGAGGCACTTGCCGGTGAGGACCGGGGCCCCCGCGTCCTGGAAGGTCGTGGTGGCGATCGACTTCACGTCGCCGTACCCGCCGTTGACCCAGGCGGGGTTCTGCATCCAGTCCGCCACGGTCCGCATCGCGGTGGTGATCTTCTCGTCGGAGAACTTCACCTGGTGGTTCACCCACTGGTCGTACACCTCGCCGCCGTACGAGCCCAGCACCACCTCCTCCAGCCAGTCGGTGGCCGGCCAGCCGGTGGCCGTCCCGGAGGCGATCCCGCCGCACCACGGCTTCGCGGTACCGGCCTTGGCGATCCGGTCGCTGAGCGCCATCAGGTCGGCCCAGGACTGCGGCACCTCGTAGCCGGCCTGCTTGAAGGCCTTGGGCGAGTACCAGACCAGGGACTTCATGTTGGCGCTCATCGGCGCCGCGTAGAAGGTGCCGTTGACCGAGCCGTAGGTCTTCCAGACCGGGCTCCACTTGTCCTGGTTGGTGACGGTCTGCGCGGGGGGCTTGGCCACCTTGCCGCTCTTGACCATCTGGGCCAGCAGGCCGGGCTGCGGGATGATCGCGAAGTCCGGGGCGTTGCCGCCGGTCACCCGGACCGGCAGCTGGGACTCGAAGTCGTTGGAGCCCTCGTAACTGATCTTGATACCCGTGCACTTGGCGAACTCGGCCCAGGACTTCTCCAGGTTGTCCGACTCCGGGCTGAGGATCGACGCGAAGACCGTCACCGTGGTGCCGGAATGCCCGGCGTACGGCTGGTACTTGGCGCAGTCACCGGCCAGGGTCTCGCCCCCGCCGCCCGAACCGCCGCCGGAGCTCGAACTGTTGGAGCAGGCCGCGGTCAGGGCCAGCGCCGCCAGCAGGGCGGGCACGGCGACCAGACGGCGGGACCTCGCGGACGGCGTGGTCGGGGTGGGGGTCAATGCGGTCCTCCTCGCCAGGGCGCACGAGCGCCGGCAGTACGACAGAACGACATTGCGCTGTACCGGAGATCGACATGGACGCGGCGGGCCGCCGGTTTGACGACGTTAACGCAGCAGCCCCCCTCCGCCAAGGTCCGCGTTCGACCTTCATCGGCACGTGCCCCAGTTGTGACCCGGAGATCCGCCCCGCCCGCCGGCCGGTTCCCCGTCCGGGCGGACGGGGAACCGGCCGGCGCCGGGCGTGCTCAGAAGAGCCGGACCGGCAGCTCCCGCAGCGAGTTGACCACCAGCGAGGGGCTCGGCCGCAGGTCCTCGTCGGGCACCGCCAGGGACAGCTCCGGGAACCGCTCGAACAGCGCCGGCAGCGCGACCCCCGCCTCCAGCCGGGCCAGCGGCGAGCCCGGGCAGACGTGCGGACCGTGGCCGAAGGAGAGATGACGGCTCGGGTCCCTGGTGATGTCGAACAGCTCGGCCGTCACCCCATGCTGGGCGGGATCCCGGCCGATCGCGTTGTAGGAGATCAGCACCGGCTCGCCGCGCGGGATCACGACCTCGCCGACCTCGATGGACTCGGCGGCGAACCGGAACAGGAAGTTGCTGGTCGGCGGCGTCCACCGGAGCGACTCCTCGACCACCGCGTCCCAGGACACCGTGCCGGCCCGGACCAGCTCCAGCTGGTCCGGGTGGGCGAGCAGCGCCCGGACGGCGTTGCCGATCAGGTTCACCGTGGTCTCGTGGCCCGCCGCGATGATCACCCGCAGGGTGGCCGCCGCCTCCGCGTCGCTCAGCGCCCCGCCCTCGGCGTCCGCCGCCAGCAGCGCACTGGCCAGATCGTCACCGGGCTCCGAACGGCGCTTCGCCACCAACTCGTTCACGAAGGCGTTCAGCCCGGCGATGGTCGCCTGGATGCCGTCGGGGTTGGGCCGGATGCCGAAGAACTCCTCGTAGAGCCCCCGCAGCAGGGCGTGGTCGGACTCCGGAACGCCCAGCAGCGAACAGATCACCGTCATCGGCAGCGGGAAGGCGAAGACCGACTTGAGGTCCACCACCCGCTCCCCCGCGGCCAGGACGTCCAGCAGGCCGTCGGTGATCTCCCGCACCCGGGGGCGCATCAGCTCCACCCGGCGCGGCGTGAACGCCTGCGCCACCAGCGTCCGCAGCCGCCGGTGCCGGGCGCCGTCGGTGGTCACCATGCTCGGGCCGGGCACGGCCAGGCCGATCAGCGGCCACGTCTTCGGCACGTCGCCGCGCTGGTAGGCCGCCCAGTGCGCGGCGTCCTTCACCAGCCGGGGGTCGGTCAGCAGGTCGCGCGCGGCCGCGTGCCGCGTCACCGCCCAGGCGGCGACGCCGCCGGGCAGCTCCACCGCCACCGCCGGGCCGGCGGCGCGCAGCAGCGCGCCCTCGGCGGCGTTGTCGCGCGCCAGCGGGTCGAGGGCTATCGGGGCGGTCATCGGCACAACTCTCCTTGGCTTCCTGATTCCTGTCCGGTGGTCCTGCCGGCGGGTTCCGGCGCCTCGCTGCCGGGCCGCGACGGGAGTCCGGGGTGCGGATTCCGGGGTGGGGATTCCGGGGTACGGGTCCGGGGTGCGGGTTCCGGCGGGCGCGGCGGGCCCGGGGCCGCGCGGCCCCGGGTGTCAGACCGCGTAGCCCGGGGTGAACGACACCGGCAGTGCCACCAGCCCGCGCACCCACGCCGACGGCCGCCACACCAGCGCGTGCTCGGCCACCGCCAGCCGGAGGTCCGGCAGGCGGTCCAGCAGCACCTCGATCGCCGTGGTGGCGATCACCTCGGCCGCCTCCTGCGCCGGGAACGGGCACCCGTGCTCGCCGTAGGAGTAGCTCATGTGCGCCCGGTTTCCCTCCGCCGGGCTGCCGTCGGCCTGCCGCACCGCCGGGTCCGCGTTCGCCCCCGCGAAGCCGAGCAGCAGCATGTCCCCCGCGGCGATCCGCTGGCCGCCGAGCTGGGTGTCCCGGACCGCCCAGCGCCCGGCGAAGATCTGCGTCGGGGTGTCCTCCCAGAGCGCCTCGTTCAGGGCCTGGTTGATGCTGCGCCGGCCGCCGGAGAGCGAGGCGGCGAAGCGCTCGTCGGTGAGCATCAGCCGCAGCGCGTTGGAGATCCAGTACGAGCACGGCTGGTGGCCGGCGATCAGCAGGACGCGCAGGTCCCGCATCACCTCGTCGTGGTCCAGGCCCGCCTCGTGCAGCAGCATCCGCGAGGCCAGGTCGTCGGACGGCCGCTCGGCCTTCTCCCGGACCAGGTCGAGCATCACGCCGAGCAGCCGCTGCGCGCCGGCCGGGGCGTCCGCCCCGCCGTCCAGCATCGCCAGCAGCCCGTCGATCAGGACGGGCGCCTGCTCCTCGCTCAGTCCGAGCAGCCGGCAGAGCACCAGCAGCGGCATCCGGTGCGCGTACTCGGCGACCAGCTCGGCCTCACCGCGCCCGGCGAACCCGTCGATCAGCCGGTCGGCGATCTCCTCGCAGTGCTTGCGCAGCTCGTACGGGTCGACGGCGGCCAGCGCGTCTGTGACGGCCCGCGAGCGGCGGACGTGCTCCTCCCCCTCGGCGTACAGGATCGACGGCACCGGCGCCATCATCGGCTTCAGCGGCCAGTCCTCGGGGATGCTCTCCCAGGCGTTCCAGCGGGTCGAGTCCCGGCCGAACAACTGCGGCTGGCCGGTCACCAGTTGCAGCTCCCGGTAGCCGATGACCAGCCAGGCGGGGACACCCCCGGCGAGCTCGACCGGAGCCACCGGACCGTGCGCGGCCCGCAGCTCGCGGTACAGCTGGGACGGGTCGGTCTGGAAGCGCGGCCCGTACAGCGGGGTGGCGCCGGCGTGCGCCGGGCAGCCCGGCGGCGGGGTGGCGGCGGGCTCGGTCACGGGGTGCTCTCCTCGTACGGGGACGGGTGGGTGGCGCCGGCGACAGCGCCAGCGGACACGGCAACCGGGGCAACCGGGGCGGCCGGGGCGGCCTCCGGACGGGCGGCCGGACCGCTGCCGGCCTCCACCCGGGCGGCCAGGTGCCGGACCAGCTCGATCAGGACCTGCTTGCTCGACTCCCGGTCGCGCGCGTCGCAGTCCACCAGCGGCACCTCGGCGGGCAGGTCGAGCGCCGCGCGCACCTGCTCCAGGCTGTGGCTCGGGTCGCCGAAGTTGTTGCGGGCCACGATGAACGGCGTGCCGTGGTGTTCGAGCCGGTCGATGGCGTACCAGGACTCCTCCAGCCGCCGGGTGTCCACCAGGACGACCGCGCCGAGCGCCCCGCTGAACAGGCGGTCCCAGAGGAACCAGAAGCGCTCCTGCCCGGGCGCGCCGAACAGGTACAGCACCTGGCTCGCGGAGAGCGTGATCCGGCCGAAGTCGAACGCGACCGTGGTGGAGCGCTTGCCCCAGGAGCCCGTGGGGTCGTCGATGCCCTCGCCCGCCTTGGTCATGGTCTCCTCGGTGTTCAGCGGACGGATTTCGCTGACCGCACCGACCAGGGTGGTCTTGCCGACGCCGAACCCGCCGACCACGACGATCTTCAGCGCGTTGTCGGCGGTACCGCGCAGCGGGGTGCGCCGGGGCCCGGGGGCCTCAGAGCTGTTGGAGTCCATGCAACACCTGCTTCAGCGTGTCGAGATCGGGCAGCCGGGCCTTGTTGGGGGCGAACCGGGGGTGCCTGGCGGTGACCGCCCCGGACTCCAGCAGGTCCCCGAGGAGGATCTTCACCGCCGAGACCGGCAGCGCCAGCTCGGCGGCGACCTCCACGACGGCGGTCGGGGCCGCGCACATCCGCAGGATGCGGGCGTGCTCCGACTGCATGCCCGGGTCCGGCTCCCGCTCGGCGACGATCAGGGTGACCAGGTCGAAGGCGTTCTCCGGGGAACGGCTGCGGCCGCGGGTGATGGTGTAGAGGCGGTCCGGGTCGTCGTCACGGCCCGGCAGGACCGGCCGCCCGCTCATACCCGGGCGCTCTCTTGGACCGCCGCGTCCGTATCCGCCCCGATGCCCGCGTCGTCGCGGGCCGGAGCACTGAGGTGGACGCCGATCTGCTCGATCAGACCGTGCATGTTGTGGCCGACCACGCCCACGTCCGCCTCGTCGTCGGTGACCACGGCGAGGTGGGCGCCCTCGCCGGCCGCCACGATGCAGAGGATGCCGCCGTGGAACTCGGTCATCGACTGCCGCACGCCGCCGCTGCCGTCGCCGAACTCGATCGAGGCGCCGTGCGCCAGGCTCTGCATCCCGGAGGCGATCGCGGCCAGCTGGTCGGCCTGATCGGCGCCGAGTCCGGCGGTGTGGCAGAGCCTGAGGCCGTCGGCCGAGAGCACCAGGGCGTGCCGGGCGCCGGGGGTGGCGGTCAGCAGGTTCTCCAACAGCCAGTCGAGGTCACGGTCGATAACGCTGCTCATCAGGAGTCCTTCTCGGTGACGGGGGAGGCGTCGGGCGTGGTGTCCGTGGTCGGTGCGGTCGGCGTGGTGTCCGTGGTCCTTGCGGGGGGCGTGGCCGGCGTGGGGGTCGCGGCCGGTGCGGGAGTCGCGGCCGGTGCGGGGTTCGGGGTCGGTGCGGGGGTCGGTGCGGGGGTCGTGGCCGGTGCGCTGCCGTTCCCGGCCTGCTGGGCGGCGCGCCGGAAGGCGCCGAACCGGGCGGCGGCGCTCACCGCGTCGGCACGGACGGACTTGGCGGCCGGAGCCGGTGCCGCGGTGGTGGTACCGGTGGCGGCGAGCGTCTGCCCGCGGCGGCGCTGCGGCAGACCGCTGTCGGCGACCTCCACCGGCACCGCGCCGAACGACGGCGCCGGGGCGGACGAGGTCGCCGGAGCGGACGACGGCGCGGCGGCGGGCCTGGCCGGCGGCAGCGCCGGCGGGCCGGCGGGCGTGAGCGCCAGGCGCGACGGCGCGGGCGCCGTCGCCCGGGCCGGGGCGGGCGCCGGAGCGGGCGCCGGCGCGGCGTGCGTCACCAGCTGCTGCGGGATGAGCATCACCACCCCCGTTCCACCGCGCGCCGACGGCCGGAAGGAGATCTGCAACCCGTACTTGCGGGCCAGCGCGCCGACCACCGCGAGGCCGAGCCGCGTCCCCGCGGTGAGCGTGGTGAGGTCCAGGGGCTCGGCGGAGACGGCCCGCTCGGCCCGGCGCAGCCAGCTCTCGCTCAGCCCGAGGCCGCTGTCCTCGACGGTGACCGCCAGCCCGGCCGGCACCTCCTCGACGTAGACGTGCACCTCGGCCGGCGGGGCGGAGAAGTTGGTGGCGTTGTCCAGCAGTTCGGCCAGCGCGTGCATCACGCCCTCGGCGGCGAACCCGGCCACGGCCGCCGTGCTGGCGTTGTGCAGCCGGACCCGCTGGTAGGCGCCGATCCGGCCGAGCGCCCCGCGCAGCACCGACTCCACCGCGATCGGCTTGGCCCAGCGCCGGCCCGAGCGGGCGCCGGTGAGCACGGCGATGCTGTCGGCCATCCGGCCGGCCTGGGCCGTGGAGTGGTCCAGTCGCAGCAGGTCGCCGAGGACCTCCTCGTCGTGCCGGTGCTGCATCTCGCGCAGCTCGGCGTGCATGCTCGTGGCGAGTGCCTGGACCCGCCCGGCGGCGGTCGCGCAGACCGCGAGGGCGGCGGCCCGTAGCCGCTCGCCCCGGCCGATCTCCTCGGCGAGGGCCCGCAGCAGCGCGTACTGGGGGTGCGTGCGGTGCGCCGCGAGCGCGCTGTCCACGGACGCGCCGTCCCGGAGCTTCTTCACCACCTCGGGCAGGACGGACCCGGCCAGCCGGTCCAGTGCGGCTCGCTCCGCCCGCTCGGCCTCCAGTTCGGTCCGCACCCGGGCCAGCTCGGCCTGCGCGGCCAGCACCTCGGCCTCGGCGTCCGCCTGCGCGGTCCGGGCCACCTCCCGCGCCGTGTCGGCGGCGGCGGCCCGCTCGCGGGCGCTCGCCCCGGCGGCGTCGGCCGCGGCGGTCAGCGCGCGCGCCGCCCCGGTCTCCTCCCGCTGCGCAGCGAGCTCCTCCGCCAGTCGGCGGGCGCGCTCGGTGGCGGTCGCCGCCAGTCCGACCGCGATCAGCCAGAGCACCGCGACCGCGCAGACCGCGGCCACGGTCAGCGGCTGGTGCGCCGACAGGGCCCGGCCCGCGGCCACCGGGGCGGCGACGCCCGCCAGCAGTACGGCCGCCGCGGTGAGGGCCGCGGTGCGCGGGGCCGGGCGTCGGCGCGCCGTGCCGTCGGGGCTGGTGCGTTCTCTCATCGATGCGGTCCTCGGCAGCGGCGGGCGTCGACGGGCGGACGCCGACAGCGGGGGCAGGCGAACGCGCGACCGCCCGGCCGACGTAGTGAAACGTCTCCGGGCGGCTGATCGGTTCACGCTTTCGGCCGATCATATCCATTCAGCTCCTGCCCTCAATGGGCAAGTTGACGGCCAGTATCATTCGTTCACGGCTCGTGCACCGATTGGCGACCTCACCGTCGCACCTCGATCAACTCAAGGTGGCATCCACCGCCCGGCGCAGTGCCGCGAAGTCCAGCCCGTGATCGGCGATGATCCTGGCGCCGAGCCCCTCCCCCTCCCGGACCACCCCGAGCAGCAGGTGCCCGACGCCGATGCGGCCGGACTTCAGCCGGAGCGACTCGCGCAGCGACAGCTCCAGCACCTTCTTCGCCCGGGGCGTGAACGGCACCCGGCCGCCTTTGGCTTCGGCCCGGAACCAGCCCCGCCGCCTCGCCTCCGCACCCTCCGCCGGAGCGTCCAGCGCCCCCTCCCCGAACGCCGACTCGACGGCCTCCCGGACGGCGTCCAGATCGACCCCGATCGCCGCCAGCGCCTGCGCGTCGTCGGCCCCGCCGAGCAGCCGGCGCACCGCCCGCCGCACGGCGGCGTGGTCCAGCCCCGCCTCGACCAGCACGGCCGCCGACGGATCGTGCGGCATCGCCACGACGGCCAGCAGCAGGTGCTCGGTGCCGATCTGCCCGTGCCGGAGCTGCGCCGCCTCCCGGCCCGCCTGGCCGACCACCTGCCGCGCATCGTCGGTGAAGCGTTCGAACATCGCTCAGCCTCCGTCCTTCTCGCTCGCGGCACCCCCGGCACCCCGCCGGGCGTACTTCTTGTGCACCGCCTGCCTGGTCACCCCGAGACAGACCGCGATGTCCTGCCAGGACCACCCCTGCTCGCGGGCGTTCCCGACCTGCAGGCCCTCCAGGCGATCGGCCAGGTCGCGCAGCGCCCGCACGGCCCGGAGCCCCACCGCGGGATCCCGACTGCTCGCGGCCGCCGCGAGTTCTCCGTTCTCGCTCATACCGTCAACTTAGGTTGACGCCGATCGCGTGTCAACCCTGGTTGACAGCTACCCCGGGATCCGCAGCGCTCCACCGCGCGAACAACGAGCGCCCGACCGGGCCGCCCCGGTGTCCGGGCAACGCAAAAGGCGGGGCGAGGACCTCGAAAGGTCCTCGCCCCGCCTCGCGGAACTCAGCCGCTCAGGCTGTCATCCGGCACCGGGCCGGCACGGCGGCCGGATCAGCTGCAGCCGCTGGTGGAGCCGCAGCCCTCGCAGAGGTAGCAGCTGCCGGCGCGGCGCATCTTGGTGCCGCAGGAGAAGCAGAGCGGCGCGTCGGCGTTGAGGCCGAGCTGGATCTCCATCAGCTCCGTCGAGTTGTGGGCCCTGCGCGGGGCCTCGACGGCCGGTGCGGGCTTGGCCACCGGGGCGGCCGGAGCCGCCGGGGCCACCGGCGCGGACTGCGCCAGGGTCTCGGTGTCCAGCTCCTCGGCCTCCAGCGGCTCGTAGGAGCCCGTCTCCAGGTGGCGCTGGCGTTCCTCGACGGAGTGGATGCCGAGCGCGGAACGGGTCTCGAACGGCAGGAAGTCCAGCGCCAGGCGGCGGAAGATGTAGTCGACGATCGACTGCGCCATCCGCACGTCCGGGTCGTCGGTCAGACCGGCCGGCTCGAAGCGCATGTTGGTGAACTTCGAGACGTACGTCTCCAGCGGCACGCCGTACTGCAGGCCGACCGAGACGGCGATCGAGAAGGCGTCCATCATGCCCGCGAGGGTCGAGCCCTGCTTGGACATCTTCAGGAAGACCTCGCCGAGGCCGTCGTCCGGGTAGGAGTTGGCCGTCATGTAGCCCTCGGCGCCACCGACCGTGAAGGAGGTGGTGATGCCCGGGCGGCCCTTGGGCAGGCGCTTGCGGACCGGGCGGTACTCGACGATCTTCTCGACCGCGGCGGCCGGGGCCGCCTCGGTCTCGGCCTTCGCGTCGCCGGACTTCTTCTTGGCCGACAGCGGCTGGCCGACCTTCGAGTTCTCGCGGTAGATGGCGAGCGCCTTGACGCCCATCTTCCAGGCCTCGAAGTAGATCTCCTCGACGTCCTCGACGGTCGCCGCGGCGGGCATGTTGACGGTCTTGGAGATGGCGCCGGAGATCCACGGCTGGATCGCCGCCATCATCCGCACGTGCCCCATCGGGGAGATGGAACGCTCGCCCATCGCGCAGTCGAAGACCTCGTAGTGCTCGGTCTTCAGGCCGGGCGCGTCCACCACGTTGCCGTGCTCGGCGATGTGGGCGACGATCGCCTCGATCTGCTCGTCCTGGTAGCCGAGGCGCTTCAGGGCGCGCGGCACGGTGCCGTTGACGATCTGCATCGAGCCGCCGCCGACGAGCTTCTTGAACTTGACCAGTGCCAGGTCGGGCTCGACGCCGGTGGTGTCGCAGTCCATCATCAGGCCGATGGTGCCGGTCGGGGCGAGCACCGAGGCCTGGGCGTTGCGGAAGCCGTTCTGCTCGCCGAGGCGCAGCACGTCCTGCCAGGTCTCGGTGGCGGCGGCCCAGACCGGGGCGTCCAGCTCGTCGACCGCGACGGCGGCGACCGAGGCGTCCGCGTGCTGCTTCATGACCTGCCGGTGCGGGGCCGCGTTGCGGGCGTAGCCGTCGTACGGGCCGACCACGCCGGCGAGTTCGGCGCCGCGGCGGTAGGCGGTGCCGGTCATCAGCGAGGTGATGGCGCCGGCCAGGGCGCGGCCGCCCTCGCTGTCGTAGGCGTGGCCGGTGGCCATCAGCAGGGCGCCGAGGTTGGCGTAGCCGATGCCGAGCTGGCGGTAGGCGCGGGTGGTCTCGCCGATCTTCTCGGTCGGGAAGTCGGCGAAGCAGATGGAGATGTCCATCGCGGTGATGACCAGCTCGACGACCTTGGCGAAGCGCTCGGCGTCGAACGAGTCGTCGTCGCGCAGGAACTTCATCAGGTTGAGCGAGGCCAGGTTGCAGCTGGAGTTGTCCAGGTGCATGTACTCGGAGCAGGGGTTGGACGCGTTGATGCGGCCGGACTCCGGGCAGGTGTGCCAGCGGTTGATGGTGGTGTCGTACTGGATGCCCGGGTCGGCGCAGGCCCAGGCGGCCTCGGCCATCTTGCGGAAGAGCTTCTTCGCGTCGACGGTCTCGATGACCTCGCCGGTCATCCGGGCGCGCAGGCCGAATTCGGTGCCGTTCTCGACGGCGGTCATGAATTCGTCGTTGACCCGGACCGAGTTGTTGGCGTTCTGGTACTGCACGGAGGCGATGTCGTCGCCGCCGAGGTCCATGTCGAAGCCCGCGTCGCGCAGGGCGCGGATCTTCTCCTCCTCCTTCACCTTGGTCTCGATGAAGGCCTCGACGTCCGGGTGGTCGACGTCCAGCACGACCATCTTGGCCGCCCGGCGGGTGGCGCCACCGGACTTGATGGTGCCGGCGGAGGCGTCGGCGCCGCGCATGAAGGAGACCGGGCCGGAGGCGTTGCCGCCGGAGGAGAGCAGTTCCTTGGAGGAGCGGATCCGGGAGAGGTTCAGGCCGGCGCCGGAGCCGCCCTTGAAGATCATGCCCTCTTCCTTGTACCAGTCGAGGATCGACTCCATGGAGTCGTCGACGGCCAGGATGAAGCAGGCGCTGACCTGCTGGGGCTGCTTGGTGCCGACGTTGAACCAGACCGGCGAGTTGAAGCTGAACACCTGGTGGAGGAGGGCGTAGGTCAGCTCGTGCTCGAAGGTCTCGGCGTCACCGGGGGTGGTGAAGTAACCGTTCTTCTCGCCGGCGGCGCGGTAGGTGAGCACCACGCGGTCGATGATCTGCTTGAGGCTCCACTCGCGCTGCGGGGTGCCCACGGCGCCGCGGAAGTACTTGGACGTGACGATGTTGACGGCGTTGACCGACCAGAAGTCGGGGAACTCCACGCCGCGCTGCTCGAAGTTGATCGAGCCGTCGCGCCAGTTGGTCATGACGACGTCACGCCGCTCCCAGCGGACCTCGTCGTAGGGGTGTACGCCAGGGGTGGTGTGGATGCGCTCGATCCGCAGGCCGCCCTTGGGGGCCTTGCCGGCGCCCTTGGTCACGGTCTTGTCGGACTTCGACCCGCGTGCGGAACCGCTCGTGGTGTCTGTCACTTCTCGCTCCTCCTCCTGGGCAAACGCCCAAAGTGCCCCGAAAAGTCCGGGCACCGCTGGTTCGTCTTCCGGTGTGCGGACAGGCGACGACCTGCCTGTACCCGCACGGTTTGTGGTGTTCTGTGCGCCGTTTCCGGGCACGCCTCGACCCCGAGGGGCCGGTATGGCTCATGTGGCTGATGCGGCTGATGTGGTGCTGTGAGCCCCGAGGGGCCGGTGTGGTGCTGGCGGTCCCGAAGGGCCGGTGCGGCTGGTGTGGCTGGTGTGGGACGAAAGGCCCCGAGGGGCCGGTGGTGCGGAGCCGGCCTCCTAGGGCGCGGCGGCGGCGACGGGCACGCAGGCGCCGTCCGCCTCGGGGACGGGCCGCTCGGCGCGGAGCTCCGCGATGGCGGCCTCGAAGTCTTCCAGTCCGTCGTACGCCTGGTAGACGCTGGCGAAGCGCAGGAAGGCGACGACGTCGAGTTCCTTGAGCGGTCCGAGTATGGCCAGCCCCACGTCGTGGGTGGTCAGCTCGGACTTGCCGGTGGCCCGCACGCACTCCTCGACCTTCTGGCCGAGCTGGGCGAGCGCGTCCTCGGTGACCGGGCGGCCCTGACAGGCCTTGCGGACTCCGGAGATGACCTTCTCCCGGGAGAACGGCTCGGTGACGCCGCTGCGCTTGATGACCATCAGTGCGGCCGTCTCCACCGTGGTGAAACGGCGGCCGCAGTCCGGGCACTGCCGGCGACGGCGGATCGAGCTGCCGTCTTCAGTGGTCCGGCTGTCGACGACGCGGCTGTCGGAGTGCCGGCAGAAGGGGCAGTGCACCTGAAGATCCCTCCCGGGCAGGACGTGCGGACTGGTCGAGTCTATGCGATGAGGACCCGGCACCGCCAAGCGGATCATGCGACGTGACCACTAGTACTGGGCCCGGAGAGGACTGTAACCACTACATGTGGGTCCAGGGGGGAAGC
Organism: Kitasatospora sp. NPDC086009; assembly: GCF_044540385.1. Taxonomy (NCBI): domain Bacteria; kingdom Bacillati; phylum Actinomycetota; class Actinomycetes; order Kitasatosporales; family Streptomycetaceae; genus Kitasatospora; species Kitasatospora sp. NPDC086009. The sequence continues at coordinate 87,630 of NZ_JBITSA010000017.1, forward strand.
GACACCCCTGGCGTGTCGGCGCCGATTAGACTGCCGGAGTCGCGTTCGAGTCGAACATTTAAGCGATGTACAACAAAGCCTTGATCGAGTCAGCCAACTCCCGAATAATTCACTCGAACGTGTGTTTGGCGCAACCTTTCGATAGGAGGTGCCGTTGGGCTGGAAAAGGGGAGAGGACAGCCGTCGAGAGGGGCCGCCGTGAACACGATCGAAAGCAACACCATCCCGGTGCAGGAACACTCCCAGCTCAAGGTGGGGCAGCGCACCACGAATCAGCAGAGTGTGGACAGCATGGACCGTAGCGAAGAACACCGCCTCTCCGGCCAGGCCATTTCCCATCCGGGCCGCGTTCCCGACCAGCCGATCGAGCACGCCGCCGTCCTGGACGACAGCCACCCGGTCCCCGCGCGCTCGCTGCCCGGCCGCCCCCCCGGCATCCGGACGGACGAGGCCGGGCTGACCGAGCGCCAGCGGCGGGTGATCGAGGTCATCCGGGACTCGGTCCAGCGCCGCGGCTACCCGCCGTCCATGCGGGAGATCGGCCAGGCCGTCGGCCTGTCCAGCACCTCCTCGGTCGCCCACCAGCTGATGGCCCTGGAGCGCAAGGGCTTCCTGCGCCGGGATCCGCACCGCCCGCGCGCCTACGAGGTCCGCGGCGTCGAGGTGGCCCGCCCCAACACCGCCGAGACGGCCGGGCGTCCGTCCACCTCGTACGTGCCACTGGTCGGGCGGATCGCCGCCGGCGGCCCGATCCTGGCCGAGCAGACCGTCGAGGACGTCTTCCCGCTGCCGCGCCAGCTGGTCGGCGAGGGTGAGCTGTTCGCGCTGACCGTGCGTGGCGACTCGATGATCGAGGCCGCCATCTGCGACGGCGACTGGGTGACCGTCCGCCGCCAGCCGGTCGCCGAGAACGGCGACATCGTCGCCGCGATGATCGACGGCGAGGCGACCGTGAAGCGCCTCAAGCGCGAGGACGGCCGGATCTGGCTGATGCCGCACAACCCGGCGTACGAGCCGATCAACGGTGACAACGCGACCATCCTGGGCAAGGTCGTCGCCGTGCTGCGCCGCCTCTGAGCCGCCCGGTACGGCGCCCACCGGGAAGGGGCTCCACCGCACGGTGCGGGGAGCCCCTCCGGTGTGCCCGGGCGGCGGCCGCCTCTCGGGGCGACCAACGCCTCAGCCCCGCTTGACCACCGGCCGCACCGGCGCCGCGGAGGCGTCGATCGCCGCCAGTGAGCGGCGCACCTGGTTGCGATCGGTGGTGTACCAGAACTCCGGCATCGAGGAGCGGAAGAAGCTCCCGTACCGCTTGGTCTCCACCCGCGGGTCCAGCACCGCCACCACACCGCGGTCGTCCGCCGCGCGGACCAGCCGGCCCGCGCCCTGCGCCATCAGCAGCGCGGCATGGGTGGCCGCGACGGCCATGAAGCCGTTCCCGCCGCGCTGTTCGACGTCCCGCTGGCGGGCGCTCATCAGCGGGTCGTCCGGGCGCGGGAACGGGATCCGGTCCATCACCACCAGCTGGCAGGCCGAGCCGGGCACGTCCACGCCCTGCCAGAGCGAGAGCGTGCCGAACAGGCAGGTGGTCGCGTCCGAGGCGAACTCGCGGATCAGCTCACCCAGGGTGTCCTCGCCCTGGAGCAGGATCCGGTTGTCCAGCCGCTCGCGCATCGCCTCGGCGGCGGCCTGGGCGCCGCGCATCGAGGAGAACAGGCCGAGCGTGCGCCCGCCGGCCGCGCCGATCAGCTCGGCGAGTTCGTCCAGCATGTCGGGGCGCTCCGGGTCCCGCCCCGGGTCGGCCAGGTGCCGGGCGACGTAGAGGATGCCCTGCTTGGGGTACTTGAACGGCGAGCCGACGTCGATGCCGCGCCAGTGCGGCACCGCGTCCTCGCCGAAGGCGGCCTCGGGGGCGTCGCCCTCGGTGCGCTGGTCCGGCAGCCGGGCCTCCGAGGGCAGGCCGACCGAGGCGGCGACGCCGGTGAAGTCCCCGCCGAGCTTCAGCGTGGCGGAGGTGAGCACCACCGAGCGCTCCTTGTAGAGGCCCTCCCGCAGCAGCCCGGAGACGCTCAGCGGGGCGACCCGCAGCGAGGCGGTGCCCAGGCCGTACCGGTCGCTGCGCTCGATCCAGACCACGTCGTACTCGGAGTCGGCCAGCAGCCGCTCGGCCGTCTCGTGCAGCGCCTCGGCGGAGGCCATCGCCTGCTTGCGCACCGCGTCCTCGTCGGTGAGCGCCTTGTCCCGCGTCTCGCCGAGCGAGGTGATCACCTGCCGGCTGGCGTCCCGGATCGCGGTGACCGCGTACGCCAGGTACTCGGGCAGCTCCTCGACCCGGCCGGGCTGGGCGGTCTCCATCAGGCCGTGGTAGTTCTCCGCGGCCCCCTGGAGGGCGTCCACCGCCTTCTCGTTCGCCAGCCTGGCCGCGCGCTTGACCGCCCGGTTGACCGCGCCGACGGTCAGCTCGGCGGTGGCCGCGCCGGTGACCCGGTTGACCAGCTCGTGCGCCTCGTCGACGATCAGCAGCTCGTGCTCCGGCAGCACCGGCGCGCCCTCGATGGCGTCGATCGCCAGCATCGCGTGGTTGGTGACCACGACGTCCGCCAGCTTGGCGCGCTCCCGCGCCTTCTCGGCGAAGCACTCCTGCCCGTACGCGCAGCGGGTGGCGCCCAGGCACTCCTTGGAGGTGACCGAGAGCTGGGCCCAGGCCTTGTCGGAGACGCCGGGGCTCATGTCGTCCCGGTCGCCGGTCTCCGTCTCGTCCGCCCACTCGCGCAGCCGCAGGACGTCCTGGCCGAGCTTGCCGGTGGGGCCGCCGAGGGCGTCCACCGGATCGAAGAGGCCCTCGCCCTCCTCGCTCGGGGTGCCCTCGTTGGCCCGGTGCAGGCAGAGGTAGTTGGAGCGGCCCTTGAGCATCGCGAACAGCGGACGGCGGCGCAGCACCGGGTGCAGCGCCTCCACCGTCCGCGGCAAGTCCCGCTCGACCAGCTGGCGTTGGAGCGCCAGGGTGGCCGTGGCGACCACCACGCGGTCCCCGTGGGCGAGGGCCGGCACCAGGTAGGCGAGGGACTTGCCGGTGCCGGTGCCGGCCTGCACCAGCAGGTGCTCGCCGTTGTCGACGGCGTCGGCGACGGCCTCGGCCATCCTGACCTGGCCGGGGCGCTCGACGCCGCCGACGGCGGCCACGGCGGCGTGCAGCAGCTCGGGGAGCTGGGCCCGCGGGACGGCCTCGACCGCGCCGGCGGCGGCCGACCCGTCGGCCTCGTCGTCGGCGGGGAGCTGGGATTCGGAGTCGTTCGTCATGACCCACCCAGCCTACGGGGCGGGGGTGACAATCCGGTCCCGCCGGCCGTGCGGCACCGCGGCTCCCGCGGCGGCCAGCGCGTTGGGCACGGTGCCGTGCCGGGCCGCGTGCGGGCGGTGCGGGCGGTCCCCGTAACCGTCCAGCAGCAGCCGGTTCCGGTTGAGGCAGAGCCGGTCGATCCGCGGGCGGAACAGGTCGAAGAGCTCGAACCGCTCGCGCAGCTCGGGGAAGCGCTCCTGGTAGCGCAGGATCTCGGCCCGCAGCAGGGCCCAGAACTCGGCCTCGGGCAGTCCGGTCTGCGCCTCCAGCAGCGGGGCGAGGTAGCGGTAGACGCCGATGAACAGGCCGGAGTGGAGGAACTGGCAGAGGCCCTGCGGGTCCTCGCGCAGCAGTACCTCGGCCACCTCGGCGGGCAGCTCGCGCAGCTCGGGCAGGTCCTGGTCGCTCAGGTTGACGTCGTCGACGAAGTCCTTGACCGCGAGCCGGGCCGGGGCGTCCCGCTCGTCGAAGACCACGATGGCGTTCTCCCCGTGCGGGGAGAAGACCAGGCCGTACCGGTAGAGGAAGTGCAGCAGCGGCGGGAGCATCGCCGCGAACAGCCGGGCGGTCCACGCGGCGGGGGTGAGGCCGGAGCGGGCGATCAGCTCGGCGGCCAGCGCCCGCCCGTCGGAGCCGGTCTGCAGCAGCGCCGCCAGGGTGCGGGCGCGCTCGCCGCCGTCCAGGCAGGGGCCGAGCGGCTCGCGCCAGATCGCGCCCAGCAGTTCCTTGTACTGGTAGGGCGCCTCCGGCAGCTCCCGGTAGAGCGGGTGGTCGACGGTGACGGAGGCGATCTCGCCGAGCAGCACGATCCGGCACTCGTCGCGCAGGAACGGGTCGGCCTGCCGGATCCCGTGGATCCAGGCGGTCACGGCGGGCGCGGCCAGCGTGCGCTCGGTGGGCAGGCCGCGCCAGACCAGGGTGTTGAGGATGGCGAGCGGCAGCTTGACGGTGCAGCGGTCGGGCCGGCTCCGGTTGAAGAAGGAGCGGATGGACTGCTGGGGCAGCCGCAGGTCGCCGTCGGTGGGCAGCGGGACGATCTCACCGCTCGCGATCCACGGGGCGAACAGCGGGACGACGGTCTCGTCCCACTGCCAGGGGTGCACCGGCAGCAGCAGGTAGTCGTCGGCGTCCGGGCCGAGGACGGCGCGCAGGGCGGCGGGGTCGTCGAGCTCGCGCGCGTACAGTTGCTCGGGCTCGGCGACGCCGGGAACGCCGCGGTACTGCGCCAGCCGGCGGTGCACGGCGATCCAGGGCAGCGGTCGCGGGGTGCGCGCCTCCGGGGCCCAGCGGGCGGCGTCGGTGGCGGAGAAGCCGAGCCGGCCCTTGTTGGGGACGATCCAGGGGTGCCCGCCCTGCCGGCCCTCCAGCTCGGGGTGGCCGAGGTCGGCGAGCTCGGCGGCGGTGAGCGCGGTGGCGAGCTGGTGGGCGTCGGCGATCAGGGTCGCGGTGAGTTCGCGGATCAGGTGGCCGGTGGTGTCGCCGCGCAGCCCGAGGGTGTGCCGGGCGTAGGGGAGGAAGCGCAGCGGGTCCAGGCCGTCCGGCCGGGAGCAGCGCACCGAGTCCGGGACGACCTGCCAGCCGCCGTACGCGCCGCGGCCGGCGGTGAAGCGGTACTCGGCCTCGGGCAGCCGGAGCAGGTAGCCGTCGGGGCCGTCGGGGACGGGGGTGATCAGCTCCTCGTAGGCGAACTCGCCGAGCATCTTGGCCAGCAGCGCGCGGCCGGCCCGCGCCCAGTGCCCGGCGGTGAGCTGCGGGGGCAGGTACAGCGGGGGTTCAGCGGCCGGCGGTTGCGGCACGGGTCCACTCCTGGGGTCGCGGAACGGCGGGGACGTCCGCGGTGGCGGGGACGTCGCCCATGGCGGGGGCGGCAGGGCCGGTGGAGCCACCGGGGGTGGCGGGGGTGACGGGGCTGACGGGGGTGACGGGGGTGACGGGTGGTGCGAAGCCGGTCCAGGCGGTGCGTTCGGGCAGCCGGTGGACCGTCCGGCCGGCGACGGCGTTGAGGATCACGGCGGCCCGGTGGGCGCCGAGCCCGAGATCGGGAGTGCCGACGCCATGAGTGTGCAACTCGGCGTTCTGTACGTACAGTCCGCCGACGAGGTCGGGCAGGGTCGCGACCCGGTGGTCGAGGTCGACCCGGTAGCGCCCGGCCGCGTCCCAGTCGATCAGGTGGGCGAGCGGCTCCAGGGCGGCCGGGCGGGCGGCGCGGTACCCCGTGGCGAGCACCACGGCGTCGGTACGCAGCACGTGCTCGACGCCCGAGTCACCGTGCCGGCAGCGGAGTTCGAGACCGCCGCAGGGGCCGGGCCGGGCGTCGGTGACGGCCGTGCCGGGGGTGATCTCGACCGGGGCGTCGTCGATCGGCCGGCCGATGGTCCGCTCGTACAGGTGGTCGTGGATCTCGGCGAGGGTCTCGGCGCTGGCGGCCTTGTGCAGTTGCCACTGCGCCTCGACCAGGGTGTCCCGGACGGGCCCGGGCAGGCCGTGGAAGTAGCGGGTGTAGTCGGGCGTGAAGTGCTCCAGCCCGAGCTTGGAGTACTCCATCGGCGCCAGCGCCCGGGTGCGGGTGAGCCAGCGCAGCCGGACGCCCTCCCCCACCCGGCGCAGCAGGTCGAGGAAGACCTCCGCGCCGGACTGCCCGCTGCCGACCACGGTGATGTCGCGCGCGTCGTCCAGGGTCTCCCGGCGGTCCAGGTAGTCGGCGGAGTGGAAGGCCCGGGGGTGGCCGTCGAGGGCGGTGAAGGCCTCGGGCAGGACCGGCCGGGTGCCGACGCCGAGCGCGAGGTTGCGGGCGTGCACCTCGGTGCGCCGGCCGGTGGCGGTGTCGCGGAGTTCGGCCCGGTACAGCGCGCCGTCCCGGTGCAGCGCGGTGACCTCGGTGCCGAAGCGGCAGTTGCCGAGCCGTTCGGCCGCCCAGCGGCAGTAGTGGTCGTACTCCCGGCGGGGCAGCTGGAAGCGCTCCGCGAAGTAGAACGGGAAGAGCCGGTCCTGCTCGCGCAGGTAGTTGAGGAAGGACCAGCGGTTGGTCGGGTCGACCAGGGAGACCAGGTCGGCGAGGAAGGGGACCTGCATCCGGGCCCCGTCGACCAGCATCCCGGGGTGCCAGCGGAACTCCGGGCGCTGGTCGCAGAAGAGCGTGCGCAGGCCGGGGGCGGGTTCGGCCAGCGCGGCGAGCGAGAGGTTGAACGGGCCGATGCCGACGCCGAGCAGGTCGTACGGCGCGGGTGGGGCTGCTGGGGTGTCCATGGAGTCGGAGGTGTCCTCGGCGGGGTCGGTCGCGGGCGGGCGGGCGGCGGAGGGGCGCGGTCAGGCGGCGGGGGCTCGGTCCGGCGGCACCCGGCCCGGCCGGTCCGGACCGCGGTCGCGGACCATCAGCGCCGCGCGCTTGTCGGGCAGGTCGAGTTCGGCGGCCCGGGTGAAGCCGGCCCGTTCGAAGGCACGGATCGAGCGCAGGTTCCGGACGTCGGGCTCGGCGACCACCCGCCGGCAGCGCGGCCGCGCCCGCAGGATGCGGTCGGCCAGCGCGGCGAGCAGGGTCGCGCCCAGGCCCCGCCCCCGGCAGTCGGCGGGGCCGAGCAGCAGGTGGACGCCGGTGTCGTGGGGCCGGGCCGGGTAGTGCGCGGCGAGCGGGTCGAGGTCGGCGCGGTAGATCTCCCAGTAGCTCATCGGGGCGCCGTCGAGCAGCCCCAGGCGGGGCAGGCTGCGGCCGTCGCCGTCGAGCTGGGCCCGCAGGTGCCGTTCGGTGACGGCGGGCGGCCCGGCGAGCTCCCAGAAGGCGGCGGTCTCGGGGTCGTTCATCCACCCGGCGAGCAGCTCCAGGTCGGCGGGCAGCCGGACCGGGCGGAGCCGGAACTCCCCCGCGCCGGTGGCCATCGGGCCCCGGTCGGTCACACCGTCGGGGCCTTCGGCGGACACGCCGTCGGAGCCCTCACCGGAAACGTCCTCAAGACCTTCACCGGTACCGCAGCCGTCGTCGGAGCCGCTCGCGCGGGAGTTCACGCGCCGGCCACCGGGTTGGGGATGTCGACGTAGACGGACTGCGTGGCCACCGGCCCGACCAGCTCGTCCAGGCCGTTGATCCGGGTGAGCAGGTTGGCCTTGCAGGGCAGCGTGGCGGCGTCCAGCAGGAGCGCGGGCAGCGCGGACCCGGTGGCCGCGACGCGCGGTCCGGACAGGAAGCCGCGCAGGGCGGCCAGCAGCACCGACTCGTCGGCCAGCCGCTGCGAGCCGAAGGCGCCGATCAGGCCCAGGACGTGGTTGATCCCGAGGTAGTAGGCGAAGTGGTGGTCGATCACCTCGTCGGCCAGGAAGGTGTCGCTCCGGGCACCGAGCCCGGGCAGCCGGGCGGTGAGCCGGTCGGCCGCGCTCTGCCGGTAGTAGAAACCCTGGTTGTCCCGGTAGCGGCCGCCCTGCGGCCACCCGTCGGCGTCGAGCAGGACGAGGCTGTTCTGCTGGTGCGCCTCCAGCGCGATGCCGGCCTGGCCGTCCAGCCAGAGCACCGGCAGGACGACGGCGTCCAGGTAGCGCAGGAACCATTCGGCGGCCACCGTGGGCAGCGGGCGTCCGCAGCGCGCGGCGAGCGCCCGCAGGGTGTCGCCGAGCCGCGACGGTACGGTGTCGCCGGTGCCGAGCGGCTGTTCGGCGACCAGCCCGGCCACGCAGAGGGCGCGGTCGCCCGGGGCGAACGGCTGGGCGCGCAGCACGGTGTCCAACCCGCCGGGGTCGCCGAGCGCGGGGTGGTCGACGCCGATCCAGGCCGGGTCGCGGACGATGTCGAAGCCGGGGTGGGCGGCCCGCCACTCGGCGGCCAGTCCGGTCTCCAGCAGCCGGTGCATCTCCAGACCCCGGTGGAGCTCCTTGCGGAGGTTCTCCCGCCGGGAGTTGGTGATCCGCAGGCCGAGCGAGAGCTTCAGCATCCAGGGCGTGCCGGGCCGGTAGACGGTGCGCACCGAGGAGGTCGGGTACCAGGGGTCACCGGCCGGGCCGAGGTCGCGCAGCCGCCCGTCGGCGAGCAGTTCCGCGACGGCCGGGCGCAGGGCGAGCTCGCGGGCCTGCCAGGGGTGCAGCGGGAGGGCGGCCGTCCCGGGCGGCACCAGGGTCGGGTCGCCGAGCAGGTGGGCGGTGATCCGGTCGGCGCTCTCGGTCAGCGCCGAACCGGCCGCGAGCAGGTCGCAGTCGACGGCGTACCAGTGCAGCCGGAAGGAGCCGTGGAGCTCCGGGGAGTACGCGGCGCTCTGCGCGGGCCCGAGGCCGTCGCGGCTCTTGGGCGTCGGGTGCAGCGGGTGGCCCAGCAGCAGGGACTGCTCGGCGGCCAGGAACTGCGAGCCCTCCGGCCCGCCGGGGGCGGCGGCGGTGCGGCGGTGGGCCAGGATGTCGGCGGTGCGGACCACCGAGTCGGCGACCCGGGCGGCGAGGTCGGCGACCTGGCCGGGGTCGGGGCGGTCGGCGGCCGCGGCGGCGAGCAGGGCGGCGGCGGTGACGGCGTCCACCGGGGCGGCGGCGGTGCCCTCACCGACCGCGAGGGTGGCCGGGCCGAAGCGGTGCCAGCCGGCCGGCGACCAGTAGCGGACCGGGGCGAGCAGCCGGGCGGCGCCGCCGAGTACGGCGATCCGCAGCCGCCCGTCCGGCCCGGGTACAGCCCCGGTCTCCCGGGCCCAGCACCGCAACAGGGCTTCCAGACCGGCCTGTTCGGCGGCGACGGCCGGGTCCGGATGGAGCAGCGGGTCGGGCGGCACCGGGCGGGCCGCGGCCGGCCGGACCCCGGCGGGCTGGACCGGGGCGGGGTGGCGCGTCGGGGCTTCGGGCGGGGCTCCGGTGACGGCGGTGCTCAAGGCTGCTCCTTGTGGCGCGTGGGGTGCGGACGCGCGCTGGTGGTGGAGAGGGTGTGGCGGGCGCTCGCACCGTCGCGTCAGGTAAGGGTTAGCTATCCCTGAGGGGTGATCACAAGGGCTGCTCACTCGTCCGAGTGAAGAGCGGTGAGAGTTCAACACTCAGGAGGGAGGACCTGCCGTGCCAACGAGCCAACCGGGCGTTCGTCACAGATCGGTGACCTCCGGCCGCCGTCGCAACCCGGGGGTCGGCCCGCGTCGTCCTGGTGGCCAGTGGGAGACTCCAAGGCGGTCGGCCGCCGCCGCACAGGACCAGCAGGGGGAAGCGAACACCATGCCATCGATCCACCGGTCAGCCATGGCCGCGGCCCTCGCCGCCGGAACGCTGCTCGTCGTGACGGCCTGCGGGCCCGACGGCCCCTCCGGCGGGGGCACCGCCGCCCCGCCGCCGGCCCCGGCGAGCGGCAGCGCCGCGACCGCCGGGGGTGGCGGCGTGATCGGCGGCGGTGTGATCGGCGGCCTGACCCTGCCGTCGGGCATCCCGACCAGCCTGCTGGAGGGCCTGCCCACGAGCTGGGACGACCTGAAGAAGTGGAAGTTCGAGGACTGGGACAACTGGGCCTCCAAGCACGTCTTCAACAACCCGGTGGTGAAGGACTTCTGGAACCCGGACAAGATGGGCGACTCCAAGCCGGCCGACCCGGCCCCGCCCACCACGAAGCCAACCGGCGACGCCGGGGTGACCGATCCGGACCCGGCCCCGGTCAAGGCCACGCCGGTGACCCGCCCGTACACCAAGCAGCCGTCCGGCAAGGTGTTCTTCAGCGCCGACGGCGGCCGCGGCAACTGCTCGGCCACGGTGATCGCCGACCCGGCGCACCCCGGCAAGAGCAACCTGGTCTGGACCGCCGGGCACTGCGTGCACCCCGGCAAGGGCGGCGACTTCTACAAGGACCTCGTCTTCGTCCCCGCCTACAACAACTCCGGTGCCTCCAGCGGCGGCAAGAAGGCCCCGCTCGCGGAGCTGGCACCGCTGGGCACCTGGTGGGCCAAGGACGTGGTGACCTCGCCGCAGTGGACGGTCGAGGGCGGCGGCACCGGTGACGCCGCCAACCAGTACGACTTCGCCGTGATGCGGGTGCAGAACCAGAACGACACCGGCAAGTCGCTGGAGGAGACGGTCGGCGCGGCCGTCCCAATCTGGTTCGACGCCCCGCGCGACCGGATCTCCGCCTCGGCCTGGGGCTACCCGCTCTACAAGCCCTTCGACGGGCAGGAGTTGTACAAGTGCGACGGCGGGAAGCCCGCCCGGCTCTCCTTCGACGCCAAGCGCCCGGCGATGCTCACCATCGGCTGCACCATGACCCAGGGCTCCAGCGGCGGCGGCTGGTTCGCCCCGATGCCGGACGGCCGGACCGCCCTGGTCAGCAACACCTCCATCGGCACCCAGGACCACACCTCGCTGAGCGGCCCGTACCTGGAGACGGTCGCCAAGCAGGCCCTGGACTACATCTCCAGGAAGCAGAAGTAGCCGCCTCCGCGCCGAAGACCACACGGGGACCGATGACCATGCCGAAGACCAGGCACCGCACCGCGCCGGCGGCCGCCGCCGTACTCGCCGCGCTCGCGCTCACCGCGACCGCCTGCGGACCGGAGGACGCGGGCAGCGCCGACGCCGCGTCCACCCCGGCCACGACCGCTGCCGCCACCGCCGCGTCCGCCAAGCCGGGTGCACTGCCCGGCAGCCTCCAGGACCTCGCCGGCTGGAAGCTCGACGACTGGGCCCGCTTCGTCAGCGAGAACGCCTTCGTCAACGAGGTCGCCCAGGGCTTCTGGTCGATCGCCAAGATGGAGAACGCCAAGGGCCGGCCCACCCCGGAGTACTCGCACAAGAGCCCGGGGAACACGGTCGTCCGGGACGACCCGCCGGCGGCCGTCCCGGCCAGGCCGCAGCCGCACCCGTACAGCCCGGCGACGGCGGTGGTCGGCAAGATCTTCATGACCGCGCCCGAGGGTGACTCGATGTGCTCGGGCACCGTGGTCTCCGACCCGGCCAACCCGGGCCGCAGCAACCTCGTCTACACCGCCGCGCACTGCCTGCACGACGGCAAGGGCGGCGGCTGGCTGAAGAACATCGTCTTCGTCCCCGGCTACAACCGCGACGGCCAGGCCAGCCGGGGCAGGCAGTACACCGAGCAGCAGGTCTCCCCGTACGGGCGGTGGACGGCGGTCCGCGCGCTGGTCGCGCCGACCTGGGTGAAGGAGACCGGTGTCGGCCCCAACTCCCAGTTCGACTACGGGATCATCCGGGTCCGCAACGAGAACGGCTCCGGCAAGTCGCTGGAGGAGACGGTCGGCGGCTCCGTCCCGATCTGGTTCAACGCCCCGCGCGAGCAGATCACCTCGGCCTTCTCCTACGGCTACCCGGCCGAGCGGCCGTTCGACGGCATGGAGCTCAACCACTGCGACTCCACCGTCCGGCCGGTCAGGCTCTCCTTCGACCAGGCCCGCCCGCCGATGTACGTGATCGGCTGCACCATGACCGGCGGGTCCAGCGGCGGCGGCTGGTTCATCACCAAGGACGGCAAGCCGAACCTGATCAGCGTCAACTCGATCGGCAACCGCAACCCGTCCGAGTACATGGCCGGCCCCTCGCTCCAGGACCAGGCGAAGCAGGCCTTCGACTACTTCTCCAAGAACGCCAAGTAGGACGCGCCCGGCCCCCGGGGACGACGACGGGCCCCGGCCTCCCGCGGGGGGGAGGCCGGGGCCCGTCGGCTGCCGGTGCTCAGCTCTGCGAGCTCAGCGCGACCGCGTAGCGCTCCAGCTCGGCGGCCAGCTCGGCCGGCACCTTCGCGTGCAGCAGGGTGCCCTCGGCGGTGTGCTCGGTGGAGAGCAGCTCGCCCTCGGCGTGCACCCGGGAGACCAGGCCGCCCTGGGTGTACGGGACCAGCACCTGCACCTCGATCGCCGGGCGCGGCAGCTCGTCGTCGATGAGCTTCAGCAGCTCCTCGATGCCCAGGCCGCTGCGGGCCGACACCACGATCGCGTGCGGCTCGCGGCGCAGCAGGCGCTGCAGCACGAGCGGGTCGGCGGCGTCCGCCTTGTTGATCACCACGATCTCCGGCACGTTCTGTGCCTCGACCGAGACGATCACCTCGCGGACGGCGGCCAGCTGCGTCTCCGGCTCGGGGTGCGAGCCGTCCACCACGTGCAGGATGAGGTCCGCGTCGGCGACCTCCTCCATGGTCGAGCGGAACGCCTCGACCAGGTGGTGCGGCAGGTGCCGGACGAAGCCCACGGTGTCGGCCAGGGTGTAGAGCCGGCCGCTCGGGGTCTGCGCCCGGCGCACCGTCGGGTCGAGGGTGGCGAACAGCGAGTTCTCCACCAGCACGCCCGCGCCGGTGAGCCGGTTGAGCAGCGAGGACTTGCCGGCGTTGGTGTAACCGGCGATGGCCACGGACGGCACCTGGTGGCGCTTGCGCTCCTGGCGCTTGGTGTCGCGGCCCTTCTTCATGTCGGCGATCTCACGGCGGAGCTTCGCCATCTTCTCGCGGATCCGCCGACGGTCGGTCTCGATCTTGGTCTCACCGGGACCACGGGTGGCCATGCCGCCGCCGGACGAGCCGGAGCCACCACCACCCATCTGCCGGGAGAGCGACTGACCCCAGCCCCGCAGGCGCGGCAGCATGTACTGCATCTGCGCGAGCGAGACCTGCGCCTTGCCCTCACGGGACTTGGCGTGCTGGGCGAAGATGTCCAGGATCAGGGCCGTCCGGTCGACGACCTTGACCTTGACGACGTCTTCCAGGTGGATCAGCTGGCCCGGGGTGAGCTCACCGTCGCAGACCACGGTGTCGGCGCCGGTCGCCGCGACGATGTCGCGCAGCTCCTTCGCCTTGCCGGAGCCGATGTAGGTGGCCGCGTCGGGCTTGTCGCGGCGCTGGATGACGCCGTCCAGCACCTCGGAACCGGCGGTCTCGGCGAGGGCCGCGAGCTCGGCCAGCGAGTTCTCCGCCTCCTCGACGGTGCCGTCGGTCCAGACGCCGACGAGCACCACGCGCTCCAGACGGAGCTGGCGGTACTCGACCTCGGTGACGTCCTGGAGTTCGGTGGAGAGGCCGGCGACACGGCGCAGGGCGGCTCGCTCGCTGCGGTCGTACTGGTCGCCGTCGTAGTGGTGGTCGAGGTCCTCGTCGATGGCCGCGAGGTCCTCGTCCATGAGGGCTTCCGCCCGCAGACCGTCGAAGCGGCGCGGGGCGTCGGCGTGGTCGCGGGTGTCTGACGTGGAGGTCATTCTGTCCTTTGGCTGCAGGAGTGGGACGGCCTGTGGGCGCGACCGTGCACAACGGTCTCACCCGGAGTCTGCCCAGCTGCCGCCCCGTCTACCGCTCGGGCGAGTCGTGAGCTACCCCTCAGGGCCACGGAGCCCACTGGGACTCTTGTGTTCAGTGTCCAGTGAACGCCGCGGACCGGCCGTGAATTCCCCATGATGGTCGCACGCCGGGCGCCGACGGGTCATCCCCATTTCCCTGCGCGGACACCGGCCCGGACACCGGCCCGGACACCGCGCCGGAGACCGGCTCGGGCACCGGGCCCGGCGCCGGGCGGGTCGCCGCCCCGGCCGCCGCGGCCGGGGTGCGGGCACCGCCCCCCGCCGGGGCGTACGGCCGGCCCACGTCGTACACCCCGGAGACCCGGAGCATCGCCCGCAGCACGGCGGGCAGCGCGCCCGGCTCGGGCAGCTCCACGGTGTAGGTGTGCCGCACCCGCAGCTCCTGCGGCGGCTCCACCTCCGCCGAGACGATCCCGATGCCCTCCCCCGAGATCGCCGCGGTGAGGTCCGCCAGCAGCCGGGGCCGGTTCAGCGCCTCGGCCCGCAGGGTGGCCCGGTAGCCGGACGGCGGCGCGGCGCCGGGCCGCCAGCGGACCTCCGGGGTGCCCCGCCCGTCCGCCCGCATCCGCTCGCCGGCCGGACAGCCGGTGCGGTGCACGGCGACCGCGCCGCCGCGGATCGCGAAGCCGCTGACCTCGTCCGGTGGCACCGGGGTGCAGCAGCGGGCCAGCCGGACCGGCGCCCCGGGCCGGCCGACCACCGTGACCGGGGCCTCGCCGCGCTCGGCGGTGCGGTGCGCGGGCGGTGCCGGCTGGCCGGCCGACGGCCCGGTACGGACCACCGGGACGCGCGGCGGGTGGTCGGCCAGCCACCGCTCGATGGCCAGCCGGGCGGCCGGCGTACGGGCGTGCGCCAGCCACTCGGGCGCCGGGCCGGACGGGCGGGCGGCCGGATCGCCCTGCTCGGTGAGGATGGCCACCCGGTCGCCGTCCTGGAGGACGGTGGAGAGCGCGGTGAGCCGGCCGTTGACCCGGGCGCCGATACATCGGTGGCCGGTCTCCTCGCCGAGCAGGTAGGCCGCGTCGACGCAGCTGGCACCGGCCCGCAGCTGAAGCGTTTCGCCGGCCTCGGTGACGACGGTGATCTCGCGGTCCCCGGCGAGGTCGGCGGTCAGCGCGGACCAGAACGCGTCCGGATCGGGCGTCTCCTGCTGCCACTCCAGCAGCCGGCTGAGCCAGCCGGGTCTGGCCGGGTCGGTGCGGTCCAGCTCGTCCGCGCCCGGCTCGGTGCCGGGCTGGCGGGGGTCCCCGAGGGCCACCACCCCGGTCTCGGCGATCTCGTGCATCCGCCGGGTGCGGACCAGCACCTCGACCACCTCGCCGCCCTCCAGCGCCACCGCGGTGTGCAGCGACTGGTAGAGGTTGAACTTGGGAGCGGCCACGAAGTCCTTGAACTCGCCCGGCAGCGGTGTCCAGCAGGTGTGCAGTTCGCCGAGCACGGCGTAGCAGTCCGCGTTCTCCTCGACCACCACCAGCACCCGGCCGAAGTCGGCGGGCTGGGGCCCCTGCGGGCGCCCGTCCGGCCCGGCGGCGGCGTCCCGCTTGAGCAGGACCCGGTGCAGCGAGACGCAGTGCCGCGGCCGGACGGTGACCTCGGCGGCCACCCCGGCCTCGGCGAGCTGGCGGCCCAGCGCCAGGGCGAACGGGGCGAGCAGGGCGTCCGGGTGGTCCTCGCGGCCGGCCAGCAGCGCCCTGGTCCGGGCGTACTCCTCCGGGTGCAGGGTGGCGAAGACGATGTCCTCCAGCTCCGCCTTGAGCACCTGGATGCCCAGCCGCTCGGCCAGCGGGATCAGCACGTCCCGGGTGACCTTGGCGATCCGGACCCGGCTGGCGGGCTTCATGTGCCGGATGGTGCGCATGTTGTGCAGCCGGTCGGCGAGCTTGATGACCATCACCCGGACGTCGTCCCCGGTGGCGACCAGCATCTTGCGGAAGGTCTCCGCCTCGGCCGCCGCACCGAAGTCGACCTTCTCCAGCTTCGTCACCCCGTCGACCAGGTAGGCGACTTCGGGCCCGAAGCCGGCCCCCACCTGGTCCAGCGTCAACTCGGTGTCCTCCACGGTGTCGTGGAGCAGCGAGGCGACCAACGTGGTTGTCCCGGCGCCGAGTTGCGCCAGGATCATGGTGACGGCCAGTGGGTGGGTGATGTACGGCTCGCCGCTCTTGCGCTTCTGCCCGCGGTGGCTGGCCTCGGCGAGCCGGTAGGCCCGGCCGAGCAGGCCGAGGTCGGCCTGCGGATGGTGGCGGCGGTGGGCCTGCACCAGCGGTTCGAGCGCGTCCGGCACCGGCGTGCGGCCGGTGGCCAGCAGGGCGGCGCGCCCGGCCCGGCCGAGGGCGGCCCGGCCGAGGCCTCCCAGGGGCCGCTTGGGCCCGGCCTGCCGTGCGGACGTCGGCTGCCCCGCCAGGGGCTGCCCGGCTTCGATGGTCATCGGCACCTCCGGCAGCGGTCACCGGGAGCATTGGCCGACCCGGTGGTCCATGCTACCGAGCAGAGCACGTTCCGCGACGCCCTGCTCCCCGTCGGTCATCGGGATCACCCGAACGGGGGGATTCATCACCGCACGAAATGGGCAAACCGGCCGCACTGCCAGGGCCTGTTCGAACCGGACCTACCGGTGGGCGGTGGCGAGCCACCCCGGGTCGAGCTCGCCGCGGGCCACGATGACCGCCGGACCGGTCTTCTCCACCCGACCGTCCGGGTACTCGGTGATCATCAGCCGGCCCCCGAGCACGTCCACGGTGTAGGTGACGGCCTCACCGGTGACCGCCGGGTCGACACCGTCCCGCCGGGCGGCGGCCACGGCGACGGCGCAGGCCCCGGTGCCGCAGGAGCGGGTCTCGCCCGAGCCGCGCTCGTGCACCCGCATCGCGACGTGGCGCGGACCGCGGTCCACCACGAACTCGACGTTGACGCCCTCCGGGTAGGCGTTCGCGGGGCTGGTGAGCGGCGCGCTCAGCAGGTCGCCGGCCTGGTCGAGGCTGTCCACGAAGGCCACCGCGTGCGGGTTGCCCATGTTCACGTTGCGGGCCGGCCAGCGCCGCTCGCCGACCGCCACCTCGATGCCGTCCGGTCCGGGCAGCACCGCGCGGCCCATGTCCACGGTCACCTGACCGGGCGTGCCGTCCCCGGCGTCCGCGCCCACCCGCACCCGCCGCACGCCGGCCCGGGTGGCCACCGCCAGCTCGCCAGGCTCGGCCAGCCCGGCCTCGACCAGGTAGCGGGCGAAGACCCGGACCCCGTTGCCGCACATCTCGCCGATCGAACCGTCGGAGTTGCGGTAGTCCATGAACCACTCGGCCTGCTCCGCCTGGTCGGCCGCGACCGGGTCGGCGGCCGAGCGCACCACCCGCAGCAGCCCGTCCCCGCCGATGCCGGCCCGGCGGTCGCAGAGCGCGGCGACCGCCTCGGGGCCGATCGTCAGCAGGCCGTCCGGATCGGGCACGATGACGAAGTCGTTCTGGGTGCCGTGCCCCTTCAGGAAGGGCAGGCCGGCGGGGGTCACGGAGGATTCGCTCACCCTCCCGATCATACTGAGCGGGCCCGCTCCGCAGCGCCGCGGACCAGCAGGCGGACCGCGCCCGCCGAGGCGGCGGGCGGTGGCGGTCAGCGCAGGTGGACGACCCGCCACAGCGCGAGCGCGCAGGCGACCAGGGCGACTAGGGTGTAGATCACGATCGCCTTCCACCCGGCGCGCCGGCCCGAGCCGCGACGCGGCAGCCCCGGCCACTTGTACCCGGCGTGCCGGGCGGCCATCGCGCCCCAGCCGACCGAGGCCGCGGTGAGCAGCAGACCGAGCATGCCGACCATCGCGGAGCCGGCCCCGGCCGAGCCGAAGGCGAGCGGGAAGGCGAACATCAGCGAGCCGGCGGTGCCCAGCAGCGCGATCGGCAGGGTCTGCCACCAGCGCAGCCGGCGGCGCGGTCGGATCTCCCGCTCGTGCACCGCGCCGGCCGGGGCGCTGGTGTCCAGGGCGGGCAGCGCGAGCGCGTAGGAGGTCGGTCCGTCGAGACCCGCCAGCACCGGCAGGTCCGGCAGGGAGGAGGTGTCGGGGCCGTCGGCCTGAGCCGTGGCGCTCCCGCTCTGACCGCTTTCGGGGCCGGTACCCGTCGACACGCGGCCTCCCCTGACAGTTCGACACGAGTGCGGACTCGCGGCCGGGCAACGGTCGACCCGCCCGGGGCCGACCCTTATGGCATCGATGATGGCATGTCCAGGAGGGCGTTCCGGGCCTGACCGGGGCCATCGGGTGATCCGTGGCCATGACGTGATCCGGCCGTAACCGCGGGTTCGTCCTGCACGCCCACCTGCGCGCGCAGGTGCACCGCCGGATTGGCCGGATCGCGTCCACGGGCCGTCCGATTACTGACGCTCGATCAGCTCCAGTGAGCGGGAGAGCAGCTCGGCGGGGTCGGCGCCGGCCGGCCGGGAGAGCCAGTGGATCCGGTCGTCGCGCCGGAACCAGGACTCCTGGCGGCGGGCGAACCGCTTGGTGGCCCGGACGGTCTCGGCACGGGCCTCGTCCTCGGTGCACTCGCCGGCGAAGTGGTCCAGCACCTGCTGGTAGCCGAGCGCCCGGGAGGCCGTCCGGCCCTCACGGAGGCCCAGCCCCTCCAGCTCCCGCACCTCGTCCAGGAGTCCGGCCCGCCACATCCGGTCGACCCGCAGGGCGATCCGCTCGTCCAGTTCGGGCCGGGGCACCGCGACGCCGATCTGGACGGCGTCGTAGACGGCGGTGTTGCTCGGCAGGTTGGCGGTGAAGGGCTGCCCGGTGATCTCGATGACCTCCAGCGCCCGGACGATCCGTCGGCCGTTGCCGGTCAGGATCGCCTCGGCGGCGGCCGGGTCCAGCTCCGCCAGGCGCCGGTGCAGCGCGTACGGGCCGGCCTGCGCCAGCTCGGCCTCCAGCCGGGCCCGGACCTCCGGGTCGGTGCCGGGGAACTCCATCTCGTCGATCGCCGCCCGGACGTACAGACCCGAGCCGCCGACCAGGACGGCGGTCCGGCCGGCCGCGAGCAACCGGTCGATCTCGGCCCGGGCCAGCCGCTGGTACTCGGCGACGCTGGCGGCCTCGGTGACGTCCCAGATGTCCATCAGGTGGTGCGGGACGCCCTCGCGCTCCGCCAGGGTGAGCTTGGCCGTACCGATGTCCATGCCCCGGTAGAGCTGCATCGAGTCGGTGTTGATCACTTCGCCGCCCAGGGCCCGGGCGAGGGCGACGGCCAGGTCGGACTTGCCGGCGGCGGTCGCGCCCACCACCGAGACGACGCGCGGCGGGGCGGCATGGGGCTGGACGGTACGGGAGCTGCTCACCGGACCAGTCTCGCAAAACCGTCGCCGCGCCGGTGACCTCCCCGTCCGTCCGGCCCCACCGGGCGACGATATGAGCGGTTCAGGCCGTTTTCACCGGGCTGCGAACGGTTCGGCCACGACGGACGTTGAGCAGGAAACAGAGAGGAACGGTGAGACCACCATGGGTCTGATGGACAACCTCAAGGGCAAGGCCGGCGAGCTCAAGGGGAAGGCGAGCGAACTGGCCGGCAAGCACAGCGAGCAGATCGAGCAGGTGGTGGACAAGGCCGGCGGCGCGATCGACAAGGCGACCAAGGGCAAGTACAGCGACAAGATCGAGCACGGCGCCAGCAAGGCCAAGGGGGCGGTCGACGACTTCGCCCACAAGCCCGGCGACCCGGGCGCTCCAGGGGCTCCCGGCGCTCCCGGCGCTCCCGGTGCCGGCGGCCCGTCCGCCTGATCCCGGCCCGCTCCCGGGTCGCTCGCCGGGCCGCTCGCCGGGCCCGGTCTCAGCTCCAGGACGCGACGAAGTACCCGACCCCGTACGGCGCGTCCCGGTAGCCCAGCCGCGCGGTGAGGCCGGCGCCCCCGGCGGCGCCGGCCAGCACCTGCCAGGGGGCCCGGCCCTCGGCCAGCAGCTCGCCGGCCAGGCCCGGGTCGACGGCGGCCAGCGCCGCCGTGTCCGCCGAGCCCAGCGCGTCCGCGATCACCGCGTCGAAGCCCTCGGCCCGCTCGTCCAGGTAGCCCGGCGCCTTCAGCGAGCGGCAGGCGCTGCCGTCGCCCATCACCAGCAGCCCGACCCGGTCGGCCAGCCCGGCCAGCCCCTGGCCCAGCCCGAGCATCCGGTCGGCGGGCGCGTCGGCGGGCACCGCGCAGGCGTGCGTCGGCACGGTGGCCCCGGCCCGCTCCAGCAGCCAGGCGCCGACGGTCAGCGCGGGGCTCAGCTCCGGCCCCTCGACCCGGCCGGACGGCAGCTTGGCCACCAGCGGCACGCCGTACCGGTGGAAGGAGCCCGCGCCGCCCTCGGTCCAGACCTCGGGCTCGGGACCGGTCCCGACCACCACGACCAGCTCCGGTCCGGCCGCGAGCAGCGCGGCGAGCGCCTCGTCGCAGGCCGCGCGCAGCGGCTCCAGCTCGGCGGCGGCGCCGGCGGCGACCTCCGGGACGAGCAGCGGCGGACAGGGGCAGACGGCGGCGGCAACCAGCATGTGGATCACTCTAACGAAGAAGGACGGCCGTTCGGCCGGGGACGACGGCGGCCCGGCGGGATCCGAGATCCCGCCGGGCCGCCGAAGGAGCGCCGGTCAGTCGCCGCAGCAGCCGCCCGCCGCGGGGGCCGCCACCGGCGCCGGGGCGCCGATGGTGGGCAGGCCGAGCATCACGCCGGCCGGCTTGGCCGCCGGGGCCGCTTGGCGCTTCTCCCAGGCGTCGCCGGCCCGGGTGCGGCGCACCCCGAGGGTCGGGCCCTCGGCCAGCAGGTGGTGCGGGGCGGCGTAGGTGATCTCGACGGTCACCGTGTCGCCCGGGCGCACCGGCTCGGCGGGCCGGGTGAAGTGCACCAGCCGGTTGTCGGGCGCGCGGCCGGAGAGCCGGTCGGTCCGGTCGTCCTTCTTGCCCTCGCCCTCGGCGACCAGGATCTCCAGGGTGCGTCCGACCTGCTTCTTGTTCTCCTCCCAGGAGATCTCCTCCTGGAGCGCGATCAGCCGGTCGTAGCGGGCCTGCACGACGGCCTTCGGCACCTGGTTCTCCATCTCGGCGGCCGGGGTGCCGGGGCGCTTGGAGTACTGGAAGGTGAAGGCGTTGGTGAAGCGGGCCTCGCGCACGGTGTGCATGGTCTGCTCGAAGTCCTCCTCGGTCTCGCCGGGGAAGCCCACGATGATGTCGGTGGAGATGGCCGCGTCCGGCATCGCCTCGCGCACCTTCCGGATGATGCCGAGGAAGCGCTCCTGCCGGTACGAGCGGCGCATCGCCTTGAGCACGGTGTCCGAGCCGGACTGCAGCGGCATGTGCAGCTGGTGCATCACGTTCGGGGTCTCGGCCATCGCGGCGATCACGTCGTCGGTGAAGTCCCGCGGGTGCGGCGAGGTGAAGCGGATCCGCTCCAGGCCCTCGATCTGCCCGGCGGCGCGCAGCAGCTTGGAGAACGCCTCGCGGTCGCCCAGGTCGGAGCCGTAGGCGTTGACGTTCTGGCCCAGCAGGGTGACCTCGATGACGCCCTCGCCGACCAGCGCCTCGATCTCGGCGAGGACGTCGCCCGGGCGGCGGTCCTCCTCCTTGCCGCGCAGCGCGGGGACGATGCAGAACGTACAGGTGTTGTTGCAGCCGACCGAGATGGCCACCCACGCGGCGTACGCGGACTCGCGGCGGGTGGGCAGCGTGGACGGGAAGGTCTCCAGCGACTCCAGGATCTCGACCTGGGCCTTGCGCTCGACCGCGGCCCGCTCCAGCAGCGCGGGCAGGTGCCCGATGTTGTGGGTGCCGAACACCACGTCGACCCAGGGGGCCTTGCGGACGATGGTGTCGCGGTCCTTCTGCGCCAGGCAGCCGCCGACGGCGATCTGCATGCCCCGGTGGCGGCTCTTCACCGGCGCCAGCTGCCCGAGGTTGCCGTACAGCTTGTTGTCGGCGTTCTCGCGCACCGCGCAGGTGTTGAACACGACCAGGTCCGGGTCGCCGTCCTGCCCTGCCTTCACGTACCCGGCGTCCTCCAGCAGCCCGGACAGCCGCTCGGAGTCGTGGACGTTCATCTGGCAGCCGTACGTGACGACCTTGTAGCTCTTCAATCCGCTCTCACCGCTCACCCAACCAGGGTACGGGCACCCGCGAAGGGCTTTTCCCCGCCCGCCCGGGCGCCGCCCGCCCGCTCTCCGGGCGCCGGCCGCCACCCGCCCCGGCCTGCGCCCCTCCCGTTCGCCGCCCGCGCCTGGCACTATCCCTGCATGGCCCCCTCCCCCGATCCCCGCTCCGGCGGCGCCCTCCGCGCCGCCGCCCGCAGCCCGCTGTGGCGGACGCTGCTGGTCCTGGTGCTGGTGGCGGCCGGGTTCGGCGGCTGGTGGCTCTCGGCGGGCCGCACGCCCGACTACCCGCGCGGCGAGACCGGCTTCGCCACCGGGGTCCAGCGCGGCGTCTACGACCGGTACGGGCAACTGCTGCAGACCCACGTCGCCAGGGCGATGCCGGGGGTGCGGCTGCGGCTGGACAACTCGCAGGGCTCGATCGACAACCTGGCCCGGGTCACCAGCGGCCAGGACGACTTCGCGATCGCGACCGCCGACGCCGTCGCCGAGTACTCCGGCCCCGGCAAGGACCGGCTGCGGGCCATCGCCCGGCTCTACGACGACTACCTCCAGCTGATCGTCCCCGCCGACTCGACGGTGCGCCGGACGGCCGACCTCAAGGGCAAGCGGGTCGGCGTCGGGCAGGCCCTGTCCGGGGTGAACCTGGTGACCAGACGGCTGCTCTCCTCGGCCGGCCTCGACCCGGACCACGACATCACGCCGGTCATGCTGGGCGTCGGCGACGCCGCCGACCAGCTGCGGGCCGGCAAGCTGGACGCCTTCTTCTGGTCCGGCGGGCTGCCGACCAGCGCGCTGACCGACCTGTCCGACCACATCGGGATCAGGCTCGTACCGCTCGGCGACCTCGCCGAGGCCGTGCACAAGGTCGAGGGCGGCGGCACCGACGCCTACCGGGCGGCCACCATGCCGAAGGGCACCTACCCCAACGCCGAGCCCAAGGACGCCGTCGCCACGGTGGCCGTGCCCAACCTGCTGATCACCCGCGAGGACGTGGACACCGACCTGGTGCAGGGGATGACCCGGGCGGTGATAGACAGCCGCGACCAGATCGGCGCCCAGGTCCACGCCGCCCAGCTGGTCGACCTGCGCACCGCCGTCTACACCGACCCGCTCCCGCTGCACGAGGGCGCGATGCGCTACTACCGCTCGGTGAAGCCGTGAGGTCCTGACACCGCGAGGCCCGGCCCCCCGGGGCCCCGAACCGCCCCCGGCCCCGGCCCCGGCCGTCAGAGCTTCTTGCCCGCCCGCGGCACCGCCAGCGTCACCGCGAGGCCGGTCGGCCGGACCGGGGCGAAGGTGAGCGAGCCGCCGGCGGCCAGCAGCAGGGTGCGGGCGATCGAGAGCCCGAGCCCCGAGCCGTCCACGTTCTGGTGACGCGCGCTGCGCCAGAACCGGTCGCCGGCCCGGGCCAGCTCCTCCTCGGCGAGCCCCGGCCCGGCGTCCGAGACGGTCACCGCGACCTCGTCGCGCCGCACCGCCACCAGGACCCGGACCCGGCTGCCGGCCGGGCCGAACTTGAGCGCGTTGTCGACCACGGCGTCCAGCGCGCTGCCGAAGCCGATCGGGTCGGCCATGCCGAGGGCGAGCGCCGGGCCCTCCCAGCCGAGCTCGATCCCGCGCTGCTGGGCCACCGGCCGCCAGGCGTCCGCCCGGGCCAGGGTGAGCGCGACCAGGTCGGTCGGCTCCGGCTCGGGGCGGGCGTGCTCGGCGGTGGCCAGGCCCAGCAGGTCGTCCAGCACCCGGGCCAGCCGGACGCCCTCCTCCCGGACCCTGCCGAGCTCCTCGTCGTGCCCCTCGGGCAGCTCCAGGCCCAGCACCTCGACCCGCAGCAGCAGCGCCGCCAGCGGGTTGCGCAGCTGGTGCGAGGCGTCCGCGACGAAGGCCTTCTGCTGGTCCAGGGCGAGCACCACGTGGTCGGCCATGTCGTTGAACGAGCGGGCCAGGCGCTGCAGTTCGGGCGGCCCGCCGCCGGGCGCCACCCGGGCGTTCATCCGGCCGGTGGCGATGTCGTGAGTGGCCCGGTCGAGGGTCCGGACGGGCCGCAGCACCCACTCGGTGAGCCGGACGGCCAGCAGCACCGCGACGATCATCGCGGCGGCCTCGCCGGCCCCGATCACCAGCCAGCGGTGCAGCACCCGGGTGCGCATCGGCCCGGTCGGGGACTCGCTGAGCACCACGGCGACCACGTCGCCGTCCCGGACCACCGGGGTGGCGATGGTCAGGGTCCGGTCGGGGGTCCACGGCCAGACCTGCGGTGGGTTGTGGCTGCGCCGCCCGTCCAGGGCCTCCTGGAAGGCCTGCTCGCCCCAGCCGCCGGCGGGTACCCGCCAGTCCTCGGGGGCGGTGGCGATCGGCAGGCCGTCGCGCTGGAAGATGCCGAGCCGCACGCCGTAGAGGTCGTGGTAGCGCGCCACCTCGGCGTCCAGCGCGTGCCGGCGGCTGAGGTCGCCGGGAGCGGGCTGGGACTCCCCCTTGAGGGCGGACTCCAGCCCGGAGACGCCCGAGGTGGGCAGGTCCTGGGCGAACCGGGCGGCGTCGTCGAGCCGGTCGACCACCACCCGGCTCTGCTCGGCGGCCGCGACCGCCGCGGCGAGCGGCAGCCCGAGAGCGGCCAGTACGCAGAGCATCAGGGCGAGCAGGATCCCGAGCAGGCGGGTACGCACGTGCGGTCAGTGCTCCGCGCGGGCCTGGGGGGCTTGCGCCGCGGCCGTCGCGGCGGACCCGGCGGACCCGGCGGACCCGGCGGCGGCCGGGCTCTCGGGGATCAGCCGGTAGCCGACGCCGCGGACGGCCTCGACCAGCCCGGGCAGCGCGAGCTTGGTGCGCAGCGAGCCGATGTGCACCTCCAGGGTGCGGCCGTTGCCCTCCCAGCCGCTGCGCCAGACCTCGCTGAAGATCTGCTCGCGGCGGTAGACCACGCCGGGGCTCTGCGCGAGCAGCGCCAGCAGGTCGAACTCCTTGCGGGTGAGCGGGACGTCCCGGCCGTCCACGCTGACCCGGCGGCGCTCGCGGTCGATCAGGATGCCGCGGGACTCCAGCGGCCCGCCCTGCTGCGGTACGACGTCGGGGGCGGGCACCGCGGCGGCGGCGGGTGCCGCGCCGCGCCGGGCCACGGCGTGGATCCGGGCGAGCAACTCGCCCATGTCGTAGGGCTTGGTGACGTAGTCGTCGGCACCGAGGTTGAGGCCGTGGATCCGGGAGCGGATGTCGGCGCGGGCGGTCACCATGATCACGGGCACGCCGCTGCCGGCCCGGATCCGGCTGCAGACCTCGAAGCCGTCCCGGTCGGGCAGGCCGAGGTCGAGCAGGACCACCCGGTACGGGTCGTTGCCGTCCGGCACCAGCGCGTCGAGCGCCTCGTGCCCGCTGCGGGCGTGCCTGACCTGGAAGCCGTGCCGGCCCAGGACCGCGACCAGCGCGGCGGCCACACGTTCGTCGTCCTCGACGAGCAGCAGTCGCATCGTTCCTCCTCCCCCCGACGTTCCCCGGGGTGTCACGTGATGTTCACGGGCCCCACCGGGCAGGTCCCGGTCCTGCGCAGTATGGGCCAGCGGAGCGCCGGACGCCAGGCTCGGCCACGCCCCGGGACCGCCGGGGACGGCGCGCGGCGGTGCGGGTGCCCGCTGTCACGGTGCCCCCCTGTTTCCCGGTGTGAACGGCACTTGCCGGGCGTGTGGCCGGATCGTGATCCTCAAGTTCCGCTCAGATCGGCTGACGTGGCATCGTCATGGCTCCTATGGTCACCCCACCGGGGGCCGAGGCTCCGCCGGCCGAGGCCCCCGGTTCCTACCATCACTGCCGCCCAAGGGAGTTCGACTCCGGGGGCCGACACGAGGAGCAGGCGCGATGACCGAGAGCCTGATCAAGGACTCCAGCGCCGCCGCGACCGCTCCGCTGGTGGTGCTGAACGGGGTGAACAAGCACTTCGGTGCCCTTCACGTCCTCCAGGACATCGACCTGGAGATCGCCCAGGGCGAGGTGGTGGTGCTGATCGGCCCCTCCGGCTCCGGCAAGTCCACGCTCTGCCGGACGATCAACCGGCTGGAGACCGTCGACTCCGGCACGATCACCATCGACGGCCGGCCGCTGCCCGCCGAGGGCCGGGAGCTGGCCAAGCTGCGCGCCGAGGTCGGCATGGTGTTCCAGAGCTTCAACCTCTTCGCGCACAAGACCGTGCTGGAGAACGTGGTGCTCGGCCAGGTCAAGGTGCGCGGGATCGCCCGTGAGAAGGCGGTGCGGACCGCCCAGGAGCTGCTGGAGCGGGTCGGGGTCGGCGCGCAGGCGTCGAAGTTCCCGGCGCAGCTCTCCGGCGGCCAGCAGCAGCGCGTCGCGATCGCCCGGGCACTGGCGATGAACCCGAAGGTGATGCTCTTCGACGAGCCCACCTCGGCGCTCGACCCGGAGATGATCAACGAGGTGCTGGAGGTCATGCGCCAGCTGGCCGCCGACGGCATGACGATGGTCGTCGTCACCCACGAGATGGGCTTCGCCCGCTCCGCCGCCAACCGCGTGCTCTTCATGGCCGACGGCCGAATCGTCGAGCAGAACACCCCCGAGGCCTTCTTCACCGCGCCGCGCAGCGACCGCGCGAAGGACTTCCTCTCGAAGATCCTGCACCACTGAGCTTCCGGACGGACCACCGGTCGGCGACGGCAAGGACGCCGGCGCCGGTCCCGTCCGCCCGGCCACCTTCCTGTCGCCAGAGCCCGGTTGAACCGTGGCCCAGCCCCGAGGAGAACCACCCTCATGAGGACTCGTCGCACCTTCGCCGTCGCGCTCTGTGCCATCGCGCTCACCGCCACCGCCGCCTGTGGCAAGGACGGCACCCCCGGTGACGCCGCCGCCAGCGGCAGCACCGCCCCGAAGCTGCCCACCTACACCGTCAAGACCGACGCGAAGGTGGACTCCGCGATCTTCGCCGAGGCCAAGAAGCGCGGCCAGCTGATCATCGGCGCCAAGTCCGACCAGCCGTTCCTCGGCTTCGAGGACCTCGCCAGCGGCGACCGCAGCGGCTTCGACATCGAGATCGCCAAGATGGTCGCCGCGGACCTCGGCTTCACCCCGCAGCAGATCAAGTGGCAGACCCTGGTCTCCTCGCAGCGCGAGCCCGCGATCTCCAAGGGCCAGATCGACTTCTACGTCGGCACCTACAGCATCAACGACGAGCGCAAGAAGACGGTGTCCTTCGCCGGCCCGTACTTCATCGCCGGCCAGGACTTCCTGGTCAAGGCGGACAACACCTCGATCACCGGCCCGGAGTCGGTCAACGGCAAGAACATCTGCACCGCCACCGGCTCCACCTCGATCAAGAACATCCAGCAGTACTCGCCGAAGATCACCCAGTTCGACACCTACTCGGCCTGCGTCGAGAAGCTGCTGTCGGGCGAGGTCGACGCCGTCACCACGGACGACGCCATCCTCAAGGGCTACGCCTCCAAGTACGCGCCCAAGCTCAAGGTGGTCGGCAAGCCGTTCACCAAGGAGAACTACGGCGTGGGCCTGAACAAGGACGACGCCGCCCTGCGGGGCGCCATCAGCGACGCCCTGAAGGCGCACCAGGACAACGGCGACTGGAAGAAGGCGTACGACGCCACCCTCGGCCTCTCCGGCTCGGCCGCGCCCACCCCGCCGGCCCTTGAGCGGTACTGACCGCCCGCCGACCACCGTTCCTGACCACTCCTGAGAGGAGGGCCGCCGGATGGGTTTCCTGTTCGAGGACGGCAACTTCGCGCTGTTCCGCGACGGCTTCCTGCAGACGATCGAGCTGAGCGCGCTCAGCGCACTGCTCGCCCTGCTGCTGGGCACCCTGCTGGCGGCCTTCCGGGTCTCCCCCATACCCGCGCTGCGCGGCTTCGGCACGGCCTGGGTGACGCTCTTCCGCAACACCCCGCTGACGGTGCTGTTCTTCGCCGTCACGTTCGGGCTCCCGCCGCTCGGCGTGCACTTCAGCCACCTCACCTTCGCGGTGCTGGCGCTGGGCAGCTACACGGCCTCGTTCGTCTGCGAGGTGCTCCGCTCGGGCATCAACACCGTGCCGCTCGGCCAGGCCGAGGCCGCCCGCAGCCTCGGCATGACCTTCGGTCAGACCCTGACCAGCATCGTCCTGCCGCAGGCCGCCAGGACGGTGCTGGCACCGCTGAGCAGCGTCTTCATCGCCCTGCCGAGGAACTCGGCGATCGCCGGCGCCTTCAGCGTCAGCGAGCTGTACAGCGCGCAGCAGTCGTTCTCCGAGGACGGCTACTCGATCTTCGCGATCTTCTTCTGGGTGGCCTGTGCCTACCTGGTGATCAGCGCCGTCGTCGCCCTGCTGTTCCGCTTCCTGGAAGACCGACTGGCGGTGGCCCGATGAACGCCCTCTTCACCCGCTCCTCCACGGCCAGCGTCCTCTACGACGCCCCGGGCCCACGGGCCCGCACGCGGTACCGGCTGTTCGGGGTGCTGTCGCTGCTCGCGATCGCCGGCCTGCTCTGGTACGCGATCGCCAGCCTGGCCTCCAACGGCCAGTTCGACGCCCAGCTCTGGGACGCCTTCCAGTACAACACCGTCCAGCAGCGGATCGTCGACGGTCTGCTGGCCACCCTGGAGGCCTTCGGGCTGGCCGCGGTCGGCTCGCTGGCCCTGGGCGCGCTGCTGGCGGCCGGACAGCTCTCCGACCACAAGCCGGTCCGCTGGGCGGCGGTCTCCTTCGTCCAGTTCTTCCGGGCGATGCCGCTGCTCATCCTGATCGTCGCGCTCTACTACGCCTTCTTCGCCAAGGAGCCGATGTGGGCCCTGGTGATCGGGCTCACGCTCTACAACGGCTCCGTGCAGGCGGAGATCATCCGCAGCGGCGTCAACGCCGTGCCGCGCGGTCAGGGCGAGGCCGCGTTCGCGCTCGGCCTGCGCAAGACCCAGGTGATGACGACCATCCTGGTGCCGCAGGCGGTCCGCTCGATGCTGCCCACGATGATCGGCCAGCTGGTCGTCACCCTCAAGGACACCTCGCTCGGCTTCATCATCACCTACCACGAGCTGCTGTTCGTCGGTAAGGCGATCGCCAGTCAGCCGCTCAACGCCGCGGGCTTCCCCTACATCCCCGTGGTCCTGGTGATCGGGCCCATCTACATCGCGATGTGCCTGCTGCTCACCGCGCTCGCCCGGTGGATCGAGGCACGCGGCCGCCGCGGCGCGAACCGGCGCACATCAGCTGCTGCTTGACGGACACGCAGGCGAACTGTTGCATTGCTCTTCGTGACACCATCCGGGACCATCCTCGCGGCATATGACGCCCCCTCGTCGGCCTGCCCGGCCCCGGGGGTGCGCGGCTCCGCCCGCCCGGCCGGCCGCTGCGCGGAGGGCCCGGCATGGACCCGGTGATCGTGGTCGGGGCCGGACCGGTCGGTCTGGCCCTGGCCCTCGCCCTCGCCCGGCACGAGGTGCCGACCGTCGTCCTGGACGAGGGCTCCGGGCTCTGCCCCGAGGGCCCTCGCAGCGTCGTGCTCGGGGCCGACACCGCCGCCTTCCTGACCAGGATCGGCTACCCGCGGGCCGCCTCGGACGCCGCCCGGTGGGACGCCTTCACCATCTGGCGCCGCCGCCAGGAGGTGCTGCGGATCGACCTGGCCGACACCCCCGTCCTCCACCTGCCCCAGCACCGCCTCCAGCGCGGCCTGCGCGACGCCCTGACCGGCACCCCGCTGGTGCGGCTGGTGCCGTTGAGCCGCGTCACCGAACTCGCCCAGGACCGCGACGGCGTCAGCGTCCGCACCCGCAACCCGCAGGACGGCACCGAGACCTGGTGGCGCGGCAGCCACCTGGTCGGCTGTGACGGAGCCCGCTCCGCCGTCCGGAAGCTGCTGCGGATCCGCTTCCCCGGCCGGCCGGCCGTCGACCGCAACGCCGTCGCCACCGTCCGGGTCGACCTGCCCTTCACCGAGGCCCGGCTGCACCGCGAGCCCCCGTGGCGCGGCGACCGCGAGGCCTCCGCCCGACCGCTGCCGGACGGCGTCTGGCGCCTCGACTGGCGACTGCCCCCCGGCCGGCCGGTCCCCAGCGAACCCGTCGACCCGCACGCCACCTGGCCCGGCGTCGTCACCGGCGACACTCTGCTCACCCGGGTCACCGCGACCCTGACCGGCTGGTGCGGCGAGCTGCCCCGGTACGAGCTGCTCGCCGCCGCCGACCACACCGCCCAGCAGCGCCTCGCCGCCCGGTTCCGCAGCGGCCGCTGCTTCCTCGCCGGCGACGCCGCCCACCTGCACGGCGCCCTCGGCATGCAGAACCTCGCCGACGGCCTGCGCGACGCCGACAACCTCGCCTGGCGCCTCGCCCTCGCCTGGCATCTGCACACCGGCGGCCCCCAGCCCGGCGGCTCGCTGCTCGACGGGTACGAGGCCGAGCGGCGCGGCGCGGTCGGCGCCCGGCTGCGCGCCGTCGACCAGGCCATGCCGCTGCTGCGCCCGCTGCGCGGCTGGCAGGCCACCCGGCGCTCGCTGCTCTCCGGCTCGTTCCGCAAGCACGCGCCGCTGCTCGCCGACGGCCAGCTCGGCACCGGCCGCTTCGGCGGCGCTCCCGCCTACCCGGCGGCGCCCAGCGGCGTGCCCGGGCGGGTCCCGGTGCAGCGCGGCCGGCGCGACGCGACCTCGCTCAGCGAACTGCTGCCCGCCACCTCGCCCGGCGTGCTCGTCCCGGACCTGCCGGTGCTCACCACCGACGGCACGCCGGACCAGCTGCACGCCCGGCTCGGTGCCTCCTTCCTGCTGCTGCTGGTCGCCCCCGGCACCGCCGTCTGGTCCGCCGAACACTGGCTCGGCGCCGGGCTGATGCCCCGGCTGGCCGAGGTCGCCGCGGCCCTGCCGGTGCCGGCCGAGGTGCTGGTCACCGAGGAGTACCCCGGAGCCGGACCGCACACCGTGCTGCTGATTCGGCCGGACGGCCATCTGGTCGGGGTCACCCAGGGCGCCGCGGCCGACGACCTCCTCGCGCTGGCCGAGCGCGCCCGGGGCGGGCCGCCGACCCTGGCCGGCGGTGCCGAGCCGGACCAGGAACCCGATCGTCCCGGCCGCGACACCGGCACCGAATCCGCCCGCGGTACCGGCTCCGGTCCCGGGGCGGGCGCCGGGGCCGCCGCGCCCCGACAGGTCTCCGGCGCGACGCCGCGCCCGGCGGACTCGCCTAGCGGGCCACCTCGGTGACCCTGCTCTCCCGCACCACCGTGACCCGGATCTGGCCCGGGTAGGTCAGCTCCTCCGCCACCTGCTTGGCGACCTCGCGGGCGATCACCTGCGCCCCGAGGTCGTCCACCACCTCCGGCCGCACCATCACCCGCACCTCGCGGCCGGCCTGCATCGCGTAGACCTTGGCCACCCCTTCGTGCGCCCGGGCGATCTCCTCCAGCCGCTCCAGCCGGCGCACGTAGACCTCCAGCGACTCCTTGCGCGCCCCCGGACGGCCGCCCGAGCAGGCGTCGGCGGCCTGGGTCAGCACCGCCTCGACCGTCCTCGGCTCCACCTCGCCGTGGTGCGCCGCGATCGCGTGCACCACGTCCGCCGACTCGCCGTACCGGCGGGCGAAGTCCGCCCCGATCGCCGCGTGACTGCCCTCGACCTCGTGCGTCAGCGCCTTGCCGATGTCGTGCAGCAGCGCCGAACGGCGCACCGGCGCCGGGTCCACCCCGAGCTCGGCGGCCATCATCCCGGCCAGGTGCGCCGACTCCACCAGGTGCCCCAGCACGTTCTGCCCGTACGAGGCCCGGTAGCGCAGCGTCCCCAGGGTGCGCACCAGCTCCGGGTGCAGCCCGCCGACCCCGGCCGACAGCAGCGCGTCCTCACCGGCCCGGACGCAGCGCCGCTCGACCTCCTCGCGGCTGCGCTCGTGGACGTCCTCGATCCGCATCGGGTGGATCCGGCCGTCCTCGACCAACTGCTCCAGGGTGAGCCGGGCGGTCTCCCGGCGGACCGGGTCGAAGCAGGACAGCTGCACCGAGACCGGGGTGTCATCGATGATCAGATTGACGCCGGTGACCGCCTCGAAGGCGCGGATGTTGCGACCCTCCCGGCCGATGATCCGCCCCTTCATCTCCTCGTTGGGCAGCCGGAAGAGCGACACCGCCGTCTCGGCCGTCTGCTCGCTCGCCAACCGCTGGATCGCCCCCGCGACGATCTCCCGGGCCCGCTGCTCGCCCTCCTCCTTGGCCGCCCGCTCGATCTCGCGGACGGCCACGGCCGCCTCCCGCCGCGCCTCGGCCTCGGCCTCCCGGACGAGTTGGGCCCGGGCCTCGGCGGCCGAGAGTCCGGCGGCGCGCTCCAGCTCCGCCGCCCGGCGCCGCAGCAGTTCGTCGGCCTGGATCCGGGACCGCTCCAACGCGGTCGAGCGGTCGTCGAGTTCACCCTCGCGGGCCCGGAGGCGGCTCAGCTCCTCGGTCAACCGCTCCTCGCGCCGGTCGAGTTCGGCCCGCAACCGCGCGGACTGCTCCTCGGCCCGGCGCCGGGCCCGCTCGGTCTCGGCCGTGGCCCGCCGCTGCGCGACCCGCAGGCGCCCGACCGTCAGCCAGGCCGCCGCCACGACGGCGACCAGCACCGCGGCCGACAGCAGGGGGACGACCGGTCCGGCGCTCAGCGCGATCCTCATCCTGCCCACTCCCCGTCCTGCGCGCCACGCCGCCCGGGACCAACCGAGACCGGGCCCGGGCATGCCTGCCCGCGGCACGGCCGGGGAGTGATCGACGCGTTACCCGCACTGAGTGCGAGGCTAAGCGCAGGTTACGAAACGGTCAAGACTGGCCAGGTAGTTGGCGAACTCCTCCACAGCGGGGCCGTCATTCCCACCCGGAACCGGGTCCTCCGTCCACGTCCTCTCCATCCGGACCGCCGTCGGCCGCCTCCGCGTCCAGGACCTCCCGGACCACCCGGAAGGCCAGCCCCTCGGAGTAGCCGCGCCGGGCCAGCACGCCGACCAGACGCCGCGTCCGGGCCTGCCGCTCCAGGCCCCTGGTCACCCGCAGCTTGCGTTCGACCAGGGCCCGGGCCGCCTCGGTCTCGTCGTCGTAGTCCAGCTGCGCGACGGCCTGCTCGACCAGGTCGCCGGCGACCCCCTTGGTCCGCAACTCCTGGGCCAGCGCCCGCCTGGAGAGACCGCGAACGGCGTGCCGGGACTCCACCCAGGCCTGGGCGAAGGCCGCGTCGTCGATCAGCCCGACCTCCTCCAGCCGGGTGAGCACCCCGTCGGCGACCTCGTCCGGGATCTCCCGCCGGCGCAGGGCGTCGGCCAGCTGCTTGCGGGACTTGGCGGCGCCGGTGAGCAGGCGCAGGCAGATGTCCCGCGCCCGGGCCTCGGGGTCGAGCGACTCCTCGGGCTTCGCCGCCCGGGCACCCCGGGTGCCCGGGCGCCCTTCGCCCTCGGCGCGCTCCCGCGCGCGTCCCCGCGTGCGACGGGCACCTGCGCCCCGCCCGGCGCGCCCGCCCTCCTCGGCCGCGTCGGCCGGGTCGGCGAAATCGGCCGGGCCGGTGCGGGAGGCAGGGGCGGCCGCACCCCCGTGACCGGCCGCCCCTCCCCCGGCCGGATGGCCGGGAGCCGTCTCCTCCACCAGCGCCGAACGGCGCCGGCGCCGACCCGTCGGCAGCTCGGACGCGGACACCAGCCCGAGCGCGTCGTCCAGGCCGTCCGGACCGCTCGCGCCGTCGGGAGCACCCCGCCGCCCGGCCCGGCCGGGCGGCACGCCCCGCTCGGGCCGCGGTCCGGGCCCCGGCTCCGGATCCGGATCCGGTTCGAACTCCGGCTCCGGCTCCGGTTCCGGCTCGGCCACTGCGGCGAACCAGTCCGGCGGGCCGTAGTCGTCGTCCTCCGGGCCCGCCGGGCCGCCGTCCACCGCCCTGCTGTGCTGCATCAATGACTCAGGCCTTGGCCGCCGCCGTCGTCTTCTTCGCCGCGGCCGTCTTGGCGGCGGTCGCGGTGATCGGCTTGGCCCCGCCCTCGGCAGCGGCGTCGGCACCGGCGGCCGGCGCCTCGCCCTCGGCCGGCTCCGCCGTCTTCGGGCCGATGCCGAGCTTGGTCTTGATCTTCCGCTCGATCTCGTCGGCGAGCTGCGGGTTGTCCCGCAGGAAGTTGCGGGCGTTCTCCTTGCCCTGGCCGAGCTGGTCGCCCTCGTAGGTGTACCAGGCGCCCGACTTGCGGATGAACCCGTGCTCGACGCCCATGTCGATCAGGCCGCCCTCGCGGCTGATGCCCACGCCGTACAGGATGTCGAACTCGGCCTGCTTGAACGGCGCGGCCACCTTGTTCTTGACGACCTTCACCCGGGTGCGGTTACCGACCGCCTCGGTGCCGTCCTTCAGGGTCTCGATCCGGCGGATGTCGAGCCGGACGGAGGCGTAGAACTTCAGCGCGCGGCCACCGGTCGTCGTCTCCGGCGAGCCGAACATGACGCCGATCTTCTCGCGGAGCTGGTTGATGAACACCGCGGTGGTGTTCGACTGGTTCAGCGCACCGGCGATCTTGCGCAGCGCCTGGCTCATCAGACGGGCCTGCAGACCGACGTGCGAGTCACCCATCTCACCCTCGATCTCCGCGCGCGGGACGAGCGCCGCGACGGAGTCGATGATCACCAGGTCGATCGCGCCGGAGCGGATCAGCATGTCGGTGATCTCCAGGGCCTGCTCACCCGTGTCCGGCTGGCTGACCAGCAGGGCGTCGGTGTCCACGCCGAGCTTCTTCGCGTAGTCCGGGTCGAGCGCGTGCTCCGCGTCGACGAACGCGACCGTGCCGCCGGCCCGCTGGGCGTTGGCCGCCAGGTGCAGGGTCAGCGTGGTCTTTCCGGACGACTCGGGGCCGTAGATCTCGACCACCCGGCCGCGCGGGATGCCGCCGACCCCGAGGGCGACGTCCAGGGCGGTGGACCCGGTGGGGATCACGTCGATCGGCTCGTTGGCCTTCTCGCCGAGGCGCATCACCGAGCCCTTGCCGAACTGCCGCTCGATCTGGGCGAGTGCGGTCTCAAGAGCCTTCTCGCGGTCCGTACCTGCCATGGCTTCCACCCTCGGGTTCTGTGCTGTGCGCTTCATCGTTCTCGACGCTAGCGCGTCCCACTGACAATCGGCCCCGACCGGGCTCGACCCTGTGGAAAACTCTTCGCCGGAGAGTACAAAGAACACCTGTTCGATTCAAGTGGCGCAGGTGGGCCGGGCCCGACCGGTCCCGGCGAACGGTCGGCCGCCGGCCCCGGCGCT
Source organism: Kitasatospora sp. NPDC086009 (assembly GCF_044540385.1). Classification (NCBI taxonomy): domain Bacteria; kingdom Bacillati; phylum Actinomycetota; class Actinomycetes; order Kitasatosporales; family Streptomycetaceae; genus Kitasatospora; species Kitasatospora sp. NPDC086009. The sequence goes on from NZ_JBITSA010000017.1 coordinate 122,483, forward strand.
ACTCCTCGCCGCCCCGGCCCGGGCCCCGGCCCCGCCCGGAGTCCCGCCCGGCGTCACGGCCGCCCGCGTCCTCCCCGCCCGCGGCGCCGTCCGGCCCCACCCCCGCGCCGACCATCCGCCGCAGCCGCCGCGCCGCCTTCCGGCGCAGCTCCCGCCGGGCCCGCCGCTGGGCCCCCCGGTCGATCCGCGGATCGGTGGCCACCTCGTACCGGCGCACGTAGGTGCCGACGAAGCCCTGCAGGGTGGCGGCCGCCGGGATGGCGATCAGCGCGCCCACCGCGCCGAGCAGCGCCGCGCCCGCGATCACCGAGCCGAAGGCCACCGCCGGGTGCACGTCCACCGTCCTGGCGGTGATCCGGGGGTGCAGCAGGTAGTTCTCGATCTGCTGGTAGACGACCACGAACGCCAGCACCCAGAGCGCGTCCACCGGCTCCACGGTGAGCGCGACCAGCACCGGCAGCGCGCCGGCCAGATACGTCCCGATGGTGGGCACGAACTGCGACATGACGCCCACCCAGACCGCCAGCGCCGCCGAGTACGGCAGGTCCAGCAGCGCGAACATCACCCAGTGCGCGAGTGCCGAGGCGACCGCGAGCAGCGCCCGCGAGTAGAGGTAGCCGCCGGTCTTCGCCAGCGCGATCTCCCAGGCCCGCAGCACCTCGCCCTGCTTGGCGGGCGGCAGCAGCGAGCAGACCGTGCGGCGCACCCGGGGGCCGTCCGCGGTGAAGTAGAAGGTGAAGAGCCCGACCGTGAAGGCCTGGAACAGCCCGCCGATCAGGGTCGAGGAGACGCCCCACACGTTGTCGGCGGCCTGCTGCGCGTAGGTCTCGATCGCCCCGGAGTCCTTGAGCAGCTTCTTCTGCAGCTCGTCCAGCGAGAGGTCCTGGTGGAAGGTCTGGTTGATCCAGTGGATCAGGTTGTCGAGCAGGTGCGGCAGGTCCCCGGCGATCTTCGCCACCTGGTCGACCAGCAGGGTGCCGAGCGCGGCCAGGAACCCGCCCACCGCGACCGCCACCGCCACGAAGACCAGGAAGGTGCCGACGCCCCGGCGCACCCCCCGGGCCGCCATCCGGTCGACGGCCGGCTCCAGCGCCAGCGAGAGGAAGAAGGCGACCAACAGCATCACGAAGAGGTCGATCAGCTGGTGGAAGGCCCAGTCGGCGAGCTGGAACAGCCCGACCATGACCAGCGCCAGCACCATGGCGCGGGGCAGCCAGCGCGGCATGCCGGTCCCCAGGAGCCCGTCGGCCCGGGCCGGCGCGCAGTCGCGGGCGGGCTCCCGGTCGGCGCCGTCGCGGTGTTCGGGCCGCCGGCCCGCGGCCTCGTCGGCGACCTGCGCCGACCTGTCCGAATTCTGCGGTTCTGCGCTGCTTGTCACTCGGACAGTCTGTCCCATGCCCGACACCCCACCGGGCACCGGGCACCGGTTCAGCGGAGCACTGCGGAGACGCCCTGGTTCTCGCAGACCATCCGCCAGACGTCCTTGGCCTCCCAGCCCGCGTCCAGGGCCTGCCGCACCGTCCGCCCGCCCAGCTCGCTCATCACGTGGTCGGTGGCGAAGGACTCCGCGTACGCCTCCCCGAAGTGTGCGTACATCCGTCGCCAGAATTCGGTCAGCCTCATGCCCACCAGTATCCCGGACCGGACCGGAGGCTTCAGGGCGTCCAGTCGGCCGCCTCCAGCGCGTACTCGACCTCCCCGTGCTCCGAGCCCGGGATCGCCTCCGGGTACTCCTCGTGGAAGGTCCGGACGAAGTGGAGCCCGGCCTTCTCCATCACCCGCCGCGAGCCGCGGTTGACCGTCATCGTGTACGCCACCACCCGGCGCACGCCCAGCTCGCCGAAGCCCCGGCGGATCAGCGCCCGGGCCCCCTCGGTGGCGTAGCCGCGGCCCCAGGCCGGCCGGCGCAGCCGGTAGCCGAGCTCGACCTCGCCGCGGTCCCGCCGGTCCGTCGGGCGGAACTCGAACCAGCCCAGGAAGGCCCCGCCGGCCCGCTCCTCGGCGGCCCACCAGCCGAGGTCGCCGTACCGCCGGTAGTGGTCGAAGTAGAGCGGCAGCAGTTCCCGCTCGACCACCTCGCGCGGGGTGGCCCGGCCGCCGGTGAGGTGGCGCATCACCTCGGGGTCGCCGTCCAGCTCCACCAGGTGGTCGACGTCGGCGGGGGTGAAGCGGCGCAGCACCAGCCGCTCGGTGGTGAGGTAGACGGTCATCCCCCGATCCTCGCCCACGGCGCGGCGCCCGTCACCCGGGTTTCCGGCGGCCCCCAGCCCGGCGCGGGCCCCGCCACCCGGGGCAGGCCCCGCCCGCTCAGTGCGGCAGCGCGAGCGTCCCCGCGCCGTAGTACTGGCGGTCGCCGCAGGCGTACGGGCCGGGCGGGCAGGCGGCGGCCGCGGTGGTGGCCAGCAGGGTCGCGAGCCGGTCCGAGTCCCAGTCCGGGTGCAGCGCGGCGGCCACCGCGACCGCGCCGGTCACGTGGGCCGCGGCCATCGAGGTGCCGGCCAGCGCGGCGTACTGGCCGCCGGGCCAGTCGGAGACCACCGCCCCCTGCGGGCCGCCGTCCGGGTCGCCGCCGGGGGCGGCCAGCGAAACCTTGCCGCGCCCGAAGTTGGAGTAGGCGGACGGGTGGCCGTCCCGGTTGACGGCGGTCACCGTGACCACCCCGGGGAGTTCGCCGGGGAGCCGGACGCACTCCGTCCCGACGTAGCGGGTCCGGGCCGGGCCGGAGCTGCGGTCGTTGGGGCTGCGGTCGTCGGTGCGGGCGGCCCCGAGGTCCTGCCCGTCGTTGCCGGCCGAGGCCACCACCACCGCTCCCTTGCGCCGGGCGTAGTCGACGGCCCGGGCGACGGCGGCGGTCAGCGCGGCCTGGTCGCCGTCCTCCGGGCAGTTGTACTTCCAGGGGTCGGCGAAGTAGCTGTTGTTGATCGCCTTGGCACCGTGGTCGGCGGCCCAGAGCATGCCGCAGACGATGTTCTCCGCGTAGTACTGCCCCAGCGGCCCGAGCAGCCGGACGGCGGCGATCCGAGCGCCTGGCGCGACGCCGCTGACGCCGTGGCCGTCCCGGGCCGCGCCGACGATCCCGGCGACGTGCGTGCCGTGGCCGCTCTCGCCGACCCCGGGGTCGGGCCGCCAGGCGCCGGTCCGGGCGTCCGGGCGGCCGTCCGCGCAGGAGGCGGAGCTCTTCGGGTCCACGGCCGCGCGCAGGTCCGGATGGGTGTCGTCGACGCCCGAGTCGAGCACCGCGACCAGCACCCGGCGCAGCGCGTCGGCGGAGGGGGCGCCCGGTCCGGGGCCGGGACCGCGCAGCAGGGTGGCGGTGGTGTCGGCGGACGGGCCGCCGCCGCTGCCGAGCATCGCGAGGTTCCAGGCGTCGCGCTCGCCCGGGTCGGCCACGGTGGGGGTGGCGTCGTCCGCGCCGTCCGACCCCGCCCGGTCGCCGCCGGCCCCGGCCCCGGCGCCGAAGTCGCCGGCGCCGTCCAGCGGGCGGGGCGGGCTCGGCACCGGTGAGGTCCGGGTGGCGCCCACCGCGGCCACTCCGGGCCGGTCCCGGACCTTGTCGGCGAAGCCGCCGGCGGCGTACGCGAGGACCGCCCCGATCTGGGGGTACTCCTGGACGACCTGCCCGCCGGCGGCACGCGCCTCGGCACCGGCCCGGGCGGCGCCGGACGCGTCCTGCCGCTCGGCCAGCACCAGGTAGCTGAAGTACTCCCGCCCGGGCCCGGCCACGTACGGGACGGCGCCGCCGACCACCAGCGCGGTGAGCAGCATCGCGAGCAGTGCGCGGACCGGGCCCCGGGTACGGCGCCGGGGGACCTGCACGGGACCGCTGCCGGCCGGGTGCGCCTGCGCCATCGCACGGTCTCCGCTCGTCGGTCCCGGTGGCCGCGGGGGTCCGGCGATCACCGGAGGTCCGATGCCACGAGAGGATCAGGTGTCTGAATTATCACCATATGAGCGGATTATCCTTTCTGCCTTTCCGGTGACCCTCCCGACCCCTCCCGATCCCTCCTGCCCCGACTTCGCGACGGCCCGGCACCCCGACGGCCCGGCACCCCGACCCGGCCCCGCGACACCCTGCCCTCGCGACGACCCGGCCGACCGGCGACGCCGCCTCCACCCGCCCCTTGTCAGTGCCACCCGGCACCATGGGGGCATGGCGCCGAAGACCCACCCCCAGCCGCCCGCCGACCCGCTGGCCGGATTCGCCCCGGCCACCCGGGCGTGGTTCTCGGGCGCCTTCCACGCGCCCACCACCGCCCAGGCCGAGGCCTGGCAGGCCATCGCCGGCGGGACGGACGTCCTGGTGGTGGCCCCCACCGGCTCCGGCAAGACGCTCGCCGCCTTCCTCTCCGCGCTGGACCGCCTGAGCAGCACCCCGCCCCCCGCCGAGCCGAAGCGCCGCTGCCGGGTCCTCTACATCTCGCCGCTCAAGGCCCTCGCCGTCGACGTCGAGCGGAACCTGCGCTCCCCGCTGGCGGGCCTGCGCCAGGCCGCCGTCCGGCTCGGCCTGCCCGAGCCGGACGTCCAGGTCGGCATCCGCTCCGGCGACACCCCCGCCGCCGACCGGCGCCGCTTCACCACCCACCCGCCGGACATCCTGATCACCACCCCCGAGTCGCTCTTCCTGCTGCTCACCTCCGCCGCCCGGGAGGCCCTGCGCGGCATCGACACGGTGATCCTGGACGAGGTGCACGCCGTGGCCGGCACCAAGCGCGGCGCCCATCTGGCGCTCTCCCTGGAGCGGCTGGACGAACTGCTGGAGCACCCGGCCCGCCGGATCGGCCTCTCCGCCACCGTCCGGCCGGTCGAGGAGGTGGCCCGCTACCTCAGCCCGCGGCGCGGTGCCACCGTCGTCCAGCCCGCCGGTGCCAAGGAGTTCGACCTCTCGGTGGTCGTCCCCGTCCCCGACCTCGACGACCTGCCGCCCGCCCCCGCCACCGGCGGCGACACCGACCGGCAGAGCGGCGGAGCCTCGATCTGGCCGCACGTCGAGGAGCGGATCGTCGACCTCGTCCAGGCCCACCGCTCGACCATCGTCTTCGCCAACTCCCGCCGGCTCGCCGAGCGGCTCTGCAACCGGCTCAACGAGATCGCCTACGAGCGAGCCGCCGGCGAGCCGCTCCCCGAGGCGCACGCGCCCGCCCAGGTGATGGCCGAGTCCGGCGTCGCCAGGGGCGCCCCGCCGGTGATCGCCCGCGCCCACCACGGCTCGGTGTCCAAGGAGCAGCGCGCCCTGGTCGAGGAGGAGCTGAAGGCCGGCCGGCTGCCCGCCGTGGTCGCCACCTCCAGCCTGGAGCTCGGCATCGACATGGGCGCCGTCGAGCTGGTCGTCCAGGTCGAGTCACCGCCCTCGGTCGCCTCCGGCCTCCAGCGGGTCGGCCGGGCCGGCCACCAGGTCGGCGCCGTCTCCACCGGCGTCTTCTTCCCCAAGTACCGGGGGGACCTGGTGCAGTCCGCCGTGGTCACCGAGCGGATGCGGGCCGGCCGGATCGAGGCGCTGCGCATCCCGCGCAACCCGCTGGACGTGCTCGCCCAGCAGCTCGTCGCCATGACGGCGCTGGACACCTGGCCGGTGGACGACCTGCTCGCACTGGTCCGCCGGGCCGCACCGTTCGCCACCCTGCCGCAGTCCGCCTTCGACGCCGTGCTGGACATGCTGGCCGGCCGCTACCCCTCGGACGCCTTCGCCGAGCTCCGACCCCGCCTGGTCTGGGACCGGGTGGCCGGTACCGTCACCGGCCGTCCCGGTGCCCAGCGGCTCGCCGTCACCTCCGGCGGCACGATCCCCGACCGCGGCCTGTTCGGCGTCTTCATCGCCGGCTCCGAGGCGGCCGACTCCAAGGCCGGCCGCAAGGGCACCGGCGGCCGCCGGGTGGGCGAGCTGGACGAGGAGATGGTCTACGAGTCGCGCGTCGGGGACGTCTTCACCCTCGGCACCACCTCCTGGCGGATCGAGGAGATCACCCACGACAAGGTGCTGGTCACCCCCGCGCCCGGGGTCCCCGGCCGGCTCCCGTTCTGGAAGGGCGACACCCTCGGCCGCCCGCTCGAACTCGGCCGCGCGCTCGGCGCGTTCACCCGCGAGCTGGGCGCGCTGGAGCCCGCCGCCGCCACCGCCCGGCTCCGGCAGGCCGGCCTGGACGACTGGGCCGCCGGGAACCTCCTCGGCTACCTCACCGAGCAGCGCGCCGCCTGCGGCCACCTCCCGGACGACCGCACCATCGTGGTCGAGCGCTTCCGCGACGAGCTCGGCGACTGGCGGATCGTCATCCACTCCCCGTTCGGCGCCCAGGTGCACGCGCCCTGGGCGCTCGCGATCGGCGCCCGGCTGCGGGAGAAGCACGGTCTGGACCCCCAGGTCATGCACGCCGACGACGGCATCGTGCTCCGCCTCCCCGACGCCGACCTGCTCGACTTCCCGGTGGAGCAGCCGGCGCCGGACGACGCCCCGGTCGGCGCCGACGCCGCCCTGTTCGACTCCGGCGAGATCGAACAGCTCGTCACCGACCAGGTCGGCGGCTCCGCCCTGTTCGCCTCCCGCTTCCGCGAGTGCGCCGGCCGCGCCCTGCTGCTCCCCCGGCGCAGTCCGGGCAAGCGCACCCCGCTCTGGCAGCAGCGCCAGCGATCCGCGCAGCTCCTGGAGGTCGCCTCGGAGTACGGCTCGTTCCCGATCGTCCTGGAGGCCGTCCGGGAGTGCCTCCAGGACGTCTTCGACGTCCCCGGCCTGGTCGAGCTGATGCGGGACCTCGAATCGCGCGCCGTGCGCCTGGTCGAGGTCACCACGCCCGAGCCCTCCCCGTTCGCCCGCTCGCTGCTCTTCGGCTACGTCGCCCAGTTCCTCTACGAGGGGGACTCCCCGCTCGCCGAGCGCCGGGCCGCCGCCCTCGCGCTGGACTCCCGGCTGCTGTCCGAGCTGCTCGGCCAGGCCGAGCTGCGCGAGCTGCTCGACCCGCAGGTCCTGGCCGAGCTGGAGGCGGAGCTCCAGCGGCTCACCCCCGAGCGCCGGGTCAAGGACGCCGAGGGCGTCGCCGACGCCCTGCGGCTGCTCGGTCCGCTCACCGAGGCCGAGCTGACCGCCCGCGGCGCCGAACCGCTCTGGGCCCTGGAGCTCGAAGCCACCCGCCGGGTGATCGCGGTCCGGATCGCCGGCGAGCAGCGCTGGGCCGCCGTCGAGGACGCCGGGCGGCTGCGCGACGCCCTGGGCACCCCCCTGCCGGTCGGCGTCCCGGAGGCCTTCACCGAGCCGGTCAAGGACCCGCTGGGCGACCTCCTCGCCCGGTACGCCCGCACCCACGGCCCGTTCACCGCCGCCGAGGCCGCCGCCCGCTTCGGCCTCGGCAGCGCGGTGGTCGCCGGCACCCTGCAGCGCCTCACCGCCGCCGGGCGGCTGGTCCAGGGCGAGTTCCGCCCGCCCGACGCCCACCCCCTCGTGCCGGACGCCGCACGCCCCGCCTCCACCGACGGCCACCCCGCCACCGTCGAGTGGTGCGACGCCGAGGTGCTGCGCCGGCTGCGCCGCCGTTCGCTGGCCGCCCTGCGCCAGGAGGTCGAGGCCGTCCCGCCGCGCGCCCTGGCCGCCTTCCTCCCGCAGTGGCAGCACCTGGCCGGCCACCGGCTGCGCGGCCCGGACGGCCTGCTCCGGGTGGTCGAGCAGCTCCAGGGCACCGCCCTGCCCGCCTCCGCCCTGGAGCGGCTGATCCTCCCGGCCCGGCTCGCGGACTACTCCCCCGGCCTGCTGGACGAGTTGATGGCCGCCGGTGAGATCGGCTGGTCCGGCGCCGGCGCCCTGCCCGGCAAGGACGGCTGGATCGGCCTGCACCTCGCCGAGCACGCCCACCTGCTGCGTCCGGAGCCCGTCCCGCCCGCCGTCACACCCGTGCACACCGCGCTGCTGGAGGCCCTGGCCGGCGGCTACGGGCTCTTCTTCCGCCAGCTGGTCGCCCAGCTCCCCGACACCCCCGAGACCGAGGTCGTCGAGGCCCTCTGGGACCTGGTCTGGGCCGGGTACGTCAGCAACGACACCCTCGCCCCGCTGCGCGCCCTGCTCGGCTCCGGCCGGACGGCCGGCGCGACCGCCCACCGGGCGCCCCGGGCCACCCCGCGCGGGCGCTACGGCGGCGCGGGCCGGGCCTTCGGCCGGGCCGGCGGCACGCTGCGCGGCGGACCGCCGACGGTGGCCGGGCGCTGGTCGCTGCTGCCCGCCTTCGACGCCGACCCGACGGTGCGGGCCACCACCCAGGCCCAGAGCCTGCTGGACCGGCACGGCCTGCTGACCCGGGGCGCGGTGGCGGCCGAGCGGATCCCGGGCGGCTTCGCCGGGGTGTACCGGGTGCTCGCCGCGATGGAGGAGCGCGGCCGGGCCCGCCGGGGGTACTTCGTGGAGGGGCTGGGCGGCGCCCAGTTCGCCATGGACGGCGCCGCCGACCGGCTGCGGTCCGTCAGCGGGCGGCTGGAGCGGGCCCGGGCCGCCGAGTGGCCGGCCGGTCCGGCGGCCGAGCCCCCGCAGGTGCTGGTCCTGGCCGCCGCCGACCCGGCGAACGCCTACGGCGCCGCGCTGCCCTGGCCCGACCCGCCGGGCACCGCGGCACCCGGTGCCGAGCGGGCCACCGCGGCCGGGGAGGCGCCGAAGGAGACCAAGGAGGCCCGGGAGGCCAGGGCGCACCGCCCCGGCCGCAAGGCCGGCGCCCTGGTGGTGCTGGTCGACGGCGAGCTGGGCCTCTACATCGAGCGGGGCGGCAAGTCCCTGCTGGCCTGGCCCGAGGACGAGGCCACCCTCGCCGCCGCGACGGCCGCGCTGGCCTCGGCGGTCCGCGCGGGGGCGCTCGGCAGCGTCACCGTCGAGCGGGCCAACGGCGTGCCCGCGCTCGGCTCCCCGCTCGGCGCCGCCCTGGAGGAGGCCGGCTTCCACCCCACCCCACGGGGCCTGCGGCTGCGCCCCTGACCCGCCCCGGGCCCGGGGAACGGCGGGCGCCCGCCGCCGGGCACGGCGAAGGCCGCGAGGCGGAGAACCACCTCGCGGCCTTCGCACCGCGTCACTGCGCTCACCCGATCGGAGGCTCTGCCTCCATCCGGGCCCTCGGCTCACCCGTTCGGCGCGGCTCCGGTCCGGTGGACCAGCGGTCCGCGTGCACCGGGATCAGCCCGAGCCCCCACCCGCCGGCCGCGAGCAGCCCCAGCGCGGCCCCGTCGGCGGGTTGGCCCCGAAGCACCAGCCAGCCGGCGAGAGCGCCCGCCGACATCGGCAGGAGCCTGCGCAGACGCCGGGGAACCAGCTGCCCCAGCCGTATTCGGGCCTCGGCGAACGTCGTAGCTGCCTTCCGCACGACCGGCCTCCTTCGCTCGCCCCGGGCACCAGGCGCCCGGGCGTCGAGGCCAGGTCAGGCGGCGACCACGTCCATCGCGGCGGCCTTGGGCGAGAGGTTCGCCCGGTCGTTGCCGGGGGCGGGCAGCGGTACCGGTTCGAGCACCGGCCTCAGCAGTTCACCTTCGGAGAGGCTGGACATCGCCGCAAGTTCGGCGAGCGAGAGTTCGTCACTGACCTCGCGCATGACCTCGGACATTCGAACGTCGAGTGCGTCGCAGATCGCGGAGAGCAGCTCCGAGGAGGCCTCCTTCTGTCCCCGCTCGACCTCGGAGAGGTAACCGAGCGAAACCCTGGCTGCTGCCGACACCTCGCGAAGTGTGCGGCCCTGGCGCTGGCGCTGCCGACGCAGTACATCGCCCAGTAGGCGACGGAGCAGGATCATCGGTGCCTCCCTCCTCGGACTGCGGATCGAGATGTCACGCCCCCACCGTACCGCCTTGCCCGCTTCGCGTGCGGGGACCATGGTCGTGTTCACTCTGGGCTGCAAGGCTGTCCCCTCCCCTGTTTCGGTGTCGCACCCCGGCCTGCGGGCACCTCGTCGTACCCTCCGTGCGGCACCGGGTCACCGCCGCGCCACTCGTTCGCCACCTGGTTTCTGCCCCAGGACCTCCGATGTAACACGATCCTCCGTCGACCTCATCCCCGTACGCCAGTTCGGCAGATCTCGGTTCGGTGGAGATCTGCGCCGACGGACCGGTCCGGACACCGGGGGCGAAGCCTTCGACGGTGCGGGCCGGACGGCGGGCACCGAGGGTGAGCGGCTGGTCAGTGCGTGGACGCACCGGACGGGAGCCGCCCGACGAGCAGCTCCAGAGCGGCGGTCACCGCTCCGTGACGGATTGTGGCACGGTCCCCCGACAGTCGCGGCGAACTGACCCGACTTCCCCCCGGACCGGCCAGTGCGAGGTGTACCGTGCCCACCGGCTGTCCGTCCTGCGGATCCGGGCCGGCCACTCCGGTGGTCGCGAGCCCGTACGTGGCCCCCAGCAGCCGGCGCACGCCCTCGGCCATCTGCCGGGCCACCAGCGGGTGGACCGGCCCGTGCACGGCCAGCAGCCCCTCGTCGACGCCGAGCACCGAGGCCTTCAGCTCGGTCGCGTACGCGGTGACCGAGCCGCGGAAGGTCGCGGACGCCCCGGGGACGTCGACCAGCGCGGCCGCCAGCAGCCCGCCGGTGAGCGACTCGGCGACCGCCAGCGTGGCGCCCTCCCCGCGCAGCGCGGCGTGCGCCTCCAGCGCCGCCGCCCCGTAGTCAGCTCCGAAGTCGCCCGCTCCGGAGTTGCCCGCTCCGGAGTTGCCCGCTCCGGAGTTGCCCGCTCCGACGTTGTCCGCTCCGAACCCCACCCCGTCCGCCTCCCTCACCGGCCGGCGCGCTCCGCGGCCAGCCCCTCACGGCGCAGGCGCAGCGCCTGCCCGACGTAGTCCAGCGCCGTCCCGACGGTGAGCAGCACCGCGAGCGCCATCAGCACGGCCCGCGCGGTGGCCAGCCAGCCGGTCAGCTCCAGGACGTACATGCCCACCGCGATGCCCTGGGTGAGCGTCTTCAGCTTGCCGCCCCGGCTGGCCGGGATGACCCCGTACCGGATCACCCAGAACCGCATGACGGTGATGCCCAGCTCCCGGGCCAGGATGACGACGGTGACCCACCACGGCAGGTCGCCCAGCACCGAGAGGCCGATCAGCGCCGCGCCCATGATCGCCTTGTCGGCGATCGGGTCGGCGATCTTCCCGAAGTCGGTGACCAGGCCCTTGCGGCGGGCCAGCTCGCCGTCGAACAGGTCGGTGATCATCGCGACCGCGAACGAGGCCCAGGCCACCGCGCGCCACTTGGGGTCGTGGCCGCCGTCGGCGAAGAGCAGCGCCACGAAGACCGGCACCAGCAGCAGCCGGAGCATCGTGAGCATGTTCGCGATGTTCCAGATTCCCGGCGCCGGCGGGGCCGCGGCCGCCGGTCTGCCCGGGTGAGCCGCGGCCGGAGCGCCGGGCCCCTTGGTCATTCCCCGGCTCCCGGGGCCTGGCCGACCCGGACCTGCTCCAGCGCCTCGGCGATCAGGTCGACGCCCTCGCTGGCGACCACGCGGGCCCGGTAGAACCGGCCGACCTGCGGGTCGGCCACCCCGGTGAGCGTGGTGAGGCCGTCCGTCTCGGGGGCCTGGTGGGCGGCGCGGCCCTCGACCAGGTCGCCGTCGACCGACTCGATCAGCACCTCGACCTCGGTCCCGATCCGCTGCTCGGCCCGCTGGGCGGTCATCTCCTCGGCCAGCCTGGAGAGCCGGTTCAGCCGGTCCGCCACCACGTCCTCGGGCAGCTTGCCGTCGAAGGTCGCCGCCTCGGTGCCGTCCTCGTCCGAGTAGCCGAAGACGCCGATCGCGTCGAGGCCCGCGTGCGTGACGAACCGCTCCAGCTCGGCGAAGTCCTCCTCGGTCTCACCGGGGAAGCCGACGATGAAGTTGGAGCGGGCGCCGGCCTGCGGGGCCTTGCCGCGGATGGTCCCGAGCAGCTCCAGGAACTGGTCGGTGGAGCCGAACCGCCGCATCCGGCGCAGCACCGCGGGCGCCGAGTGCTGGAACGAGAGGTCGAAGTAGGGCACCACGTCGGCGGTGCCGGTCATCGCGTCGATCAGCCCCGGCCGCATCTCGGCGGGCTGCAGGTAGGAGACCCGGACGCGTTCGACGCCCTCGATCGCGGAGATCTCGCCGAGCAGCGTCTCCAGCAGCCGGATGTCGCCGAGGTCCTTGCCGTAGGAGGTGTTGTTCTCGCTGACCAGCACCACCTCGCGGACGCCCTGCGCGGCCAGCCACTGGGCCTCCTGCAGCACGTCGGAGGGGCGGCGCGAGATGAACGAGCCGCGGAAGGCCGGGATGGCGCAGAAGGAGCACCGGCGGTCGCAGCCCGAGGCGAGCTTCACCGAGGCGACCGGGTTGTCGTCCAGCCGCTTGCGCAGGGTGCGCGGGCCGGAGGCCGGGGCGAGGCCCTCGGGCAGGTCCTCGGGGGCGCCGTGGCCCGGCAGGGCGACCTCGGCGGCGGCGGCCTGGCGCTCGACCGGGCTCAGCGGCAGCAGCTTGCGGCGGTCGCGCGGCAGGTGCGGGGCGTGGTGGCCGCCGGACAGGATGGTCTGCAGGCGGTCGGAGATGTCGGAGTAGTCGTCGAAGCCGAGCACGCCGTCCGCCTCGGGAAGCGCGTCGGCCAGCTCCTTGCCGTACCGCTCGGCCATACAGCCGACCGCGACGACGGCCTGGGTGCGGCCGTGCCCCTTGAGGTCGTTGGCCTCCAGCAGGGCGTCGACGGAGTCCTTCTTGGCGGCCTCGACGAACCCGCAGGTGTTGACGACGGCCACGTCGGCGTCGGAGGCGTCGTCGACGAGCAGCCAGCCGTCGGCCTCCAGTCGCCCGGCGAGTTCCTCGGAGTCCACCTCGTTGCGGGCGCATCCGAGCGTGACAAGGGCGACAGTACGGCGTTCAGGCATAGGGCCAAGATTAACGCGCGGCCTCCGGTGCCGTTCGCCCCGGAGGCCGCGCGCCTCGGATTACCAGATCTTCACCGGGGCGCACGGCCCCTGCCATCAGCCCGCCTGCGGGTCGCCGGGGGTGTACGTGACGTGCACCACCTGGCCGTTCTTCCCGGCCGGACCGAGATCCTTGCCGTTGACGTACACATGCACGGCACCCGCGTTGCCGATCACCAGCTTGATCTGCTTCGGGTCGGTGAAGGTCTGGTCCTGACCTTCCTCGATGTTGTTCTGGAACAGGGACTTGCCGCTGCCGTCCAGCGCCGAGACCCAGCTGGTGTCCTTCTCGGCGACCAGCTTCACCGTGACCTTGTCGGCCGGGGCGGCCGCGATCGCCGCGGCGCTGGGCGCCGGGGCCGGCGGCTGGACGCTCGGTGAGGCGACGGGCGCGACCGAGCCGGTGCCGGACCCGCTGGGCAGCGGCGCGCTGGCCGAGCCGGTGGTCGAGCCGCCGGTCTTGCCGCTCACCAGGTTGAAGCCGATCAGGGCGACTACCGCGAAGATCGCGGCCACCATCGCGGCCGTCCAGTTCGGGCGGCCCCGGCCGGGCACCTTGATCGGCCCGCTGTCGATCAGCTGGGTGGGCCGCTTGCCGGCGGGGGCCCCGCCGTGCGCGGCGTCGTACCGGGCGACCAGTGCCTCGCCGTCCACGCCGACCGCCCGGGCGATCGCCCGGATGTGGCCCCGGGCGTAGAAATCGCCACCGCATCGGGCGAAGTCGTCCTCCTCGATGGCATGCACGATCGGCACCCGGACCCGGGTGGCGGTACTCACCTGATCGACCGTGAGTCGGGCGTCGATCCGGGCGACGGACAGCACCCGGCCGATGCTCGGGGCATCGGCCGCGTGGTCCGGCTCGCCGGACAGCTCGGCGGAGGACGGAGCGTTCTCGCGATCGGGGGACTTGCCGATGGTCACGGTGCACGCCTTTCGAGCGGATGGCCACCTGCTGGAGAACAGTCTAGGGGCGGAGGAGGATCGTTTCTCAAGCGGAGCAGGACCGAATGCGCACGCCCATCCGGGCACGGTTCCGATCGTCCACTGACCGACGGTCAGGACGGGGGCCGACGAACCCGGAGGCCGCTCTTGCGCCCTGTGACGCGGTGCACGTTCGATCGGTTCCGCGCACCGCGCCTACCCTCCTCCGAACGAGTGAACACCCGCAAGGGCACGCACCGTCCGGGGCGGCCGGTCAGCCCCGGATGGCGATGAGCACGCCGTCCAGCTCGTCCGGTTTCACCAGGACGTCGCGGGCCTTGGAGCCCTCGCTCGGGCCGACGATCCCGCGCGACTCCATCAGGTCCATCAGCCGGCCCGCCTTGGCGAAACCGACCCGCAGCTTGCGCTGGAGCATCGAGGTGGAGCCGAACTGGGTGGAGACGACCAGCTCGGCGGCCTGGATCAGCAGGTCCAGATCGTCGCCGATCTCCTCGTCGATCTCCTTCTTCGGCCCGCCGCCGACCGTCACGTCGTCCCGGTAGACCGCCGTCAGCTGATCCTTGCAGTGCTGGACGACGGCGGCGATCTCGGCCTCGGTGACGAACGCGCCCTGCATCCGGACGGGCTTGCTCGCGCCCATCGGGAGGAAGAGCGCGTCGCCCTTGCCGATCAGCTTCTCCGCGCCGGGCTGGTCGAGGATGACCCGGGAGTCGGCCATCGCCGAGGTGGCGAAGGCCAGCCGGGACGGCACGTTGGCCTTGATCAGACCGGTGACCACGTCCACCGAGGGCCGCTGGGTGGCCAGCACCAGGTGGATGCCGGCCGCGCGGGCCAGCTGGGTGATCCGGACCACCGAGTCCTCGACGTCGCGCGGGGCGACCATCATCAGGTCGGCCAGCTCGTCGACGATCACCAGCAGGTACGGGTACGGGGTCAGCTCGCGCTCGCTGCCCAGCGGGGCGGTCACCTTGCCGGCCTTCACCGCCGCGTTGAAGTCGTCGACGTGCCGGAAGCCGAACGCGGCCAGGTCGTCGTAGCGCAGGTCCATCTCGCGCACCACCCACTGGAGGGCCTCGGCGGCCTTCTTGGGGTTGGTGATGATCGGCGTGATCAGGTGCGGGATGCCCTCGTACGCGGTCAGCTCGACCCGCTTGGGGTCGACCAGCACCATCCGGACCTCGTCCGGGGTGGCCCGCGCCAGGATCGAGGTGATCAGGCAGTTGATGCAGGACGACTTGCCGGCGCCGGTCGCGCCGGCCACCAGGATGTGCGGCATCTTGGCGAGGTTGGCCATCACGGTGTGGCCCTCGACGTCCTTGCCCATCCCGACCACCATCGGGTGGGTGTCCTCGGCGGCTGTGCGCGAGCGCAGCAGGTCCCCGAGGTTGACCATCTCGCGGTCCCGGTTGGGGATCTCGATGCCGACCGCGGACTTCCCCGGGATCGGGCTGATGATCCGCACGTCCGGGCTGGCCACCGCGTACGCGATGTTCTTGGCGAGCGCGGTGATCCGCTCCACCTTGACGGCCGGGCCCAGCTCGACCTCGTAGCGGGTGACCGTCGGCCCCCGGGTGAAGCCGGTGACCTTGGCGTCCACCTTGAACTCGCCGAAGGTCCCGGTGAGCTGGGCCACCACCTCGTCGTTGAGGGCGCTGCGGGCCTTCGCCGGGCCGCCGCGCTCCAACAGGTCGAGCGGGGGGAGCGCGTAGGTGACGTCGCCGGAGAGCTGGAGCTGCTCCATCCGCACCGGGGCCGGGCCGTGCTCCTCGGGGGCCGCCTGGCCGCCGCTGCGGGCGGGCGGCACGGCGGCCTCCTCCGGCGGGGCGGTGCGGTCCTGCACCTGGTGCATCATGTCCGCCACCGCCGAGGAGGCGGGCACCCCGTAGACCAGCGCGCCGTCCAGGTCCGCGGCGGCCCCGGCGGCGAGGTCGCGGGTGGCGTACGGGTCCACCGGGTCCTCGCCGAACGGGTCCTTCGCGAGCAGGTCGGGGACGCCGGAGGTGAGCTCCGGGTCGTCCAGCTGCTTGCGGCGGCGCCGGCGACGGCGGGCACCGACCTCGTCCGGCGGAGCGAGACCGTCGATCTCGACGCGGTACGGCAGCGCCGAGGGGTCCGCGTCCTCCGGCGGCTCGGTGGAGAACTCGCGCTCCGGCGCACGCCCCTCGGCGAAGGCGTCCTGCGGGCCGGGCTCGACCACGCCGAGCCGCACCCCGGCGGCGCGCAGCCGTTCGGGGATCCGGTTGACCGGGGTGGCGGTGGTCACCAGCAGGCCGAAGAAGGCCAGCAGCAGGAGCAGCGGCACCGCGAGCGGCGGCCCGGCGGCGGCCATCATCGGGGTGGAGACGGCCCAGCCGACGATCCCGCCCGCCGCCCTTATCCGGGTCGCACCGCTGCCCATCATGGGCGCGCCGCAGCCGATGTGGACCAGTCCGAGCACGCCGACCACCAGGGCGCTCAGACCGATCATGATCCGCCCGTTGGCCTCCGGCAGCTCCGGGTGACGCATCAGCCGGACCGCGACCAGGGCCAGCAGGAACGGCACCAGCACGTCCAGCCGGCCGAAGAGCCCGGAGACCACGTTGGTGGCCGCCTCGCCGAGCCAGCCCTGCGGGCTGAACCAGGTGCCGGCGGCGGTGACCAGCGCGAGCGCGAACAGCAGCAGGCCCACGCCGTCCTTGCGGTGCGCCGGATCGAGGTTCTTGGCGCCGTCGCCGAAGCCGCGGAAGACCGCGCCGACGCTGTGCGCCAGGCCGAGCCAGACGGCCCGGACGGCCCGGAAGAGTATCGGCCTCGGTGCCGGCGGGGCGGGCGGCGCGGGCTTGGCCGCCGCCTTCTTCGCCGGGGCGGCCTTCTTGGCGGCCGCCTTCTTCGCGACCGGCTTGGCCGGAGCCTTCGCCGCGGCCTTCTTGGACGGTCCCGGACTCGGGTTGCGTGCCGCGCTTCCGGGCGTACGTGTGGCCATGGCTCAGCAGCCTACCGGGGCCGACCAGCTGTGCCCACGTGCCGAGCCGGGGCGCCCCGCCGTGTCGCAGACACACCGTCACACCGCCCCGGTTTCACCCGGACGGGTGCGCGCGGGCGGCCGCTACTCCACCCCGGGACGCAACGCGTCCAGGGCCCGCCGCAGACCCGCCAGCTTGCGCTCCAGATGCGCCGCGGTGGCGGCGACCCCGCCGTCCTCGGTGCCGTCCAGCTGCTTGACGAGCGCCTCGGCCTGCTCCTCCACCGACGCCAGCCGCGCCGACAGCTCGCCGAGCAGCGCACCGCCGAGGGCAGGCTGCTCGCCGCCCGCCTCCAGTTGCAGGCGCAGCAGCGCCGCCTGCTCCTTGAGCTGGCAGTTCTTCATGTAGAGGTCGACGAAGACCGAGACCTTGGCGCGCAGCACCCACGGGTCGAAGGGCTTGGAGATGTAGTCCACCGCGCCCGCCGCGTAGCCGCGGAAGGTGTGGTGAGGCCCGTGGTTGAGCGCGGTCAGGAAGATGATCGGGATGTCCCGGGTGCGCTCGCGCCGCTTGATGTGGGCGGCCGTCTCGAAGCCGTCCATCCCGGGCATCTGGACGTCCAGCAGGATCACCGCGAAATCGTCGGTGAGCAGCGCCTTGAGCGCCTCCTCGCCGGAGGCCGCCCGTACCAGCGTCTGGTCCAGCGCCGAGAGGATCGCCTCCAGCGCCAGCAGGTTCTCCGGCCGGTCGTCGACCAGGAGGATCTTCGCCTTCTGCATTACGGCCCGCCCTCCTGTCGCCTGCCTGCCTGGGGAAGGCACTCGCACACTGCCCACCACTACCCCGGTCATGCTAGCCGCACCCCCTCGCCCGGCACACCGCCCCGTCGCAACCTGGTCCGGGGCAACGCGCACCCAGTGCCCCGGCGCACGCTCACCAGCGAGTCGCCATCCGGTCACTGTTCGCAACGATCGGTGACCCTACCGGGTTCCCGGCCCTCCCCGCCAGCAAAGCACGCCCCGAAAGGCGCGAACCCCGGAGCGGGCTCCGGGGTTCGCGCCCCCACGACCCGGTGGGGTACCGGGCGGCGGGGGCGGGCCCGGCCGCGGAGGGCCGGGTCAGGACTTCCGCGCCGACAGCCACTCGTGCATCACGGTGAGGAGGTGGTCGGTCTCCACCGGCTTGGTGATGTGGTCGGTGGCACCGGCCTCCAGGGACTTCTCCCGGTCGCCCTTCATCGCCTTGGCGGTCAGCGCGATGATCGGCAGCCCGGCGAACTGCGGCATCCGGCGGATCGCCTCGGTCGTCGCGTAGCCGTCCATCTCCGGCATCATGATGTCCATCAGGACCAGCGCGACGTTCTCGTGCTGCTCCAGCATCTCGATGCCCTCACGGCCGTTCTCGGCGTACAGCACGGTCAGCCCGTGCTGCTCCAGGACGCTGGTGAGCGCGAAGACGTTGCGGACGTCGTCGTCCACGATCAGCACCTGCTGACCGTCGAAGCGGGTGTCCACCCGGGACGGCTGGTGGGCCGCCGGGCCGCCGGACGGCAGCCGGCCCTCGATCGGTGCCTCCAGGGCCGCACGACGGCGCTCCACGGCGCCGCGGCGGCGCTCCTCCGCGAGTTCGCGGACCTCCTGGGCCCAGTGGTCCGCCGGGTTCTCGCCGACCGGGACGGGCGTGCCCGCCGGGGTGACGCCGACCGCGGCGCGGATCGTCGGGGCGTTCGGCGCGGACGGCGGCGCGACCTCCCCGCCGTCGGTGCGCAGCGGCAGGTAGAGGGTGAACGTCGAGCCCGCGCCCAGCTCGCTCTCGGCGTGGATCTCGCCGCCGAGCAGCCGGGCGATCTCCCGGCTGATCGAGAGCCCGAGACCGGTGCCGCCGTACTTGCGGCTGGTGGTGCCGTCGGCCTGCTTGAACGCCTCGAAGATCTCCCGCAGCTTGTTCTCCGGGATGCCGATGCCCGTGTCGGAGACCGAGAAGGCGATCAGCGGGTCGTCCGGGCCCTTGATCGCGCCGGCCTCCAGCAGCCGCTCGCGGACGTGCTGCGGGACGTCGGGACCGGCCGGGCTGATCGAGAAGTCCACCGCCCCGGAGTCGGTGAACTTGACCGCGTTGGAGATCAGGTTCCGCAGCACCTGCTGGAGCCGCTGCTCGTCGGTGTGCAGGGTGACCGGCAGCGCCGAGGAGACCCGGACGGCGAAGTCCAGGTTCTTGTCCAGCGCGACCGGCTGGAAGGTGGCCTCCACGTAGTCGACCAGCTGCACCAGGGCGATCCGGGACGGGCGGACGTCCATCTTGCCCGCCTCGACCTTGGAGAGGTCCAGGATGTCGTTGATCAGCTGGAGCAGGTCCGACCCGGCGCCGTGGATGGTGTCGGCGAATTCGACCTGCTTGGGCGAGAGGTTGCCCTCGTTGTTGTCGGAGAGCAGCTTGGCCAGGATGAGCAGCGAGTTGAGCGGGGTCCGCAGCTCGTGCGACATGTTGGCGAGGAACTCGCTCTTGTAGCGGGAGGCCAGGGCGAGTTGCTCGGCGCGCTCCTCCAGGACCTGCCGGGCCTCTTCGATCTCGCTGTTCTTGATCTCGATGTCGCGGTTCTGCTGGGCGAGTTGCTCGGCCTTCTCCTGCAACTCCTCGTTGGTCCGCTCCAGTTCCTCCTGGCGCGCCTCCAACTCGGCCGATCGCATCGAGAGTTCGGCGGTGAGCCGCTGGGACTCCAGCAGCAGGCCCTCGGTCTTGGTGTTGACGCTGATGGTGTTGACCGTGACGCCGATCAGATCGGCGATCTGGTTGAGGAAGTCCAGCGCGACGGTGGTGAAGGAGCTGAAGGTGGCCAGCTCGATCACGCCCAGCAGGCGGCCCTCGAACAGCACCGGCAGCACCACGATGTGGGCCGGCGAGGCCTCCCCGAGGCCCGAGGCGATCTTCAGGTACCCGGGCGGGGCCTCCTTGAGGATGATCGAGCGCTTCTCCACCGCCGCCTGGCCGATCAGCGACTCGCCGGGCCGGAAGGTCGTCGGCATCGCCCGCCGCTGGTAGCCGTAGCTGCCGATCAGCCGCAGCACGGTGTCGTTCTCGTCGTCGTCCTCGGTGATCAGCTCGGCGGTCCGGCCGGCCGGCTGGGCCAGGAAGAACGCGCCGTGCTGGGCCGAGACCACCGGGGTCAGCTCGGTCATGATCAGCGAAGCGACCGCCTCCAGGTCCCGACGGCCCTGCAACAGGCCGGAGATCCGGGCCAGGTTGGTCTTCAGCCAGTCCTGTTCCTGGTTGGTGCGCGTGGTCTCGCGCAGGTTGGCGATCATCTGGTTGATGTTGTCCTTGAGCTCGTCGAGCTCACCGGACGCGTCCACGTCGATCCGCAGCGAGAGGTCGCCCCTGGTCACCGCAGTGGCGACCTGGGCGATCGCGCGCACCTGCCGGGTCAGGTTGTTGGCCAGCTCGTTCACCGACTCGGTGAGGTCCTGCCAGGTGCCGTCCACACCGGGGACGCGGGCCTGCCCGCCGAGCCGCCCGTCGGTGCCCACCTCGCGGGCCACCCGGGTCACCTCGTCGGCGAACGCCGAGAGCTGGTCGACCATGGTGTTGATGCTGGTCTTGAGCTGCAGGATCTCGCCGCGCGCATCGACGTCGATCTTCTGCGAGAGGTCGCCGCGGGCCACCGCCGTGATCACCAGGGCGATGTTGCGGACCTGCCCGGTGAGGTTGTTGGCCATCAGGTTGACGTTGTCGGTCAGGTCCTTCCAGATCCCGGCCACGCCCGGCACCCCGGCCTGGCCGCCCAGGATGCCGTCGGTGCCGACCTCGCGGGCCACCCGGGTCACCTCCACCGCGAAGGCGGAGAGCTGGTCGACCATCGTGTTCAGGGTGCCGGCCAGTGCGGCGACCTCGCCCTGCGCCTCGATGTCGATCTTCTTGGAGAGGTCACCGCGGGCCACCGCGGTGGCGACCTCGGCGATGTTGCGCACCTGGCTGGTCAGATTGGACGCCATGAAGTTGACGTTGTCGGTCAGGTCCTTCCAGATGCCCGACACCCCGCGGACCCGGGCCTGGCCTCCCAGGATCCCCTCGGTACCCACCTCGCGGGCCACCCGGGTCACCTCGTCGGCGAACGCCGAGAGCTGGTCGACCATCGTGTTGACGGTGGTGACCAGCTCCAGGATCTCGCCGCGGGCGTCGACGGTGATCTTCTTGGAGACGTCGCCGCGCGCGACCGCCGTGGTGACCTCCGCGATGTTGCGGACCTGGCTGGTCA
Source organism: Kitasatospora sp. NPDC086009 (assembly GCF_044540385.1). Lineage (NCBI taxonomy): Bacteria > Bacillati > Actinomycetota > Actinomycetes > Kitasatosporales > Streptomycetaceae > Kitasatospora > Kitasatospora sp. NPDC086009. The sequence goes on from NZ_JBITSA010000017.1 coordinate 143,485, forward strand.
GGTTGTTGGCCATCAGGTTGACGCTGTTGGTCAGGTCCTTCCAGGTGCCGGAGACCCCCGGCACGCTCGCCTGACCGCCGAGGATGCCCTCGGTACCGACGTCCCGGGCGACTCTGGTCACCTCGTCGGCGAAGGCGCCCAGCTGGTCCACCATCGTGTTGATGGTGTTCTTCAGCTCCAGGATCTCGCCCCGCGCGTCCACCTGGATCTTCTGCGACAGGTCGCCCTTGGCCACCGCCGTCGTCACCTGCGCGATGTTGCGCACCTGATCGGTGAGGTTGTTCGCCATGAAGTTGACGTTGTCGGTGAGGTCCCGCCAGACCCCGGCGGCGCCCGGCACCTGCGCCTGACCGCCCAGGCGGCCCTCGGTACCGACCTGGCGGGCCACCCGGGTCACCTGCTCGGCGAAGCCGGAGAGCTGGTCCACCATCGTGTTGATGGTGTTCTTCAGCTCCAGGATCTCGCCCCGCGCGTCCACCTCGATCTTCTGCGAGAGGTCCCCGCGCGCGACCGCCGTCGTCACCTGCGCGATGTTGCGCACCTGGCCGGTCAGGTTGTCGGCCATGAAGTTCACCGAGTCGGTGAGGTCCCGCCACACCCCCGCGACGCCCGGGACCTGCGCCTGGCCGCCCAGACGGCCCTCCGTGCCCACGTCCCGGGCCACCCTGGTGACCTGCGCCGCGAAGCCGTTCAGCTGGTCCACCATGGTGTTCACGGTGTTCTTCAGCTCGAGCATCTCGCCGGCCACCTCGACCGTGACCTTGCGCGAGAGGTCGCCCTTGGCCACCGCCGTGGTCACCTGGGCGATGTTGCGCACCTGCGCGGTCAGCCGGCCGGCCATCGTGTTGACCGAGTCCGCGAGGTCCTTCCAACTGCCCGAGACGCTGCGCACCTTGGCCTGGCCGCCCAGCTTGCCCTCGGTACCGACCTCGATGGCCACCCGGGTCACCTCGTCGGTGAACTCCGACAGCTGGTCCACCAGCCCGTTGACCGTCCGGCCGATCTTCAGGTACTCGCCGCGCAGCGGGTGGCTCACCCCGTTGCTGTGCAGCGAGCGCAGCTCCATCTTCTGGTCCAGGTCGCCCTCGGCGATCGAGGCCAGCACCCGGCCCACCTCGGCCATCGGCCGGGCCAGGTCGTCGATCAGCGCGTTGCAGTTGTCGACGGCCGCCATCCAGGCGCCCTCGCCCGCACCCGTCTCCAGCCGCTCGTTCAGCCGGCCCTCACGGCCCACCGCGCGCCGGACCCTGGCCAGCTCACCGGTCAGGTGCTGGTTCCGCTCGGCGACCTCGTTGAACACGGCGGCGATCTCGGCCAGCGGACCGTCGCCGGGCACGGTCAGCCGCCGCCGGAAGTTGCCGTCGCGCATCGCGGTCAGCGCGGCCAGCAGCTTGCGCAGCTCCGCCGGCTCGGCTCCGCGGCTGTGGTTCGCTCGCCGGCCGGCCGCGCTCCGCGGCGCGGCCCCGGGCCGCACACCGCGCTGGGCAGGCGGCGTCGTACCGGTTGCGTCCTTGGTGGCCGAACTCAACGGGCCCCTCCCAGATCGTGAACTGTCCGGTGATCCCCCGTGCCCCGTTTTCGGGGCGCGAAGCCACACCGGTCGGCGCTACAGCGTCCCGGTGACCTCGCGGACCACCGGAACCCGCATCGACCGTACTGCTCCCACGGGCGTCACGGACCCCCCAGTCTGGCAGCACCGGCGCCGGGTATACGGCCGGTTGCGCTCGGTTGGTACCGCCCCGACCGAAACAGGTGGGCAGAATCACCCTCAGGTGCCTGTTTCGGCGCCCCGCCCCCACGGGGAACCAACCGGAAAGTAGGGTGGGGCGCTGCACCGGGCCACGACCCGCCCCAGCGCCGCCGCTCACCCCGCCGGCGCCCACGGGGAGGTCGCCACCGCACCCGGGCAGCCAGGCCAGAGCAGAGGAGAAGTGGCAACGTGGTCACCGCGCGCGCAGCCGCCACCTTCGAACCGGTCGGCCGGTCGGCCTCGGCCGCCCGCTCGTTCGTCCGGGACGCGCTGCTGGGCTGGGGCCTGCCCGAGATCGTCGACGACGCCGTGGTCCTGGTCAGCGAACTCGTCACCAACGCCGTGGTGCACGCCGGCACCGCCGCCGAGGTCTGCTGCCTGCGCGAGGAGGAGACCGTCCGGATCGAGGTCACCGACCACCACCCCGAGCGCGGTCTGCCGTCCTTCGCCGACGTCCCCGTCACCGCCTCCGAGCGCTACGCCGACCCCGACGGCGAAGGCGGCCGCGGCCTGTTGATGTGCTCCGCCCTCGCCGAACGCTGGGGCGTCGAGTACTCCGCCGGCCGCAAGACCGTCTGGTTCCGGCTCGCCCTGCCCGCCCACATCACCGGCACCCGCTACGCCGTCCCCGCCACCCCGGGCAGCGAACTGCCCAGCAGCGCCGGACCGGTCCACGTCGCCGTCGTCCAGCTCGACGACGACGGCCGCGTGCTCGCCTGGAACCCGGACGCCGAGGCGCTCTTCCAGCACCCCGCCGACACCGTGCTCGGCCGCCCCTGGGCCGACCTCACCGTCTGGCCCCAGGGCCCCGGCAGCGGGCTCGGGCTGGCCGCGACGCTGCGGCTGGCCCGCTGGGAGGGCAGCTACGGCCTGCGCCACGCCGACGGCCGGACCGTCGAGGTCTACGGCCTGCAGGTCCGCATCCGCGACACCGAGGGCGTCCCGTCCACGCTCTGCCTGCTCGTCCTCGAACCCGACCGCGCGGTACTCCGCTCGCCCGCCCGGGCGCTGCCCGGCGACAAGCCCGACCCGACCGGCTCCCGGCTGGACCTGCTCGCCGGTCCCACCGCCACCGACGACCTGGACACCCTGCTCCAGCGCACCGTCGAACGCGCCCGCGACCTGCTCGACGGCGACGCCGCCTACCTGCTGCTCACCACCGACGACGAGACCGAGTTCGAGGTCCGGGCCGCCACCGGCCTCACCTCCGGCCACCGCCGCCACACCCGCTTCCCGGTCGGCACCGGCAACCGCTACGACTCCGCCCGCCTGCCGTCCGTCCACGAGGACCTCGCCACCCGGCCGACCGGTCTGCCGGTGCTCAGCGACAGTGGCATGCGCTCGCTGCTCACCGTCCCGCTCAAGGTCGAGGGCCGGCTGATCGGCTCGCTGGGCATCGCCGCCGCCGCGCCCGGCCGCTACGACAACGAGGACGCGCTGCGCCTGCAATTCGCCGCCGACCGGGTCGCCCTGGCCATCGAGAGCACCCGGCTCACCGAGCTCGAACGGCTGCGCCGCGGCTCGCTCTCCTTCCTGGTCGAGGCCTCCGACCTGCTGGCCGGCACCCTGGAGCACGAGCAGACGCTCGCCCTGATGGCGCAGATGGCCGTCCCCACCCTCGCCTCCTGGTGCGCCGTGTACACCAACGGCGCCCCGGCCTCCCTCGCCTTCGTGCTGCACGAGGACGAGGACCGCATCGACCCGCTGCGCGCCCTGCTCGACAAGACGCCCGCCCCGGACTCCGGACCCACTCACGGCGCCCGCTTCTGGGCGGCGCCGGCCGAGACCGCGCGGACCGGCGGGCTTTCCGCGAACCCCGAACTCTCCGGCCTGCTCGGTGAGACGGTGGTCCTGCCGCTGGCCGCCCGCAACCGGGTCATCGGCCTGCTCGTGCTCGGCGTCCCGGCCGGCGTCCGGTTCCGCCAGGAGATCCTGGAACTCGCCGAGGACCTCTCCCGGCGGGCCGCCCTCGCGCTCGACAACTCCCGCCTCTACTCCGAGCGCACCGCCACCAGCCAGGCGCTGCAGCGCAGTCTGCTCCCCCCGGACCTGCCGGAGATCCCGGGCGTCGAGGTGGACGTGTACTACCAGGCCGCCGGCGAGGGCAACGAGGTCGGCGGCGACTTCTACGACCTCTTCACCATCCGCGAGGGCACCTACGGCTTCGCCATCGGCGACGTCTGCGGCACCGGTCCCGAGGCCGCCTCCGTCACCGGCCTGGCCCGGCACTCGCTGCGGCTGCTCGCCCGCGAGGGACTGGACGCCCCACAGGTCCTCAGCAGGCTCAACGCGGCCATCCTGGACGAGGGTTCACGCAGCCGCTTCCTCACCCTGCTCTACGGCGAGCTCACGCCCCGACCGGACGGCAGCACCGAGCTGTCCATGGTCTGCGCCGGCCACCCGCTGCCGCTGCGGCTGCGCACCGACGGCCAGGTCGACCGGGCCGCCACCCCGCAGCCGCTGCTCGGTGTGATGGAGGAACTCGACCTGACCGCTGAGCACTTGGTGCTCTCCCCCGGCGAGGTCCTGCTCTGCGTCACCGACGGCGTGACCGAACGCCGCGAGGGGTCGCGGATGCTGGGCGACGACGGCCTGGCCGAGGTGCTCACCGGCTGTACCGGGCTGACGGCCGGTGCGGTAGCCCTGCGCGTGCAGCGGGCGGTCGAACGCTTCGCGCCGGAGCCGCCGTCCGACGACATGGCGATCCTCACCCTGCGCGTCCCCACCCAGCGCCCGGGCTGACCGAGTCTGCTCACCCGGGGTCCAACCATGAGCGTTCCACAGCTGACGACGCCACAAATTGTGTGATTCACAAGGGTACAAGCTGGTCCGGCCGGGTACACCGATCTCACCGGGGAATCCCCCGGCGGGGACACGACCAGCAGTTCTTCACGCTGGCCCATCATTCTGACCGCAGCCGTCGCACCCTCCTGTGGTGCGCCCTCGGCGCGGTCGCGCGCATCCACCTCATCGAACATCCTCCTGCGGTTCACAGCGCCCTGCGCGCGCCCAGAGTGAAAGGAGCCTCCGGTGAGCAACGAAGCTACCGGGGCACTGAACGCCCGCTCCACCGGAGCCGACGCGGGGAACCTCGGTTACCTCGCCCTCGGCCTGACCCTCCTCGCCTACGGCCTCCTCTCCACTGGCATCTTCAGTGGCACCGGGGTCGGGGACTCCGCCCGTCTCGCCCACCTCCTCGGCGGCCTCACCCTGTTCATCGCCGGCCTCTGGCAGCTCCGGGCCGGCGAGGGCTTCACCGGCACGGCCTTCACCAGCCTGGGCGCCTTCTGGGCCACCTGGTCGGCCGCCGGCGGGGCCGGCAAGAACGCAGCTGGCCTGTTCCTGCTGCTCTGGGCCCTGCTCGTGCTCACCCTCACCGCCGCGAGCTGGAAGGCCGGCTGGTTCAGCCGCGCGGTGTACGGCCTGCTGACCGTCTCCCTGGTGCTCTCCGCCATCGCGACCTTCGCCACCTCCGGCGGGCTCGCCAAGTTCGCCGGCTGGGTCGCCGCGGCCTCCGGGCTGGTCGCCTGGTACTGGGCCACCGCGGCCATGACCAACAGCGCGTGGGGCCGGGTGGCACTGCCGGTCAAGTAACACCCGACACGCGAACGCCGGTGGGCCGGACCTCCCTTCCGGGGAGGTCCGGCCCACCGGCCCGTGCTGCTCACGCCCCGGTCAGCTCCCGGTGGTGACGTGCTCCCCGGCCTGGGCTCCGGCCACCGCGGCGTCCGGACCGGGCGACGCCCGGCGGGCCCGCCGGCGGCCGCAGGCCGCCTGGACCGCGTACGCGAAGAGCAGGATCACCACGGCCACCAGGCCGTCCGCCCAGAAGTGGTTGGCCGTGACCACCACCACCGCGACGGTCAGCACCGGGTGCAGGACCACCAGCCAGCGCAGCGGGCTCGACGACACCCTGATCACCGCGACCGCCGCCAGCACGCACCAGGCCACGTGCACCGACGGCATCGCCGACAGCTGGGCGACCTTGACCATCCCGCCGACCGCGCCGCCGTACACCGACTGCCCGTACTCGGCCGCGACGTCGACGAACCCCTCCTGCGGCAGCATCCGGGGCGGCGCCACCGGGATGAACTGCACCGCCAGGCAGATCGCCGTCGTGATCACGACCGTGTTCCGCACCCACGGGTAGCGGGCCCGGTGCCGCACGAAGACCCAGAGCAGCACCGCGATCATCACGGTGAAGTGCATCGACGCGTAGTAGTAGTTCGCCGCCTTCACCACGGCCGGACACGAGGTCACGGCCGCCTGCCAGGAAGCCTCGTCCGGCAGGCCGATCGCCAGCTCCGTCCGGTGGATCCAGCTCGCCCGGTCCAGCGCGTGCTCGGCGCTCATCAGCGAGAGGTGCCCCACCAGCTGCCAGAGCGCGAACAGCGCCAGCAAGGTGCCGGCCTCCCGCAGCAGCGCCGACAGCGGTGCGCGCCGCACCCGGGCGGCCGCGTACGCGCCTCCGTAGAGAGCGACCGCGGCGCCCCCGGCGGACTGCCAGGTAAGAGTCAGGTTCTGCAACGGTTCGCGCCTCTCCACCGAGCGGGTTGTGCTGGGGAGACGTTAACGCAAAAAGACCCCCTCCCGAACGGGAGGGGGTCTTTTTGGAATGATTGTTCGGCGGCGTCCTACTCTCCCACAGGGTCCCCCCTGCAGTACCATCGGCGCTGTGAGGCTTAGCTTCCGGGTTCGGAATGT
>NZ_JBITSA010000018.1:0-144634 GCF_044540385.1 Kitasatospora sp. NPDC086009
CGGAAGCCTGCGGCTTAAGCAGCGCCTGGCGGCGCTGCAGCGGGCCTGACGGCCCGCCAGGGCCGGGGGGTGCCGGCTGCGCCGTCACCGTGCGTGGTTACTGGCCCGGGGCTGCGCCCCGGGGCCCCGGCTACGCCGGGCGGGGTGGGTGGGAGGCGGGGGCAATTCGCCTGCGGCGAATTGGCTTGCCCAGGGCGGCCCCTGGCGGGGCCTCAACTTGGTGGGTGATGGGCGTCAGGGCGGCACGGGCCTGCGGCCCGCCATGGGGCCCGTTCCGGCCTGCGGCTTTGGAGCGTTAACGATGTGGCGCGAATCGCCGGTAGAGGGGCCTCCCCTGGCGGGGTGTCCGAGCAGCGTTGACGATGTGGCGCGAATTGCCGGTAGGAGGGCCATCCCTGACGGGACGGCGGAATTCGGCGGGCCTTCCGTTCACGAAATCCCGCGAATTGTCGGTAGAGGGCCATCATCCCGATATCGACCCCGGGGGCGCAGCGCGGGACCGGGGTGCCCTCTACGGCCCTTGGGCGGGCGCTGGGCGGTCTGTCGGGCGGCCTGCGGCCTCCGGGGAAGAGGGCGGGGCGGGACGGCGCCCTGGCGGGCTCCACGGCGGGGCGGGAGCGGCAGCAGGAGGGGAGGCCCGGCAGCTGCGGCCGGGACGCGGCGGAGGGCAGCGGGCGAGGGCACCGGCTGGTGATGGCGGTGGCGGTGGCGGCGGGTGAAGGCCGGCACCGGCACCGGCCACGACGGCGGCGGGCACCAGGGCGCCGCCGAGCCACCCGCCGGGCACCACCCGCACCGGCGTCGGCCCGGCACACGGCGCGGGGGGCCTGACGGGGCGCAGCAGCGGCCACGGCGCCCGTTCCCGAGGGTGCGGCGGCGGCCACCACCGCAACGCGGCGACAGCAGCGGGCGGGTACGGGGCAGGCCTGCAGCAGAGCGCGGCGGGCACTCCCGGCCGGGCACCGAGCCCGCCCCCGGGTGTGCACCGCCGCCCCCTTCGCGGACCGCACCGGCGGCCCTCCGGCCTGCGGCAGGACGAACATGCAAGAGGTGTCGGCGACTCGGGGGGCCAGATGCAAGAGCTGTCAGGGACTTCACCCCCGGCCCCGGAAGGACAGCATAGGGAGCAGCACCACCCGGTCGGCGAGGCAGGAGCGAGCGCGGGCCGGGGCGCAGCGCCGCACCACCACCCCGCCCTCCAACAGCCACCTGTTCACGCGCGGGCGGCCTGCGGCCGCGGCGGGTGCCGGCCTGACGGCCGCACCGGTGGGCGGCCGGGGGCCTGGGCCTGACGGCCCGGCAGCGGTGTGGGTGCGGGGCCGGGCCTGCGGCACCGGCCGGGGTGGCAGGCCGGGCCAGTGGTGGTGGCCTGCGGCCCCCAGGCGGAGGCACGACGGGCACGGCGGGCGTGGCCGGGGCCGGGTGGTGCCGGCGCGGTGCTGGGCGGGCCGGGCGGCCTACGGCCCCCCAGGGAGCGACGGCCACCCCTGGTGGGTGTCACCCCGCCCCGGGGGACCTCCCCCCGGGGCGCGCCCAGCACCGCAAGCCGGAGCCGGAGCCGGCGCTCCGGGGAGCAGCGGCAAGCAGGACGCCCCCCTCCCCCAGGGGCCGGGAGCTACCAGGGGCGGAAGCACGGCAGTCGGACGGCCCGATGCCAGGAGCAGCCGCACACCGGGGCGGGCGGGAGCAGCGGGGCGGCCGGCGGGCGGAGCGGGGCCGCGGTCCGCCGCGGTCTGCAGGCGGCTCCGGCCGGGGCGCGGGGCGAATCCGGTGACCGGCCCAGCGGCGAGTCGGGGCTGGAGCAGCGGGACGGCGGGCGGACACCGACGGGGCGCTGACTACCGTGGGGCCCGGCGGCGGTCACCACCGCCGGGCATCCGGACAACGGCACCTCGACCCCGGTGGAGCACACCTTGGACATCTGGACCCCCGCACTACCGTGGATCAACACCGCCACCCGCCCCGGTGCCTCATGGCCCCTGCCTCCGCAAGGAACCACCCACGTCGCGTACCTGGACGCCGCCCGGATGCGCACCGGTCAGGGCGTCTTCGAAGAATTCTCCCGGGCACTCGCCCTGCCCGCCTACTTCGGATGGAACTGGAACGCCCTCTCGGAATGCCTCCGAGACCTGCACTGGATCCCCGCACAGCACTACCTGATCGTCATCGCCAAATCCGCGCAACTCCTCACCGACGAACCGGACGAACACCCCATACTTTTGAAAATCCTGGAACGAGCAGCCGCCAGCCACAGCAATGACATCGGCAAATCACCAACCGCCTTCAACATCCTCCTCGAATAACCAGAGACGGGAATCCTGGAAGGCAGGGTGGCGGAATCCTGGCGCGTTCCGGAGACCACCGGAGCGCGTCCGGCAGGCGGAATGACCAGTATCGGGACGGGTGACACCGGCCGCTGCCCTGCACCGCGAAATCCGGGACCACCGAGGGAACACCGCAGGCGGGCGCAGCACCGTCCGGTCCGGCAGCACGTGAGCGGAATTCACGAGCGGCACGGGCGGTGGAATTCACGGGGCCGGTTCCCGGAATCTGTACGACGCCGGACAGGGCAGGACAGTGGGCGGCCGCCGGGCAGGGCAGGACAGTGGGCGGCCGCGGGGCGGGGCGGCGGGGCGGGGCGCAGCCAGGCACCACCACCTCCTGGCCCTCCAGCGCGGGCAGCCCGCGGCCGCGAGGGGTGCCGGCCTGGCGGCCGGACCGGGGGCGGCCAGGGGCCGGACCGGGGGCGGCCCCGGGGCCGGCAGGGGGCTGGTGGCGGGCCGGGATCAGGGGGCGGTGATGTCCTGGCGGCAGGCGGGCAGGCGACGGGCGGGCGACGGGCGGGCAGGAACGGCCCCGGGGGACGGCGGCCAGGAACAGCAGCCCGCCACCAGCACGGCACGGCGCAGCAGCGAGCCGGTGGCGGCCGCGGGCGGATGGCCGACGGGCAACGGGGCACGAGGACGCAGGCCCAGCGGCGGGCCACCAGCAGCGCCAGAGCAGGCCGGACGGGCCGGACGGTGGGCAGCCGAAACCGGCATCGGCGGGCGGAACGAGGCAGGCGGCCGGGACGGGGACCACGGCCGGGGCCGGCTACTCCCGGCAGGCCCAGGCACCCGCCCCCGGGGCGGGTGGCGGCAGGACGACGACCAGGCACAGCCGCACCGGCCCGGGAACGGCGGCCGGGCGCAGCGAGCCGGGAGCGGCGGCCGGGGCGGCCCGGGGCCGGCGGCGGCCGGGGCGGCCCGGGGCCGGCGGCGGCCGGGGCGGCCCGAGGGCGGACCGGCGACCCGGGGCGGCCCGAGGGCGGACCGGCGACCCGGGGCGGGCGGAGGGCGGAGCAGGGCGGCGGCCAGACGGGGAGCAGCCGAGGCCGGCGGACCGGCGCGGCCGGTGCAACACAACGGCGCAACACGCCCGCCCGCCCCCGCCCACGGCCACATAAACCCTGGTCAGACCCGCAACACAGCCTCGCGGTGCACCCGCCACCAGAGCGCCGAACCCGGCCGCCCGGGGGCCGGCGGGCCGGGGGCGGCCCACCACCCCACCCGCGCCCTGGCCACCCCCGACGGCACCCCCGGGGCGGCCAGGGCAGCCGACCCTCTTCCGCACCGTCCAGGACGGTCTCCAGGGAGGCCTCCAGGGCGGCTGACGGCCACCCAGCCATAACGCAGCAGGAAACCCAGGGCGCGGCAGCGCCAGGGCACCCCGTCCAGCCCACTTCGGGATGCTGCGGGAGAGAGTGGCCCCTACGTTCGCACACGGGCGGTCCACCGTGGCATTGGGTCCCGGGGCCGATCAATGAGGACGTGGCCCGCACAGTAGCGCGGGCCGGTGAGGAGAGCTGGAATGAGCAGGAATCACGTGGGCCGCGCGGCGGCGGCGTTGGTGGTGGCACTGGCGGGGACGGTGATGCAGGCCGCTCCGGCGTCTGCGGCGTCGGGAACGCGGGTCTTCACCGCGGACGGGGTCTTCGCCGTCCCGCCGGGCGTCACCTCGATGGACGTTCAGGTGTGGGGAGCCGGCGGCTGGGGAGGCCCCGGCGCCCTGGGAGGTGACGGCGGGCCTAGCTCCTTCACCGCCAACGGTGGGGGAGGCGGCGGGAGCGGCGGTGGCGGGGGCGGCGGCGGCGGTTTCTATGTGAGCTGTCACCTGTCCGGGGTCATACCCGGGCAGGTGTACGCGGTCGCCATCGGCCTGGGTGGAAACCTTCTGGTGCCCCGCGGCGGGAACTCCGTCGTGTCCGCGCTCGATGGCAGCGGAGCCGAATCCGACGGTGGCAGCGCCGGCACGCGTGGGGCCAGGGGCACGGACGGCGCGCGGGCCGGGAGGTTCCAGGGCGGCGCTGGTGGTACGGGCGGCGCCCTGGGTGCGGGTGGCGCCGGCGGCGGCGGCGGCGGAGCGAACTGCCAGAACGGCGGAACCGTCACCGCCACGCGCAACGCCAACCAGGCCGGCGGCAACGGCACGGCCGGGACCACCGGGGCCAACGGCAGCAAGGGCGCCAACGCCGGCAGGGGCGGAGGCGCTGGCGGTACGGGCGGCGCTGGCGGTACGGGCGGGGACGGTTTCGACGGTTTCGGCAGTGGCGGCGGAGGCGGTGGCGGCGGCGGAGGAGGCGGCGGCGCTTCGTACGGCACCGGTGGAGCCGGTGGAGCCGGTGGAGCCGGAAGTGCCATGAGCGGCAAAAACGGCCAGCGTGGACTGAACGCGGGCTACACGTCCACAGGCCTCGGCCGAGACGGTGGTAACGGCGGGAACGGTGCCAACGGCCGAGTCGTCTTCACCTGGGCCACCACCGCCTAAGGCACCGGAGCACCATCCCCGCCGGCCCAGGCGCCGCACCCCAGGTGCACCGCCTAGGAACCGGCCGATATCAGCCGAGCGGGAGCAGGCGTTCCAGGTAGTACTCGGACTCGGGGTCGGGCTGGATAAGCAGCGACTGGAGCAGATAACGCCCGGCGGGGATCGTCACCCGGAGGAGCTCCGGCGGATCGGCGTGGTCGAGCCCGCGGATGTGCTCGCCGTCGTAGCCCGCATCGGTCAGCACGTACCGGCCGCCGAGCTCGACCGTGACCACGTCCTCCCAGGCGCCCCAGGCCAGCGCCGTATCAACGCCGAGGAGCAGCGAGCGGTCGTCGTCGGCGGACGACCAGCGGGCGAAGACCAGGGCGTACGCGATCCAGGTCACCGGCAGCGGCTCGCCGCCGAGGACCACCACGTCATGGCCCTCGAAGCGCAGGGCCGTCGCGTACTCGCCGCACGCGTCGTACGCCTCCTCCCCGGTCCACCGGGGCACCAAGTGCTCGGGGAGGAGGGCGTAGCGCGCGAAGTCAGTGCGGTCAAGCCACGTCAGCGGAGCGGTCATCCGGTCATGATGCCAATGCGGCCCGCTGCCGGACCGGAGCCGGGAACCGGGAACGGCGACCAAGGGGCCGGCCAGCCGGCGGGCCGGGCACGGCGGCGGGCCCGGTGACGATGACGGAAGCCGGGAACGGCGACCGGGGAGCCAGCGGGCGGGCCACCCGCACCGCCCCGGAGCGCCCGGAACCCGCCGCTCCCCCGCCCGGCTCCCCCGGCGAACCCACCCGCGAATTCACGACCCGCCGGAACAACCCCGGACAGCGGTAATCCCGGCGAATCGACAAGGCAAAGCCAGGACAGAAAACAGCGGCGTTTCGAGCGGAATTCCGACGAGCCGTCAACTCACCGGAACACCCCCGCCCCGGGACCGCCCGCCGAACCCCAACCCGCCCGGCAGCCGACCACCCACCGTCACCGAAACCAGCCCACCCCGGAGTGCCGCCAGACCGCCGAACAGGAGCCGACCAACAACCAGGATTGGTCTACCACAGAGCATTACGGGCGCGAGAAACGCCACCAGGTCACACACCGGGCCGAGCCGGAACCCGAACCGGAATCGAGCAGCGCCGCGCCAGGGCAGGGCGGCCCGTCACGAAACCCCCAGCCCCCCGAACGACAGACTGATGGTGCTCGGGTGCGGGTGGTCCACCCGTCCGGCCGGGCTGACCTGCTGACCGGTGCCTGGGCCGGGAGGGGTGGACTACCCGGCCGGGCGTTGCCGCTCGGGGCCGGGTGCGCTGGCGCCGGAGCGGCGGTGCGGGCGCTGGAGGAGATCGACCCGTTCTGGTGCCCGGTGTGGCCGGTCACCTGGCAGCGCACCTACGCGGTCGCCAGGTCGTGGTGGATGGAGTCTGATGGCCGGGTCGACTGGGCCGCGCTGCCGCAGGAGACGGTGTTCGAGGGGGAGCAGCTCGGCCGGTGGGTGCTCGCGCAGCGGGCCGGCTGGCCCGGCCTGGAGGCCGACCAGCGGGACCTGCTGTCGGCGATCGGCATCGCCGAGGACCAGGAGCTGGTCGCCGCGAAGGCCGCGGCCGAGGCGAAGCCGACCGTGTCCCGCGGCGACCGGTTCGCCCAGGGCCTGGCCGCGCTCGCCCAATTCGTCGAGCGGGAACGGCACCCCCGGGTGCCCCGCCCGCACAAGGAGCCGGTGAAGGCCGTGGAGGCCGGCCCCGGCGGAGAGGAGCAGGCGGTCGTGTCGCACTTCGCCCTGGGCACCTGGCTCAACACCCAGAAAGCCCGCCGGGCGAAGCTCACGCCCGGTCAGCTCGCGCAGCTCGCCGAACACGGCGTCGAGTGGGCGTAGCGGGCGGCGGTGGGATTCCCGGGACACTCACGTGATTCCCGTACACCGACGAGGTCGGCAGGTCAGGGCCGGTCGGGCCTCCCTCGTAGACGGAGGCCCGACCGGGAACACCGGCTCGACGCGCCTCAGCGGACGAACCAGACGATTCCCGCCGGACTCACGAGATGCGCCGGTCAGGGGCCATTCAAGCCCCGGCGCAGCGGCAGGAACTCACACTGGGGACCGAGGGCGGATCAGCCGACCGGGTTGAGGGTCCACCGCTGGTTCGCCGAACCCCCCGAGGACCACTGGACCACCGGAGCCGTGTCGCTCGGGTCGCCGCCGGCGACATCGAGGACGAGGCCGCTGTTGAAGTTGATGACGGCCATCGTGGCGCCGTCGACGTTGACCTTCCCCCAGCGCTGGTTGGCACCGCCGTTGCAGGTCCACTGGACGACCGCGGTCCCCTGGGCGGTGCTCCAGCCCGGCACCTCCAGGCACTTGCCGCTGTACACGTTGACGACGAAGCCGTCACTGACCCGCCACTGCTGGGCGGTGTCACCGCACCAGGCCGACTGACGCACCGGCGCGCCGTCATCGGTACGGAAGTCCGCCGCCCCCAGGCACTTGCCGGTCGCCGCGTTCTGGAACGCCACGGTGGAGTCGGCCGACAGCGGGACGTAGGACATCCCCGAGGCCGAGGCCGAAGCGGGCGCGGCGGCCAGCAGCCCGGCCCCCAGCCCGAGGGCGACCGCGGCGGCGGCGGAGCCCAGGCGGCGCGTGGCGGTGAAGTGGTCGTTCATGGTTCCCCCCATGGGTTTCTGCAGATTGGTTCGGACGAGACACCCCGGACTTCCCGACCGTCTCAACCTCATAGACGTACGGAGCCCCCGGAGGTTGCAGGTACCTCAGAACTATTTCTGAAGTCATGTCAGAACACCGGGCACGTCCCCGTGTCCGCACCGCCCGATCGCCGCGGCGGGGCCCGCGCCCCACCTCTGTCGGCTCCGTTGAGGAAGGTGGAGAAGCCCGGCGGGCGACGGCGGGGGCGGCAGGCAGGCAGGTCTACAGCGGTCGCGGCTTCGAGGCCAGCGGCGGCAGGGACATGGCGGAGGGCGGCTTTGCGGACATCGGCGGGGGTGCGGACGTGGCGGCGCGGTGATGGCGTCGAGGGGTGCTCGGCGGGCCGTGGGGCGGTCGGTTGGGGTCCGGGACGGCGGCTGGTCCGCCCAGGGCGATTGCTGGCGGCTTTGAGGGCACTGGCGGCGATCATCATTATGGCCAGGCCGTCGCCGCCCAGAGGCGGTCCCGCCGCACGGTCCGGCCGCTGCCTGGTGAAGGCCAGGGGACTGGTCGTTCTCGCGGTCGTGTGGATGGCCGGGGCCCGGACCAGCCGGGGAGATCTGGGCCGGGGCTTGCCGACTTGCCCATGGCGTGTTCCCGTTCGTCGATTCACCCGCACCCGGGCCGCGGCTTGGCCGATGATGTGACATGCCCAGAGGCTGGGTGAGTGCTCCGGGCAGGGGAACAGGGCGCGCATGGAGATGATCAGCGGCACCGGGCTCGGCTGTCGGCCCTGGCCGGAGTTCCTGGACCGTCGCCCCGCGCTGATCGTCCCGGCGGCCCCCGACCGTGTCCTTCGGGGGGAGGACGGCTGGGTGGGCCGGCATGCGGGCCGGGCGCTCGCCGGGCCCGAGCCGTCCTGGTCAGCGGTGCTCACCCACTGCCACCTGTCCGTTCACCGTCCCGGCGGACTGCTCTGGTTCGACGGCGAGATCGCTGCGGCCCGCGAATGGCGTCGAGCTGTCCGCGGCCAGCGGTCGCTACTGCTGATCACCGGCCCGTTCGCCAGCGTTTTCGAGTTCCCGGCCTCCGCTACGGCCGGCCGGCTGTTCCTCCTGACCATCCCGGCCCGACTGGAAGGCGACCTTCTCTGAGTCCCCGACCTGCGCAGCAGGCGCGGCGGACCGGACCTGCCGGGCTCGTTCCCGCAGGTCATCGCACAACGACGGAGCGCCTCGAGGTCGGCTCGCTCGGAGAAGGAGCGCAGCGACCGACTGCGGCCGCTTCTCACGAACGCGCGGCATCGGAGCAGGCGAGGCGCCCCACAAGGGGGCTCGTGAGGCGCCTCCAGGGATCAGTCCGACCCCCGGTGATGGCCGACCAGCCTGGTGATCAGCTCCCAAGCGGCCCGCGCTCCGAGAGCAATCCCGAACCGCTCCACCACCTGCCGAAACCACCCGGCCCGCGCGGTCTCCCGCCCCTCAGCCTTCACAACGCACCACCTCTCTCCGGACAACAGGACCGGCCGGCCCCGTGCCGGACGGCCCCATGTGCCCCCAGCGGAGCAATCGAGGTGACGCTCCATCAGCTTAGACCGCCCGCCGCCGCCCGCCCCAAGGCCCCCCGGCAGCGAGCGGAAGCGGGCGGCCTGCGGCCGCGAAGGGGGGACGGCCTGACGGCCGCACCCGGGAATGGCCAGGGGCCGGGGCCGGCGGGCCGGCAAGGGGGCCGGCGGGCCCGGGTACCCGCGACACCGAACCGGGTCGCGGCAGGCCGGGAGCGGGGGCGGCGACGTCCTGGCGGCAGACAGGCAGACGGCGGGCGGGAGCGGGCCCCGGGGACGGCGGCCAGGAGCAGCAGCCCGACACCGGACACGGCGCAGCAGCGGGCCGGGGCGGATGGCCAGCGGGCCGTGATCCGTGACAGCGAAGCTGGGACGGTTGTCACCGAAGTTGGGACAACGTCATTCTGTGACAACGAAGTTGGGAAACGCCCTGGTCAACGTGCTCGTAGCGCTAAAGCACTGCGACGCATGAGCTCAAATCGGCGGCCAGGAAGACCAAGCGCGAGTCTCCGGCGATATCTACTCGCCCCAAGGCGACCGGGGCGTCACCCGCACGCCGAAGGTCGGGCAGTCCCCGTTCGAAGTCCTTGTAGGTGACGACGCCGTCCTCCGCCATGCACTGGGCCCGCCATGCCCAGATGTCGAGAAGCTGACTGGCCGGCACCGTCGATTCGGCCCACACCCGGAACGAAGCTCCAGCGCGCAGGGCCACGGCAGCATGGCTGGCGGCATCAGTCTCATGCCGTTCGAGGGCACCAATCAGGTCTTCGCGATCCACGACGTGCAGTATGACGCTCTGCGAGCGCCAGCGGCCTGCCCCGTCCTTCCCGACTTCGCTGTCACAAACTGCGCTGCTTCCTGGATTCGCTGACACAATCAGCCGTTGTCCCGACTTCGATGACAACCGTCCCGGCTTCGCTGTCACAGGTCAAGCCGGACGGCACCAGGGGCAGCGGGGAGCAGCCGGGGACGGCCGCCCGGCCCGGCGCAGCGGGGAGACCGGGGACGGCCGCCCGGCGCACGATGGCCGGGGCCCTGTCACGGGGGCTGTCGCGGCCCACCCACACCGTCCCAGGCCAGGCCAGGCCAGGCCGGGGCGGGGCAGGGCAGGGCAGGGTAGGGCAGGGTAGGGTAGGGCGGACGCCGACTCCACCGGCGCAGCGGCACCCGGCCCCGCCCCGGCGGGCTTCGACGGGCCCGCCCCTGCCTGGCCGAGAAACCGGGGCGCGAGAGCCGGGGGCGGCCGGCCGGGAGCCGGAGGCCAGCGGCGGGCCGGGGGCGGCCGGCCGGGCGCCGGAGGCCAGCGGCGGGCCGGGCGCCGGAGGCGGGCGACGGCCGGGCGCCGGAGGCGGGCGACGGCCGGGCGCCGGGCCAGCGGGCCGGGCAGGGAGCAGCCGAGCCCCGGCGGACCGCCACGGTCGACGCGACACAGCGGCGCAACACGCCCGCCCGCCCCCGCCCACGGCCACATAAACCCTGGTCAGACCCGCAACACAGCCCCGCGTCACACCCACAACACCGCGTTGCACCCGCCACCAGGCCACCGAACACCACCACCGGCAGAAGGCCGGGGCGGACCAGCCGACGCAACCGCAACAGGCACAGCCGCAGCAGGCCCCGGCAGGGGGGCCGACCACCGGCGAGCGGCGACCAGGACGGCAAGGCACAGCGGGCCGGGCGGGCCGGGACGGCCTGCGTGAGGGCCGCTGCCGGTGCCCGGCGAGGGCCGTCAGGCCTCCGCCGCTGGGTGATTGCCGCGCAATCACCCAGCCATCAGCTCCGACCGCCGACGAGCCGGACACAGCAACCGGACCCGCAAGCGACGACCAGACACAGCGGCACCGGGCCGGCAGCGGCTCATGCAGGACGTCCCTGATCGCCCCGTCGACCGCCCGGGTCGAGGTGGTCAGCATGTGCTCGCCGTCGAACACCAGCTCACCACCCACAGCGCGGACCAGGACCACCAGCAGCTCCTACGCGTGCCCTACAAGTCGTCGCCCCGTACCCGCCAGGCGACCCCGGCAGCGGCGGCCAGGCAGCGGCGGCCAGGCGCAGCAAACCGGCGCCGGGCCGGCAGCCGGGGCCCGGCAGCGGCCGCCAGGCACGGCAGGACCGCCGCTACTCCTCACCGCCCCCGCCCCCGGGAGCGTCGGCTTCTGCTTCCCTCGCCCGACGCTCCCGGGCGCTCGCCTCCTGCTGGCGGCGCTGCTCCTCCTCCCACTGCCCACGACGTCGGTATTCCTCCGCCTCTCGGCGGGCCTGTTCCTCCTCCTGGCGGCGGCGGTTGTTCTCCGACGCCTGCTGCTCGACGCGGGCCTGTTCCTCCTGCTGGCGGCGATGGTCCTGTGCCGCCTGCTGCCAGTTGAATCCCGAGCCCGAATCGCCGCCGTGCCCGTGGCCGTGCCTATGGCTTGTCATGAGGCCCCCCGATCCATGAGTCGTCGACCACACCTGTGGTAGCGCCCCTCCAGAGTCGGTACTCGGCAACGCCCTGTCCAGAGGCAGGACCGGCACGAACAACGGGCCCGCGAGGCCTGACGGCCGGTCATCGCCAGCAGCCGGGACGGCCCGGCGCCGACGATGGGCGGGCTGGCCCCGGCGGCGGCCGCCAGGCACAGCAGGACCGCCGCTGCCGCCATCCCTGCTCGCGGTATCGGGTGGCGGCTGGCGGCTGATCAGTCGAGCGGGAGCAGGCGTTCCAGGTAGTACTCGGACTCGGGGTCGGGCTGGATAAGCAGCGACTGGAGCAGATAGCGGCCGGCGGGGACCGTGACCCGGAGGAGCTCCGGCGGATCGGCGTGGTCGAGCCCGCGGATGTGCTCGCCGTCGTAGCCGGCATCGGTCAGCACGTATCGGCCGCCGAGCTCGACCGTGACCACGTCCTCCCAGGCGCCGCAGGCCAGCGCCGTATCGACGCCGGGGAGCAGCGAGCGGTCGTCGTCGGCGGACGACCAGCGGGCGAAGACCAGGGCGTACGCGATCCAGGTGACCGGCAGCGGCTCGCCGCCGAGGATCACCACGTCGTGGCCCTCGAAGCGCAGGGCCGTCGCGTACTCGCCGCACGCGTCGTAGGCCTCCTCCCCGGTCCACCGGCACACCAGGTGCTCGGGAAGGAGGGCGTAACGCGCGAAGTCGGTGCGGTCGAGCCAGGTCAGCGCAGCGGTCACCCGGCCATGATGCCAACGCGGCGTCACACCCGGACCGCACCGTTCCCCCAGCAAACTCCCGCACGAAATCCACGACCGCCGAAACGCCCCCGACCCGGGGAAATACCGGCCGAATCGACAAGGAAAACCAGGACAGAAACCGGCGGCGATTCCGGTGGCATTCCCGACAGGCCGTCAATTCACCGGAACACCCCACAACGGCCCCGCACCCCGAACCGCGCCCGACTTCCCGGCCGGCCCGGCAGCCGACCACCCAACGTTACCGAAACCAGCCCACCCCGGAGTCCCGCCAGACCCCCCGACAACACCCGACCACCCACCCGAATTGGTCTAACGACAGCGATAACGGCGCGATCAACGCCGTGAGGTCACACACCAGGCCGAGCCCGAACCGGAACCGGGAAGCCCCCGCCGGGGCCGGGCCGCGCCAGGGCAGGCCGGGACAGGCCAGGGCCGCGCCGGTATCCCTGCTCGCTTCCTCCAACGCCCGGCGAAGCTGTGGCCGGCCGTGAAAGGGTTGGCCTGGCGTAGCCACAATTACACGCTGAAGGCTCACAGGCCGCCGGGGGGACAGGACATGGCCCGAAGTCTGGACGACGACGCATCATGGCGGTTACGCGCCGCCGAGCGGGAGGTCGAGGCCCGGGAGCAGCAAACGCTTGCCGAGGCCCGGCGGCTGGTCAGACGGTGGGAGAGCATGGCGGCCCGGCACAGACGTCTGCGCCGAGTGCGGTTGATCGCCGCTCTGCTGGCGGCCGTACCGGTGCTAGCCGGCGCCGGGTGGACGCTGCTGGTGTGGGGTCCAGTCGACCGGTACGCCCGCGTGGACATCGCCTGCGGGATCGCGGTCCTGCCCCTGCTCGTCACCGCCGTGGCGGCCGCCTCGCGTCTGCACCCGCTACCCAGCGCGCAGACGATCGAAGAGAGCCTAGAGAAGGAACGCGACGCTCTGCGGTTTCTCGGCGCCTTCTCCTATCCCTCGCTCGCGCACCGGAGAAGCTTCTACCGCGAGGATGTCGCCGACATCGTCGCGCAGTACTTGGCCGACAGCCTCAAATACCGCCGAACTCACAACTACCTCCAGGTGCTGATCATGGTCGGCTCCACCGCCACCACCACCATCGCCGCGATCGACTCCGGGCAGAAGCCGTCCTGGCAGAGCCTGACGCTCACCGGCCTGGGCTTTGCCATCACCCTCGCGGCGGCGTTCACCGGCTACTACAAGTACCGCGAGCGCAGCTACTTCCTCCAGCAGACCGCGGACGCCATCGAGGAGGAGTCCAACGCGGTCGCCCTGGGCATCGGCCCGTACGCGGAGTTCGGCGTCGGCCAAGAGGAGCAGGCGTTGGCCAGGTTCACCCAACGTGTCGAGGAGCTGCGCAACGAACAACGCCGCCGCCAGCAGCAACTCGACCAGCCCGCAGAGCAGGCCGGGCCCGCCGGCCAACCGCAGGCCTGAACCGCCCCATCGCCCGGGGGTGGACGGGACGAGAGCAACAGGGGGACCCTTCCGCACATCACTACCTACGCAAAACGGCAGCTGACAGCGGAGGAGAACCAGCGCGCCAAGGCGACGGGCCGGACGGGGCGGCGGGCCGGACGGGCAGGCAGCCGGGACGGCGGGCGGCGGCAGCAGCGGGTGGCCCGACGGGCAGCCGGCGGGTGGCGGACCACCCGGGACCGCGGACCGGGGGGGTGGACGTGAAGGGCGGGTGCTCGGGGAGGCCGGGACAGGCAATCGGCCGGGTGGACTGCCCGAGCGGCAGCACCTGACCGGGTAGCCCACCCCGGCACCCCGCACCAGGTCAGCAGCGGCCCGTCACCAGGGGGCACGGTGGCCATCCCCGCCGCGCGCAAGCTGTCGGGGCGTTGCCCACCGGCTCTCCCGCTCCAATCGCCGTATCGTGCGCCGTACGCGGCCCATGCGGGGCAACCCGCTCTGCCGGTACAGACTCTGCTCCAGAAGGTCCCGCAGCCACCAAGTACCGTCCGCGTCGCGGAAGAGCACCGCTGTCGGCGCGCTCCACTCTCCCGGTCGGGGGACGTGAACGTGATCGGCAACCCCAGGCGGCAGCACGTTAGCGATCCGGTGACTCTCACCCATGGTCCCGGTCTCGCTGACGAACGAGATCAGGAAGACGTTGTAGACGGGGCGCATGCCGTCGTTGGTGACCTGGGCCATCCACCGGCTGGTTGCTCCACAGCAATCTCCGCGCGCCTCACGGCACACCACCGCGTCAGCTTCGGTGCGGCGGTCCTTGTTCTGCGCCCGCCGCAGGGTAACGGCGGTAGCCCACAACGCTCCGGTGGTGGCCACACTGCTGATCCACGTGGGTGCAGTACCCCAGTCCATGCTCACACCCGGAAGCCTGACGCGGCTGGGTCTCCCCCGTGAGCATCTTGAGCGGATATTGAGCTTCCCCCCGAAACAGGTGGCGAGGCGAGTTGAAGGAACTCCAGCGGCCGACCGTGAGCACCCTGGCAAGTGGGGCGGATCTGATTCTTTGGTTAGGTGTTCGTGCTGTTCACTGCGGTCCTTGCCGGTTCGGTGCGCGCTTCCATCGGTCTGACGTACGTAGGCAATCGTGAATCAACCCGGGGCAAGCAGGTGGCGTCCGGGGGTGCCCGCGCGCCATGGTTGATCCAGGCCGCAGAAGGTGCCCGCATCTCGCCGAGTCCGCTTCGGTGAAAGCGCCCTGGCGGTCATTCAAGTTCGTCCCACCCTCGCTTTCCGACAGGAGTTCCTCACCCATGTCCAAGTCCAGCCCCGCCCGACTGTCCTGCGTCGGTCTAGAGGATCGCCTCCGCAATCTCCCGGTCGGCGCCCGACGCCGCCTGGTGGTCATCGTCCTCCTGTTCACCGCGGCCTGGGCCGTCGCGCTCGGCGTGGAGATCACCACCGTGGTCGAGGTCGTCGCACTGCCGCCGGCCGCGGTGAAGCTTGCGGACCTGGCCGTCGGCGCCGGAACCGCCCGGCGACGCAGCCGCCTGCAGGGGCGGTGAGGGCCGTGGGACGCCCCGAGAAGCCGATCCCGGACGCCGCGAGCAAGGAGCTCCGCGCACTCGCCCAGCACCTACGAAAGCTGCGGGCCACCGCAGGGCTCGAATTCCGCGCGATGGCCGCGCACCCGGACAGTGGCCGGTACTCCGCAATCACCTTCCAGCGCGCGGCATCCGGTGAGCGGATCCGGCGGAAGGGGGCCGACGGCAAGCAGATCGTGGCGGGTGAGCAGATCCCGTCCGAGAAGGTCGTTGAGGCGTTCACGCGGGTCTGCGGCGGCGACGTGGAGAAGGCACTGAAGCTGCGCATGGAGGCTGCCCGAGCCGATGCCTGGCGCAGCGTCCGGCGCGCCTACGACAGGGCGCTGCGGGAAGGCCGGGATGCCGGCGATCCGCCGCCGAGGCGCATCTCCCCCAGCGAGGTCGTCCGCCTCCGTGACCTGCGCACCGCCATGCGGTACATCCACCTCCAGGCCGGGGGCCCCTCCAGTCGCGAACTCGAGCGCGCGGACCCGACCGGCCACATCCGCCACACCACCCTCGACCGCGTCCTCGACCACCGCGCCAAGCCCCGCCTGCCCACCCCGGAACTCTTCGAGGCCTTCCTGGTCGGCTGCAACGTGGCCGAGCGCCACAGGAAGGCCTGGAAGGACGCCTACCAGCGTCTCGTCGACGCCGACGAACGGCTCAGCGCCCGTGCCGATGCCCGTGAGGCCCGTTCCACCTCCGACCCCGACTGGCACACCTGGGGCCTGGACGCCCAGGAACGCCAGGAACGCACGGAGGAGATCAAGCAGAGAATTGGGCACCTGGTCGACCGGGATTGGTACGACGAGCAGCTGGAGCAGGAGCGCGACAAAGAGTTCAACGAGCAGGTCGCCCATATCGACAGCCTCACCGCCGAGGATCTCGATCAGCTCCAGCGCGAGGCCAACGCCGACCTCCGGCAGGTGCACAGACAAATGCTTGCCGACATGGCGAAGCGGGTCCGCCCCGCCGACCGGGCACAGCCCCTCCGGGCCGTTCCCAAGCCGCGGCGCAGTAGGCCGTGAACCGGACCGTGCAGGGTCCGTTCACCAACGGAAAATAGTCGGCCTCCAGCACGGTCAGCTGGGACGATCATCGGAAAGCAAGTTCAGCCCAGGAGGCCACGATGAAGCTGCCCAGCCAGTCGAGAAGCCTGCACGCCAGTCAGCCGTCGGTCTACCTGGACCTGTGGGTATGGATCCGCCTCGCGAAAGCTGCGACCGGCAGAGCCCGGGAGGCGATCGACAACCAGGTCCTCTTCGCAGTGCGCGAGGCCAGCAGGGCTGGCGTCCTGTTTCCCCTTTCCTCCACGCACTACATGGAGATGGCGAGAATCACTGATCCGCGCCAGCGGGCCGACGTGGCTCAGGTCATGGTGTCCATCTCCCGCTGCCGAACCCTGCGATCCAGCCGTGACCTGCTGCGCCACCAGTTTCTGTGCGCCATGCACGAGACCTTCGGACGACCCGCCTTCCGCCCCGCCCCACCCGAGCCCCTGGGCGTCGGAGTTTCCTGGGCCTTCAGCGGCCAGCGCATGAGCATGCAGGTTCACGATCGCTCCGGACGCCGCGTCGACTCCTCGGAGATCCCCGGCCGCCCCGACCTCATACGCAAGATCAACCAGTTCACCGAGTTCATGGTGCTCGCCGGGCCGAAGGATGAAGACATCGAGGAGCTGCGCCAGCACGGGTATCAGCCCGAGAAGATCGAGGAAGCCACCCAGAGCCGGATCGCCTGGGAAGAAATCCTCAACGGCCTCCTAGCCGATGATCCGATCAGCAGGAGCGAGTTGCGCGTTCGTATCCAGGCACGCGAGGTCTACCACGAGCACCGGGCCCTCCTGTCGGAACTACTCGACGAGTACCGCATCGACATGCTCCGCATGTTCGGATTCGATCCTGAACGTCCCAAGTCGGCCCGGCCTGCGATGATTGCCTTCACCGACCGCATCCCCTCGGTACGGCTGGCCGTGGACCTGAAACTCGAACTGGTCCGCGCCGCCAGGGTCTGGTCCGTCAACTCCCTCCACGACATCGATGCACTGAGCATGGCCGTCCCTTACTGCCACGTCGTCATGCCCGATGGGGAAATGGCCGACCTGATGGCCAGATCGAAGGCTGACCAGCGAAACGGCACTATGGTGCTACGTCGGCTGGCTCAACTACCCGACGTCTTGACCGAACTCACCAAGACGGTCAGGCACGACATCCCGGACTGGGACCTGGCGAGGCCCGGCGAGCCGTTCTGCACGGACATGGCCGATCTGATCCCCATGGAACGCAACCAAGCCGCGACACTGCCTACTGAGCCGTAAGGAAGCAGAGTTGACCCGACGGGTGGCGGTCAGAGGCGAGCGCGGCGTACCCCCGGCCCCAGGACTGCCGGGCTCGGAGCCCACCGGCCATCGCGAGCCGATGCTTCCGGCCGGCGCCGAGCGTTGGAACCTTCCCCGCGCCCCACGCTGCGCAGTACCCACCGGCGCTCCCGGCAGCCATCGCGCCGCGCCGCGGCCTTCGGAGAACCTGGCTTGTCCTCAACCGGCTTCGGTGGCCGCTGAAGCCTTGTAGCCGTCGAGCTCGGCGAGCAGCGCGTCAACGGCTTGTATCGACGCATGGGGAGAGGTGGCAGCGGCTCGGACAAGCCGGTCCATCAGCTTCAGCACAGTGGTGTCGTCCATGGTGGAAAGCCAGGCACCGATCACCTGAGGCGGAGTAGGCGCCGCATAGGGGGTGAGGAGGTCAACAAGGCCGGATCGGGCACTCGCTACTGCGAGCCTACGCTTGGCCCGGCGTGCGGCGGACAGGGTCCCCGCCCGGCGGAGTTCCTGGCGCAGGTCCTCGTGACCGACCGTGATGTCCAAGTGCGGTGGGAGCGGGGTGACGTTGCGAGAGCCGGTGAGGAGGATGGGAAGAGCTGTGGTGCGCACCCAGTCCTCCAGATCCCCCAGCTCCAGCGCTGCGATGTGCCATTCAGCGGTATGGGGGCGTTGCAGGGCGACGGACGGTGTGATGGAGATTCCGATGCGGACACCCTTCGGGGCGCTGGCCAGAATGTCCCCCGGCCGGAGAGGAAGGCCGTCGCCGGGCTGGGGGTTCAGCTTGAGCGGCAGCGCGACCGTGACCTCAGGGTGGGGGTAGTCAGGATGGACTGCGCCGAGGCGGGTCGCCGCGACAGCGGGGGTCCGGTGCTTGGCGAGGTTGGTGTACTCGGTCAGGAGCCGGAGCGGGTGACTGTCCGCGTCACCATCCTGAAAGGGCTGCAGCATCCGAATGCGCTGGGCGAGCAGCGCACTGCTCTGCAGCGACGGTAGGTGCTTGCGCCGGCCGTCGCTGAGCCAGACGTCGAATTTCGCAGCATCGGTGAAAGCCGGCATCTCGATGCCCCGCGCCTCCCGATCCGTCAGAGGGCGCGGGGTCTGATGTTCAATTTCGGCGTACAGGGTGTGTTCCAAAGCCGCGCGCAGTTGGGTGAGCGCATCGGCGACGAGCCGGGGGATCGCCTCGGGAAGAGGAACGATCGCGGTCACAGTGACGTGCTCCCGGTCTCCGTCGACCACGTTGTCGAGGACGAGCGTGCCTCGTTCGGTGTAGTCATGGATGAGCCGCACAACCCGCTCGATGGTCTGATCCACGTGAGCCAACGTCGCCACGACGTGGAGCTGGTGGTCCGGAAGCCAGGAGTGGTCAGCAACATGGACGCTCATGTCCTCACCCTAGTGAGGTTGCTCTCCACGGTGTACCGCTCGACAGGACGGCCCGAAACGGATCTCGTGGCCGCGACGGCGTTCACCGTGGTCCGGGCAGGCGGGACCTGGCATGCACACAGGGCGACGAACGCGGTGCCGGTGCGCTCAAGCCAGTCAGACACCTGGCGCAGCGTGCCGGGGACGAGGTGGCGAGCGAGGTCGCGGACGGGCCTGTGGTCGGGGGGGCTGCGGGCCGTGTCCCACGCCGGCCTCGGGCGTACGCCGTCGCGGCGTGGAACACGGGGGCAGGTCACGCGGCGATGGCCAGGTCCGACAGCCACCCCCGCCGTCGCAGCCCCGGGCTCTTCGAACGCACCGGTCGGTGCAAAAGCTGCGGGCACAGCCGGTGGAAGCGGGTGCCATCGCCTGGGCGCAGACCGCCGAGCTCCTCCAGGAACTCCCGGCGCAGCGCCACCGCCGGCCTTCGCCATCCTCGACGAGGACTCCGGGCAAGGAGTGCTGGACCCACTTCAAGGCCGGCAGCCGGCGGAGAACCCCCGAGCAGGCCAGGCCTCGGGGCGCGGGAGGCGGCGAGACGCTGGGACAGCCAGGCAGATCTCAGACTGACCGCGATGCGTGGTGGGCAAATGCGGTGCTTGGTGTCGGTTGCCACCACTACCTTGTCCCCATGGCAGAACCTAACGGCTCATCCGAGGCCAGGCGTCGGAAGGCAATCGAGGACGAGCTGAAGCGGCTCGAAGAGAGCGCCATGTACAGCGCTCAGATGCAGTTCGAGCTCACCAAGCACTGGCGGGGCGTAAACCTCAGCCTAGGCCTGCCTGCGGCCCTCTTGGCCGCCCTCTCAGGTACAGCGGCACTCGTCTCGACTGCAGGCCGCATCCCCGCCGGCATCTTGGCTCTCGCCTCAGCAGGGCTCGGTGCCATCCTCACCACCGTCAACGCCTCCCACCGTATGAACCAGGCCGCAGCAGCCGCGAACGCCTACTTGGAGATCCAGACCGCCGCCCGGCAGGCCCGGGAGGTCGATCTCCCCGACTGGCCGCTGGACGACGCCCGTAACGCTCTCGCCGAACTTACCGCTCGACGAGACGAACAGAACAAGACCGCAGAGCCGCCCAACAAGAGAGCCTACAAGCGGGCCCAGGCCAACCTCGACGCCGGCGGACAGACCTACGCCGTCGACGCCATCACCCCACCAGCAGAGCGGTAGAACAGCAATGGCACAAACGGTGTCTCAGGCCTTCGATACCCTCCTCCAGCGTCTCGTACCTCTCCAGAGCGACCGAGACGCCAAGACCAAGCACCGAGTCAGCGTGGAAGCGTCGCTGAACGGCGCTGCCTCGTTCAGCATTCAGCGATTTAGGGAGACAGGGTCCTTCACGCATGGGACCGGCGTCAGCGGGCACTGTGATGTCGACCTCCTGGCCAGCATCGGCAACAGCAGGCCCGCCAGCTCCGACACTGCCCTCGGCTGGGTGAAAAGCACACTGAGCGCAACCTTCTGGAACACCCCTGTAGTGATCCGCCGTCCGACCGTGGTCGTGCTGTTCGCCGGCGGCACCGAAACCTGGGAGATCCTTCCCGCATTCCGCACCTCCGCCGCGAGCGAAACGCCGGTCTATGACATCCCCGGAGCCAGCAGCGGTTGGATGAGCTCAGCCCCGACCGCACACCTGGACTACGTCAACGAGGTCAACCAGCAGACCGGAATCGTGGGTGCCGCCAAGAAGCTAGCCCGACTCGCCAAGGCCTGGAAGTACTACAACAACGTCCCGATCTCCTCGTTCTACCTGGAGATGCGGGCCGCTCAGTACATGGCCGCCCAGAACACCTTCATCACCGCAACCCACCTTCGGGCGTTCCTGGAGTGGCTCCACACGGTAGATCTGGCCGACATGAACGACCCCAAGGGAAAGGGCGGCCGGTTCTCCGCCTGCTCCAGCCCAGCAACCCGGACAACAACACTGTCGAAACTGAAGACCGCGGCCACACGATCCCGGAAAGCCACCGATGCCCAGGTGGCCGGGAACATGCCGCAGGCCTTCGAGTGGTGGAACCTGGTGTTCAACGGACAGTTCCCCGCTCGTTGAGGCACGGGGAGATGCCCGGACGGACGCGGACAACGGCCCCATCCCGGCCCCAGTCGGCGCTGTGTACCGCCCAGCCGATGGTCGTGTTCCCCCGAACCTCCTTCTTACCGCAGACCGCCCGGGAGCGGCGGCCGGTCGCAGTCGGCCGCGACGCTCGGGACCGGGAGGGCGGGACCTGTCGCCCCGCCCCAGTCGTCGACTGCGAGGCGGCCTTGCGCCAAGGTGCCGCAGGGTCACGGAGGGTGTCGAGCATGAGCTCGCACCAGGTGAGGGCTGCGTCGGCTGCAAGATGGGCGTGGCGGGTGCCAAGGCCGGCGGGTGCACTGGCCTGGCCGTGGCCGGTTCCGTAGCCGCGATTGCGCAGCTCGGCGACGCCGACGGCGATGGCGGCGACGCCGCCGAGGATCTTCTTGACGGCATCGGTGCCGTCCGGGCCGGGAGTGGCGGCGGAGGCGTCGAGGGCGAGGGCTTTGTGGGCCTGCTTGACCAGGGCTGGGATCTTGGCGTTCTCGTCGACGGTCAGGCCGCGCTCCAGCAGGACGGTCTTGGCAGTCACCTCGATAAGTTGCTTGGCGCTGCCCATAGCGCCAGCGGGGTTGTTGGCCAGGTCGCTGGAGTTCGGCGAGGATTCCGGAAGGGTCTCGCAGGCCGCTGAGATCCTGGGCCTGGGAGCGCAGCGGTGGGCGTACCCAGGTGATGCGGCCGCGTTCGTTGACGGTCAGTCCGTCGCGCTCCAGTGGGACGGCGATCTCGTCCATCCAGGTGCCCTGCCAGCCCTCACGGATTCCGTGGAGTACCAGGTCCTCGAAGACGACCAGGGCGCGATCGACGTGGGCAGGGTCGGCCCATTGGACGGCCTGGGCGTAGGACTGGAAAGTGGTGCGGCGCACTTCGGAGTCCTGGTAGCGGAGATCTTCCGGGGCAACGGGCGCGAAGCCCTGGTTCTCCCAAGCCGTCTCGATCGCGCGGACCACAATGTCCGTACACAGCGAGCGGAAGGCGTTCCGGGTGGCCGGGCTGATGAGCTCGGGTCGGTCTATGACCATGACGGGACGATACCGGACCAACCCCACTGCTCAGGATGGAATTTCGCCGCATCACTGAGCTGAGGCCGTCCCGGATGTTCCAAGGCGGCCTCAGGATGTTCGGATTGCTGGCCACTGACCGGATTACCACAGTTCAGCAGGATCCGGTTCGCACGGGGCGAGTCAGCCAACAACCGTCTCGGCGTGCCGTTGGAGCGCCTCCAGGAGCGCGGTCTGCTGGGCGCTGAGCTTCCCGTCGGCGCGGGCCTTGTCCTGCTTGCGCAGCCACGCACCCGGTCGGAAGGTCGGGTCGGCGTCGCCGCCGGTGCGGTTGGCGGGGCCGTCCAGGGAGCCACCGCGGCGAGGTAAGCGAGCAGACGTCGGTAGGAGCGGTTCCAGTCCGGCTCGATGCGCCACATCGCGTCCAGCGCGGTGAGCTTGGCGTCCTGCTCGACCGTCAGCTTCGAGTTCTTGCGCTGGCGGCCCATCCAGGCCCCGACGCCGTGGCCGTCGAGCTTCTCGGCGGCCGGGATCGCCAGGTGCCCGTGGATGGCGGCCCAGGCGCTGGCGTGGACGAAGCCGCGCTCCCAGGAGCGGGCGTGCTTGTCCCAGATCATGTCCAACTGGTCCAACTCGTTCACTCGCACCGGGGCAAGCAGGCCGGCACCCTTGAGGTAGCGCTGCCGGTCGAGCCAGCTCACCAGGTCACCCTCGACGCTCTTGTCGCAGGCGTCCAGGTGCCCGTGCCGGGCCCGAAACGCCGCAGCCAGGGCGAACATGCGCTGCCACTCGGTGGCGCGCGGGTTGAAGGCGCGCAGCTTCACCGTCTGGAGGATCTGCGCGGCGTGCTTGCGGGCGTTGATCCGCAGCCAGTCCACCGGCGACTCCCCCGCCTGCTCGTCGCCCCGGCCGGCCCCGGCGTCCGTGTCCTCGGCGGCGTCGGCGTTCGACACGGCGGTGTGGTCCTTCTCGCCCACCCGCTTGGTGCGCAGCTCGGTGATCCGGCCGAGCAGGCCGAGGATTCGGGAGGAGGCCCGGGAGTCTGCCGGAGGGCATCAACCCGGAACTGGCCGCCGACATGCTGGAGCAGTTGGCGGCGATGGACGGCGAGCGGCTCGCCCTGGTCGTCCGGCACGCCCGGGCCTTGGTCGAGCACTCGGCGGCCCTGGGCGGGGCGCTCGGCGTACTGCCCGACCGGGACGGCCCCCCGGCCCGCCGGAAGCAGCGAGGCACCCGCTCCCGGTCCGAGCCCGGCCGGACGCGGGCCCCGGTCAGGGGTGCTGCGGCTCGGTCGGCCGGGCGAACTGGTCCGCCAGCCGCACAATGGCGAATGTGACCGCGTACCCGGCTGCGAACAGAACCACCGGCCGCAGAACGAACGGAAGCGGGTCCCAGTGAAAGTCCACCAGTACGGGGCAGAGCAGCGGCGGGCCGGCGAGGGTTGCTGCGGCCAGAGCCGCGGGCCCCACCGCCCGTGTGGTGCAGGCGATGGCCATGCCGACGACCAGCGGGGCGGCGAAGTCGAAGCCCGTGTGGGGGGCGCGTTCCCCGAGGTGGATCTTGGCCAGGATCAGGGTGGCTTCCGCGACGGTGATCGAGATCGCCAGTGCCCACGGCAGGACCCTGCGCGGATGTGACGTGCGGTCCGGAGGGGCGAGCAGCAGGACGAGGGCGTTGAACGTCAGCAGTACGGTTTCGGAGTCACGCAGTTCCGGTCGGTGGAGGGCTGCGAGCAACGGCGTGGCCAGAACCGTGACCAGGGCCAGGATCCTCGCCGTCGTCCAGCGTCCGGCCAGCACCGCGATCGCCATCAGCGTCGCCGGGGCGAGGGCCATCGCCCTGACGGCGACCGCCCGGGTGCCGGACGGTCCCAACTGGTCGAAACCGTGGTCGATGGCCATCTGGAGGGTGTACCAGAGGTCCCAGGCCGCGTAGGTGCCGGCCAGGACGGCGGCGAGCGGGGCCGCGGTGGCCAGTGCCCGGCCCATCGGCCGGTGGGAGACCAGGCCGAGGCGGACCCGGGCGCCGTGTCCGGCCACGTCGGCAGCCTCCCGCAGGCCGGCCAGCGGGCCTGCGGTGCGCACGTGGCGCTCGGCGTGGTCCGCGAGTTCGGCCAGCTCGGGGGCGCCGTAGGAGGCGGGGTAGAGGGCGAGGGAGCGGCGCAGCAGTCGGGTGTTCGGGGTGGTTCGGTCCGGGGTCATGCCATGCCTCCGGCGAGTCGGGTGCGGTTGGTCGCCAGACGCCGGTCGGCTTCGCGGAGGGCGGCACGCAGCCGCTCGCTCTCGTCGGTGAGGGCCTGGATGCCGGCCGGGGTGAGGGCGAAGATCCGGCGGGGACGCCCGTCGACGGTCTCCTCCCGTTCGACCCGGACCAGGCCTTCGGCCAGCAGCCGGTCGAGGGTGCCGTACAGGGTGCCGGCGCCGAGCCGTACCCGGCCGTCGGAGATCGCGGTGACTTCCTCGCCGAGGGCATAGCCGTGCCGGGGCCGGTCGGCGAGGGCGGTCAGCAGGAGGAAGGTTGGCTCCTGCATGGAGCGTTTCTTCGTCATGCCGACCACCATAGTACGGTCACCGTAGGGTATGGCAAGGGATGACTGATGTGCCGTCAATATCGCTGCTGCAGAGGGCCGGCGGAGGGCATGGAGCGTTCGGCGCGGGGGCCGGCGCCGCCCGCCCGGAACAGCGGCCCGGGCATCGTTCCCCCGGACTGACCGACGACCAGGAGCAGGTCGGCCCGGTCGACGCGGCACGCGCCCGGGAACTCACCGAGCGGCTGCGCGCCGCGATCGAGGACGTCCGGGCCGCCGTGCTGGTCCTCGCCCGCCGCCGGCCACGACGGGTGCCCGAGCGCGGTCCACACCTTCGCCCGGTGGGCGGCACGGCCGAGGACGTCCTCGCCCTCGCCGCCGCCCACATCGGCGTCACCACCGAGGAGCTCCTCGCTGCCGCCGCTACGCCATCAGCGGCGACGTCCGGGCGCTGGAGGCTGGTAGGGAACCGCAGCTCACGGACGGGGACACACCCGGTCGCGGCGGGTCAGCCCCGGCTGTCGGGCGCCCCGGCGGCCAGGCCGCCGGGCCCGAGCCGGCGCCGGGCACCCGGCACCGCGGGCACCTCAGGCCCGGCGGGCGTGTCGGTTGCGTGCGGCTCCAGGAACGGGGCCCGCTCCACCACGAGACGCCGAGCCCCGTTCGTCTGCGGGACGGGGGCGTCGGTGGCGGGCTCAGAGAAGAGCTCCCACAGCGGCCGCCGGGCCGAACCGTCAGAATGATCACTCATAGCCGACAGTCTGTCACCGAACACGGGCCGCCCGGCCGCAACGGCAACAGCCCACGGTCTCCGCCGCCCTGGTCTCACCGAGCGCACCGCGCCTGCGTCCTTCCCGCTCGTTGGCGTGAATCGGCCGGTACCCGTGGCCGCGGCGCCCGCGGCTCGGATAGACCGGGGGTATGACGACTGTGGACGACCAGCTGGTGGATGCGACCTGGCGGGCCGCCGATCTGACACGGGCCTACCTCATGCGGGACCGCGCCGCGGTCGAGAACTGCCTCGCGGGCCTGGACGCCGACCGGCTGGAATGGGTACTGGCCTGGCTGGTCCTCGACCACGACGCGCTGTGAACCGAACTCGGAGAGCCGTCGATGGGGGTCGGGAACCTCGACGTGGTGGCGGCCCTGGCCCCGCTGGAGGTGGAGTTCGCGGTCACCACCGCCGTCCACCGCGTCGCCGCCGGCCAGAGCGGCCTGGGCACAGCCGTCGCAGGCCTCGCCCTCCCCGAGCAGATCCACGCCATCACGGTGTCCACCGCCGTCATGCTGCTCGAAGCCCTGGGCCCCGCCGGCGCACTCGACCGGATCGACCAGCAGAACCAGCAGTGCGTGAACGCCGGCCACCCCCGGCCCTACCCCACATCCTGACCGACACCGACTACCCAGCCCGGCGCGCGGCCTGCCGGCTCCGGCCAGCGGCGGGCTGATTGGCTGGGGCGAACCCCGCGGGCCCCGCCGGGGCCGGAACTCGCCGGGGTGCGTGACCTTGGCGGCGCTGGCGAGTTCACCCGCCATGAGCGACGTGACCACCCTGCCCGTGCCCGAGCGGCACCCCGAGGACGACGACCAGGAGTAGCTGGAGCGGGAGCGGCGGCAGGCGGTGAACGAGGTGATCGCCGAGGCGTCCGAGGTGGGCCGGCGGGCGGCCGGGTGGGTGCGGGAGCTCGCCCGGCGGCAGTCGGACACCGGGCACCGCACGGTGCTGGAGCGGGCCGCCGACGCCGTCGAGCGGGCCTCGAGCCGGGAGATCGTCCCGGGCGGCGACGGCGAGCTGGACGAGGAACTGCGCTACGACCTCGGCGCCGGCATCATCACCGGCAGCGTGCTCACCGCCACGATGCCGGAGCTGACGACGGGCGAGCGGATCGCGCTGGTCGCCGTCTGCGCGCTCGCCGCGGCGATGCCGGGCACCGTCCTGAACGACCTGGGCCGCGAGCTGCCCGCCCTCGGCTCCACGATGCGGGCCGCCGTCGAGGCCGGCATCGCCGCCGGGCCGCGGTAGGACCGCCGGCTACTTCTCCTGGGTCGAGCCGTCCGGGTCCAGCGGGTGGAGCCAGCGGGCCGGCACGGTCATCGGGGTGGAGGTCGTCAGCTCCACCGGGGTAGCGGTCAGATCGGCCAGGGTGCCGGTGACGACGTAGCCGACGCCGGGCGGCAGGCCGAGCGCCACGGCCTGTGTCGGTGTACTCGCCAAAGTGCTCAGCCGCGTACACGTGAACGTGCCCACCGCGTTGTGGCTGCGGGAGCCGGCCGCAGGGTGCGGCCATCCGTCTCAGGGGATGATGACGACCTTGCCGCGAATCCGGCCGGCTTCACTGAGGCGGTGGACGTCCGCGAGGTCGGCCAGCGGGTGTGATGCGCTGATGTCGAGGGCGACCACACCCGCGTCGACGAGTTCCACGAGTGCCGTCAACTGCGCCACGTCGTTGCGGGCGACCATGTGTATCGCCCTCACCCCAGCGTCGGCAGGCGGTTCGACAGGGGTTGCGATTGAGACGATCCGCCCGCCCGGCCGTACCGCAGATGCCAGAGCAGCGGCATCACGCGAGCTCAGCGGAACGAGATTGAGCAGGGTGTCCACCGGGCCGTCGAGCGCGGCCGCGACCGGACCGGCGGTGTAGTCGATCACGTCATGCGCCCCGTGCCGTCGGACTGCCTGGTTGCTGCGGGCGCTGGCCGTGGCAATCACCTCGGCCCCGGCATGCCTGGCGAGCTGCGTCACGAAGCCACCGACCCCTCCCCCCGCACCGTTGACCAGCACCCGCTGGCCGGCAGTCACCTTCCCATGCTCGAACACCGCCTGCCAGGCCGTCAGCCCCGCCACCGGCAGCGCTGCGGCGTGCGTGAGAGGAACGGAAGCCGGCGCCGGGACCAGCAGTGCCCCCGGCGCCCGAACATACTCGGCGGCCGCACCCGTACCCTCCAGCCGCCCGACGACCCGGTCGCCGACAGCGAACCCCTCGGCCCCCGAGCCGATCTCGGCAACCGTGCCGGCGACATCCCAGCCCAGCGTGTAGGGGAGGTCCACGGGCAGGAACGCCTGGAGCAGCCCGGCGCGCAACGCGACCTCGGTAGGGTTGAACGACGTCGCCGCGACGCGGACGAGCACTTCACCGGAGCCGGGTCGAGGCCGCGGAACGTCGTCGTAGCGGATGACGGACGCATCGCCGAACGTGTGGATACGCGCGCTTTTCATCTTCATGCCCTGAACCTACGGCCGCCAGCGGAGACGATCCATGCGCCAGGGTGCCCTGTTCATGCGCATGCGTCTCATGCGTACCCTCGCCCCATGGATGTGCTCAGCGATGTGATCACGGTGGCGCGGACGGGCCGGCCCCGGTCGGCTTACGTGCGATGGCACGCCCCATGGAGACAGCAGTTCGCCTCCGTACCGGGGTCGGCAGGCTTCCAGGTGATCCTGGAGGGCCACTGCTGGCTCCTGTCCCCACACGCCGCGCCGGTCCAACTGGGGGCGGGCGATGTGCTGTTCCTGCCACACGGCACCGGGCTCACCCTGGCCGACAATCCGGCAACCGCGGGCACAGCCCCCGCTTGCAGCCCCGACGACGCCGAACTGCCGGGTCCCTACGCGTCGGACAGCGTCGACCGGCTCGGCCACGGTGGCCCGGCCACTGTGGTGCTCTGCGGCGCCTACCAGCTCGACCCGTCCCGAGCCCACCCCCTGCTGCTGACCCTGCCCGACCTGATCCATCTGCCGGCCGATCCGGGCCGCCACCGCGAGCTGCACGCCGCAGTGCAACTCCTGGCCGCCGAGGTGGGCAGTCCGCGCCTTGGCACCAGCGCAACCGTCCCCGCGCTCCTGGACACGCTCCTGATGTACATCCTGCGCATCTGGCTCGCCGAACAGCCCACGCACGGCAGCACCACCGGCTGGGCCGCAGCACTCAACGACCCAGCGCTCACCGCCGCCCTCCACGCAGTCCACCAGGACCCGGCAGCGCCATGGACCGTGGCGAAACTCGCCGCGGAAGCCGGCCTCTCCCGGGCAACGTTCGCCAGGCGCTTCACCTCCATGATCGGTCAACCGCCCCTCGGCTACCTGACCTGGTGGCGACTGACCACGGCAGCCCGCCTTCTACGGGCGACGGAAGCACCCTTGAGATCGATCGCCGCCCAGGTCGGATACACCTCCGAGTTCGCCTTTGCCAACGCGTTCAAACGCATGCACGGGCTGGCCCCAGGCGCGTACCGGCGGACAAGCTGATTCGGCCGCAAGGACGGTGAGCACGTTCACATGTACGCGGCCGGGCACATTCAGGTGTACGCCGACAGCCTGGTCGTCGGTGAGCTTGGCCCGGACCCCGGGGTGCGCGGCGACCAGGACGCCGGAGACCATGTGCTCGCCGTCCGGCCCGGGCAGGCCGGTCACGGTCAGCTCGAAGGCCTCGCCGGCACGCAGCAGGCGCCGCCAGTGCAGCAGGACCGACTCCAGGTCGGTGGTGTCCGGCGGGTACCGGTCGTACGGGGTGCGGCCGGCACGCGCACCAGGTAGGTCTCCCCGACCCGCACCCGCGCCGCCCGCACCCCGATTGACCCGTCTCAAGTTAGTTTGACGCGTCTCATCGAAGTTTGACCGCTCTGCCGTCCATAGTCCGCCTCGGTGAGTCAGAGGATCCGGCGCCACCAGGGCCGCACGTCAGGAGGTGCTGGGGCGTCGGCCGCGGCGGAGGTGATACGGCCCTGGACCGGGGCGTCCCACTCCATCAGGGCGCCGGGAAACCAGGTGACCGGTTTGGTGTCACCGCGCATATTGGCCCAGGCGGCAACCCGCACGGCGGCTTTCCGGTCGGGCAGCAGGCCGTGCTCGC
Organism: Kitasatospora sp. NPDC086009; assembly: GCF_044540385.1. Classification (NCBI taxonomy): domain Bacteria; kingdom Bacillati; phylum Actinomycetota; class Actinomycetes; order Kitasatosporales; family Streptomycetaceae; genus Kitasatospora; species Kitasatospora sp. NPDC086009. The sequence continues at coordinate 29,386 of NZ_JBITSA010000018.1, forward strand.
CGGTGCCCACGCCAAGCTCGCGCACACCGTCGTCGTACAGGTTGTTGCAGAGCCAGCTGTGAAGCAGGCCCTCGTCGTAGCCGAGCACTTCCCAGCCGAGCACGTGCCCGCCCGCGGCCACCTGACGGGCAACCCCGCCATCCCGGCTGTCGAGGTGCGCAAGAAGCACCGGCTCATCCGTCCCGGCGGTGAGGATGTCGGTGACGAAGCCGCTGACATGGTCGGCGGGAACCAGCAGGGCGTACAGCCGGGCCTCCACCGGAACCTGGACAAGCAGGCAAGCCTCCAGCGCCTCCCCCGCCGTACCGAACCAGGAACCGTCCTCCGGAAGCCAGTCGATCAGGCAGTCCGACGCCGTGGTCAGCCGCTCCGTCCAGGGCATGCCCGAGCCGGAGCGCCGCTCAGGTACCGCGACGAAGTAGCCGGCCAGCAGTATCCCGGCAGGCACGTCAGCATCGGACGAAAGACCCTCGATCATCCCCGCACGGTACCTGACCTGCGACGTCAAACTCCGGAGAGACAAATCCACGGCAGTCAAACTTCGATGAGACACGTCAAACTAACTTGAGACGGGTCAATCGCCTCCTGACCCGCTCACCTTCCATAGTGCGTCTCAGGTCCGGGCGCGTGGCACCGCTACCTGGGCAAACAGGGTGGGGCTGTCCTAGCGAATCGGGTATACCGGGCATGCTGGGACGGTCCTGGGTGTGTCCCAGTCGTGCCCCAAACCGACCGCGGCGCGACGGTGCCCGCCGGTGATGGCCCGGATTGTGCGTCTCGGGTCCGGCGGGCACTGGCAGCAGCGTAGCGGGCGCGGCCGGGCTGGCCCGGCTTCTACAACGCCGGGTGCGGCGGGTCTTCGGGAACGACGGCGGCGATCCGCACGGTCGGCGGCCAGGGCGGAGCGGGCGCGTAGGCGTGCACGACGTTCAGAGCGGGCCGGCCTTGGACGGGTCGCCCTCGATCCGGGTGGAGTACAGCTCGACCTGCTGGCCGCCCTCGGCGACGGTGCGGATCGGGCGGCCGAGCCGCGGGTCCTGTTCGAGTTCGACGCGCAGCGCCTCCAGAGCCTGGTCGGCGCCGAGCTCCTTGGCGCGCTGGGCGGCGCGGTCGGTGACCACGGCGACCAGCCGGGTCCGGCTGCTGGTGCTGGTCGGTCACTCGGTGCCCTGTTGCGCCAGCAGGTCGGCGACGGCCTGGTCGAGGGCCTCGGACGTCTCGGGGTCGGCGCCGAGCTGTACGCCCGCCCGTACTGGGCCGGCACCGAGAACCGGCACAAGGCCACGATGGAGCTCAAGCAGACCGCCCGCCCGAACGACGCCGTGCAGGGCCCGGCGGCCTGATCCCGAACCGGCCCCAGCGACCTGGGGTCGGGTTCCGGTGCCCGTCAGCGGGAAAGCGCAGAGTGTGGGCGAGCGCGAGCGCCAGGAGCACGCCGCCGAGCCGACAGGCCCGGGACGCGGCGGTCGGCGCAGATGTCGTGCCGGAGATGGGTACCCGCCCCGGGCCGGCCTGTGGGGCCGTTCCCGTCGACACCACCCCGGCGGCCGGGGCACCGGGCGCGGCGACGCCACCCGCAACCGCCACGAGTCCCTCATGCAGCTGAGCAGGCCGCCCTCCCGGATGCCGGGCAGGACCCTGCGGCCCGACCCGTCCGGGGCCGGGTTCCTACACCCGTCCCGGGGGAGGGGCCGGGTATGGGCGAGCGCAGCCGGCCTCGCAGGCCGAAGCACGGCGGCGCCCCGGGAGCCGCGCGCCGCGATCGAGCCTGGTTCAGTACGGCGCACCGGACGGCCTCGTCGAGGAGTTGGATGGTCGGGGATGCCGGCCGGGGTATCTGGCCAACGCGATCGACTTTGAGTCATGTCCATGCCCCACTTGCCAGTGCTCTGGAAACGCGCCTCCCCGAACCACATGCTTGTGGCCGACCAACGAGCGCCCGCCGTTGGGAGACCTGTCACACCATTTCTGGGGGGAACCATGAAAAAGCCCGGCATCCTTGCCGCGACGGCCCTGGCACTCGTGGCCGCACTGAGCCCCGTCGCGACCGCGCAGGCGGCACCGGCCCCGAACGGGCCCGCAACTGCCGGTGTGCCGGCTTCCGTCGAAAGCCCGAGCATCACAAGCACACCCGTCACCGGCACGACCCGCGCGGGCGGCGGAACCTGCACGGCCGACTTCCCGGACGGTGCGCCCAGCGCATACGTCCTGTGTGACACAACAGTCACTCGCTTGAACTGGCCGGACGGCCGGCACGAGTGGGTGCTCCTCGGTACCGACCGCCGGGTCTGGCACAACTACCAGTACAGCGCGAACGGATCATGGGCCTCCTGGGCCCCCCTCGGCGACAGCAGCGGCGTCCTGGACGGCGTCTGGGGCGCGTTCTCCGGTGGAATCCCCACCGTGTGGGTGACCGGCAGTAACGGCGGCAGCTGGTGCAATACGTACAACGGCAACGGCACATGGACCAACTGGCACCCCTGCTGAGTACCAAGCGGTCCCGTCGGGCCGGCTGACCGCCAGCCGGCCCGACGGGACCGCAGACCAGCGCGCCGGGAACCGGCGGCCCTGCGGCCGGCCCCGGCCGTCGAAGCCGTCGCCTACTTCTGGTCGGGGACTGCCCGGATGGTGCGACGGCGGTGGGCCGCGAACATGCCAAATGAGGGCGCACGGCGTCCGGGGCGCACGGCGTGGTCCGCGCCCCGGCGTGGCGTGCCCCGGGCCGCGAGGGCGTCGACCGGTCATGGCCGCACCCGGTCCCTCCTCCCGCCGCGCCCTGGTGGCACCCCGCCGGCCCGACCGGCCGGGTCCCGGCCACGCCCGCCACGAAGCCCGGCATCCCCGGCCTGGGCGCAGCGGGCGACGGCGGCGGGGATCGAGGTGGGGATCGCGGGCGGGTTGATGACGGCGTATCTGGCCGGGTTGTCGGCGTTGTCGTCGGCGTTCGCGGCGCTGCAGTTGCTGGCGCTGCTCGCGGACACGGACATCCGTGGGGCGTTGGCGGGTGGCTACTGGGTGGTCGGTGGCGGGTGGCTGGTCGTGCAGTGGGCCGAGCGGGGGCGTACCGGGCAGGGTCTGGGCGGGCGGCTGGTGGGGATCGTGACGGTGGATGAGGACACGGGGGCGCCGATCGGTGCGGCGCGGGCCGTCGTGCGCGGGTTCCTGCACGTCCTGGACGCGTTGCCGGGCTTCGCCGGGTTCGTCCGCCCGGTCACCCAGGTGCGGTGCCAGACCTGGGCCGACAGCATCAGCCGCAGCGTGGTGGTGCGGCGGGAGCTGATCGACCGGATCGCTCTGCCTCGCCAGCAGTAGCGCGCGGGATACCCCGGGCCGCCGAGCGCAGGCACGCGGCCTCAGAATCGTGCCCGATTCGATTCCGGGCGCCCGCCGCTCACCACCGACCGCACCGGCCGGTAGCCGTTCTCCCGAAGCATGTCGCCGATCACGCGGCTCCGGGTCCGGTCCAGTGCCGCCGTTCCCTGTTTCCGCCGTTCGATGACCTGGTTCACCCACTCCAGCCGGGCCCAAACCCGCTCCGCGCTGTCGCTGTCCGCACCGAACAGGTCCATCCAGCGGTCCCACAAGCGGTCGCAGAGCCGCCGAAGGCGCTCATCACTCACAGTCACGCATCCAGGGTATCGGGTGACGGGAGGCAGTCGGGCCGACACCGCGATTACAGGTGTGGGCCGATCAGCAGCACGGTGAGCACCGCGCCGTCCTGGCAGTCGCGGGCGGGACGGCCGGTGTCGGCCGGGCCCCAGATCCAGTAGATGCGCCAGGCGCCGGCGCCGGTCTCGATGTAGGAATCCCAGACGCGGCGGCCCCCGTGGCCGGGCAGCACACGGTAGCGGTGGGTGCGCAGGCCCGGGTGGCGCGGGTCCGCGGCGAGCTGGCTTCACCGAGTCGGCCCGCCGGCCCTGTTCCAGGCAGTGCAGGGTGCGGGCGGCCGCGGGGGTGTAGTGCAGTGTCGGCATCGCGGTCTCCTTGGTCCAGGCATGCGAAGAGGGCCCGGCTCCCCGGTGTGCGGGGAGTCGGGCCCTCGGTGGGCGGGGCGGGTGGCGGGTCAGCCGGCGGGCGGGGTCAGCCAGTGGGGCCAGCGGCCGCGATGCACTCGACGTCCAGCTGGTCGGCGGGGAGGCGGCGTAGAGCGCCGCGGTCTGTCGGCAGTCGGTGTCGTCGCAGGGGCAGGCGGTCCAGCCGGCGCGATGGCGCGCAGCAGGAGGGTGACGGCGGCGGCCGGGATCATCAGCTGGCCGCTCAGCAGGTCGGGGACGACGGGCAGCGGCAGGGACGGCAGGCCGCGCTCGTCGTCGGCGTGGTCCAAGTGGTCGCTCATTGTGTTCGTGCTGGGTCGCACAAATAGAAAGTCCCAGCCGCTTGGGGGCGGCCGGGACTTTGTTTTTGGCGACATGGAGGGGTGTGGCAGGGTGTTCGGGGCGTCTGGGGTGGTTGATGGGGCGCCAGGACAGTTCGGGGATGTTGATCATCGCGGTGAAGCCGCCGATGTCGACGAACGTGACACCGAAGTCCGCGATGTCGGTGACGGTGCCGGTCACACTCTGGCTGCGGCGGAGGGTCTTCAGGAAGGACCAGTCCCGGTCGCTCGGGGTCGGCTCGGTGCGCCACCGGGCGCGCAGGACGCCGTCCCCGTGGGGCAGCACGGCCGTGAACAGGGGACTGCGCCCATTGACGTCCATCGGCAGGACGGCAGCGGCACGTGCGCCGCGGACCTGGGCTGCCAGTGCCGTGAACTGGGTCTCGTCGGCGACCGTGCTGGTGATCCGGCCGTCCTGGTCCTCCCACACGCATTCGACCAGGCCCTCGTCCGGGAGGCCAGCCAGGACCGCGGCTACGTCGGTGGAAAGGTCCGGCCAGACGGCGAGGCGGGCCCGCGGGGTCAGCCGGGCGCGCACCGCATCGAGCGTGCCATCGCCGAGCCGGTGCCAGCGGGAGGCGTTGTCGACGTGCATCTCCTCCAGGAGCGCCGCCTCGCGTATCGCCACGCACCAGCGCGCACGCGCCCAGAAGACGTCGTCGGCGGGGCGTTGCTCACCCGGTTCGTCGAAATGCGCCTCGTACGGGGAAGCATCCAGTGGTTCGGGGAAGAGGCCCAGTTCGCGGGTGCGCGCCAGCGCCGCTTCGCAGGGCACGTTGCTGCCTACGTACACGTACTGGTCCCAGCCGACGTGCACGGCGAAGGTGTCCTCCACCTCCAGCCGACACCAGGCACTGTCGCCGCGGAGCATCGCCCGCACCAGCTCCAGGCCGGCCGGCACCGGTACCTGCGCTCCGTCGTGGAAGCCGGTCAGGTCGGACGGGAAGAGTCCGGCGAGAGCGCCGTCCTCGACCGCCGACTCCGAGCCGAAGTGCACGAAGCCGAGCGCGGCCTGAGGCTCGCGAATAGCCATGTACCGCACACCGGTGTCCTCGGCGAAGGCTGCAATCGCCTCAAGGTAGGCAGCCTCGACGGGCCCGTGATCGCTGACCGCCTCCACCGCCCCCGTGTAGTAACCCCGCTCGTCGCGGTCCGCGGGGTCGTACTTGGTGATCCGGTACAGGTAAGGCAGCACGTCACTGCCCCACAGCAGCCGGGCACGATACCGCGGCCCGGCGACGTTCCACGGCCCTCGCGCCGTTGTCGGGGTGTGGCAGGAACTGCTGACGTCGACGGAAGAAGCTCATCGGGCCATCCTGCCGGAGCCGACCGGCCCACCGCTCCCCCATATCCAACGCCCCCGGGGGGAACCACCGCGTCCACGGAACCCCGACCGTCCCCAGCAGACCCCGGCCAGACAACCGTGACCACGATCCGCAGCGGCGCGGCGGCGCCCTGGCCGTCGGGCTGGTCAGGTGTGCCCGGGGCGGGCTGGCGGTCGCTCACGGCGCTCCCCCTCACTGGTCTGCGGTGCGGTGGCTGACTGCTTTGCATACCGCACGCCGCCGACAAGTCGATCACGCCCGCACCGGCCGCCACCGACCGGCCCCACCCGCCCGCACGCCGGCCACCGGATCGCCGAGCTGCCCGGCCGCGGCGCGAGCACCGGGCTTCGCCCCTGGGGGCCGGGGGGGACAGCCCGGGGGTTGGGCGAAGGGCCTGAGTGGCCCGGAGCGAGACCCTGAGGAGCCGCGCCAGGCAGGCGACAGAAGGGCTGTCAGCCTTTTTGGGCGGCCTGGACAAGGGGTCTGACCTGCGTTGATGCCCCATCAAGGTGGGGGTTGACCGGAAGCGGTATCGGAAGCGGTACCGGAAGCGTGATTGCCAGACCGGTCCGAACCCGGGACAACGGGCCGCGGGGCGATTCTCACTGGTCCCCTGCGGCGGTCCGAGCGGCCGGGCGGTGTTGGTTGGACAGTAACCGGGGCGAGCCTACGGCACGTGCGCAGCGGCGGTGGGGGTGGCGGGGTGTGCTTCGGAGTGGCGGCGGCCTGGTCCTCGGCGTCGTTCAGGGCGTGTGGGGGTTCGCGGTGCCGGTCTGAGGGTCGTGGGCGAGGTGGTGGGCGCTCTTCAGGCCGGTGGCAGGGGTGCGGGTGGGGCGGGTCTGGGTGATGGTGATGGAGTACAGCGATCCGAGGCTGGAGGATCTGATGCGTCGTGTGGTCGTTCTCGGGTGGGGTCTGCCGCTGGTGGCGTTGGTCGCGGGGTGTTCGAGCGGGCAGGTGGTGGTTACCTCCCCGCAGAGCAGCTCGGCGGCCTCTTCCGTGTCCGGGACGCCTTCTGTATCGCCTGGGCGGGCGAGTTCCTCGGCGTCCACCGCGTCGGTCCCGGCGGCCGCGTCGGTCGGAGACACGCTTGCGCTCTCGGGGCAGAAGCCTGAGGAGAAGGTGGACGTCACCGTCGTCAAGGTCGTCGACCCCGCGAGCGCCACAGATACGTTCTCCTCGCCGAAGGCCGGCACGAGGCTGGTCGCGGTCCAGTTCCGGCTCGGCAACACGGGAACAGCGGTCTACGACGACAGTCCCAGCAACGGCGCGCGGCTCGCCGACAGCCAGGGACAGCAGTTCAACGCCAGCATCACGACGAACACCACCGCGGGTCCCAGCTTTCCCGGCAGCGTCACCATCACTCCCGGCGACACAGCCCTCGGGTACATCACGTTCGAGATTCCGACCACTTCCAAAGTCGCGAAGATCCAGTTCGCGTTGGACAGCGGTTTCGCCCCCAGTACGGGCCAGTGGACCGTCTCCTGACCGCTGGGCATCGGAGCAGGACCCGTGCCCGGCGGAGTGGACGAGGGAGGCGGTGATCGCCGAGGAGGCCAGGGTGTGCCTGGCGCGGCGCTCGCGCTGCTGGAGCCGGTGGTCGGCTATCAGCACCACGGGGCTGTCCAACCTTGGTGAACGCTCGCTCACCAAGGCTTTGACGTGCGAAGACGCCCGCTCCTTGATGGCCAATCAAGGAATGCCAGAGCGACCATCAAGGTGTCCTGGGGAAGCTTCCAAGGTATCGCTGGGGAACCTTGGAGAGGCTCTGGTGCTCACCTTGGAGACGGCGCTCGGCCGCCATCAGGGCTCCGAGGACCGGACACCTTGATGGTCTCCTGACCTACGGCTTCAAGGTGCCTAGGGTGACCATCAAGTGTTCTTGGTGGCCCGGTCAGACACCTTGGAGATCGGCTGATGCCAGCGGGTCGGGCCGCCGGATGCGTGACCTCTGGTCTGCCGGTGGTGTTCACCTGGCATGAGCGACGACACCGCCACTGACACGACCGCCGACGCCTGGAAGGGCGTCTACAAGCTCCCGATGGGCGCGTTCAGCGCCTCCGACCGGGCCCGGCTGATGCTCGCCTCCGAGGCCCAGGATCTGGCCGAGAAGGCGACCCGGTTGGCGCTGCTCCTCGCTCACGACCCCGCCGAGGCCGGCGACTACGCGGCCGCGGTGCGCCAGTTCCGGTACCGCACCGACCGGCTCACCGCCTGGGCGCTCACCGCCGAGGTGGCCAGGGGTACATCGTGGGAGCGGATCACCGACAAGGTCGGCTACACCCGGGCCGGCGAACTGGAGAAGTGGCGCGAGGAGGTCGCCACCAACGTGGAGAGCATGAACAGCCTCAGCAGCCCGACGAACTACGGGACCAAGTGCTGGGTCATCGACCGCTGGATCGCTGGCCTCACGGATGTCGTCGGCCCGTTCAAGCCCAAGCCGATCGGCCCGGTCCTGGACGCGAGCGCGCCGTGGACCGGGCGGGACGCGGCCAAGGCGAACCGCGTCTTCACCGCCGGCCTTCCCGCCCCTCGTGAAGCCGCGGCCGCGCTCGCCGACGCCGCTGGGTGAGCGCGATCGGGTGAGCGGTGGGAGGCCTCTTCGGTGCTCCCGCCGCTAGTACAGCAACCCGTCAGGTCGTGCAGCACAGGTGCGGCGCGGCCGGGCGCGACAGCGGGCTGCAGCCCAAGGACAACATGGCGGGAGGTCGCTCGGGGCAGGGGACAACCTGCCGGATCCGGCTGGACAACCTCGCAGCTGCACCCCTGGGTGTCCCGCTGCTGCAGCCAGGTGTCACCCGGAACTGCGGCCCAGTGCCGGCCGTCGCGCTGCACCTCCGACCGGGCAGGCCGGCCGCGACACTGCGGTTCCCGGCCCGACCGAGGGTTTCGGTGCGCGAGCCGCGCGCGGTCTGCGGTGTCCCGAGGGTGGTCGCGGGCGGCGAGGCGTGCCGGACGGTGTCGGAGAGCTGTTCGCTTCGTCAGTCCGACCGCACCGGCCAGCGCGCGCCGGGCGCCTTGACCACCCGGTCGCCGACGCCGAGCGACCGGTACGTCCGACTGTTCACCTCGATGGTGACCTCCCGCCCCTCGTCGGTGCGGATCCCCATCATGAGATGGCCCGACGGGCCGTAGGTACCGATCGAACTGTGCACCCACCGGCCGGTGACCACCCCGGTGTAGGCGTCGTTCGCCTCGCCCGCGCGCTGCCAGACGATCATCGCCAGGACCATGACGAGCGGGCCGATGGAGAGGAGCAGGAAAATGGTGTTCGACATGTGCGACCCCCCGCATCGACGACGGCGCAGGCCATCCACGGCAGCGTACCGGTCCTGTGAGCACCAGCCCAGAAGGCATACCCAGAAAGGCAGTTCGGACCCGGGGCGGGCGGGACGGGCCGCACTCCAGGGTGGCACGTGACGTGACCCGTCGGCTTTGAGCGGTCTTTCACCACGGGGGTTGACCTGGGCCATCAAGGTTCGCCGGATGGTGCGTCACGATCGGCGTCACGAATACCGGGCCCGGGAGCAGCGTCGGCGGCGGGGCGGCGGGCAGGCCTACAGCGGTCGCGGCTTCGAGGCCAGCGGCGGCAGGGACATGGCGGAGGGCGGCTTTGCGGACATCGGCGGGGGTGCGGACGTGGCGGCGCGGTGATGGCGTCGAGGGGTGCTCGGCGGGCCGTGGGGCGGTCGGTTGGGGTCCGGGACGGCGGCTGGTCCGCCCAGGGCGGTTGCTGGCGGCCTTGAGGGCACTGGCGGCGATCATCATTATGGCCAGGCCGTCGCCGCCCAGAGGCGGTCCCGCCGCACGGTCCGGCCGCTGCCTGGTGAGGGCCAGGGGACTGGTCGTTCTCGCGGTGGTGCGGGTGGCCGGGGCCCGGACCAGCCGGGGAGGTCTGGGCCGGGGTTTGCCGACTTGCCCATGGCGTGTTCCCGTTCGTCGATTCGCCCGCGCCCGGGCCGCGGCTTGGCCGATGATGTGACATGCCCAGAGGCTGGGTGAGTGCTCCGGGCAGGGGGAACAGGGCGCGCATGGAGATGATCAGCGGCACCGGGCTCGGCTGTCGGCTCTGGCCGGAGTTCCTGGACCGTCGCCCCGCGCTGATCGTCCCGGCGGCCCCCGACCGTGTCCTTCGGGGGGAGGACGGCTGGGCGGACCGGCATACGGGCCGGGCGCTCGCCGGGCCCGAGCCGTCCTGGGCGGCGGTGCTCACCCACTGCCACCTGTCCGTTCACCGTCCCGGCGGACTGCTCTGGTTCGACGGCGAGATCGCCGCGGCCCGCGAATGGCGCCGAGCGGTCCGCACCCAGCGGTCGCTACTGCTGATCACCGGCCCGTTCGCCAGCGTCTTCGAGTTCCCGGCCGCCGCCACGGCCGGCCGGCTGTTCCTCCTGGCCATCCCGGCCCGCCTGGAAGGCGACCTTCTCTGAGTCCCCGACCTGCGCAGCAGGCGCGGCGGCGGGGATGCGGGCCGGCACCATCAAAGCCGTCCAGGGCGGCCGCAAACCGCTGTGGGAGCGCCGCTACCCGGTCTTCCCCCGGCTGCTGTTCGTCCCTACCGGGACCGGCCAGACCGGCTTCGCCAACCGCGCCACCGACCTGGAGACCGCCGCCCGCACCCCCTACCTCGCCAGGATGCTGCGCACCGTGGCGGCCGGCGTCGCGAAGCTGGAGGTCCTGGAGGCTGACGGCCCCGGCGCCGACCTCTGGTGGCCGCTCTCCGACCTGGACGACGGCCCCGTCCCCTGGTGGGAACTGACCGACGCCAAGCCCTGACCCACACCACCCACACCTTGATGCCTCACGCTGTGGAGGTGCGGCGCGGCCCGCGCACCGGGGGGGTCGGTGGGCGGGCCGCCTGCCAGGCGCATCAAGGCCCGCTTCTGGACGGTAGCGCTGCCGCCAGTCGGCGGGCCGTGGGCATGCCGGTCCGGTGGAGAGATTCATCCGTACGCCGCCGCCCGGCCGCTGAGCGGGGCGGCCGAGCGGGTGCCGGCCGGCTGGGCAAGATCTCGACGGACCAGGGCTGGGCCGGGTGGCCCTGCCGGCGCGCGCCGGTGGCCAGGGGTGTTTAGCGTCGGCCAGGTGGGGCGGATTCGCCGTCCCCGGAGGGAAAGTGATCTTCCATGACCAAGCGTATAGCTCGTACCCTGGCCACCACCGTGCTCGCCGCCGGCATCGTCGCCGTCCCGGCCGCCGGGTCCGCGTTCGCCTCCAGCCACGGCCACAGCGGCCGGGGCGGCGGCTCGGAGCAGTTCTACAACCACCAGGTGCAGGCCGGCACCGAGCACGTGTACTACAGCGAGAGCACCACGTACTACTCCAGCAACGACTGCGACGAGTACCGCAACGGCGGGTACGGCAACGGCGGCCTGGGCAACAGCTACGGGCACGGCAACGGCTACAACGGCGGGGGCATCCTCGGCCTCGGCCTGCTCGGCCTCTAATCCCGCGGCACCCTCCCGCGGCCGGTAGGCCGAAGGAGGCGGGGCCCCACCATGATCTTTGAGTGCCGGAGCCCCGCCCGTGCACGGCCGCACCGCCCGACAAGCCGGCGGCCACGCACCCCCCATTCGCTCCCCGCCCCACCCCGGATTGCCCCGGGCACCAAAACCACCCGAACAGCCCACAACCAGGTCGCACCCGCACATTCGGTGCAACAGCGGGACGGCATGGCGGCGCCCTCCGCCCGGGCCGGGCCCTTCGATGACGGCCGTGACGACCCACCGGCCCCACGACAACGAGTAGGACAGCGAGCAGTCGGCCTGCGGCACCGCCGAACTGCACCTCGCATAGCAGCGCGCGCAAGCCCTCCGGAGCTCGGACCCCGGCGACCGCGACGCGTACGCCGCGTTCATCCAGGCCGGCACCGCCCTCTACCGCAGCCCACCGGACCCCGCACCGGCACCCGCCCTCCCCGCAGGCGCGGCCGGAAAGCCCCGCACGCCGTGCTCCCCGCCTACCTGCGCATCAGCCCCCTGCCCCCCACACCCACAACGCCGACCTGACCGAACCCCAGACGTCCCACGACGCGGCCCGACCGCGCCGGGGCGATGGGTCAGGAGCCGAGGCACGGCGCGAGGCACTCACCCTCCCAGACGAAGGCCAACCGCCTGGGCATCACGATCCAGCTGCCCTGCCCGACCGCCGTGGCGCGGGTGCCGGAGATCACGGGCGCTGCGAGTTCTTCCTTCGCCGGGCCGAGCGGGTGAACGACCGGGGCAGCCTGCCACCGCAGTGCCGCCGTTCATGGGTTGCTGGGCGCAGCGGTTTGCCGTTCCGGCGCCGCACACCCCCAGCAAGGAGTTCTGTGTTGCGTACCACTCTGCTTGCCGCAGCGGTCGTCATGGCGGCTGCCGTGGCGATCGTGCCGGCCCACGCCGTCGGCACCCCGAACCTCGTCCTGCCGGCGAACGGGAAGGTCTGGGAGGACCTGCACTCGGTGGGCCTGACCGCTGACCAGCGGCTGGTCGACTTCCCGGTCCTGCACCCCGACCAGAGCCGCACGATCGGGCGGATCGACGGTCTTCAGGGCGACATGCGGCTGGTCGGCATCGACTACCGCGTGCAGAACGGCCTGTTGTACGGGGTCGGTGACCAGGGCGGTATCTACACCGTCGACGGCACCACGGGTTGCGCGACCAAGGTCTCCCAGCTGACGATCGCGCTGCAGGGCACCTACTTCGGGGTGGACTTCAACCCGGCGGCGAACCGGCTGCGGATCGTCTCCGACACCGGTCAGAACCTGCGCCACAACATCGATGACCCCGCCGGAGCACCTGCGGCCGGGACCACCGTTGCGGACGGCACCCTCACCAACCCCGCCGTCCCGCCCGCCACCACCGGAACCACGGCGACCGGTGTCACCGGCGTCGCCTACACCAACAACGACCTCGACCCGGCCACCGCGACCACCCTCTTCGACGTCGACACCACCCTCGACCGCATCTCCCTGCAGTCCCCTGCCAACGCCGGCACCCTCGCGCCCACCGGCCGCCTCGGGGTGGACGCCGGTCCGGACGCGGGCTTCGACATCTACTACTCCCCCAGCCACGGCAGCAACCACGGCTACGCCACCCTCGGCGTTAACGGCGCGCGCACCTTCTACCGGGTCGATGTCCTCACCGGCCAGGCCGTCGCCCTCGGCGACTTCACCACCACCGACGCCGTCGTCGACATCGCCGTCCCGCTCGCCCAGGACTGACCCGCCCACTGAGTGAGAGCAGATGAGGCGGAACCGTCCACCACGCCCACGTGGCTCACACGGTCCCGCCCCACGCGGCCGGCGCCCGCCAGCAAGCACACGCCAGGCCGCACATCACCTTCGGAGACCCCCAGCGAGCGGATTGCCCCGAATCACTCACCCGGCGTACGGGCGGGTCGAGTGCCGCGCCGGACAGATCCCTGGTCGGGAGGCCGGCCGCCGGCACCGACGACCAGGCCGTGCGCGCCGCACAAGTTCTCTGTCGAGTTCATCGGTTCAGCCGAGCAGGCAGACACGACACCTCCAGCACAGCGAGGCCCTCATCACGTGGGCCGCCATCGCCGTGATGACCCGGCGCCTGGCTCACCAACTTTGACCCGCAGACCGGCACGACACGCAGTACCGCCGCCACCCCGACGCGACTCACAGCGGATCGCCGCCGCCCGGCCGCGGTGTCTCGGTGACGATTAGGTACAGGCCCGGGCCGACCTTCCGAAACCAACCGCCCACCGCCCTCGCCAGACGCGCCCGCTGCACGTCAGACGGTCCACTCCCGTCCCCGGCGGAATCTCCACATACTCCCGGACCAGCGCCAACTCTTCCGGTGACAACTCAGATCCAGCCACGACGCCCTCCGACGGTCGACGGTCCCGCCATCCCATCCAAAAGCGCTCCCGAAGCCCACCCCTGTCCGCGCAAGGCCACCGGGACGTTACCGCCTAAGCCGGGCATCGGCCGATCAAGGAACGCGAACAACTTCTGTACTGAAGAACGGGCCACCTCCAGACGGCTACCCCACCGAGGCGTGGCGCCACCACGTCGGCGCCGGCCGCGACCTGGCCGCCCAGGACCGTGCAACCCGGCACCGGTTACTGAGGATTTCGGGTTGTCGTCGGGTAGTGACGGTTCATGATCCTGCGGTATGCCGTTGGTGTGAGGTATCCGGAGGGTGGGGGCCTGACCGCTGAGCGTCGGGCGTTTCGTGAGGGGATCCGGTTCCAGGCCGGGATGCGGTTCGCGGTGGGTGAGAAGACCACGGTGATCGCAAAGGATCTGCGGGTGAGCGTGCGGTCGGTGGAACGCTGGCGTCGTGCCTGGCGCGAGGGCGGGATGGAGGCACTGCGCTCAGCAGGGCCGGCCAACTCCCCGACTGTGACCGACGCCCAGTTCGCCGTGCTTGAGGCGGAACTCGGCAAGGGGCCGACCGCGCATGGTTTCGCGGATGAGCGGTGGACGCTGGCCCGGGTGCGGAGCGTGATCCACCGTCGGATGCAGCTCAGTCTCTCGGTCCCGACGGTGTGGCGGCTGCTGAAACGGCACGGCTGGTCCTGGCAGGCACCCGCCCGCAGGGCCCTCGAACGCGACGAGAACGCCGTGGAGCTGTGGAAGAAGGAGGTGTGGCCGCGGGTAAAAGCATCGGGGCGGCGTGTGGCGGCTGGATCGTCTTCGAGGACGAAGCCGGCTTCTCCATGACGCCGCCCCGCGCCCGCACCTGGGGCCGACGCGGAGACACTCCCGTCGTCCGGGTCCGTGGCGGATCCCGACGCAGGACCTCGATCGCCGCCCTGTGCTGCTATCGCCCGGGCGAGAGCCGGCTGATCTACCGGCCCCGCAACCACCTCCTCCTCAAGCGAGCCCGCAAGAGCTTCTCCTGGAAGGACTACCGTGATCTGCTCGTCCGGGCCCACATCCAACTCGGCGGACCGATCGTGGTCGTCTGGGACAATCTCAACACCCACCTGTCAGCGGGGCTGAAACGGTACGAGGCCGAACACGACTGGCTCACCACCGTCCGTCTCCCGCCCTATGCACCCGACCTGAACCCCGTCGAGGCCGTCTGGTCACTCGTGCGCAGAGCGATGGCGAACACCGCCTTCGGGACGCCCGACGACCTTGACCGCACACTCCGCCGCGAGTTGCGCCGAATCCAACTCCGACCCCACCTGATCGACGGATGCCTGACCGCCACCGGCCTGACTCTCAGACCACCGACCCCACCCTGAAAACCTCAGTAGGCATCCTCACCGGGACTCCCCGGCCTACTTTTCCCGACCGCCAGGTCGAGGAAGTCCTCGCCTGGTTCGCAGGCGACATCGGGATCGGGACCGAGGAAGTCCTCGGCTGCCGCCGCTACACCCTCTCCGGCGACGTCCGACGGTGGGACGGCTGGTATAAACCCGCAGGTCACGGCAAGGTCTTGTACTTTGGGCCACGGTCGCCGGCGACACGAGGGCGCCGCCAGTCAGGAGCGTGCCGTCGCCCCGCCCCCATCGCGGGAGCACCGCGGATTCGAATCTATTGCAATATGTAAGCTGTTGCATACTCTGAGCAATAAGGTGCTTGCATCGGATGGAGGGTGCCCGGCGTGAAGACCGGTGTTCGACGGACCAGCAGCACAGGTGCCCGGCACACTGCCGACCTCGAATGCGGTCGGCTGGTGCGTGACGAGAATGCCGACCTGGTGCTCTGCCATGTCTGCGGGCGCGCCTTCCGCTCGCTGGGATCCCATGTGCGAGCCCATGACATGACGGCCGCCGAGTACCGCGAGGAGTTCGGGCTGCTCCGCACCCGGGCACTCAGCGCCCGAGCCTTGAGCCTGGCTCGATCGGCGGCGCAGCGGGCCGCATTCGATGCCTCCGCCCGGATGCGGAGTCATTTCGCGGTCGGCCAGGCGATGGCGAGGGACGGTGAGCTGTCCCGACAGGCGCGGCGGTCGTTCGTCGCTCGGGGTACTTCCGCGGAGTTCGTCCGGGAGCAGGCCGAGCGGCTTGCGAGCGGGAGGCGGACCCAGGTGGCGGACGCCGCGGCGCGGCTGGAGGCGCGGGTGCGGACTCTGGGGTATGCCGATGTGGGCGCGGCTGTCCAGGCGCTGTATGTCGAGGCCGACATGAGCATGGAGGCGACGGCACGCGTGCTCGGGGTCGGAAACGAGCAGATGAGGCAGCTGCTCGACACCTGTCGGGTGCGGGTGCGGGCGGTCGGCGAGAACTCGCCGGCAGGCCGGCGCGCGCGGGTGGCATCCAACGACTTGGCTGCCGCGCAGCGCGTCGGGACGGAGGACATCGCCGTGTGGTTGGGGGAGCGGCGGTCGGAGGGTGTCACCCTGGCCGAGTTGGCCGCTCGCACCGGACGAAGCATCCCGTGGGTGGTGTCACGGACCCGCCGCGCCGCGCCCTGCTGACTGTGAAGATCCCGGCGGGCTCTGACCCACCAGCTGACCTGACCCAGGTTCCTCGACGGGACCTGCCGCCCCTGCCAGGGAGACGTGAGGTTCGTCGTTCGGAGCATGGGGGAGGGCTACCAGCATCGCTCCAGTGCGGAGGCCTTGCTGGAGCTGTCGTCAGGGGTTGGAGGAGGTTGCAGCCAGAGCGGCTCGGGCAAGGGGTGCTTGGAGCAGGTTGAAGGTTGGGTCGGTGGCAAGGGCTCGTGTGAGATGGGTGCGGGCGTCGGTGGTATGGCCAAGGGTGCGTTCGATTTCTCCGAGGTGGTAGTCGAAGAGCGCGCTGTGCCAGCCGTGAGACTGTGCCTGTTGAGCGAGTGCGAGCGCGTCCTGGTCGGCGCCGGTCCGGTGCAGGGCCCAGGAGAGGGCGTCGGCGACGAGGGCCTGGTGTCGGCGGTCCCACTCGGCGCGCAGGAGGCGGAGGGCTTCGGTGGGGTCGCCGTGGTCGGCGTGGTACTGGCCGAGGGTGAGATCGTCCACGACGCCGTTGGATTCCGCGAGGCGTTGCTCCGCCTCCAGCAGTCGGTACTGTTCGCGGGCTTGTGCCTGCTGGCCGAGGGATTCCTGCAGTTCGCCTAGTTCGAGAAGGTACTGGGGTAGCGGGACCCGGGCGACGGCCGCGCTGTAGTCGCGGACGGCGTCGTCGGTCCGGCCCAGGGCGGCCTCGGCGCGGGCGAGGCCCGCGAGGGCCGGGGTATGGCCTGGGTCGGTGTCGAGGGCTTGCGTGTAGCCGTCGAGGGCTTCGCGGGCGCGGCCGGAGTTCCGGTCCAGTTCCGCCAGTTGGAACTGGCAGAAGGCCTTGTCTGCGGGGTCGTAGGCGCCGTCGCGGGCCTTGCGCAGCGCGGCGCGGGCGTCGTCGACGCGGCCGTGCTGTTCGAGGTCGTAGGCGGCGCGGGTGAAGGAGGCGGTGCCGGGCCGGCGGTCGAGGAGCTGCTGCACGGCTTCGGTGGCGCCGGTGTCGTCGCCGAGCTGGGTGCGGGCGTCGGCGAGGACGGCGTAGGCCGGCCAGTGCTCCGGGGAGGCGGCGATGGCTCGGTCGGCGAACTCGCGTGCTTCGGCGAACAGGTGGCGGGCGTTGGCGAGTGAGCCCAGCGCGGTGAGGGCGTCGATGTTCCCGTCCGGTGCCAGGGCCATCGATCTCTTCAGGGCCTCCTCGGCCTTGGGGTAGTAGGACGGGTCTGCGGTGAGCCTGGCTTGTTCGACGTACTCGCCGCCGAGCCGGGCCCAACCCTTGGCGTCGTTGGGGAGCGTGCGCAGTCGCTGCTGGTCCCTGCCGATGGCTTGGGCGAGCGATCCTGCAGACACCGGAGCGTCTCGTCGCGCGCTGTCCGCCGAGGCGGAGCCGGCTGGTGCCTCTGCCCGGTGCAGGGTGCCGAGCACCGCTAGGCCGCCGCACAGCGCGACGGTGGTGAGCAGTAGGGGCAGGCGGCGCATGGCGGGTCCTTGGGGTTGAGCGGTGTGGGCGACGGGTGGCGGGCATCCTGGTTGTAGGCGCCGGCCACCCGCCACTCAGTCGGGCTAGTTGGGCTGGTTGACGGCCTTGTCGTACGGCAGCGCGACGTAGGGGAAGGTGGCGCCGAAGGGCTTGTCGGCGGTGTTGACCTGGTCGCCGGCGGCGAGGGCGGGGATCAGGTTGCCGGGGGTGGCGCCTTCCATGACCTGGAGGGCGATGTCGACGACGTCGTCGGTGAGGCGGCGCCCGTTGGGGAAGCCCTGGAAGTCACCAGCGAGGATGCCGAGCCGGTTCGGGTTGGCGGTGACCGGCGTGGACATGTTGAGGCGCAGTTCCTCGGCAGGGACGAACTTCTTCGGGTTGATGTCCTGGTTCATCAGCTGCGAGTTGAGGTCGACCTGGAAGGGGCCGCCGGTGGCCTTGGCGATGCCGGTGAGGAAGATCTCCTGGAGGTCGGTGCGCGGGGTGGCCGGGGCGGGCAGGCCGTAGATCGCCTGGATCAGCTGCGGCACCTCGGGGTTGAGGACCTTGTTGACCACGGCGGGCTGGTTGTGGTCCTCGGACGGCGGGAGGGAGTTGAAGGCGTCCTTGAGTCCGGCGGGCAGGACGACCTCGTTGACGAGCGGGTTGCCGAGGCGGGACACCTGGACGAACTTGCCGGCCGGCTCCGCCTTGCCGGGGCTGAGCTTGAGGGTCTGCTTCTCGGTGCTGGACCACACCCCGATGACGGGGTTGCGGTTCGGGTCGCCCTTGTAGGCGAGGCGGCTCTTGGGCACCTGGATGGAGAGGGAGTTGACGTTGTACCCGGCGAGGGTGTTCTGACCGACCTCGGAGAGGTTGCCGCCGTAGAGCAGGTCGAAGACCCGCAGGTCCAGGAAGAACGGGTCGGCGGCCTGGGTCGCCACGGTCTGGCCGCCGCCGGGCAGCTGGACGGTCGCCTGCTGACGGAGCCCGGCGTAGTTGGGCATGGACGCGCGGCCGGTGTCGGAGGGGGCGGCGGTGCCGTGCTCGACCAGGGTGACCGGGTCGCAGCCGGGGCGCAGCTCCTGGAGCGTGTAGTACTGGCGGAACAGCAGGGTGGGGTCGGTGAGGTTGTTCACGACACCGTTGTTGTAGAGGAAGGTGTTGGTGCCGCGCTGGTCCTCGGTGTGGAAGGTCCAGCGGTAGGTGACGTCGGGGCGGCCGGTGCCCTGGGAGTCGATGTTGATGTCGTAGTGCGCGCCGTCGGCCCACGGGTAGAAGTTCGGTCCGCCGTTGGGCTCCTGGAAGGGCAGCCAGTTGGCGACCAGGGTGACGGTGTCCTGGTTGTCGGGGCTGGTGAAGGCGTAGACATCGGTGTTGTCGACCTGCGGGTCCGCGGCGATCAGCGGGGCCTCGCGGTGGCTGGAGGCGGTGCTGACACCGGCTCCGGAGCCGAGGATCGCGCTGCTGGCCAGGGCCAGGCTCATGGTGGTGAGGATCGCCGCGGTGCGGGCGGCGGAGCTTCTGCGGGCAGGTCGGCGCGTGACGTTCATGCGGGTGGGGTTCTCGCTTCCGTGACGGGCGGTGTCCTCTCCGGACCGATGGCCGCGGAGGGGGGATCCGGCTGGGCAGCCGCACTCGGCACTGTGGACCGGATCCCGTCACGACTTCGCGAGCGGGGCGGGCGCGGCCTGGTCGCCTCACTCCCATGGACCAGCGAGGTCACCCGCCCGGGCGCACTTCTCCCCGTCATCCGTTCCCGGCGGTCGGCCGGCCGCCGAGCTGTCAGCCCTCGTTCGTGGCGACCAGTGGCGTCGTGGCCGGGACGGGGGTGCTCCACTTCTGCTCGATGCGGGCGAACTTCCACACCGCGAGCGCGACGACCCAGGTGGCGAAGAAGAGGCCGACGATGACGAAGCCGACCGTGTTGAGGTCCAGGCCGGAGATCCAGTCCCAGAAGACGCCGTGCAGGGCGAGCTTGTCGGCGAGCAGGCCGAGCAGCTCGACGGTGCCGATGATGAGGGCGACGGCGACCGACAATCCGGTGATGGTCAGGTTGTAGTAGATCTTGCGGACCGGCTTGGAGAACGCCCACCCGTACGCGAAGTTCATGAACGACCCGTCGATGGTGTCCAGCAGGCACATCCCCGCGGCGAACAAGACCGGCAGGCACAGGATCGCGTACCAGGGCAGGCCCGACGCCGCCCCGGAGCCGGCCAGCACCAGAAGTGCGATCTCGGTCGCGGTGTCGAACCCGAGACCGAAGAGCATCCCCAGCGGATACATCTGCCACGGCTTGCTCACCGACCTCGTCACCCGGCCCAGCACCCGGTTCATCAGGCCGCGTTTGTCGAGCTGCTCCTCCAGCATGGCCTCGTCGAGATGGCCGGCACGCATCTGCCGGAAGACCTTCCAGATGCCGACGAGGATGACGAGGTTGACGACCGCGATCAGGTACAGGAACGAGCCCGAGACGGCGGTGCCGATCAGGGCCGTCACCTGGTGGAGCCGGGAGCCGTCGTCCTGCAGCGGTCCGGCCAGGGCCTTCACGCCGAAGGACAGCAGGACGGCCAGGGCGAACACGACGGACGAGTGCCCGAGGGAGAACCAGAAACCCACCGACAGGGGCCGCTTGCGCTGCTCCATCAGCTTGCGGGTGGTGTTGTCGATCGCGGCGATGTGGTCCGCGTCGAAGGCGTGTCGCATGCCGAGGGTGTAGGCGGTGACGCCAATCCCGATGCCGAAGCTCTTGGTGCCGATGGTGTGGTGCTCCGGGGCGACGACGGCGACCAGCGTGACCCAGCCGATGACGTGAAGGGCGACGATGAAGCCGCCCATCCCGGCAAGCCGCCGCCACTCTTGACGGGTGATCGACGCCACGGCGGTTGCCCGGGCGGGTCTCGGCGGGTCCTGGGAGGGTGCTACGGATGAGGAAGCCATGGGCGTCCTTCCTGAATCCACGGCCGAGGCACCGTACACAGCGCCTCGATCTCGTAGTTGCACTATCACCGCAACTGAGAGGTCGTGTCACGGGGCGCGCCGGGGCTCGCGGAGGTGCGCACCGGCGCCCTTCTCGTGGGGCCGCCCGGGCGTCGATCCGGCATTCGATCGATGGGAACGAATATCCGGAAGCGGTACCCCAGGTGAGTGACGTCATCGCCCGCGACGGAGTGGTGCCAATCCCCTGCCACTGCCTGGCCCGGATGGTGTGGGTCGGGCCATCGGGTCCACCATCCTCTTCCTGCCGGGCCGGGCTTCGCCGCCGCGGCAGCCGGCCCCGTACCCGGAGGCCCAGCGTGGCGGTCCCATCAGTCCTCGTCCGGGCAGGTGCGGCGGTGTCAGGCGCGCTGCTCCTGATCGGCCTCACCGCATCTGGCGCCGACGCCCATCCGCTGGGGAACTTCTCCCTCAACCACTACCTCGGCTTCACCGTGCACCCGGACAGTCTCGAAGCCCTCGCCGTCACCGACGCCGCCGAGATTCCCACCCTCCAGGAGCAGCCGAAGGTCGACCGCAACGGCGACGGCACGCTCGACGACGCCGAGCGCGACGCCTGGGCGACGGCACAGTGCACACAGACCGCCCAGCGACTCAAGGTGACGACCGACGAGGCGCCCACTCCTTTGACCTGGCGTACGGACTCCGCGCAGTTCCACTACCAGAACGGTGCCGCAGGCCTGCGCACCAGCCGCCTGGAATGCCGACTGCGGACCGACCTGAGCCTCCCAGCCGCCGGCACCACACTGCATGTAGCCAGCGGCAGCGACCCGAGCCGGGTTGGCTGGAACGAGATCACCGCTCGCGGCGACGGCACCACCCTCGACCACTCGGACATCCCGGCTCAGTCGCTCTCCCAGGAACTGCGGGACTACCCGCGCGACCTGCTCGACAGCCCCAGCGGCATCACCCACGCCCAGTTCCGTGCACGGCCGGGCGCAAGCGCGGCACCCGTTCAGGGGACGAGCGTGACGGGGGGCGGCTCCGGGCCCGCGGCCTGGTTGGCCGGCCTCGACACCCGACTCACCGAACTCGGCGCGGCCCAGCGACTCACCGTCCCCCTCGGCCTGCTCGCCGTGCTCCTCTCGATCGTGCTGGGCGCCGGGCACGCCCTCCTGCCCGGGCACGGCAAGACCGTGATGGCCGCCTACTTGGCGGGCCGCCGCGGCCGCGCCCGCGACGCGGTCACCGTCGGGGCCACCGTCACGGTGACCCACACCGCGGGCGTCCTCATCATCGGGCTGTGCCTGACCACGTTCTCCTCCCTGGCCGGCGATCGGCTGCTCGGCTGGTTGGGTGTGCTCAGCGGCGCCCTGGTCATCATGGTCGGCGCGGGTCTGCTGAGGGACGCGCTGCGGCGCACCCGAGGCGCCCGACAGCCCCGGAGCCACCCGGACTCCCCGACGCATCCCCACAGTGAGCCGGCCAGGGAACTCGCCCACGCGTCAGCAGCACCCACCGGTCACCACGACCACCCGCACCCGCACCCGCACGACCACCCCCACGAGCACCCGCACCCTGTCGCACACCACGACCATGCGCACGGTGGCCACGGCCACGACCACGGTGATCAAGCCCATCCACAGCAGCCTGGCCACTCGCACGACGACCCTGGCCACTGGCACGACCACGGCCGTACGCACCACGAGTCCGACCACGACCGTGATCATGGGCGCGACCATGATCCCGGGCACCGGCACGGCCTTTTCGGAGGCGCCCATCATCACCACCACGACCCGGCGGCACCGGGCCGCCGCGGTCTGATCGGCCTCGGCATCGCCGGTGGCCTCGTGCCCAGCCCCTCTGCCCTGGTCGTTCTGCTGGGTGCGATCGCGCTCGGCCGCACGCTCTTCGGCGCGGCCCTGGTGGTCGCCTACGGCCTGGGTATGGCCGCCACTCTGACCGCCGTCGGCCTGCTTCTGGTCCGCCTCGGAGACCGGGTAGCGGGCGCGGCGGACGGCCCGATCATCGGGCGGCTGCGCCGAATCACGCCGTACAGCACCCTGCTGACGGCGCTGCTCATCCTGACCGTCGGACTGGGGCTGGTCGTCCGCAGCCTCCCGTCGACCCTGTGAACACCAGCCCGTACCGGAGGCTCACCGTGACCACTCGCTCGGCGCACCTGCTGTCTCTCCTTCTCCTCGCCGCTCCTCTGCTGACGGCCTGCGGCGGTGCGGCGGACGGCAGCTTCGACGCCCAGCCCGGCACCCCGTCCCCGTCCTGCCTCCAGCACCAGGCCCAGGACCCGGGCACGAAGTACACCGGCGGTGAGAAGTCGGATCCGCGGTCGGTGCTGGAGATGATGCGCTTCTACACCGCCAACGGCACCAAGGCGTTCTGCGACGGCAAGCCGCCGACCGACACCGACCGCCGCTGGACCGACCTCTACGCAGGGCTCGGCGGTGACGCGAGCCACGTCCCGCAGCCGAAGCGGTAGGGGCCGCGCCGTTCTCAGCCTGCGCTGTTCGGGTTCCCCAGTTTGGCAAGCGCGGCGCGGGCCGCCGGGGCATGAAGGGGGTGGAAGGCGGGGTTGATCGCCAGCGCGCTCTCCAGTTCGCTCCGAGCCTCGCCCGGCCGTCCGAGCCCCTGCAGGATCCGGGCTCGGTGGTAGTAGAAGAGGGCGTTGCGCGTTCCAAGGGAAAGGGCCTCGGCGGACTGCGCGAGCGCTTCCTGGTCGCGGCCGTTGACGTGCAGCGCCCATGCGTAGGCGTCGTGCATCTCCAGAAATGGCCGGGTCTTTAGACCCTGCTCCGCGATGGCGAGGGCCGCCGCCGGGTCGCCGTGGTCGGCTTCGAACAAGGCGGCGTCGGTGTCCAGGGCCACGCCGTTCTCGGTGAAGAGTCTCTGTTCGCTGCGGAACACCTGGTACTGCTGCTCCGCCTCCGTTTGCCGGCCCACGGACTGGAGCAGCTCACCGAGCTGCAGGACGTACTCGGGCTGAGGGACCTGGCCGGCCGCGCGCTGGAGGTCGGCGACGGCGGCGGTGGTGTCGCCGAGGGCTGCTTCGGCCTTGGCCTTCGCCTCCAGGAGTGATGCGGTGGCCGGCGCGGTGCGCAGGCCCGCTTCGGCGTGGGTGAGCGCTGTCTTCGCATCGCCGCTGTCGAGGGCGAGCTGGCTGAGGTGGTAGAGCGTGAAGGCCCGGTCGGCGGGGGTGTTAGCGTCGTCGAAGGCACGTTTCATGTGGGCGGTGGCCGCCGCCGTGTCGCCCCGCAGTTCCCACGTGTAGGAGGCGCGCGCCAGCGACGGTGTGCCCGGTTTGAGGTCGACCATCCGCTGCACCGCGTCGAAGGACTCGGGGTAGCGGCCGAGCTGGGTGTAGGCGTCGGCGAGGGTCCCGTACAGGGTGGAGTTGTCCGGGTTGACGGCGATCGCCTTCTGCGACCAGTCGAGGGCCGAGGTGAAGTCGTGCCGGGCGGCGTCGAGGGCGGCCATGCCGGCCATGGCGGTGAAGTTCTCCGCGGGCTCGGCGGTCAGCGACTCGGTGAGGATGGCTTGCGCCTTCGGGTAGTAGGAGGGGTCGCCGGTGATCTTGGCCTGCTGGACGTAGGCCAGGCCGAGCGACGCCATCGCCAGGGTGTCACCGGGTGCCGCCTTCAGATGCTGCTGCAGGCCCCGGATGTCCGCGTCCAGGCCGACACCCGTCCCGCCCTCGTCGCCGGCCCTGCTGTCGGAGGCGGACTGACCGCCTCCCCCCGACGGGGCGAGTCCAAGGCCGCCGGCGAGGAACAGGCCGACACCGAGCACGGTGACCACGGCGGTGGGCAGCAGACGGCGGCGTCGGTTCACGGCGGACTCCAGAGAGGGATGGTCTGGTACGGATCTGCGGTCAGGTCGTGGAGGCGCCGGCCGGGCTGCTGGCCCGGCTGCCGGCTGCGGGGCCGGCGAAGACCACCAGGTTGGAGAGGTACTCCCGGCTACTCCGGTCATAGGTGCCCCCGCAGGTGATCAACCGCAGGCTCGGATCGGGAGAGCCCCCGAACACGGTCTCGTCGGGGAACTCGTCCTTGGCGTAGCTGCGCAGCGCCTGCACGGTGAAGGTGCTGGTGGTGCCGTCGGCGGCGTCCACGGTGATGGTGTCGCCCGGGCGCAGGACGGACAGTCCGGCGAAGACGGCCGGTCCGGTGCTTGCGTCGACGTGCCCGACGATCACCGCGGCGCCCGGACCGCCGGGGGCGGGGCCCTGGTTCCACCAGCCGGCGACCTGCGGGTCGTCCGGGGTGCCGAGGTGGCCGTCGCTCTGGACCCGCAGGTCCGTCAGGGCGCTGTCCACCCCGATCCGGGGTATCCGTATCCGCACCGGCGGTGCCTGCCGGCCCGCGGGTGCCGTGCCCGCGGCGTCGGACAAGCGTCCGGGTATCTCGCCGATGTCCTGCACAGCGGCGGGCCCCGTGTATGCCGACCCGGTGGCGAGGCTCACCGTGCCGGCTCCGGCCAGGGCCACGCCGAGCACCAGCGCGGCCACGGCGGCCGGACGGCGGAGACGGCTCGGCCTGCGCCCGGGCCGCCGGCTCCTTTCGAGAAGGCGCCGGCGGCCGGGGTGGAGCGCAGGTGTCACTGCTGGGCGCTGTGCCGGCGGCGCAGCGCGATGACGGCGGCTGCGGTGAGCAGGACGCCCCCGCCCAGCGCGCTGGCGCCGGCGATCGGGAAGCCGCTCAGGGACAGGCCGCCCAGGCCGGCGGCGACGCCGCCTGCGGGGTTGTCGGAGGTGGCCTGGTTGACGGCTGCGGTGTTGGGCAGCGCGACGTAGGGGAAGGTCTTGCCGAAGGCGTGGTCGTTGGCGTTCACGCCGTCACCCGCGGCCAGCGCGGGCACGATCGTGCCGCTCTGGGCCGCGCCCTCCAAGGCTTGGAGCTCGATGTCCACCACGTCGTCGGCCAGGCGGCGGCCGTTGGGGAAGCCGGCCAGGTCCTGGCCGAGGACGCCCAGGCGGTTGGGCGATGCCGACGGCGGGACGGCCATATTGAGGCGCAGTTCCTCGCCGGGCAGGAACTTGTCCTTGCTGACGTCGGCGTTCAGCTGCTGGGAGTTGAGGTCGGCCTGGATGGGGCCACAGGCCTTGCAGATACCGGTGAGGAAGATCTCCACCAGGTCGTTGCGCGGGGTTGCGGGGGCCGGGATGCCGTAGACGCTCTGGATGAGCTTGGGCACGATCGGGTCCTTCACCTTGTCGACCACGGGGGTGACGGTGGCGTCCTTCTCAGGGCTGAGCGCGTTGAAGGCGTCCTTGTACTTGATCGGGACGACGACCTCGTTGATCAGCGGGTTGCCGAGCCGGGAGACCTGGTGGAAGCCCTCGCCGCCCTTGTCCGCGCCCGCGCCCTCACCGCCCTTGCCCTCGCCGCCCTTGTCGGCGACGACGGTGGCGCCCTTGCGGTCGGTGGTGGACCAGACACCGATCACCGGGTTGCGCGTCGGGTCACCCTTCAGCGCGAGGTCCTTCTTCGGGACCTGGATGGCGATGGTGTTGACGTTGTAGCCGCTCAGGGTGTCGTGACCGGACTCCTTGAGGTTCCCGCCGTAGAGCAGGTCGAAGACCCGCAGGTCGAGGAAGAACGGGTCATCCGCCTGCCCGGCGAGGGTCTGCCCGCCACCGGGCAGCTCGCGGATGGCCTGCTGACGCAGCGCCGCATAGTTCGGCATCGACGCCTGGCCCGTGTTCGACGGGGCCGCGACCGCGTCCGTGAGCAGCGTCCTCGTGGACCCGTCCGCGTGGGTCTCGGTGAGGGTGTAGGTCTGGCGGAAGTTCAGCGTCGGGTCGTCGAGATTGTTGACGACACCGGTGTTGTAGAGGAACTGGTTCGCGTCGTCGCGGTAGTGGTTGCTGAACGTCCAGGTGTACGTGGTGTCGGCCCTGCCGTCACCGTCAGCGTCGATCTTGATGTTGTAGCGGGCGTCGTCGGCGAACGCGTAGAAGTTCGGGCCGCCGTTCGGTTCCTCGAAGGGGATCCAGTTCGCGATCAACGTGACGGTGTCCGGCTTGTCGGGGCTGACGAAGGCGTACACGTCGGTGTTGTCGGCCCGCGGGTCGCCCGCGATCAACGGCGCCTCGCGGTGGCTGGAGGCGGAACTGACACCAGGTGTGAGACCGGCCAGGGCGCCGGCCGCGGCGAGGGCCAGAACGCCCATGCCGGCGAGCGGGCGTTCGACGCGGCGGGCGAGCAGCAGGAGGCGGGGTGAACGAGGAGGCTGCATGATCCGTCTTTCTGGAGGGTGGCCCGGATCGAGCACCGCGGCGGGCCAGGGGCCGCGCGGACGATGAATCACCTGCGTCCGGGCACAGGACCCGGCGCCACATGTGAACGGGCATGCACCTCCGATGGGTGGCGAGCCGTCCGATGCGCGACCGATGGGTATGCCATTCATAAAGTGATCACGCTTAGTGGCGCAGCGCCCACGGACATAGTCCATCCGGGCACCCGACGGCTCGGCAACGCACCGCTCGACCGATCCGCCGCAGGTCGGTAGCAGCATGAGGCGCGGTGCTGTGCTGGTACTGCCAACGGCCATGCAAGGACACGGAAACGCCGACAGGTGCCAGGGTCCGCTGGGCACGTTCTCCCTGCCTGGTGGACGGGTTGGAAGTCCTGGGTCCGGAAGTCTCGCGCCGGAGGGAAGGCGGCATTCGACCGGCACAGTCGAGGTGGACCAAGCCGTGCGTTTCCCGGTTCGAGCGACCGATGCGCGGTCCGGCAGCTGGGCAAGGATGCTGGTCGCACTGATGCGCTGGGGCTCGATCACTACCCCGGGGCCTCTCCCCCGGGATCGCCCTTGGCCGGCGCCGGGCTGCGGCAGGATGAGGGCCAACCTGCGCCCGGAGGAACGATCATGAGCCTGCTTCCTGACCAGTGGGACCTTCTCGAAGAACTCGGCGCCGCCCACGCCGACGCACCGGGCTGGCTGCACGGCGGCCACGACGAAGGAGACGGCCGCCGACGCACCAGCGCCGTCCAGACCCTCGCCCGGGAGCGACTGTGCGAGCCGGCGCCCGGGTTATACGGACCTCGCAAGCCCGCGCGGAGGTAGTGCAGGCTGGACCGCGCGGATCACCGCGGACGGCGGGACCTGCTGTCGGCGATCGGCATCGGGGCCGACGCCGAACTGGTCACCCTCGCGGTGTTGCAGGCCCTGCTCGGCTTCGCCTCCGGTCCGTCATGACCTCCTCCCGCCTGCGGGACCTGTTCGCCTACCTGCCCCGGCGGTCGGGCTGAGACAGGCGACTGCGTAAGGCCGCCGATCTGATCTCACGGGCGACCGGCTGCTGGCGGGGGGTTCCTCGCTGTGGACCGGCACCGTCTGGGTCGTCGACTCCACGCCGGTGGAATGCGGGCGCTCCCTCGAGAGGACCGAGCGCGACCTGGCGAACGGGCCCGAGTCGACCTCAAGGCCTTCCTTGCTACGTGGTGTGGTTCCCGGTGAGACGCAGGGCCATGACCGGTTGGGTGGTGGGCTGGTCGGATCCTCCCGCGGGTTCTTCGGTGACGCCGACGGCGCGGGCGCCGTTGAGAGGCGCGGTGAGGACGAGGGCGCCGTTGCCTTCCGGCAGCAGGCCGGCCGGGCTGAGGGTCCCTCCGTGGTCGAGCCAGAGTTCGTAGACGTGGCCGGGGCGGGGGGCGGGGAGGCCGGAGGCGAGGAAGCCGGCCTGGTTGCGGCTGGCCGACCAGACGACGGTGCCGGTGCCGACGGTGCCGGGATCGGCGGCGGCCGCGGTGGTGGTGGTCACTCGGGCGTCGGGCGCGGTCAGCAGTTCACCGAAGGCCGCCTGCTGGGCGCGCAGCTGCACGGCGGTGGCCCGGTTCTGCTGGGCCTCTTCGTGTTGCTGCACGGCGAGGGCTCCGAGGGCGGTGGCGGCGGTGAGGGAGGCGGCCAGAGCGAGGCGGGGCCAGCGACGCGGGCGTGGCCGGTGGTCGGGCGCTCTTCGTGCGGTCACGGTGGAGGGGGCGAGCCGGGGGGAGGGCGGGAGCTGGCGTTCGGCCTCGGTCCGGGCCAGGATCCGGGCGCGCAGTGCGGCCGGGGGATCGATGGCGTGGGCGGTCGCGAGGCGGGCGAGGGCTGCGCCGAAGCCGGCGACCTCCTCCTCGCAGGTGTCGCACCCTGCGAGGTGGTCCTCGAACGCCGCCCGTTCGTCGTCGTCGACGGCGTTGAGCGCGTACGCGCCGCTGAGAAGGTGGAGGTTGCTGTCGGCGGGGGTGCTCATGGCCGGACTCCCAGACAGTCTCGCAGCCTGATCAGGGCGTCGCGCATGCGGGTTTTCACGGTCCCCAGCGGGGTGCGCAGCTGTTCGGAGACCTCCCGGTAGGTGAGGCCCTTGTAGAACGCCAGCAGGACCGACTCGCGCTGCAGGTCGGTGAGGCGGCGCAGGCAGTGGCGCACTTGCTGGTGGTCGAGGTGGGCTTCGGCGCGTTCGGCGACGTCGTCGAACGGAGTGTCCTGCGCTGCGGCGGCGGCCTTTTGATCGCGGTCGGCGGCCGAGCGGCAGCGCCGGACCCGGTCTACGGCGCGGCGGTGCGCGATGGTCATGACCCACGCCGTCACCTCGCCGCGGTCCGGGTCGTAGCGGGCGGCTGCGCGCCACACCTCCAGCATCACGTCCTGCATCACCTCCTCCGACTGGGCCTGGTCCCGCAGGATCCGGCGTACCAGTGAGAAGACCGGTCCCGAGAGCGCGTCGTACAGGGAGGTGAACGCCTGGTGGTCGCCCCGGGTGACCTGCGCCATGACCGTTTTCAGGTCGGCGGGTGGCTCGGGGCGGCCGTGCAGGAAGACGACGGAGTTCATGACCTCCGCCTCCGGTTGCGTTCGCGACGAGGTGGGCGGCAGAGCCGTGGGCGGGGGCCGGCGGGACGGGCGGGTGCGGCTCGCATGGAGGCCTCCCGGGTGCTGCTCGCAGTCGGGTCGTTCGTCACTCGCACTGTATTCGTCGCCGGTGGTCGGGCGGATTGGCACGTCCCCGCCGCAACGGACGGCTCCGGCCGAAATGAGGCCAGCCGGCGCAAGTACTGCTCGCCGACCTGCCGGGGCAGGGGCGGCGCGCACCTGCCCAAGCAGCGGGGCTGCCCCCAGTGCGGCAAGGAGTTCACCACCGACCTGAGCCGGAAGCGGAAGTTCTGCTCGCCCGAGTGCCGCACCGCCTCGCGCCGCAGCGAGGCCCACATGGAAACCCGGGCCTGCCCCGACTGCGAGAACTTCTTCCAGGCCGGGAATCCCGTCCGAACCGTCCACTGCTCGATGGTCTGCCGCCGCGAAGCCGAGCACCGCCGCGACCAGGCCCTGGACGCGCAACGGGCCCGCCGCCTCGGCCAGGCCCACCACCCGCGCCGAACTTCCACCGCCACCTCCGACCCGCCCCGCCCCGCGACAGCCCTCAGCGGCCCGCGATCCGCTGGAGCCGACCGCAACCCCGGGACTGCCCGCACTGCCAGCAGCCGATCACCATCGTCGCGTCGCTGGCCACCCCCGAGGCCGCCCGGCCGACGATGCCCCACCTCCGCACCGACGTCATCCCCCTGCGAGAACGCCCTGAACTGAATCACCGATCGTCGGGGAGGGGAGGCCGTCAGGCCGCCCCTCCCCGACGCGTCTCATCGCGCGCTTTCCGCACCGGCAGCCGGGGCCGACAACGCATCGAGCTCATGGCCGATCGCCTCGCGCAGGGCGTCATGCTGCGGTCCGAGCGCGCCTGCGGGATCGCGCCAGTTCTCCGCGGGATACAGCCACACCGGGAAACGGACGAGGTCCGGGCTCTCCCACTCGAACCGGGGCCACACATGCGCGTGCAGGAAACCGTCGGTATTGCCGAGGATTTCCAGGTTCACCCGCCGGAACTCCGAGTCCAGGCGCCGGCAGGCCCGCTCCACGGCCTCACCCAGCCGGTCCATGTCCGCCAGGAAGGCCGTCCGCTTGCTCTGCGGAAGATCGGACAGGCGCTCCACGCCGGGCTCGTCGACCAGCAGAACCGAATACCCCGGCAGGAACTGCACGTCGCCGATCACCGCGAAGCCGGCGTCAAGCCGCCGCAGCACGGTGGGGTTCGTGCCCTTCAGGGCACTGCCGATCCTGTCGTCCCGCCAATTGTCAATCATGAGCGCGCACCCTACACGCGCGTGATCAAGCAGGACTCAGCCGATCGCTCCCCACGATGGCGCTCGTCGCTCCTCAGACTCCCTACTCCGTTCAAAGCCGGACGCAGTGAGGTGAACAGCAGCGTTGGCCAAAATCGACCAGCCTCATCATCGACGGTGGACGGCGGGTGGGCCGGCCGCGTGCCGTGCTGTGCCGCCGGGTGGTCCCCGCGATGGTGCGGCCGGGAACGCGGCGCACGATTGTGCTTCCAGGGCCCGTGACCGGCCGGCCAATCCGCGCCTGCGGCCACGGCGAATCAGGGGCAGGAAGGTTTCCCGGCGTCGTCCGCCCCGCCGAACAGTTCCGGTGCACCACCGGGCTCAGGGGCGGGACGGCTTGTGTGACAACGCGCGACCCGGGGACCGGCCTTCCTCATCCCGTACCCATGTCTCAGGAAGGAGGTGTACCCCATGCGCGCAACGCGTACGCGGCGTTCGCTGGCCGTCGCCATGGCCGGCGCCCTACTGGCCGGCGGTGCGGCCCTGACCACCGCCGCCTCGGCGTCCGCGGCCCCCGCCGCAGCCACGGCCTCGGCCTCGGCTGTCCAGACGCACCAGCACGGCCATGGCGCGTGCACCTGGCACCACGGCTGGTGGGAGAACAAGCTCGTCCCCGGACAGTGGTCCAAGGCCTGGCACCACGGCTGGTGGCAGAACCAGTGGCACGCCGGCTGGTGGGACGGCCACCACCAGTGGCACCACGGCTACTGGCACAAGGTCTGGCACGACGCCGGCTGGAAGAACGTGTGGCAGCCCGCCCACTGGGAGAAGGTCTGGCACAACGGCTACTGGACCTGCCAGCACTGACACGCCATCGCCGCCCGGGCCGTCCTGTCCCGGTCTGCCCGCCCGCGCGGCCCCCCTTCTCCTCCGGTCCCGGGGGCCGCGCCTCACGCATCACCGCCTCCCCCCGCCCCTACCCGACGGGCGGGATCCGAAGGACCCCGACCATGAGCACCGTGACCGAGTCCCCGTCCGTCCGCCCTGACGCCCCCCGGCCGTCGGACAGCACCTGTCTGTCGTTCGCCCACGACGCCGGCTGCATCGCCCGTCTCCGCTCGGCCACCGGGTCGTTCCTGCACCGCACCCGCCCGCACGACCCGGCCCTGCTCGCCGACGCCCTCCTCGTCGTCACCGAACTCACCACCAACGTCGTCCAGCACACCGACGGGCCGGGGCGGCTCACCCTCACCGCCCTGCGCAACGGCATCGCCATCGACGTCAGCGACACCAGCCGGACCCTGCCCGCCGCTCGCCTGGCGCTGGAAGACGTCCACGGCAGGGGACTCACCGTGGTGGCGGCACTCACCGACAGCCTCACCCTGACGCTCGATCCCGGAAGCGGCAAAACCATCCACGCCCACCTGCCAAATCGCTCGACGACACCGTTCCCGCCGGCCTCACACGCCGCTCCCCGCGCACACCGAACCTGGTGACGACCGGACCGGCCCACCCCCCAGCCGAACGGCAGAACGGCAGAACGGCAGACCAATCTCCCTCCAGGTCGCGGCGAACCCTGCCTCACAGCCACAGAACCGCATCCAGTACGAGCCGGCCGGCAGCGGGCCACCACCTCGTGCCCCGCCCCAGCCGGCGAGGCCGGTGAGCGGAACGCACCAATAGAGGTGTTCCAGCGTCGGCGACCGGCCGCCGACGCGAGGGTTGGGTCTGTGAAGAGAACGGCGTAACTCCCGATCATGGAAGTAGCACCTGATGACAGCCGTGCCTGAACGGTCTCGTAGACCAGGTCGGCGTCTACCAGCCGGGGGGTTGCACGGCGAGGTGCCCCGGTAGGTCGTCGACGGCCTGGGCGAGAGCGTCGCGCTCCGGGGCTGGCGGTGCATGGCCGTGGCCAGGCGTCAGTAGAGGGCGAGAGAGCGCAGCAGGTCGACCTCTTCGAAGCCGGAGCGGGTGAGGATGTCGCAGCGTGGGGAGGCGTCGGGGGCGAGCAGGTCGACGGTGGCCAGCGCCTCGTGTGCGTCGGTCTGGTCCAGGACCTCGAGCGAGCGGCGCAGCAGGTGGTGCTGAACGTCGGCGGGCGGTGGGGGCGGGGGAATGGGGCGGGTGGTGTGGAGGGTGCCGTCGGGAGTGATCCAGGGCACGGGGCGGGCGTACTGATCTTTGTTCGCGGCGCGGTCGTCGGCGAGGGTGGGGGTGGCAGTGCGGTGGAGGAGGAGCCACTGATGGCGGGTTCGGAAGCCTGCTTCGGCGAAGGCCTCGGTGGTGACGGGGCGGTTGTGCAGCGCGAGGCCCGGGACGTGGGGCGGCCACTCGGTGGGGTGGCTGAACGCGGCGACGGTATGCCGGTCGGCGGTCTTGTCGCGGATTGCCCGCACGAGGACGGCCGCGACGGCCGGGTCCTCACGGCAGTGCAGCCAGGTCACTTCTTCGGCGGATGCTCCTGGGCGAGCGTGGCGGTGCAGCGCCATCGCGCCCAGGACCTGTCCGGAGCCGTCGTGGGCCACGTACAGGCGCCGTAGGCCCTCGTGCGCTCCGTTGGTGCGGGGCAGTGGCCGCGGGGTGGAGAGCATCGGCGGCCGGTCGGCCGCCACGAGTTCGGCGACGGAGTTGCCGTCCGCGGCGGTCGCCGGCCGGACCCACACCGCTCGTCCTGCCCTGAGTACCACGGTAACCGTCCCGGTCGTCTGCAAGGAGCCTCACCACTGATTTCCGGTTCGACGCCGGCAACGTGGTGGTTTGGCCTGGTCCGTGACAGCCACCCGGACGGCGCAACCGCACCACCCTCCCTGGCAGGGCGATCCGTGGTGCCGGCGGGAACCGGGCCTGGCCTCGACACAGGACCCAGGGTTCACAGGGACGGTGAACAGTCCGGCCGCGGACGCCAGGATGGCCGGTATGCCAACGCAGTGGGTGCACCAGTTCCGCAACTGCCCGAGCACCGGGGACATGGAAGTCCTGGTCGAGGAGACGGGTCCGCCCCGGCAAGTCCTGGCCCGCGCGCGCGAAGGGGCCGGTGCACTGGTCGACGGGTACGTCCTGCAGAGCATCGACGCGCAGAGCCGCACCGCCCTCTATACGTGGGTGGGAAGCGGCGAACCGCGGGCGGTGACGGAGCACCTGCTCGAACTCCTCGCCGAGGGCTGCCCGCGGGAGGCAACCCCGTAGGCCCGGCAGCCAGGCGGCACGGGCGAGCGAGCGAGGCCGGCGCCAGCGCGTCGACCGGCTCCGGGGTGCACGAACGAGTGAATGAATCGCGCGGGGCACCGCGTAGACGTCCCGCGGGGAACGGATGACGACTCACCGCGGCACCGAACCGGTCCCGCATCACAGGAGGAGATTCGTCGTGGAGACGGCAGAGCTGGAGAGCAAGGTTCACGGGTTGGAGACGGCCCTGGCCGTGCAGGAGGCCAACATGGCCGGCGCACAGGCCACGCAGGCCGTCGCACACAGCGGCACCTGGTCCGTGATGGCGGCCGGCGCAGGCGCACTGATCGTCGGCATCTTCCTGGGCATGGCCATCGCCAAGAGCTGAGCGCCCGGTCGAGGGGCAGGGTTCGCGGTCGGGGTAGCACCGGCGCGGCGAGCCCCGCCGCCGCTGTGACCAAAGGGCTTCGCGGGAGCGGGGGGCACCGCCGACGAGGTCGGCGTACCGCTTGATGACGTCGAGGTAGTAGTTCACGAGTCCCCCTGAGGACGTAACCCTGCGGCTCTCCCCGTCGAAGATGGGCTGGCCGGGATCATGCCGTCCCTACGGCGCTCCCGGGCCACTTCGAACCACCTGAACGTGGCCAAACCTCCGCGCTGCAGGGGTAGTTGCCCACGGGTGGGGCGGGAGAGACGGAAGCGCCGCGGTGGGGTGCGTCAGGCCGGGAAATCACCCACGTCCCCTTTCCGCAAAGGCGTTTCGCGTCGCCATCAAGGGGATAGCGTGCTGTCGTCCGACAGCACCTTGGGGGGTGGCATGGGCACCAGGAGTCTGGGCGCGTCGATTCACGCGAGGCACGCGCACATCATCGAGACCACCGTGACCGGCACGAAGTTGAAGACGAGGATGATCACCTACCCGATCCCGGTGGACCGACCGCCCCGGGGGGCGGTGCGTCAGGTCCTCGTCTGCGGCGCCTGCAAGAAGGAAGTTCCGTACCGGATCCTGGGCACCCTGCCCACCCGGGTGCGGCGGGCGCTGTGGCTCCTGCTGGCCCTGGCCGGGGCGGCCGCCATCTACCTCTGCGTGTTCCGCGTGGACCAGACGCTGGAGGCGCTCGGCGGCTCGGGGACCGTGTTGACCGGCGTCCTCGCGTGCGCGGCGGCCGGGCTCTACGCCCTGATCGGGGGTATCTCCAGGTGGTGGCGGGAGGACGGGGTCACGATCACGAAGTCGAAGGGCAAGGACTACAGGCACGAGGTGCACCGCTGACACCCGGACCGGCCGCCGTCCCACCCGCGGCCCGGGCGGGACGGGCGGCCGCTCAGGAAGCCGTGGCCGCCGTCGCGGGCTGCCCGCGCGAGCGTGTGGAGCGGGCCGTACTCTGCGGGCATGACCGACAACACGCAGCCCGTCACGCCCCAGGAAGCCTTCGAGATGCTGCTGGCCGGCAACGAGCGGTTCGTCACCGGGATACCGGAGCACCCGAACCAGGACGCCGCCCGCCGCAGTCAGACCGCGCCCGCGCAGGCGCCGTTCGCGGTGCTGTTCGGGTGTTCGGACTCACGTCTGGCCGCCGAGATCATCTTCGACCAGGGCCTGGGCGATCTGTTCGTGGTCCGCACCGCCGGTCACGTGGCCGGCCCCGAGGTGCTCGGCAGCATCGAGTACGGGGTGGCGGTACTGGGCTGCCCGCTGGTGGTAGTGCTGGGCCACGACTCCTGCGGCGCGGTCGCCGCGGCCAAGACGGCGGTCTCCGACGGCACCACGGTGCGCGGATTCGTACGCGATGTCGTCGAGCGGGTGACCCCCAGCGTGCTGGCCGCCCGCGCCGCCGGATACACCGACAACGCGGACTTCATCGCCGAGAACGTGCGCCACACCGTCGACCTGCTGCTGGAGCGCTCCCGCCCCCTCTCCCACGCCGTCGAGGCGGGCAAGGCGGCCGTGGTGGGCCTGTCCTACCGCCTCGCGGACGGCACCGCCCACCTGGTCACCGCCCGCGGCCTCGAAATGCCGGTCGTCTCCGCCTCCGCCGAACCAGCGCGTTGACCGCTCGGTCCGCGACGCCTCGGGCAGCCTGGACGACGCGAGGAAGGCCCGCGAGGAGCTCACACTCCCGGACGTCCGCACGGGTACCTGCGGAAGACCTACGATGACACCTGCGCGGGCCCTGCGGTGGTTCGGCCGGCGTCCGACGGCCCCTGTCCGGTGCGGACGGCATGACCAGTCCGGTCGATCATGTTCGGAGCCAGATGGTGGGGGCTGCCGCGGTGGGTGTGCCGAGAGACAGGACGGGGAGGTCAGGATCTCCTGGTAACCCGCACAGGACAGTCCCGAGGCCGATCCTCTCCTCTTCCCCGACGCGGCGAACGCCGGCGTCGCCCGGTCGCCCCCGGTCACCGGGAGGGCCAGGGCGCGGAGTTGGTCACACCTGGTGCAGGTACGCCTTCATCACGGTGTGGGCGGCCTGCTCGGGGGTGTCGTGCAGGATCGGCTCCTGGGTGGCGGGGTCGCCGAGGAAGTAGCCCTCGTACACCGCGACCCAGCGGGCGGAGCCGACGACGCCGCGCTCGACCCAGCCGACGGTGTGGCCCTCCGCCGTCACCAGCCACACGTCCGGTTGCACGGTCCAGCCCAGCAGCTTCCGCCAGTCGCCGAAGGCGGCCGGATCGAGGTCACGCTGGGCGTCGTTGTCCGGCATGCCGCCGACGGCGGCGACGCCGGCGCCATGTCCGACCTGGCGCGACTTCGGGAGAAAGCCGGAGATCGGGAAGGCGCCGAAGCCGTCGCCCACCGGGCCGCCGCCGGCCACAACTACGCCCTGGCCCAGCTGGCACAGATCCGGGAAAAGGCCGGCAATCATGACGGGGCCGAAGCGCTCTACCGGCAGGCCGCCGACGCTGGTCAGCGCACCAGCCTCTTCGACAAGAGGTGGCCGTACGGGCTGGATCCAGACGGTTCACCCACTCCTGCGTGGCACTGAACACACCGCCACGCAGCAAGAGCGAGGGCAGACCGGCCCGAGAACACGCCCGGGCCGGGCGACGGCACCCCGCGACGACGGGCGGGCAGCGGCCAGGCCAGCGGGCACGCCAAGCAGCGGCGGCCGCACCCGGGGGCGGCAGAGTACTGGGGCCTGGCGGCCACGGGTGGGAAGCCGGCCCACGGCCGCCACAGGCGGGGCGGGGACTACCAGTCTCCTGTCCGCGGACAAGGGGGATTGTCCGGCGTCCGCCAGGACTTTCCCGTCTTCTCGTTGATGGACAATCACCGCCGCCCGCAGGGTGGAACCGGGCCGGGCTCTTCTGCCGGAATCTGTCCACCGAACGGAGAAGGACATCATGAAGCGACGAATCCTGGCAACGACCCTCGCCTCGGCCGCCGTGGTGGCGGGCCTGGTGATGCCCACGGCTGCCACGGCGAGCGCAACCACCACGGTGACGGCCGGCACCACGGCCAGCGCCCAAGAAGCCGGCACGACCTCGCCAGTCCAGGTCATCGACATTCAGAGCTGCCCGGACGCGCACCAGATCGGCTCCACCGCCTACATCAAGTTCGGCTCCGAAACGGCCGCTTCCGTCAAGCAGTACTACTCGCCCAGCTGCAAGGCGAACTTCGGCTACACCTACGAGTGGACGGCCTTTCGCAACGCACACCCGGGCCTGTGGATCGGCGCCGGAGTGGCAGTGAGGATACCCGGCACCCAAGGCTGGGACCTTCGCGGACACGAGTACACGACCGCCCAGGAAGTCTGGTCGGACGGCACCCTGACAGCAGCCGCCTGCACCGCGGGATGGGGGAACATCAACTACAACAGCGGGATGGCCGCCCTGACCAGCGAACGATGCTGACAGGAACGTCCGGAGCCCTTCTGTGAAGTGACGCGTCCGGGCAGCCTGGCGACTCCCGGGATGTCAGCACTCCTTCGACGCCTCCCCCGACGTCTCCCCCAGGTGTGCTCCGCCACCGCAGCAGAGCTGCCGGGCCGACCGTGCTGGTCAGGGCGGCGATCAGCCGGGCGTGGCGGCGTCGGCGTGCGGGCAGGTCCAGGCGGGCGGGAATCGCAGTCACCCCCGCACTGTGCCGCGCCCCACCTGCCCGCAACGTCCGTTCCCGTGAACATCGTGCGGGCGGTCAGCGCCACCGGTAGGCCGCGCCGGTCACCGCCGGGAGCAGCAGCGGCCCGCCGGTCTCGGCGGTGTCGGGCCCGATGGCCTGGGCGAGGACGGCGGTGATGCCCGGGTACAGGTGGAGGCCGGCCGCGTCGGCGACCAGCAGCCACCACCGGCGCGCGGTCCGGATCGTCCTGCTCGACCGCGGCGACGGCCGCCGCCAGGTGGTCGGGCAGGTGAGCGGCGAAGACCAGGTGCCGGCGGCGGAACGGCGTGGTCTCGCCCGGGCGCTCGGGGGTGAGGGGCCGGGTGCCGGGGCGGTCGCGTTTGCGGCCGGAGGTGAGGACCAGGGCGACGGGTGGGTAGCCCTCGTGGCCGGTGGGCGGGTAGGCGGTGCGCCAGTGCCGGTGGTCGTGGACGGCGGCCCCGTTGTGCCGGGCGGCCTTCGCCTTGATCTTGTCGGCGCCCTTGGCGAGCAGTTCGCACCAGGCGGTGTAGGTGGCGAGCTTCTCGACGAGCAGGCCGTCCTCGAGGCCGTCGCTCTCGTCCTCGTCCGTGCTCTGGTCGTCGTCGGGGTGGGCGGGGTCTGGGCGAGGGCGGCATGCAGCGTCGCGTCGGCGTCCCACGCCTCGGCGTGCACCACGGGTTCCGGCACGGCGGGGCCCGGGCGGGCGCTGCGTACGATCCGGCCTTCGACCAGGGCCACCCATCCGTCCAGGCCGTCCACGTCCTTCTCCACCCAGCCGCGGGCGAGGCCGGCGCCGTGGTGGAGGGTGCGGGTGCCGTCGTGGCCGGACCAGCGCAGCCACATCAAGCCGCGCACCGGCGGGGAGTCGAGGATCGGGCGGCCCAGGTCCCGGTCGGCGGGCGCGGGCCGACTGCTGGACAGGGCCAGCTCCAGCCGGGGCGGGGCGGGGCGGGGCGGCCCCGGCCGGGGCGGCGCAGCAGCGGCAGACGAACGAAGAAGAACCCGCCCGCCAGCAGACAGCACACGACCGGCGCCGGCGGCGGGCTCGCAACTGGTTGGCGGTGTCGACCTGGGCCGCTGTCGACCCACTGCGGCTCGGCCGGGGCCAGGGCAGCGACCTGATCGGCCGGGACGGCACCCCTCATGCCCTGCCCAACGACCCCGGCCCCGTCCGGGTACCGGCCCCGGTGGCAGCGCTGAGCCCGGCCGTTTCGCGCTACCTGGCCAGCCCCGCTCAGTCCAGGAGAGGCTTGTGTCGCCCCATCAACCTGATAACACGGTGATTCACCCGCTCGGCTGACTCCCACGCGGTTCGCCTCGAACAGGGCCGGTGGGGTGGCGAGGATGACCGCTATGAGTGCTGAGACGACCCGCCGCGTGGTGCTCTTCCGCCACGCCAAGGCTGAATGGTCCGATGTCGACGATCACGAGCGCCCACTCGCCGACCGTGGCCGCAAGGACGCGCCGGTCGCCGGCCGCTGGCTCGCCGGAGCCAGCATCAACCCCGACCTGGCGCTGTGCTCGACCGCGACACGCTGCCGTGACGCATGGAAGCTCGCTGCGGCCGAGCTGCCGCAGCGGCCGAAGTCGGTGTACGACGACCGTCTCTACGAGGCGTCACTCGGCGAGCTGATCACCATCTTGAACGAAACCAGCGACGAGGTCGGCGACCTGCTGGTCGTCGGGCACAACCCCGGCCTGCACGCACTCGCCGACGCTCTCGCCGGCGAGGCGGACGGCGATCTGCTGCCGCGGCTGAACCGCAGCGGCTTCCCCACGTCCGCGATCGCCGTTGTCACCTTCACCGGCTCCTGGAAGAGCGTCGAGCACGGCGTCGGCAAGCTCGTCGCCTTCTGGACCCCACACGCCGAGCGACGACCGACGTGACCAGCGAGGGCGGTGCCCGGGACTACCCCGGGCACCGCCCTCAGTGCTGAGCGCCGCCCGGCCTGAGGCAGAGGCTGTACACGCCGCCGACCGGCTGGCCATGTAGCGCGAAAACTCCGGCCATCTACCGTGCACAGTCACAGCGGTGGCCTGGCGGGTGGTCAGCGTCGGTCCGCGTGCTGCCAGGCGCCGGCGGCAGGGCCTTGGGGTCGCGGTCGCGGTGGGCGCCCTGGAGGGCGGCGATGGCGGTCAGGGCGGTGGAGTGAAGGGCGACCTGGTCGTGGCGCGGCTCGCGGACGAAGTGGTCGGGCCAATCGGGCCGGCCGGGGCGGCCGTGGCGGCCGTGGAGGCCGTGGAGGCCGTGGAGGCCGTGGAGGCCGTGGAGGCCGTGGAGGCCGTGGAGGCCGTGGAGGCCGTGGCGGCCGTGGAGGCCGTGGAGGCCGTGGCGGCCGTGGAGGCCGTGGCGGCCGTGGAGGCCGTGGCGGCCGTGGAGGCCGTGGCGGCCGTGGAGGCCGTGGCGGCCGTGGAGGATCGCCGCCCACTGGGGGACGTCGTGGATGGCGGCCTCGACCCAGCCGACCGGTCGGCCGTGGTGGAGCAGGACGTGCACGGGGCGGGCCTGGGGCCCGGCTGCGTCGAGGTCGCGCCACATGGTGCGGTCCCAGCCGTCCGCGAGCGGGCGCACCCACTCCCACGGTCCGTTTCGCTCGACGGGCCGGGTGGGCACCTCGGCCTCGCGCCGACGGCTCATCAGTTCGCGCCAGCGCTCTTCGGCCGTCGGCTCCGGTTCGCGGTCACCAATGCTTTGACCTGGGCCGGAAAGGTTCGCCGCAGGGGGCGCGTCACGATCGGCGTCACGATCTCCGTCACGACTACCAGGCCGGGGAGCGGCGTCAGCCGGCGGGCCCGGCGCGGAGGTGGTGGCGTCGCTCTCGGTTTCGGGGCCGGCGACGACGGCGCCGCGGTGGCGGTGGTGGAGCTCGGCCTGCTGGAGGATGCGGGCGAGGACGTCGGGCAGCAGTTGGTGGAGCAGCGCGAGGGCCTGGTCGGCCTCTACCGGGGTGCCGGCCTGGACGGTGTGGAGGTAGTCGTGGACGGCGTCGTCGACGTCGGCGGCCAGGCGCAGCAGTTGCATGCAGGGTCGTGTCGATGATGCGCCATGACGAAGCACTGCGCGACTGCTGTGTCAGTGTCTCGTGGCACTGTGCGGCCCATGATCAACAATTTTGACGGTGCCGACCACATCGACTGGTCGTCCATGGGCCACGCCTACGGTCCGGCCGACGACGTACCGCTGTGGCTGGAGCAGATGGCCTCGCCCGACTCCGTCGTCCGGGAGAAGGCGTTCAGCAGTTTCTACAACTCGGCCCTCCACCAGGGCTCCGTCTACGAGTCCACGGTGGCGAGCCTGCCGTTCCTGGCCACGCTCGCCAACGACTCCGGAACGCCGGACCGCGCAGCTGTTGTCGGGCTCCTGGTCAGCATCGGGCGCTCAGCGCTGGAGCGCTTGTCCTTTGTCGACGAAGACGGCCTGTCCAACTACGATCCGTCCGTCGACGAGCCGTTCCCCGATGCAGACGCCATGCTGCAACTGCGCGAGCGGGGCGACGACTTCGTGCGGCAGGCGGCGGACCCGGACCCGCGGGTACGGCAGGCCGCCGTCCCGGCCCTGGGGATGTTCCTCGACAACACCGAACGGGCGTTCGCCCTGCTGCGCGAGCGACTGGCCGCCGAGAACGGCACCGTGGAGCGGCTGCTGGTGATCGAGGCCGCCGCGACCCTGGCCCAGCGGCTGCCGACCGCGCTCGGCCCGGTGACGGCCTGGCTCACCGCTCTGGCCACGGACCCGGCACTGGACGCCGACATCCGGCTCGCCGCCATCGTTCACCGGGCCGCCTGCACGCCGGAGGCCATCGACACCTGCCTCGTCCCGACGGCGATAGGCCTGCTTCAGCAACTCACCCCCGAACCGGAGCCCGAGGACGGGGCGGCCGAGGCCGATTTCGAAGTCGGAGCCCGGCCGACGGACTGCGGGCAGTGCGGCTGCTTGAACACCGCCGCCGAACCAGCACCGGACCAGGGCGCTTCGCCGCAGCTCGCGGCGATCTTCGACGACCTCGACCGCCACGGCCGTATCCACGCCCCCACCACCGAACTGCTCACCACCCTCCACCGGGCCCTGGACGCACGGGTACCCGAGCGCACCGCCCTGCTCATTGCCCAACTCCGCTGCCCCGACCGGGCCACCCGCCATGACGCCATCACCATGACCTGGGACCTGATCCGCTCCTGGCGCGGCGACCACACCGGCCTCGTCCTCGCCCTCGCCGACAACCTGCGACCCGACGACCCCTACACCGCCGCCGAAGCAGCCGAAACCCTCGGCAAACTCCCCACCGCCCTCGCCGAACCGGCACGCGAAGCCCTCGCCGCTCTCGTGGAGGCCCACCGCACCACCTCCTGCCCGAACGTCTGGGCCGCACGACACCCGCTGCTACGCCGGGCCCATCAGCAGGCGGTCACAGCGTTGGCCGGCCTCGGCGACGAGCGGGCCCTGCCCAGCCTGCTGACGGCGCTCGACACCGGCACCGACGACTGGCGTGCCCTGCAGGTCGCCGGACACCTCCCCCAAGCAGCCGGGGAACTACTGCCCAGGATCACCCGGCTCCTGGCCGACGCGGACCTGTCTTCCTGGCCCTGGGGATCCGCGCCCACGCTCATGGCCGCCCTCGGCAAGCTCGGCGGCCCGGCGGCTGTCCCGGCGCTCGCCACGGCCCTCGTCACCGCCCTGGAGCAGGGGCACTGGCGTACCGCGGGCGCGGCCCTCTACAACCTGGGCTCCATCGGCACCGGTGCCACAGCCGCGCTGGCGGTGATCCGGCCGATCGCCGACGCCGAGGACCCTGCCCTGCGCTTCGCAGCCACCAAGGCCCTGTGGGACATCGAGGGCGATCCCGGCGACACGGTGCCGCGGCTGACCGCCCTGCTCGACACCGGCAAGGACCAGGACGCAGCCGATCTCCTCGGCCGGATCGGGGCGCCGGCGGGCGAAGCACTACCCCGCCTGAGGCAGATGCTCGAAGGCGGGCATCCCGTAACCCGGGTCTGCGCCGCCGCCGCGATCTACGACATCGGCGGCCCTGCCCAGGTGGGGACCGTCCTGCCCGTGCTGCTGGAGACGTGGGAGGAGAACAGCACGACCGTCGGCCGCGTCCTGGACTGCCTGCAACGGATGGGCCCCTCCGCCGCGCCCGCCCTCCCTCTCATCCACGCCGAACTCGCCCTCGCACGCCGGGGCGGCGGCTACTTCGGGAGCATCGCCGACGACGAGGACCTCCAGCACGCCGGCCGGGCCGTCATCCGCCAGACAGCCTGACGCGCGGCCGACACCGCTCCGGTCTGGACGCCCTGCTCCAACACGGCAGGCCTGGGGACGCTGTCCGGTCTCATCGAGGACGGCCCACAGCGCGGGCCTGACCTGCGGGCGTTCAGGATGGGCGAGAGGCACACCGCTCTCGGTCCCGCCCGACCGCCGCGCCGAACCCCGCCGCCACCCGAACGGGCCACGCCGGGACGAAACTCACCGGCCCTGACCTGCGATGAAAGGCTTTCTGGCCCGGGGCAGCCGGCCCCTGGCGGCCAAACTCACCGGCAGTGGGCGGTGCGCACCGCATCCCATTGCCCGCGGTGCGCACCGCTTCGTCCTGTCCCATGTCGGCGGCAGCACGACGCCCGCCGGTGATGGCCCGGATTGTGCGTCTCGGGTTCGGCGGGCGCCGACAGCAGCGTAGCGGGCGAAGGCCCACCGGCCCCGGCTTCTACGGCGTGGGGCGAGGCGGGTCTTCGGGGACGAAGGCACGGCCGGGCCGGCGCGGTCGGTGACCGGGCTGCGTACCGGGCGGGCGCGGTGAGCGCCGGTTCCAGCGCGGTGGCGGCTTCGGGGCCGAGCCGGGCCAGGGCTGGAGCAGCCCGTCCATCGCGCCAAGGGTGGCGGTGGTGGGCCTCTCGGCCGGCCGCCGAGCGAGCCGCCAGCTATGACCAGACCGGCGGGTGTTAAATCCTCGAAGGACGCGAAACCCCTGCTCTCAACCATGTCAGGACGGTGACGCCACGCCGACGCTTCGCCCAGGGCACGGTCGGATGAGCCGACGACGCGACCGGGCGCCGCGTCGTCGACACCGCCTTACGCGTTCGGGTCCCAGGCGAAGAGCCGCTCGAAGATGGCCCGGTCGCCGTCGATCTTCACCGAGTCCAGCGGGGTGCGTCCGTAGAACCACAGGACCAGCTCACCGGCCGTGCCCCGGGCGGAGGCGTCGGCCGGGGCCTGGGCCTCGCCGGCGGCCGGGAGGCGGACGGCGCGGGCGCCG
This sequence comes from Kitasatospora sp. NPDC086009, assembly GCF_044540385.1. Taxonomy (NCBI): domain Bacteria; kingdom Bacillati; phylum Actinomycetota; class Actinomycetes; order Kitasatosporales; family Streptomycetaceae; genus Kitasatospora; species Kitasatospora sp. NPDC086009. Next base: position 73,482 of record NZ_JBITSA010000018.1, read on the forward strand.
TCCGCCTCGACCGTGAAGCGCCAGGAGCGGCCCTCGGTGGCGTGGTAGTCGACGACGGCCGGCTCGTGGGGCCAGGCGCCCGACCACGCGCAGCAGGTGAACAGGAAGTCCTCGACGCCGTCCAGCGCCACCTCTGCCGGCAGCGGCTGCGCGGCGCCCGCGGTGAGCTGGGCGTCATAGGTGTGCACCGCGATCTCCTGGAGCTGGTGCCGGGCGACGGCACCGCTGGTCCGCGGCGACTGCGAGGCGCCCCACCACGTCCAGCACTCGGCGTCCGGGCCGACCTCCCGCAGGGTGTCCAGCATTTCCTGCGTCGACGCGGCCAGCCAGGCCACCAACGCCTCGCGCTCCCGGGGCGCCTGCGCCTCGGCGCGCGCCGCCACGGCCTCGGCCGGCGGGGCGTCGGCCGGACCGGCCTCGACGACGGCGGCCCAGAAGGGGCGGCCCGAGCCCAGGTGCCGCGCCAGGTCGAACAGCGTCCACTCGGGGCAGGTCGGCACCTGCACGTCCAGGCTGGGCGCGGCGGCGATCGCGGCCCGGAAGGCCGTCGACCGCTCGTCGATCAGTCGCAGCAGGTCAGGGAGTTCAAGATTCTTTTGCACTACGGCTGTCTATCACCGCACTCCGGCGGCCGAAAGCGAATTTCCCGGCCGCCGCCGACACCGAACCTCCGGGCAAGGCGGGCGACCCGCGTTGGCCGGGGTTCGCCCGTCGGTACAAACTCGCCGCCGAACAGCCGGTGCAGTGGGAGGTTGAGGCTCTCGGCCCTGCCGAGCCTCAGCGCCTGGTCCTCGCCGCCGTCGCGCCGTACATCGACCGCCGCGTTCTCACCGACCGGATCACAGAGGAGGAACGGCAGCGAAATCAGCTCAGGGCCTTCACCGAGGGATGGACCCTGAATCGCTCGCCGGACCGTGAGTGACTCCCAAACTCATCGACATTGATCATGGAACAGGCCCACGCGGTGACTCCCGAAGCCGACGACAAACGACTCCCGTCCTCGCGTACAAAGCCACTCAGTCGAGGTCGGCGGATGCCAGGGCCACCGCGAGCACCAGGTACGGGACGGCGCCCAGGCACTGCTCGGCCATCATGCTCGGATCGGACGCCGTGCCCGCGTCGGCCAGCGCCAGCAGCCCGGCACCGACGGCCGCCTCCACCGCCGCGTCCAGGACCTCGGCCGCAGTGAACTCCCCGCCGGCCACCAGCTCGCGCACCACGGCGGCGGCCTGCGCCGGGTCGGCCCGCCACAGCTCGGCAACCTGCTCACCGGCGCCCGCCAGGTCGATGACCGCACCCTGTTCCGCGGTTGGAAGCGGCACGGGCCAGGACAGCCCGGGCTCCTCCACAATCTCCTCGGCCCGCCCCAGCGCCACCCTCGCGGCGCTCGTCCGCCGGGCCTGCTCCCGCTCCCACGCGACGGCGGCCGGCCACTGCGCGTCGTCCTCGGCCCGGGCCGCCTCCAACAGCGGGGCCGCGGTGCGGCCGAGGTAGACGACCGGCAGCGGGTCCACCACGACCGCCTCCTGCCCGGGCGGGGCGTCCGCGACGGGCTGGTACAGCGCGGCCGCCGCCGTAGCGCAGGCCCCGACCGTGCTGGTCAGGGCGGCGATCAGCCGGGCGTGGCGGCGTCGGCGTGCGGGCAGGTCCAGGCGGGCGGGAATCGCGGTCACCCCCGCACTATGCCGCGCCACACCCGCCCGCGACGTCCGTTCCCGTGAACACCGTGCGGCAGGTCAGCGCCACTGGTAGGCCGCGCCGGTCATCGCCGGGAGCAGCATCGGGCCGCCGGCCTGGGCGGTGTCGGGCCGGACGGCCTGGGCGAGGACGGCGCCGATGTCCGGGTACAGGTGGAGGCCGGCCGCCTGCGCGAGCGGCAGCCACACCACCGGTGCCCGGCCGGGGTCGTCCAGTTCGGCGGCGGCGACGGCGTGGTGGAGGTGGTCGGGCAGGCGGGCGGTGAAGACCAGGTGCCGCCGGCGAAAGAGCGTCGTCTCACCCGGTCGCGCAGTGGCCTGGTCCTGGGCGAAGCGCAGCCGCGGCGGGGTGGGCAGGTCGTCCAGGTCGAGGCCGAGCTCCTCGAGGAGCTCGCGGCGCAGCGCGGTGGCCGGGTCCTCGCCGGGCGCGACCAGGCCGCCGGGCAGGGAGTGCTGTACGCCGTCGGGCCGGTCGCGCCGGATCAGGGCGAGGCGGTCGTCGTGGAGCAGGGCCGCGCACACCCTGGTCCGGACCGGGTCGGGGGCCTGCGCCGTGGTGGTCACCGCCGGGACCAGGCCGGGCAGGCCATCTCGTGCCAGGTCGTTCGGACAACCAGTCCGCCCTGGGCGAGGTGCTCGCTCGACCAGGTCCGACAGCACCCGCCACCGGCGCCGGTCCGGGTCAGGGCCGGCGGTCTCGCGGCGCGGACCGGTGCGGCGGGGGCGGGCACGGCGGCCGGTGCGGAGGGACGGCGGCGTCGTCGGCGGTGGGGCCGGGTGGGTGTCGTCATGCCGAAGGCTCTGCCCACCCGACCGCCGCGCCGAACCCGGCCGCCACCCGAACGGACCACGCCGGAACGAAACTCACCGGCCCTGACCTGCGATGGAAAGTTTCCGGGCCCGGGACGGCCGCCCCCGGGGGGGAAACTCACCGGCGGCTCCGGGGTGAAACTCACCGGCCCGGGACGAAACTCCCCGGTGCAGGTCAGCGGTGGTGGCGAAACTCCCCAGTGCAGGTCAGCGGCCTGCACCGGGATGAGGGCGGGTCAGGACCGGCGCCACCAGGAGTGGGTGCGCTTCGCCTCCGCGGCCGCGGCTTCCGCGGCGACCCGCTCACGCTCGGCGGCCTCCCGCGCCCGCTGCTCGGCCACGTCCTGGCGGCAGCCGTCGCACAGCCCGTCGTCGTCCCAGGTGTCAGCCCGCTCCTGTTCGGCCCACCGCTCGTCCGAGAACCTCACCCGGCAGTGGGTGCAGGCCGGGCGCCGCCGCTCCCGCTGCGCCCGCTCGCGCTCCGCTTCCTGCTCCTCGCGGGCCCGGTGGGCGGCCTCCTGCTCCCGCTCCAGCAGCCGGTCGCCGTCCGGGTTGTCGAGCGCCTTCGCCAGGGTGCTCCACTCCTGGCCGCCGAACCGCCACCAGATCGGCCCGCCGGCGCCGAACTTCCGCAGCAGCGGCATGGTGGTGGCGACCACAGGCAGGGCGCGGTGGTAGTCGCGAGCACTCGTCTCCTCCCAGCGGTGGGTGGGTGCGCGCCAGGCCGGCACCGAGGCGGCCTCGATCCGCCGGATGTGGTTCAGCAGTCGCTCGTGGTCGGCTTTCGCCTTGGCCTTCTTCTGCTCCGCGGTGAGGGGTGGGGCGCCGGGTCGGCGGTTGCGCTTGCGGCCGGCCTCCAGGACCAGGGCGACCGGCGGCAGGCCCTCGCGGCCGGTGGCCGGGTAGGTGGCGGTCCACAGCCGCAGGTCGTGGGTGCGGGCCCCGGAGCGGTTCAGCGAGGCCTCGAAGGCGCGCTTGGTCGTGCCCTTCGCGGGCAGCCGGCACCAGGCGCGGTAGGAGTGGAGCTTGGCCACCAGCGTGCCGACGCCCTCGTTCTCCCGGTCGACCTCCACCAGGAGCACGGGGACGTCCGCGCCGGGGTCGGTGACGACCAGGTCGGCGAACAGCGAGCGGCGGCCGGGCAGCTTGTGCTCGACCTCCGTGCTGTACGCGCCGAGGTGGCCGAAGCCGGCCTTCGCGAGGTGGCCGGCCGTGGCGACGACGTCCAGGGCGTGCTCGTCATAGCCGGCGCTCTCCCCCTGCTCGCGGACGGTGGACAGCTTGGTGCCGGGCGGCAGCAGGCGGGCGGCTTCCTTGTGGCCGGCCTTGGTCAGGCACCAGAGCTTGCGGCCGCGGGCCCAGCCGTCCGGGCGCGCCTTGCCCACGTCCTGGAGGTCGAGCAGCGCGTCGCGGGTCGACTTGTCGCTGGCCTGGCCGGGCAGGGCCAGGTGCCAGAGCTCCCGGCCGGTGGCGCGCTGGAACAGGACGAGCGCCACCATGACCCTCGCCCTGGCCGGACCCGTCGCACGGTGCTTGCGCCTCCGGTTTCCAGGAGCAGCGGTAGAAGGGTTGTCGCCACGGCGGCGACCCCTTGTCCGGCGCTGCTGGCCTGCGGAAACAGGATCTTCGCCGGGCGAGGCGGTGGAGGTGTCGGTGGAGGCGCCGTTCGGGCCCGTGTCCTGGCCGGTCGAGGCCTTCGCCTGTCGGTTGGTCGGGTGGTCGGCGGTCTGGTCGCCGTCGTCCGGGTCGGGAGCGGCGAGCGAGGTGGTGGTCATCGGGTTGGCCTTCCGTCAGCAGGAGGCCGGATCCGGCGCGGTGGCCGGCCCGGCACCCGGACCGGCGCCCGGGTGCGGCCGACCATGCACGGCACCCCCTTGTCCGCGGCCTGACCGAACCCCTTGTCCGGCCCCTTGACCAGCGTGTTGTCCCGCCCGATTCGCCCCAGTCCAGGGCCTTGTCCTCCCGGTATGTCCGTGACCGACACCACAGACCGCCAGGCCGCGCGCCCAGGCGCCGACGCGCGCGGTGCGGTGCGCGCGGACCGCGCGGTGCGGGTGTGGGGCGCGCGGCGGTGCGGGTGCGGGACGGGTGCGGCGGTGCGGGTGCGGGGCGCGCCGCACCAGCCGGTGCGGCACGGTCGCCGGGCCTCCTCCGGCATCGCGCGCGGCGCTTTGTCCAGGGGAAATGCGCCGTTGTCCAGGGGGAAGGCGGGACCGCACCAGTGCAGCGGACCACCGCGCGACGCACTCTGCAGGGCCTGTCCATAGGCGCGCCGCTTGCGCTGCTGGGACTGTCTGTCCATCGCGCGCGGGCCGGCGCGCGGTGCGGGCGCGGGCCGCATGGTGCAGTGCGGTAGCGGCACGACTACCGCTACCGCACCAGCCTTTGCGGGTGCGGGGCGGGAGCCGCACCCGCCGTGCGGTACGCGCGGAGCCCGCGCGGCCTGGACGGCTGGGTCCTGGGGATCGAGGGTCGCTTCGCCGCCGACCCCGCCGACCGGAGCCGGACGCGGGTCAGACCCTCGGTCGGTGCGGGTTCGGGTGCTGCCAGGCGCCGGCGGGCAGGGCCTTGGGATCGCGGTCGCGGTGGGCGGCCCGGAGGGTGGGCGATGGCGTGGAGCGCGGAGGGGTGGAGGGCGACCTGGTCGTGGCGGGGCTCGCGGACGAAGCGGTCCGGCCGGCCGGGGTGGCCGTGGAGGATCGCCGCCCACTGGGGGACATCGTGGATGCCGGCTCGACCCAGCCGACCGGCTGGCCGTGGTGGAGCAGGACGTGGACCGGGCGGCCGCGCGGGCTGGAGGCGTCGGGGTCGCACCCCATGGTGCGGGCCCAGCCGTCCGAGAGCGGGCGCTCCCACTCCCACGGTCCGTACCGCTCGGTGGGCCGGGTGGGCACCTCGGCCTGGCGCTGACGGCTCACCAGTTCGCGCCAGCGCTCCTCGGCCCGTCGGCTCCAGTTCGCGGTCACCAATGCTTTGACCTGGGCCGGAAAGGTTCGGCGCAGGGGGCGCGTCACGATCGGCATCACGATCTCCGTCACGACTGCCAGGCCGGGGAGCGGCGCCAGCCGGCGCGTCCGGCGCGGTGGTGGTGGCGGAGGTGGCGTCGTTCTCGGCTTCGGGGCCGGCGACGACGGCGCCGTGGCGGTGGGCCCGGATAGCGCTGCAGAGTGCAGCGGTTCGACGGCAGCAGGTGCTGCAGCAGTGCGGCCGGGGCGCTGCGCATGGCAGCCGCAGCACCCCGGCCGGAGCCGGGAAACCGGGGAACGGGGCCGGGGCCGGCCGCTCCCGGGCCCGCCCTGGGGGAGCGCCGCGGCCCGGTACCGGGGACGAGCCCGGACCAACCGGGCAGGCCCGCCGGCCCCGGGCCTCACGCAGGCCAGCCGCGATTGCTGCCCGGCCCGACCGGCGGTTTCGGTGCGCGAGCCGCGCGCGGTCTGCGGTGTCCCGAAGGCGGTCGCGGGCGGCGAGGCGTGCCGGACGATGCGGCAGAGCTGTTCGCTTCGTCAGTCCGACCGCACCGGCCAGCGCGCACCCGGCGCCTTGACCACCCGGTCGCCCACGCCGAGCGACCGGTACGTCCGACTGTTCACCTCGATGGTGACCTCCCGCCCCTCGTCGGTGCGGATCCCCACCATGAGATGGCCCGACGGGCCGTAGGTACCGATCGAACTGTGCACCCACCGGCCGGTGACCACCCCGGTGTAGGCGTCGTTCGCCTCGCCCGCCCGCTGCCAGACGATCATCGCCAGAACCATGACGAGCGGGCTGATGGAGAGGAGCAGGAAAATGGTGCTCGACATGTGCGACCCCCCGCATCGACGACGGCGCAGGCCATCCACGGCAAGCCTACCGGTCCTGTGAGCGCCAGCCCAGAAGGCATACCCAGAGCGGCAGTTGGGACCCGGCGCGGGTGGGCGGGGCGGGCCGCACTCAGTGTGGCTCGTGACGTGACCCGTCGGCTTTGAGCGGTCTTTCACCACGGGGGTTGACCTGGGCCATCAAGGTTTCGCCGGATGGTGCGTCACGATCGGCGTCACGACTACCGGGCCGGGAGCAGCGTCGGCGGCCGGGGCGACAGGCAGGCCCGGACGGCGAGCACCGGCCCGGACGGGCACGCCGGGCCAGCGGCGGGCCGGACACCGGCCAGGACGTCCGCCGGGGCAGGCCCCGGCTCCGGCCGGACGAGCCGGCGGCCGAACGGCGGCAGCGACGCAGTCGTCGCCGCGCTCCTCGCCGCCGATCCCGGCGAGATCTCCGCGGTCGCGGTCTACTCCGACCTGTCCCGTCCCCCGGCTGTCGGGCACGGGGCGACGATCAACTGCCACGAGGGATCCCGGATCTTCATCACCCACGTCCGGTGACAACACCGGCTGCTCCACCAGCTCCCGGGCCCGGTAGGTCAGGTCCGGCGGTTGAGGAGGATGGTGAGCAGGGCGCGGGCCTCGCACCGGCGGGCGGGGGCGGCGGCGGCGGTGATCGCGATGACGGTGATGGTGGCGAGGTAGCCGGCGGCCGTGGTCGCCAGGGCAAGGGTCGCGGGGTCGCTGACGGGCATGGAAGTTCTCCTGGTCTCGGCAGGCAGGGCCGGGCCCGCACGGAGTGCGCGGGCCCGGGCCGGGGTCAGTGGGCGGCGAGTTCGTGGAGCTGGTGGGCGATGTCGCCGGTGGGCAGGCTGAAGGGCCCGCACATCTCGTCGGTGCCGCTGGGCAGGCCGTCGATCGCCACGCGCAGCGCGTGGTCGGGGCTGGGCAGGTCGGCGGGAGCCCTTCGCGGCCGGTGGCCGGGTAGGTGTCAGCCCATAGGCGCAGGTCGTGGGTGCGGGCCCCGGAGCGGTGCAGTGAGGCCTCGAAGGCCCGCTTGGTGACGCCCTGGGCCGGGAGCTGGCACCAGGCGCGGTAGGTGGCGAGCTTGGCGACCAGGGTGCCGTTGCCCTCGTTGTCCCTGTCTACCTCCACCAGGAGGACGGGGACGTCCGCGCCGGGGTCGGTGAGGACCAGGTCGGCGAACAGGGAGCGGCGGCCGGGCAGCTTGTGCTCGACCTCGGTCGCGTACGCGGCGAGGTGGCCGAAGCCGGCCTTGGCGAGGTGACCGGCGGTGGCGGCGACGTCCAGGGCGTGCTCGGAGTAGGCGGCCGAGGGCTTCTCGCGCTGCGGGCGGGCCGCGGCGAGCTTCGTTCCGGCCGGGAGCAGGGCGGTGGCGTCCCGGCGGCCGGCCGGGGTCAGGCACCAGAGGCGGCGGCCGTCCCGCAGGGTCAGCTCCTTGCGGACCTTGCCCGCCTCCTCCAGGTCGCCGAGTGCGTCGCGCACGGAGCGGTCGACACGCTGGTTCGGGACCACCAGCGGCCACAGCTCCCGGGCGGTCGCCCGCTGGAACAGCGCGAGCGCCATCAGGACCTTCCCGCGTACCGGGTCAGTCGATCCTCTTTTCCAGGGCGTGCTCTTGCTGTCTTCGACAGCAAGAGCAGAGGGGTTGTCGCCACGGCCCGACCCCTTGTCCTGGCGGCCTGACCTGCGCAAACGCCGGATTCGGGCGGGAGTCGCGTGGAGGTGCCGGCGGAGGTGTCCGTGGAGGTGGCGGCGGGGTCCTTGTCACCGCCGGGCGAGGCCTCGCCCAAGGGTTCCGGCCGGTGGTGGGCGGCGCCCTGGTCGTCGTCGGGGTCAGGTGCGGCAGATGCGGTGGCGGTCATCGAGGTGGCCTTCCGTCAGCGGTCGGCCGGAGCAGCGCGGTGGCCGGCCCCGGCACCCGGGCGCTCGCCCGAGCACCGCCGACCCTGCACACCACCCCCTTGTCCGCGGTCTGACCGCACCCCTTGTCCGACCCCTTGACCAGCCCCCTTGTCCTGCCCGAATTGCCCAGGTCAAGGGCCTTTTCCTCCCGGTTTGTCCGTGACCGGGATCACCCGTGGACGTGCGCGGACGGCCGGGCCGGACCGTCGGCGGCCAGGCCTTGGTCGATCGCCAGGCGCAGCAGGGTGAGGGCGTCGGCGGGGTTGGCGGACAGCAGCGGAATGCGGTCGGCGGCGTCGGCGACCGGGTGGCCGGCGATGAGGGCGATCCAGTTGCCCTCGTCGTCGAAGACTTCGGTCCAGCCCGCCAGGTTGCCGCGCTGTTCGAGGGCCTGGACGTCGGAGCGGCCGGGCCAGGTGAGGTGGACCAGGCCGTCGCCGAGGGCGTAGTCGCGGCGCGGGTCGCCCAGGCCGCGCAGGGTGGGCGGCGTCCAGCCGGTGGCCGCTGCGAGCACCAGGTCCGGCACCGTCACCCCGTCGGGCACGGACGAGGCCGGAGCCGACGGGGCGGTCAGCGCGGCGGCGCGGCGGAATACGTCCAGGGCGAGACCAGCTTGCAGCTCGACCCTGCGGCGGTCCGGCGGATCCACTCCGCCCGCAGCTTCACGAACGCCTCGCTCAGCTCGGCGATCCCCTTGGGCAGGAACGCCGCGACGACCGCGCCGACGTGTTCGGCGATCTCGGCGGCGTCGTTGGCGGCCTGCTCGTTGAGGTGGATCTCGAACTTCCACCACTTGGTCTCCACCCATACCTCCCAGCCGCTGGCCGCGAGCTCTTGCCGGGCGCGCTCGGCCCGGTCGAGGGTCTCCTGCGTGGCGACGTACTCGAACGCCGCATTCGGCACCAGCTGGTCCTGCACGACGGGGTCCTCGACAGTCACCGAACTCGCCTCCCTTACACTATGCATGCGAACGACTACTAGAGGTTCTCATGCAGAGCCCGATCCGACTTACCGACGCCCCCGCCCGATAGCCTCGGTTCTCATTGATCCCCGGGACCGTGGTCAGTCCTCCTGAGCGCGGGTGGCGAGATAGGCGTTCCAGTCGCGGCCCGCGCGCCGGGTCCAGTTGCCTGCGCTGGTCAGGCTTATGCCGAGCACGGCGCTGAGCACCGCGGGCGGCAGGTCGGCGGCGAGGGTGATCAGGGCTGAGTTGCGGAGCTGGAAAACGGGAAAGCCGTGGCGCCGGAGCTTCGCCGTGGGGTTGGGGATCCTGACGCTGAGGGGCGCTTTGCCTGGTCGACTTCCTGAGCTCGCTCGTCGGCGGCGACCTGCTGCAGTTCGCTGTAGCGGTGGAGTGCCTGCGGATCGCCGAGGTGTTCGGCAGCCGCGACGGCGGCGTCGAGGACGCTGTCCATCCAGAGTCGGGGAATGCCCTGCAGATCCTGCTCACTCGCGGCGAGGAGACGCTGCGCGGTGGAGGTGTCAGGTGCGAGCGGGACGAGAAGGAAGCACTCCTTGACGAAGTGCCGCCACTTACCCTGCTCAAAGCCGTGCTTGTCGGGCGGCAGGACGCGCTGGATCTCCTGGAGCGTCTGCCATGAGCCTGGGAAGTCGCCAGTTCGTCGTTGCAGCCGAGCCAGGGTGAGCAGTTCGCTGACCCTCTCTCCTGACCACGAGTCGTGCAGCGCGACGGCTTCCTTCTGCACGTCCACGGCTTCGGCGAGGTAGCCGAGGTGGGCGAGGTGGAACTGCAGGGTGTTCAGTACGGAGTCGGTTCGCGGCTCGCCGGCCGCCCACTCGGTCATGAACAGGCGCGATACCTCGCGCTCGCCCAAGCGGGCGGCGTGGTGGGCCCACTCCTTGAGTCCTTCGGCGGCCGGCTGGGAGGGGAAGCGGGCGCGTTGCTGGTCCAGCCATTCTTCGACGGCAGCGTCGGTGTGGCGGTCGGATGTGATGTTGCCCAGGATGCGGTCGCGGTCAGGGTGGGAGCTGGCTTGCACTGCCTCGGCGCTGGCGGCGATGCCCGCGGTGAGGAGGTGGTAGAGGTGGTAGCCCAGGGCCGTGTCGAAGCTGATGTTCTTTGCGTCCCAGTGCAGCCACAGGTCCTCGACCTGCCGGTGCTCGGCGACCAGGAACCCCGCCAGGGTCAGGTCGGGGGCCAAACCGGAGGGGACGGCCTCGCGGTAATAGATAGTCTGCTGCTGGAGGAGGAACCGCAGGAGCGGAAGGTCCTGGGGGCGGCGGTCGTATTGCAGCGCCCACAGCACCGCGAAGCGGGCGGCTCTGTTGCGGTCGGTCACGGCACCTTCGTCGGTGTCCCGAACACCGTGGTAAGCGAGGTCCGCCCACGTCGACCGGTCCTGCCGGGCCCGTTCGAGAGCGATCCTCGGTCCCCGCAGGAGTCGGTCCTGCTCGTCGGCGGCACTCATCGTTGTCCCCTCGTTTGGCTGCTGGTGATTCTGTCGGCTCGTTGTTCGCCCAGTGCACTGGCAAGTTGATCACGCAGACGGCGGTTCTCCTGCGTGAGTTGCCGGACGCGGGTGTTCGCTGCTTCGAGTCGCCGCAGCAGGGAGGCATCTGAGGTCCGCTGGCGTGCTGGAATCGGGGACGCGGGTGCTCGACGGTATGCAGCCCGCAGGCGCTCGACCTCGGCCCGCAGGTCCGGCTGGCCGTAGAGCCAGGACCGCGAGACGCCCGCCTGCTTGGCGACAGCATCGAAGGTGACCGGCTCTCCGGCCGCGTCGAGGGAGCGCAGAGCCTGGATGGCCTTGGAACGGGTGTGCTCGCTGCGGCGGCGGGCGGCCTCGACGATGTGCCGGCTGTTGTCAGCTCGCATCAGCGGTGGCCTCCGGCTCGTCGGTCTCGGCTTCCAGCGTGGTGATGATCCGCTGCAGGTTGCCCAGGACCTGCTGGTTCATCTCCACCACCCGTGCCTGACCGCGGGCCTCGGCTGCGGAGACGATCTGCAGCAACTGCTGGCGCTGTTCGCGGTGCTGCGGCAGGAACTCGGTCGTGGTGAGGAACATCGGGCAGGTCAGGCAGGCGTTGGCGTGCGGGCAGGTCTTCTGCATCGGCAGACCGCAGTAGCCGTTGGCCAGGGCCTGGGTCGTGCGTCCGAGCCGCTGGTTGGCCCAGGTGGCCTCGGCCAGGGGGCCGTCGGGGCTGACGGTGACGCTCTCGCCCTTGATATTGACCTTGCGGGCCCGCTCCCAGTGCCGGCGGACCGTGGTGTCGTGCAATCGGGCGTAGTGCACGGTCATCTCCCCGGAGGAGTGATCGAGCAGGACGCGTACGACTTCCTGCGGGACGTCCCGGTTGATCAGCCTGGTTCCAAAAGTATGGCGCCATTGATGGGGTGTCAGCTGCACGGGCCGGCCGTGCTCGTCGCGCACCTCGCAGCGCTCCAGCCAGACGGCGAGCTGACCCCGGTAGGAGTGCGTGGTCAGCGGCCGGGCGCCGTCAGGGTTCATCCGCGGGGCCGGGAACAGCCAGCGGCTTCCGTCGGGCCAACGTTCCAGGACGCGGCGCTGCTGCGCGGTGATCTCAGCCTCGACCTCCTCGTCGATGGGGACCAGGGCCTCGCGTTTCATCTTCCGGTTGAGATAGCGCAGGTAGGCGGCGCCGTCCGCGTCCCGCACGATGCAGTCGAAGGCGACATTGCAGGCGTCGCCGACCCGCAGTCCGCACCGCATCAGGACCAGCGTCACCAGGCGGCCCTCCGGGTTGTGCCAGCGGTCGAGGTTGTCGGCCTGCTCGACCTGGGCCATGACCTGCTCGGCCAGCGCGCGGGGCAGCCGCCTGTCGGGGCGTGGGAAATCGTCGGGGTAGTAGGTCGCGCTCGCTGGGAGGGTCTCGTCCCAGCCGTGGCGGCGCACGGCTTGGAAGAACGCGTTCAGCGAGCTGATGTCCCGGCTGCGCGAGTGGGTCGAGCGCGGATCGGTGGAGAGATCGGCCAGGTAGCGCTCCAGGACCTTCCGGTCCGCCGTCAGGTAGTAAAGGCACACCCGCCCCGGATTCGAACGGCCCGGGGGAACCCGCGCCCGGATCGGATCCGGCGACGCGCAGCGCCCGCCCTCGGCGGGTCCGGCCGGCACCGGCCCACGGTGCAAACAGTGGCTACCGGCCCATGCCCGCACCGGCCGCCCCCGCCTCTACCGCGGGCAGGCACGCCGTCAGGCCACCCCGCTCCGGCGCCGCCTGGCCGAGCAGGCCTAGGATCCGGAAGGAGGCCCGGGAGTCTGCCGGAGGGCACCAACCCGGAACCGGCCGCCGACATGCTGGAGCAGTTGGCGGCCATGGACGGTGAGCGGCTCGCCCTGGTCGTCCGGCACACCCGGGCCGTGATCGAGCGCTCGACGGCCCTGGGCGGGGCGCTCGGCGTACTGCCCGACCGGACGAGCCCCCGGCCCGCCGGAAGCAGCGAGGCACCCGCTCCCGGTCCGAGCCCGGCCGGACGCGGGCCCCGGTCAGCAGCCCGTGCCCGCCGACATCCTCGGCCTCTTCCTCGAACCCCACACCCGGCCCGCTGGTGCTGACCGGCCCGCCCTCGAAGGCGGGGGGCGGGGCCGGCCTACGCCGCCGCCACGCCCCGGTCCGACTTCGCGTGAGCGAGCGCGATGATGACGCACGGGAACTGGTCGGACCCGGCCGCCTGTGCCGTACGGGGCCGTCAGGGAGACGCCGGCCGGCGGTGCCGGGTGTACAGGCCCCGCGTCTCCTCCAGAAAGTCAGGTCCTGCCGGTGGAGGCCGGAGGGCAGCAGGTGGGCGGGGTCGGGTCAGGCGCCGGCGCCGTTCTTCTCGACGGCGGTCAGGGCGTCCAGGAGCGCGATCTGCTGGGCGCTGAGCTTCTCCTCGACGCGGGCCGTCGCCTGCTTGCGCAGCCAGGTGCCGGGCCGGAAGGTCGGGTCGGCGTCGCCGCCGGTGCGATTGGCGGGGCCGTCGAGGGTGCCGCCGGCGGTGAGGTAGGCGAGTAGGCGGCGGTAGGAGCGGTTCCAGTCCGGGTCGATGCGCCACATCGCGTCCAGGGCGGTGAGCTTGGCGTCCTGAGCGGCCGTGAGCTTGGTGTTCTTGCGCTGGCGGCCGACCCAGGCGCCCACCGCGTGGCCGTCCAGCTTCTCGGCGGCCGGGATCGCCAGGTGCCCGCGCCTCTGGGCCCAGGCGCGGGCGTGGGCGTAGCCGCGGTCCCAGGAGCGGGCGTGCTTGTCCCAGATCATGCCGAGCTGGTCGAGTTCGTGGATGCGGACCGGGGCGAGGAGGCCGGCACCGTGGAGGTAGCGCTGCCGGTCGAGCCAGGAGATCAGTGCGCCGTCGCGGGTCTTGTCGGTGGGGTCGAGGTGGTGGTGCTCGGCCTGGAACGCGTCGGCCAGCTGGTGCATGCGCTGCCACTCGGTGGCGCGCGGGTTGAAGGCGCGCAGCTTCACGGTCTGGAGGATCTGGGTGGCGTGCTTGCGGGCGTTGATCCGTAGCCAGTCCACCGGCGACTCCGGGGTGGCCGGCTGCTCGGCGTCACCGGCCTCGCCGGTCTCCTCGCCCTCCTCGGACTCGGTGATGATGTCCTGGTCCTTCTCGCCGACCCGGCGGGTGCGCAGTTCGGTGATGCGGCCGACGACGCGGGCGTCGTGGGCGGCCAGGGCGCGCAGGACGCGCCAGATGGTGCGGAAGGAGGACGCCTCGATCTCGTCGTCGGCCTCCGCCTTCACGGCCTCGCCCGCGTCGTGGATCTCGGCCGGGTCGGCGGCCGCGGTGTCGTCGCCGACCTCGGGGGTGGGCAGGTAGACGGGGATGATGACCCAGGAGACCTTGCCCTGCCGGTAGGACTGGCGCAGGGCCCGGCCGACGGCCTGGACAACGTCGATGACGCTCGACTTCGGATCCGCGAAGACGATGGCGTCCACGGCCTCGACGTCGATGCCCTCGTTCAGGAGTCGGCTGTTGCAGATGATGCAGCACTCCTCGCCCTCCTCCCCGGGCCGCTCGCCGGTGGAGGCCGAGAAGGTCGCGAACGCCGCCCGACGGTCCTTGAGCCTGTCGGAGCCGGCCACCGCGAGGGCGGTCACCCGCTCCGGCCGGTCCGCATCCGGGAGCAGCTCGGCGGTGGCGTTCATGGTGGCGGCGAACTCCCGGGCGGCGGCGACGCGGGAGTGGAAGGTGATGACCCGGCGCAGCTGGAGGTCGGCGACGGCGCGCAGCACCGCGATCTGCAACGCGAGGCGCAGGAGTTCCTCGTTGGAGCGCTGGGAGCGGAGGTCGGCGACGGCGGGGAGGTTGAGGAGTTCGCGCAGGTCCTCGTCGGTGACCACCGGGACCAGGACGCGGTAGTCGGCGAGGTAGCCGTGCTCGATGCCCTGTCCGAGGGTCCAGGTGTAGACGGTTTCGCCGTAGATGCGGGTGTCCGTCATGGAGCAGAGCGCGGGCAGTTGCTCGGCGCCCTGGCCGTCGGCGGCGGCGGTGAGGTCCGCGAGGCCGGCCTTCGCGCGGGTGTCGTCGGCGATCTTCGGGGTGGCGGTGAAGTACAGGCGGCGCAGCGCGGGGACCTTGTCGTCGGAGTGGATCGCCGCCCACGCCTTCCCTTCGGAGCCTGCCGTCCGGTGTGCCTCGTCGATGATCACGACGTCCCAGACCGGGAGACCGAACTCCTTGTGCGCGGTGACGATCCGCTCCAGGGAGGCGTAGGTGGCGTAGACGGTCACCGGCTGGCCGTCCGAGGCTCCCTTGACCAGGTCGGCGATCCGGGCCGCCTGGGTGGTCACCTGGGCCTCGACACGGCCGCCGGCCTCCGCGCTCTCCAACGCCTCCGCCCGCGAACACGCCGCCACCGCCAGCCCCCGGCGGCCGCCCTTCAACGACCAGGAGGCGGCGGTCTGCTCCAGCAGCTCGATCGTCGGCACCAGCACCAGCACCCGGCCCTTCGCGGCCAGGCGGCGAGCGCAGCCGGCGGCGATCAGGGTCTTGCCGGAGCCGGTGGCCGCGACGATCGTGGCGCGGCCGCCGTTCTTGACGGCCTTCACCGCGGCCGCGACGGCGTCCTTCTGGAACCAGTGCAGCGGCAACGGGTTCACCGTGGCGGTGCCGGTCGGCTGCGCCGGAACCGGCTGTCCGGGCCGGTCGGGGAACGCGGCCGGGACGCCAGCCTCGGTGGCGGTGGTGGTCTCCACGGCGGTGCTTCTCCTTCGGATACTGAGACGGCGCGACGGGGCGGGCGGTGCTGTGGCAGGGTCGCGGCGGGCGACCTCTCCCCGGGGCCAGGTCATGGATGGGGAGAGGCCGGCCGGGTCCCCGGGGCCGGTGGATGTCAGCCGATCAGGACGTCGGAGCTCTGGTGGCCGGCGGGGGTCCAGGTGCGGATTTCCAGGTAGACGATCTCGGCGTCCTCGGTGGCGCGGCCGGTCTCGACCAGCCAGGTCCGCACCGCGTGGACGACGTCGCCGTGGGAGTCGGCGACCCGGCGGGACCATTCGGTGGCGGGGAAGCCGCCGGTGGCGGAGGAGCCGTAGGTACGCTCCTCGGTGCCGTCCGCGCGCGGGACGACGCCGCGCCGGATGCCCGGAGAGTCCTGCTTCGACCCGGCGGACAGGGTGAAGTAGCGGGCGCGCATGCGCACCGTCAGCGCGACCCGACCGTCGGCGGCCGCGGCCGCGTGGATGACGGCGGCCAGGTGCGCGGCCCCGGACTTGATCGCCTGCGCCCCAGCACGCCCGGCCATCGACCCGCCCGGGGTGCCGATCACGTCCTTGCCCCGCACCCGGGCCTTCTGCCCCGTCTTCGTGCGGCGGCGGGTGGTATTCGCCTCCGCGATCCCGGCCAGCGCCTCCTCGTCACGTTCGCCGCCGCGCACCGCCCGCACCATCTGGCGCAGGGCGCCGACGAACGCGGCGCCCTTGCCCTTGGTGAAGAACTGCGACACCAGGGAGGCGTCGCGCCCGAGCATCTTCGCGACCTGGCGCTTGGTGTAGCCCTGGTCGATGAGCTCCTGGGTCAGGCGGGCGGCCTCGTTCGGGTGGTTCGGGTCGGCGGGGCTCACTGGTCAGTTCCCTTCGCGGCGAGTTCGGCGCGGCCCAGGCCGCGCAGCTTGAGGTACTGCTCCTGGCTGGTCGGGTGCTCGACGGGGCCGGTCAGGTGGCCCTTGAGGAGGTAGTCGCCAGGCTCGCCCCGGTACGGCCAGGGCTGGCGCTCGGTCAACGCGATGCCGTCCGTGCCGAAGTAGACGACCGTGCCGGGCTTCGCGTGCAGGGCGCCGGCGTAGCCGATGACCTCCTTGCCCTGGCGGTACTTCATGTCCAGCAGTGCCGCCCGCGCGCCCGACCACACGTAGGCCGCCCATTCGGGGTGGGCGTAGGGGTCGCGGGAGAAGCCGGCCTGCCGCTGCCACGTCACCACGCTGTCGCCCTGGCCGAGGATCTCCACCCCGGCCGGGAGGGTCTCGCCGAGCGGGGTGGTGCCGGACACCAGACGCGGGCGCTGCGCGAAGCCCCCCAGGCCGAACAGCAGCACGGAGCGGACGGCGCGGGAGGCGAGGTAGGCCGCCTGCCGCTGGCGCTCGTCGCCGTGCAGCTTGGAGAGGTTGGTCAGGTCCGCCCACGCCGCCTTCAACCGCTTGCCCCACTCGTCGAGCGGCTTGCCGTCCTCGAACAGCAGGCCGCCCAGGATCTCGACCTTCCACGGCATCAGGTGGTTGGACAGCGCCAGGTGGACCTCCGCGCCGCCCGCCCACGTGGTGAACGTCGCGCCGGGCGCCGAGGGGTAGATCCAGGCGCGGTCACCGGTGACCGGGGCCGGGAGGAGGCCGACGTGGCTCCAGCCCTGCGGGACGGTGACGCGGATGTTCCAGTGCGAGCACGACATCAGCGCCTTCACCTGCTCCTGCCCGGACATCGCGGCGAACGCAGCCGCCGTGATGCGGCGCGGGACGCCAACCGGCGACTTCCACAAGTGCTTCGCGTAGGCGAAGGTCCGGTCGTACTCCACCAACGCGGGCAACTGCTCCGGCACCCGAGGCGGCAGGAGCAACTCGGTCCGGCCCTGACCACCGGTCGCGTGCAGCAGGCCCCGCAGCTCCTCGGACAGCACCGGGTAACCCCCGGCCCACTTGCCGGTCGTGGGGATGGTGCGCGACCACAGGTCCCGGCCCGTCTGGCTGGGGGAGCCCATCAGCACCGCGTCGTCCCAGTGACGGCGCAGCGCCTGCCACAGCAGCCGGAAGGCGTCCCGGCAGGTGACGACGTCCGCGCCGTCCGGGTCGAACCACTCCCCCATGCTCCGGATCTCGGTGGTGGCGCTGTCCGGCGCGCTCGCGGGGGCGTAGCGGCCGACCGGCTGGCGCTGGTGCACGAAGTGCCCGGCCAGCTTGTCCCGGCCCGAGCCGACCGCGGTCGTCCACCGCTCCGACGGCGTGTTCAGCCAGGCGGCGACCGCGTCCTTGAGCGTGGAGTAGCGCTCGCCGCCGTCGTGCCACGGGGCGCCAGCGGTGATGTAGACCCGCTCGGTCCCGGGCGCGGTCGCCAGGACGGCGTCCAGGATCTCCCCGGGCGTGCGGGCGCCGAGGTCCAGGCGAACCACGCGGTCGCGCACCGCCAGGTCGCCGGTCGCCGCGTCCAGGAACACCGTGCTGCGGGCCTGCTGCGTGAAGTTCGGCCGCTTGGAGACCAGGCCCGTGGTCGCGGCCTCGAACCGCGCGCCCGCCGGGCCTTCGGGAAGGGCGGGCAGCTCGCGCGGCCCAGCAGCGACCGGAGCGACCGGAGCCGCCGAAACGACCGGCGCAGCAGCGACGGGCGCGGCCGGGGCGGACTGCTCGACGACGGCCTGGTCCTCGACCTCGGTCGGCGCCTCGGTCTCCGGGGCGGCCGGGGCCGGCTGCTCGACGACGGCGGCGGGGCGGGTCAGCGCCGGGGCGACCGCGACGGCGGGCTCGGCGGCCGGGACGGCCTTCGGCGCCTCGACGAGCGCGGGCGCGGCCTGGTCGTCGGCCTGGGCGGCACGGACGGCGGCCGGGGTCGGGTCCAGCAGCGGCGCGATCCGCACCACGTCGCCGACTGACAGCCCGGAGGCCTTCGCGATGGCCGGCGCCTGCGCGCCCTCGTACCCCGCCAGCCCGGCCACCTTGCGCGCACGCTGGGCGGTGAGCTTGTCCAGCTCCTTTCGCGCGGCCGCGACCTGCTTCTCGGCGGCCGTGATCTCGGTGCGCAACTCGCGCAGACCGGCGAGCTCGGCGGTGTACGACTTCCGGTCCATCAGGCTTACTCCCCCTCGTCGACGGTGTCGGTGGTCGGGTTGGTGGTGACGTAGGCGATCGGACCGCCGGACACGGACGTCAGGCGGGTACCGAGCAGCAGGCCCGCCAGACGCGCGTCCTCGGTGTCGGCCGGGGCGGCGACGTTCACGGGGGCGGTGAGGTCGGTCAGGTAGCCGGCCAACCGCGCCTTCGGGAACCGGTACCGGACCGCGGTGCCCACGGTGCCGTCCGACTCCCACTCGGCCAGGCCGGTCAGCACCGCGACGACGAACCCGGCCACCGTCACCGGCAGCACTCCGCCGGCCGCGACCCGCGCCGGGTCGCACCGCCACCAACCCGACAGCGCCGCCAGCAGCTGCGCCGCGTCCAGGCCGGTACCGAAGCCGATCCATTCGCGGTCCGGCTCCTCCACCCGCTGCGGGGCGTCCGAGCGCAGCACCGCCACCTCGGCCGTACCGAGCACGGTCAGGTCCGCGACCGGGCGGGCCTGCAACCGCTGGAGAGCGGCCAGCGGGAACACCTGCCGACCCTGCTCGCGTACGCCGGGGACCACGCCGGTGGCCATCAGCTTCTTCACCGTCGGGATCGAGCACCCCAGTGCCGTCCCGGCCTGCCCCGTCGTCACGAACACCCCCACAACCCCCTACGCCTATTCATCTAACTTAAAACGCTAGGACGACTCTACGTCCCCCCTCGCACTGTCCACGCCTTTTCAGTAAGTAACATAAGCATGGGGATGGACGGTGAGCTCCGTTTGTAAGGCGAAAGCCCATGGCCAACCGCTGTGGTCTGCCATGCTCCTCCGCATCGGCCAGGCACGGACGAACGGCGTCTCATGAAGATTCATTCGATAGCGGCTCAGGACTTCCTCTCCTTCGCCTCTCTCGACCTCCCTCTGAGGCCCGGGACGACGGTCGTCACCGGGCCCAACGGTGCCGGGAAGTCGAACCTGGGCGCCGCCGTCGCGCTGCCTCTGCTGGTCCTGGAGCAAGGACTTGGCGGCTCCCGAGACGACTCCGATCCGTTGGAGCTGTATGAGCAGGCCGGCCGGTTCGGTGCCGACGCCTACACCGTCAGCCTCGAAATCGAGCTGGACCAGCCCGGTGAGCAGGAGTTGGTGCGGTTGTTCGTAGAAGCCGCGGTAACCGGCAACGCGCTCAACGCTCATGGCGAGATGAGGCATCCTGAGAGACGCGTACTCGCGCGGTTTCCGGGGCTGAACGTTGCAGCGGACTCCGTCACGTCACTGTTTCGCGGCACGCTGCGGATCGCGTTCTCGGCACGCCGCCGGACCCACTGGTGGGCTGCCTGGGAGTTCGACCACGACGGCCAGCCGATGCAGTGGATCCTCCGCGGGCCCCACGCCGACTGGCTCTGCCACGGACAGCTTCCGCCTTGGACGGAGGGCCGCTCTGCTTCGCCGCTGCTGCGGTTCACGGAAGCGGGGACCGAGCAGCGGGCCGTTGAGGCGACGATGATCTACCACTTCCTGCGGGAGGAGATATCGCCGCAGACAGGTGAGATGGAACCTGCGGCGATCGACTTCGCCCGCGTCATGGCGAACGTCGACTCCACGAGAGCGCGTGCCGTCGACGTCCCGGCCCTCACCGACGGCTCGGGCATCGAGCCATCCGCCATCGCGGCGCTCTCGCACGCCTTGGACCGCGAACACACGGGCCAGGAACGCTACGACTTCCGTTCCGTCCTCGCCGCAGTACTGCGTCAAGGCCTGGTGCTCACCAACAACCGCCGACTCCCCCTCGCGCGCGACTTCCCCCTCGCACAGCTGCGGGGTCCCGCCGACCTGCGCGACGGCAGCGCGGTGGCCGCCGAGCTGTACCGCCTCAAGAACGGCAGCATCGAGGAGCAGCACCGCTTCGCACAAGCTCGGACGACCTTCAAGGACATCACGCGTCTCGACCTGCACCTGCGAAGCACCCCTACCACCGACCAGGGTATGGCGATCGACATCCTCGTCGGCCCGGCCGGCAGCGCCCGCATCGTCCAGTTCGCGGGCGCCGGCGTCCAGGAGTCCCTGCTGCTCGCCACCCTGCTGGCAGGAGAGCCGGGCCGCGTCCTCGTCCTCGACGAGCCGGCCGTCAACCTGCACCCCACCGTCCAGCGCAGTCTGTCCCGCCACCTCGCCGGCGTGCAGGGCATCGTCATCACGCACAGCCCCGACATGGTCCCCTGCTCCGACATCGAGGACCTCGACCGCGTCGTACGCCTCAACCAGCAGACCGACGGCACCCGCGTCAGCTCCGTGACCGCCGCACACCGCCCCCAGCTCGCCAACTGGATGCAGCGACTGCTCCTCTCCGACGTGCGAGCACTGCTCTTCGCCTCGGGGGTGATCCTGTGCGAAGGGGCCACCGAACTCGGCGCCCTGAGCCAGTGGTGGAGCCAGAACCCCGGCGGCCTCGGCGACCCTGGGAGCGCGAACATCGCGATGGTCGACGTGAACGGCGATGCGAGCTTCGGCGGGTACATCAACTACCTGGAGGCGTTCGGCATCCCCTGGGCCGTCATCGCCGACGGCCCGGCGTTCGCGCCCACGGCCAACCTCGGCAAGCAGCTCAGAAAGCTCCGCCTCGCCCCGGACGACCCACCCGCCGCCGACGCCGACTTCGCCGCCTGGCGAACCTACTGGAACCGCGCCGGCGTCTTCACTCTGGCCGACACCTTCGGCACCGGCGGAACGAAGGCCGGCGAGATCGAAGCCTTCCTTACCCGACTCGATAAATCCCTGCTGGAGACCGTCCAAGCCGAACATCGCTCCAGCAAGCCCCGCATCGGTGCCGCATTCGCGGCCGCCCACCCCAAGGTACCGACCGAGGTCACGGACCTGTACCAACAGATCCACACCCACCTCACCAGCCGCTCGAACCGACCAACCATCTGAGCAGGCCAGCACCTGCAAACGACGGGACCCCACCTGCCCAGCCACGGGGGCTCGCCGAGCCTGCCCGACCGCCCAGCCGCTAACGTCGGACGCCGCCCCGATCACGAGGTCACCCCCGTTCAGCAGGCTGCGCTGCCCCGCCTCGTGGACCGACCCCGCGACAGCGACGTACGTCCGGCAGGGTTCGTCCGCCGCCCCGCCCGGCCTAGCGATGCTGGTGGGGTCAGGAGGGGACATAGATCCCGCATGCGGCAGCCATGGAGCTTAGGCGGTCTTCGCGAACCCTGGTGAACAGTCGCGCCTCGTCCCCAGCGTCTTCCAGGCGGCGGTAGTGCGCCGCGGCAAGCAGCCAAGGTCGTAGCCGAGCCGGGACGGGGAAGACCTCCCTCATGCCGTGGCGGCCGATACGCCCCGGGCCGCACGAGACTGTTGTCGGCAGAGCCAGTTCAACAGCACCGGGGGTGAGGTCCTGCATCCGCGCGCCGCGCAGACGGTGCGGTGACACACCAGTGAGCCAGGCCGCGGCCAGTGCCCCGGCCTGGACCGGCCCCGGGCGCAGGGCGCAGGCGGCCGGGCCCGGGACGACGGGGGGCGTCCGCCGGGCCCGGCCGGTGGGAGGCCAGCAGCGCCGGGAGCGTGGCGCGGCTGCTCTGCTCGACGGCCCGGTACTGCACGTGGTGGGGCCGCCGTGCCGGGAATGCTAGCCCCGCCGATCGGCGGTGACCAGGGCTTTGACCTGCGTCTTTCTACGCACCCGTGTCGACCGGAGACGGCCGCCGCCCCCGGGGCGCCCGGTAGTGGTCCGCGCCCCGCGCCGCGTGCCCCAGCCCAGGGATGAGGAGTTGACCGGTCATGCACGATCACCCCTCGATCCCCGCCCCGCCACCGGCCGCCGCCTGGTGGCTTCCCGGCGCCCCCGCCGCGCCCGCCCGCAGAACCGGCATCCCCGGCCTTGCCTCCTGGGCGCAGCGGGCGACGGCGGCCGGGATCGAGGTGGGGATCGCGGGCGGGCTGATGACGGCGTACCTGGCCGGGCTGTCGGCGCTGGCGCCGGCGTTCGCTGCGCTGCAGTTGCTGGCGCTGCTCGCGGACGTGGACATCCGGGGGTCGCTGGCGGGTGGGTGGGCACTGGGTGGTCGGAGGCGGGTGGCTGGCGCTCCAGTGGACCGAACGGGGGCGGACCGGGCAGGGCCTGGGCGGCCAACTGGTGGGGATCATGACGGTGGACGAGGACACCGGCGCGCCGATCGGCGCGGCGCGGGCCATCTGGCGCGGCGTCCTGCACGCGCTGGACGCGCTGCCGGCGTTCGCCGGCTTCGTCCGTCCCGTCACCCACGTGCGGCGTCAGACCTGGGCCGACAGCATAAGCCGCAGCGTGGTGGTCCAGCGGGAGCTGATCGACCGGATCGCACTGCCGCACCAGCAGTAGTCGGCCGCGTCGTCGCGGGTCAGGCGGCAGGGCGGAACGGAGGTGGCTCAGGTCTGCCCCGCCCTGCGGCTGGGTCCGTGGCCGGCCGGCGGGGCCGTCGCCAGTCCTGGTCGGGGACGGCCTGGATGGTACGGCGTCGGCGGGCCGCGACGTTGCCGAGCTTGCGGGGGCCTTCCGCGCGGGCGTCCGGGGTGATCTGGGGAGCTTCGAGCGCTTCGGCGACCAGTCGGCGCACCTCCGGGTTGGAGGCGAAGTAGAAGCGGGGGTTGATGGGTGGCGGCGCTCATCGGGCGGCTCCGTTCGTGATGCTGCGGGTACTGCGGCGCGGGCCCGGCGTCTTCACGGCGGCCGGCGCCTCGGTGGCGGCCTTCTCGGTGCGCTTGGCCGCGGCCTTCTTCAAGCCGGGCCAGCGCCGTCTTCGCCGTGGTCTCGGTCCCGGGTTGGTGTCGACACCGGACAGGTCAACCAGCCAGGACGGCCGCGCTGGCCTTGGCGTCCGGCGTGATCGGCGGCCAGCCACCACGGCGGGGTCGACCCGGACAGCCTCGGGATGCCGCCCGTCTACACCCTCAACCGGGCAGCCGGCGGCACGCCTGGACCTGGGCCTCGCCGCTGCCCTCCCAGAACCGGCGGGAGTTGAGCTGGTAGGTCTGGCTGCGCGGGGACGTCTTGAGCAGGATGTTCAGCTTCACCAGCCCGGGATCTTCGGGTCGAACACCGGGTTCAGCTCGTGGACCGGCCCGGACAGCGGCAGCACCAGACGGCCCGCAGCGGCAAGGAACGCCATGTTGACGTCCAGGCCGACCGCGAACGGCGCCGCGGCTTCCTGCTCGGTGAGCGGGCGGTGCCAGTCCCAGGCCTCGGTGACCAGTTCGCCGCCTACCTCGCGGCCCTCGGCGAGCGGGTGGATGTCGGGGGCCTCCGGCGGCGCCCCTCGGACCGGCGCCGCTGGGACTGGCAGGGCGACAGCCCCTGACGGCGCCCGTCCGGTGCTTCCGCCGGGCTGTCCGCCGTCCTTTGAATTCCGGCGAGAAGCATTTTTATACCCTGTTACGGTTGCCTCGGAATTGGCCGAGGGACGGGGCGGTGTGATGTTTTCGGTGGAGGAAGTTCCGGAATTCAGGGTCGCCTACATGAGGCGTGCGGGACCGTACGGGGCCGGGAACCAGGAGCAGATGGAACGCCTCAAGGGGTGGGCCGCCACGAGGGGGCTGCTCCGGGACGGCTCCGTCGTCCTCGGGATCGCGCAGGACGACCCGGGGGCGGTCGCGCCGGAGGACTGCAGGTACGACGTCTGCCTCGTCGTGCCGCGGGACGCCGGGATCGGCGAGGCCGGAATCGAGGAGGCGTGGCTGCCGGGCGGGCGGTACGCGGTCCGCACCGTGGCCCACACGGCCGAGGCCCTGGCGCGCGCCTGGAGCGGTCTGCTCCCGGCGCTGGCGGACGCGGGATTCCGTTTGGATTCGGCACGGCCGATTCTTGAGCGATTTGCTCCCCGCATGGTCGAGAACCACTTGTGCGAGATCTGCGTCCCGGTGATCTGAGTCCGCCCGGGTCGGACTTCTTCGGTGGGAGGCCAGCTGCGCCGGGGGGCGTGGCGCGGCTGCTCTGCTCGGCGGCCCGGTAAATGCTGCGGTGGGGCCGCCGTGGCGGGAATGCTAGCCCCGCGCCGCCGGTGGGAGCCAGGGCTTTGACCTGCAACTTTCGGCCGCGAACATGCCAGGTGAGCATGTCTGGCGTTCGGGGCGCACGGTGTGGTCCGCGCCCCGGTGCGGCGTGCCCCGCCCCGCCGACGGGGCGTTGAGCGGTCATGAACGATCACACGCCGTTCCCCTCCCCACCGCCGACCGTGCCCTGGTGGCACCCCGGCATGCCGACCGGCACGGCCCCGGCCGCTCCCGCGAGAAGGACCGGCATCCCGGCCTGGCCTCCTGGGCGCAGCGGGCGACGGTGGCGGGGATCGAGGTGGGGATCGCGGGCGGGCTGATGGCGGCGTATCTCGCGGCGCTGTCGGCGTTGTCGCCGGGGTTCGCGGCACTGCAGGTACTCGCGCTGCTCGCGGACACGGATATCCGCGGTGCGCTGGCCGGCGGCTACTGGATGGTCGGGGGCGGGGGGCTGATGGTGCAGTGGGTCGAGCGGGGGCGTACCGGGCAGGGGCTGGGTGGGCGGCCGCGCCCGCAGTGGTGAGGGCGCCCATGTGAGGTGTGGGCACCCTCACCCTCTGATCAGGAGGAGGTGTCAGATGCCGGGGCCGACTGGCGGATCGCCTCGGAGTCTCCGACGGCCAGCACCGCGTCCTGGCCCTCGCGCCAAAACTTCAGTGAGTCCCCGGTCTTCTTCCGGATCTCCACCGTTCCACCGACTCCTTCTATTCTGGCGACCATCGCCTTTTCGGAGCAACCGAGGGTTGTGAATTTGAAGGGGGAAATCTGACCGGACACCTGGGTGTATTTACCGAGAAGAACACTGCCAGGGAATTCCTGGTGGCCATTTGAGAATGCGCCGCCGGTGACTGGGCGCTGCGCCCCGACAGTGGCGGGAGTGGTGCTGGTCGGCTCGGTTAGCTGGTCCGGCAGCAACGAGACCTGGCAGGTGTCGTTCCTGACGGCGAGGACCACGTCGGTGCCCGCGATCTCGGCGACGCCGAGGATCTTGGCCACGCCCTTGGCGGGAGGGGCGTCAACACTGCCCTGGATCGGAAGGTCCACTGGAGCGGCGGCCAAGCCGTCCAACGTCCACGGCTCGTTCTCGGCCTGAGGCGTCGTTCCGCCGCTGGTGCACGCGCCCGCGAGTGCGGCGGTGGCGAGGACCACCACCGCGCCTACGAACCGACTGGATCGCCGCATGTCCTGAAGTCTCCTAGTCGGTATAGGCGTTGTAGCAGTAGCCTACCGGGTGCTGTGCGGTCCCACCGCCGACGTAGCGGTCACCGATGGCGACGTTGTAGATGTCGTAGCTGTAGAGGTCGTACAGCGGGTAGGCCTCGAGGTAGCCGAACTTTCCGGCCGGCACGGGGAACGCGCCGGACTCCGTGTTCGTGGCGGTGTCGGTCACGCTGAAGCCGACGGTGCCGGAGACCTTCCACGCGGCGACTGACACGCTCGCCGACCATGTACTGGCCACCGCCCTGCTCTGGGAGAGCGTCAGCGTCATGGGGCCGGGGCCGGTGACCATGTCGACACGGTCGAGCCCGCAGACCTGGCCGCTGTAGCGCGCGTTGCGGACCTGCGTGTACGGGTCGTCAGTCGTCGTGCTCTGCGACTCCTGGGGCAGCGTGACCCGCCCGGCGTCCGGGACCTTCACCACGGGGGCCTTGCGGTCGATGGTCCAGTGCCCGGGCACGGCGCCCGCCGGAAGCTCCGCCGCCACCGCCGACACCGGGCCGGAGACGGGCACCGCCTGGGCCTGCGGCGCGGCCAACGCGATCAGCGCCCCCACGCCTGCCGCCGCGCACGCCATTCGAGAAATCGTCTTCCGCGTTCCAATTCCCCCTGCGATTGATTTCGCACCCGGAACTCCCGGACACGTCCGATCCTGGCGGCGAGGCTGATCGGAGGCAATCAAATAGAGAGAATTTGAGCTTGAATTGAGCACGGCAGGGTGAGGGGTCATGAAATAGCCACCCAATGCGGACATCCCACCCCCAGGGAAATGGACTTCCGAATTCCTATTCTGGGACTGGAGTGGTGAAAGTTATTGATTGGCGGCGGTGGCCGCCGCCTCTCCCTCATCGCGGCTCCTTCGGCACGAGCGTGACAACCGCACCCGCGGCGCGCAGGCAGCCGACCGTCTACATACGGCGGGGTCGGAGGGCGGAGCGCTCAGACGAGACCGGCGCCGATCGGACCGCGAGCGCCGCACTGGACTGGGCCCGCGCCGGCCTCTACGTCCTCCAGCAGTCCCTGACCCGGCCGTTCACCGAGGTCCTCCTCTACAACGAGCTCGGCAACCGGCCCGCCCACCGCATCTCTACCGCCACGCCGACCTGCCGCGCCACCGCGACCCCAAGGCCGCCGCGGCGTGGTTCACCGCCCCGACGGCCCCCAGCGCCCCGGCTTCCGAGCAGCACGAAGGCCGCCACCCCAGCACGGGGGGTGTGGCGGCCTTCGGCTGGTTCAGGCAGCGGGTTCGGGGCGGCCGGCGTGTGCGGCCGGCCACCCCGGCGGGCGATGCCCTTGCCGGCTCGGTGCCGGGGGGTGTACGCACCGGGCCGCGTGAAGAAGGGCATCGCCGCACGCCCTGGTCGGGGCGCTCACCCGTTCAACGAACGAAAGCGGTCTCGGTCACCAGCCCGACAGCGAAAGCCCGAACGGGCCCGGACGGGCTGGCGCCAGCGGGGACGCGGCCGGGCCAGGCGCCGGGTGAGCGAGCCGGGACGGGCACCGTCGAGTCAGTCCGCTCCCCGCAGGCCCGGCAGCTCGTCGAGGTACCCGACCGCACGGGTGGCGGCCTCGCACCCGACGTGCGCCCACGCACTCTCCCACGGCTCCAAGCCCGGCCGCCCGGGTGCCGGCGCGTCGAGCCACCGCACCAGGCAGGCCCTCCTCCCCCACCCCCACCACGAGCAGGCGCCGACCCGGCCGGGCGATCTCCTCGACGACGGCCCCGGCCCGATAGCGGGGGCTGGCAGCACTCACCCCTCCATGCTCCCGCGCGCACCGCCGCGCTGCGCCGCCGGCGCTGCCGTGGCGCCAGACGGGCCCACTCCGCGTGCGCGCCGGCGAGGCGGCGGCGACGCTGGCTGGACCCACGCCAAACAGCGCGCGGCGAACCGCGATGCTCGGCCAGGTGCGAGGAGGCAGTCATGGCTCGACCCGTGTGGACCGGGGTGCTGACCTTCGGGCTGGTCACCGTGCCCGTCTCCCTGTACACCGCGACGCAGTCCCACGACGTGCGCTTCCACCAGCTGCAACGCGGCACCTCCGACCGGGTGCGCAACAAGCGGGTCAACGAGCGCACCGGCAAGGAGGTCGAGTACGCGGAGATCGTCAAGGGCTACGAGGTCACCGCGGGCGAGTACGTGATCGTCGAACCCGACGAACTCGACCAGCTCTCCCCCGGCCGCTCGCGCACCATCGACATCGCCGGCTTCGTCGACCTCGCCGACGTCGACCCGATCTTCTTCGACAAGACCTACTACCTCGGCCCCAAGGGCAAGGATTACCAGAAGGTCTACGCGCTGCTCGTCGAAGCCCTCGACCACGCGGGCAAGGCCGGCCTCGCGATGTTCGCCATGCGCGGCAAGGAGTACCTCACCGCCATCCGCTCCCACGGCGGGCTGCTGGAGCTGCACACCATGCACTTCGCCGACGAGGTCCGCGACCCCCGCACCGAGATCGACGACCTCCCCGAGAAGACCGACCTGTCCACCCACGAGGTCAAGACCGCCGAACAGCTCATCGGCATGCTCGCCCTCGACTGGAAACCCGACGAGTGGCACGACACCTACGAGGACCAGGTCAAGACCCTCATCCAGGACAAACTCGCCGGCCGCGAGATCGCCGTCTCCACCGGCCCCGCCCCCGAAGCCACCAACGTCATCGACCTCATGGACGCCCTGCGCCGCAGCCTCGACACCGCCCGCACGACCGAACCCGCCCAGGAGACGAAGAAGCCCCCCGGCCGCCGGGGCGCGGCCGCCCGCGCCACCGGCACCCCCAAGCCGGCCGGCGGCAAGAAGAGCACCTCCCCCCGGGCCACCACCGGCAAGAAGCCGACCAAGCGCGCCAGCACCACTGGCAAGCAGCAGCTCTCCTTAGCTCACCAAAGCCGAGCCCACAAACGCGCCACCGACCTCGACATCCCCCACCGCTCCACCATGACCCGCAACGAACTCCAACACGCCCTCGAGCACGCCCCCGCCAGCAAACGGCGGCACCTGCGCAGCGCATGACGCGAGCGGTCCCGGACTACCCAGTCGGCAGCAGAGGGGTTTGAGTCAGGGGAGCAGGCGTAGCAGGGCGCCGGCCATGGCGATGAGCGACTCCACCTCGGTGCGGCCGTACCGGTAGTCCCTGGTGCCGTGCATGGCGCCGCTGGCTTGGACTCCAGCGCGCAGCGGATCAGCGCCCAGCGCTCGTCCGCAGTGATCTGGCCCTTGTCCTTCTTGCTGCCCGGCCGGTTGCAGCTGGTGATCTTCTCGATGGTCTCCAGGGCCTTGCGCACCATGAGCATCGCGCGGTCGATCTCGCCAGCCCCGAGCAGGCGCTGGGCTTCCCGCAGGAAGTCGGCGGCGCCGCGGCCCGGCCCGTCATCCTCGGGGAAGGGGATGGTCATCTCCACGCCGAGGTTGCGGCCGAGCGCGGCCAGCTGCTGGCGCCAGCTGCTCTCGGCAACGCTGATATGCACGGTGGCCTGGCTGCTGCCCGGGTGCCCGGTGGCCTGCGGCAGGAAGGTGCGGACCTCCAGTTCGAGGCGGAGGTCACCACTGCGGTGCTGCTCCAACGCCAGGATCTGAGCACCGGTCAGCAGGAAGCGCAGGATCAGGCGCTCCAGCCCGGTGTCGGGCACGAGGCCAGAGCCTGGGACGCCGAGCCGAGCCAGGCCCTCGGGCCGGCGTCCCGGGGTGCGAACAGGCCGTGTCCAGTTGCAGCACCCGGCCCGCGTCCCCGCCCTTCGGAACACCGACTTCCAGCTGCATCTGCAGGCTGTGGGTGCCCAGCGCCCGGTCGATCATCAGGGTGTTCTCGCGGACGTTCACCGTGAACGTCCCGATACCCGCGTCGAACCTCAACTCGTCCATGCCGTGCCCGTCCTCGCTGTTCCGACTGTGCAGCGATTCTGGCGCGAGCCAGCGGTCGGCGTGAGGGGATTTCGGGCAGCCGGGCCGTGTACGGACCCGGCCACCCGAAGGCTTCACCATGCGGCGCCCGATCCGGTGGGGGTGCCCGGTCCGGGCGGTGTGGAGCAGGCGCAGCCGCACGCCCTGGTCGGGCGCTTCACGGGTCCAGCGAGCAGCCGCCGATCGGGCAACGGGATCAGCCGGCGGCAGAACGGGCCCGCCTGGCTGCCGTGGATCGGGGGGTGGTGTGGTCGGTGCGGAGGTCAGGGTCGGCGGTGGCGGCCGGAGCCGGTCGCCACCGCGGTCGTCGGTGGTTCGTCGGTGAGCGCCACCGCCACCCAGCCGTGCCCGTCCCACTCCTGAAGCAGCCGAGGGGCGGTGGGGTCGATGTGCGCGGCGGCCGTGGTGACGACCCGTCGCGCTCCGACCGGGCGCAGGCGCCGGGTGCGGCGTGTGGCCCACTCGCTCAGCGGCTCGTCCTCCATGGCCCGGTCCCCTCTCGCTGGGTGGTCGGTGCGGTCAGCGTGGCAGGGGCTGGGCGGGGTCGTCCAGCCACAGGCGCTGCCCGGCCGGGGTGACGGTGCGGCCGAAGCGGCCGAGGCCCGACCGGCCCGCCCCGGTCCACCAGGCGTAGCTCGAACTCCCACTCGCCATCTCTGCTGCCTCACGTCCGGCACCACGGACCGCCAGACACGGGCCCGTGGCGCCCCGCTGCGTCCCAGCCCGCCCTAGGCCCGTGCTCAGCGCACAAGACGCAGCCAGGCTGGATACGGGCCAAACTGCCCCCGGAACGGCACTGTCCATCCTGATAGGCAGGAAGGTGGCCAGCGAGGCTCCCTGGCTGGCTGCTTGAGACGTGAGACATCTCGCTCAACCGCCCGGGAGCCTCGTTCGTTCTGCCCGCATGCCGACTGGGCGGCTATCACCCGATCGAGGCCTGCCCTGAAGAGGCTCAGTAGTCGCACGCCAGTCACGAGAAGATTCGCCATGGCCACCTTCGGCGCGGAGAAGAAGTTGCAGCTACCTCAGCTTCGGTCTGAAAGTCATGCGGCCTTCGATAGCCGCTTTCGAGCTCATTTCCATCCTCATCCGTCACTCGCCCAAGGCCATTATTTACACCGATTGAAATCCCCTCCGAGTTAACCTCCAGGACGAACGCCTCCGAACCTTGCACTTCTGATACAACAATCAGCGCCTCCCCGGGCGCCATCCAGTGATCACTGCCAATTGGCTCAAGCGTGAGCTTCACCGGCTGATCAAGCTCGTTTTCAACCCTGATGCTTACATTCTCCATCAAACTCCCACTTTCAGGATTTCCTTCAGGCTTCAATCGCAGGAAGTTCTGCAGGGCATTGAGGAATTCCTACATTGTGCATCCTCAGAGTCACAGAGGCGAGCTCCCAGCGCAGGGGGCATGCATGCTGGCCAGAACCTGCATGCATGCCCCCAAAACGTCCTTGACTCCTGGGAACCTGCTACCTATGGCGCCCCCTGGAAGCCTTTCGCCAGTTCTTCACAGCATAGTGCAAAGCCGCTGCGCGGGGTCCCGCACTAGGACTCGTATCCCCGCGATACTTACTATACAAATGCACCTGCCGGAAGTAGTTGCGAGCTACCTTGACTTCCTGCTTGGAGTATGACTTCCGAACCGTGGCCACATGCTTAAGGGTATGAAGGGTCGCATTCTCCCCCTTATTCTTCCACAGCACCCCCTTACCCATATTTGCAACAGTGGTGTTGTGCCTCGCGGCAACCGCCTGCACTTGCTTGAGCTCCTGGCTCACAAACCTTGATGTCTTCACGACCGTGGATGCCATGTGCGCAGTCCGGCCAGCGGTTATAGCCACCTTCGCCACGGCTACGGCGGCACCAGCACCAACGGTCTGGGCGACGGCCATGATCCCCATTTCGGTGGCTTTCTCCCAGTTGCCGGTGGCCGCATAGGAAACGGAGGAGACAGCGGCTGCTGCCGCGCCAATGGGGCCGGGGATGTAGGCAGCTACCTCGGCGACCTTCGCGACGACCTCGACTGTCTTCTTCAGCCACTTGGGCATGCCCCAGTTGCCGTCGAGGTCGGTGCAGTTGACCGGGTCACCAGTGCAGTAGTCGTAGGCGCTAGCGTTGCCACCCGGGACCGGGTCGATCTGCAGGAAGCGTCCGAGGGCCGGGCTGTAGAGGCGGGCACCCATGAGGATGTCGCCGTCCTGGGCCTCGGCGGAGCGCTGCTTGCCGCCGAGCCAGCCGTAGCGGACACCGGCCTGGCCGTCCTGGGGGATGCCGAACTCGTCGAAGTCGAGAACGACGGGCTTGGTCAGCGCGGTGTCGGTGGTGATGACGACCGAGCCGAACAGGTTGGTGAGCTGGAGCTGGACGTCACCGGTCTTGCTGGTGGTGGCGACCAGGTCGGCGTCGGGGCCCGAGACGTTGCGGGTCAGGGTGCCCTGGGTGGTGTCCTCGATGGTCCAGCGGACCTCGTCGGAGTCGTCGCCGTAGTGGTTCAGCTTCGAGGTGGCGTTGGCCCAGGAGCCGTCCGTCTGCTTCTTGCTGGTGGTGAACGCGGTCAGGCGGTGGGCGGCGTCGACGGCCCACTCCTGCTTGGTGTCCCCCTTCTCCTGGGCGGCGACGCGGTCGTTGGCCCAGTAGGTGTTGGTCGCACCGGTCGCGGTCTTCACGGTGCGCCCGAAGGCGTCGTAGGTGAAGCCCGCGTCGGTGAGCCGGTCGGCGCTGTCGTAGGTGTGGCTCTCGGCGACCGCTCCGGCGGTGCCGCACTCGCCGGCCGCCCCGCGTGGGGAGGTCTGCTTGGACAGGCGGTTGGAGTGGGCGTCGAAGGCGTACTGGCGGGTGACGCAGCCGGTGGCGACCGTGCTCTGCTCGGCCTTGGTCAGCCGGCCGAGCCGGTCGTACTGGTAGGTGCGGGTGGCGGTGGAGCTGGTGTCCCTGGCCACCTGGCCCTGGGTGGAGATGTCGGCGCTCTGCGCCCAGATCACCTTGTTGTCGGAGGTGCGGGTGTAGGTGCGGCCGGTGGCCTCGCCAACGGCGTTGACGGTGTCCTTGCGGACGATGCCGCCGGGGTAGGTCTGCTCGACGAGCTGGCCGTCCGGCCCGTACTTGGCGGTGAACTCCCCGGCAACGCTGTCGGTGATTGAGGTGACCAGTCCGCGCGGCTCCTTCGCGCGGTCGTAGGTGTAGGTGGTGGATCCGGTCGGGTCGCTCACCTTGACCGGCTTGCCGAATCTGTCGAACTCGCTGGTGGTGGTGCCGCCGTCGGCGTCGGTGTAGGAGATCAGCCGGCCGAGCGCGTCCAGGACGCGGGTCAACGACTTGCCGCCGGCGTTGGTCTTGACGATGTCGCCGGTGGCCGGGTCGTACTCGGTGGTGACCTTGGGCAGCGGCTTGCCCTCGTCCGAGATGATCTCGGTGGAGAGGATCCGGTCCGCACCGTCGTAGGTCGTAACGGTCTTGCGGGACTTGCCGGCGTTGGTCTCGGTGGTCTCCTCCGGCTCGCCGAACGGCGAGTAGCGGGTGACCCTCTTCACCGGCAGGGTGGTCGGCATCCGAGCGGCGTCGGCCCCGGTGATCGCGCCGCCCGGCATCGTGACGCACGGCAGGCCCGCCCACTCGGGACGGTTGGCGCACGCCGCGTCGTCCGGGTTGGCGCCGGCGGTGTAGAACACCGACTTGACCGTCCCGGCGTCGGTGCCGTTGGAGCCCGGCTTTCGGGACTCGAGGGCGCGGCCGGAGGCGTCGTACTTGACCGTGGAGGTCAGCTTGGCGCCGAGTGCGTCGGTGGTGACCGAGGTGGCGGTCTTCAGGGCCCAGCCGGAGGTGCCGCCGATGGGAGTGTCGTAGCCGGTCCTGGTGACGCGGAGTTCGACGTCGTCGGCGTAGTTCTCGATGCGGGCGCCGTCGGTGGCGGTGGTCACCAGGTGGTAGGCCTGGCCGTCGGGCTTTCCTTCGTCATAGGTGCTGGTGTTGTGGTCCCGGGCCACCACCGAGGTCCCGGGCAGGAGGGTCTGGTTGAGGCCGGTCTTGGTCAGGGTGACGGTGTCCAGGCCGGCGTGGAAACGCTCGCCCTGGCTGGCCGTGTTGGTACCGGTGACCGTGAGCTTCAGCTCGTGGTCACCGCGCGCCAGATGAATCGACTGACCGACCGTGTACGGGGAGGTCGCGCCGTTGTCGTCGGCGTCGTAGGTGTCGATCGGCGTGCCGAGGTCATGGCCGTCGATCGCGAACTGGATGACGCCGTGGTCGTTGAACCGGGTCAGCTGGCCGGAGAGAAGGTAGTCGCCCTCCTCGGGCACGCTGACGCGCATCGTGTCGAACACGCCGGCCTGGGTACCGGCCAGGCTGAGCTGCGCTCCGCCGGACCAGACAAGGGCGTTGTTGTCGTTGATGACCCGCACCGGCGCACTCGCGCCGAGCTGCGGAAGCTTCTCCGCCTCCCAGGTGACGGTGACCGGGGTGGTCTGGCCGTCGACCTGCTCGGCGAGAGAGGCGCGGTAGACCGGGCCGAGGGTCTCGGTGACGTCCAGGCCATCCGGTGTGTACGTGGTCCGGGAGTCGAGCAGCCGGGCCCGGGACGCGGTGTCCGCGGGCAGGTTCAGCTCGTCGATGAACTTTTCGGCGTCGGGGTGGGTGCCGAGCGCGATGGAGCGGTTGGTGGCCTCCAGAGTCCGCACGACGTGGCCGTAGCGGTCGTACTCGCTGGTGTCGATGTCACCGCCGGGGGTGACGGAGGGGCTGGCGGTGTTGACCTCGTTGCCGGAGGCGTTGAGGTAGTGGACGGCGGCCGGCTTGTAGCCGTCCGCACCGGGCTTGACGGCCGTGGCGGTGTTGGTGCCGGGGTCGTCCTCGGGCCCGAAGACGGCGGTGGCGTCGGTGGGGGCGTCGGTCTGTGCCCACTTCGCGACGTCGGCACCGGCCATGTCGTACGGGCCGCCCACGCCGCGGGTCAGCGGCACCTCGTAGACGACCTTGGTCGCGATCTCCCCGTTGACCTGGTCCTTGCTGCCCGGTGCCAGGGTCGCGCGGCGGACCTGCAGCAGGCGGCCGGGGTCCTGGTCGGTGGCGGCCTTGCCGTAGTCGAAGTTCCACGGCAGCTCGCCGGCGGCGCTGATGCGGGTGACGCGGCCGTCGGTGTCGTAGGTGTACGTGGTCTTCAGCGGCTGGGCCAGGCGCGGGTCCCAGACCTGGGCGATGCGGCCCTTGTCGTCGTAGAGGTAGTGCGTGACCTCGACGGCCTCCTGCCGGGAGGTCGCCGGGTTCCACGACCACACCTTCACGGCCCGTACCCGGTCGAGGTAGTCGCCCGGGGTGGTGGCGGTGGCGGTGGTGGCCTTGGCGTAGTCGTACTCCGAGACCTCGCAGCCGCGCGGCAGCGGGTTGACGGTGCAGTGGTTGACGTCGTCGACGCCCGGCTCGACGGCCGGGATGACGCGCTTGACCAGAGAGCGGCCGTCGGTGGTGTCGTACTGGTAGCGGGTGGTCGAGGCGGCCTCGGGGCCGGTCTCGCTCACCACCTGGTAGATGGAGGAGCCGGCCTGACGCGCGAACACCGTCTTGGAGCCGTCCAGGTCGGACAGCTCGTAGGTGGTGCCGGCGGTCTGCACGTCCCAGACCTGGTTCGGTCCGGCCCAGCACACCCACACCGACGCGCCGTTGTCGGTGTCCAGGCACTTGCCCGAGTGGCGGTTGATCACTGTGCCGTCGGTGCGCACCTCCCACTGCTGGTTCTCACCGGCGTTGCAGTCCCACAGCACCAGCCGCGTGCCGTTGTCGACCTGGCCCCAGGCGTTGTCCAGGCAGTAGCCCAGCAGTCGAAGGGTCAGGTCGTCGCCGCGGGTCCACTGCTGGTTGGCACCGCCGGTGCAGGGTGCCGGCTGCAGCTGGGCACCGTTGCCGGCCGA
Source organism: Kitasatospora sp. NPDC086009 (assembly GCF_044540385.1). Lineage (NCBI taxonomy): Bacteria > Bacillati > Actinomycetota > Actinomycetes > Kitasatosporales > Streptomycetaceae > Kitasatospora > Kitasatospora sp. NPDC086009. Next base: position 108,965 of record NZ_JBITSA010000018.1, read on the forward strand.
GCCGTTGGGGGCCTCCAGGCACTGGCCGGAGGTGGACAGCACCAGTGCGCCGGCCGCGGCCGGGACGGGCTTGAGGGTGAGCGACTCCGCGCCCGGTTCGGGGAACAGGGTGCCGTCGGTGCCCTTGGCGAAGGTCAGCGCGGTGTCGTCGTTGCCCTTGATCTCAACCAGGTCCGACTGCGGGAACGACAGGGCGCGGTAGTCCGAACCGGTGCCGGCGTCCGGGCCGCCGGCCCACTGCGGGCCGAACGGCGCGACGATCTCCTTCAGCGACAGGTCGTCGAAGAAGACCTCCTTGCCGGTGCCCGCGTCGAAGCCGTTGCCGAGCCGGAACCACGCCTCGGTGGCATCACCCGGTACCGCCATGTCCACGGTCAGCTGCTGCCAGCCGTCCGTGAACGAGGCCTTCGGCGACAGCACGTCGCCGTAGCCGGCGGGCGTGCGGTAGACGCCCACCATGCGCAGGCCGATGTCGGCCCGGTCGGGGTTCAAACCGGTCGCGCCGGGGACGTAGATCCAGCCGGTGAGGCGGTACGTCTTACCGGGCTGCATGCCCTGGGCGAAGGTGTACTCCGGGCCGACGGCCGCGTACGAGGCCCAGCTGTCGACGGGCTTGATCAGCAGCGAGTCGGTCGAGCTGTCGTGGCCACGAACCGTCGAGCGGGAGACGTCGGCCGGTCCGGGAGTGAATCCCGTCAGGTCCGTGCCGATCTGACGCTGGTTGATCGTCAGTCGCTCGCCCTGCGGCTGCCAGCCCCGACCGAGGTCGCGCGAGGAGGCGGTGCGGGTCACCGACATGCCGAACTCGTTGGCGTCCGTGACATCGGTGGACAGGTCACCCGTGAGCAGGTTGACCGAGCCCGGGCCGATGCCCGTACCGGCCGCGCCGTCGGCGTTGCGGTCGACGGTGATGGTGTTCCAGACGGTGGCGTAGCCGTCGCCGGAGCCGTCCTCGGGGAACAGCTTGGCGCGGACCTGGACGACGCCGCCCACGTTGCCCAGGGTGTCGAGGACCGTCCAGTTGGCGTGCGGGCCGAGGTCGGCGAGCAGCGGCTTGTCCTCGAGGACGGCCGTGTTGTCGGCCTTGGTGAGGTTGGTCCGGGGGACGGTGTACTCGGTCGCGCCGGGGCCGCGGCGGTACTCGTAGAGCACCCGCTTGAACTGTGACTGCGCGTCGACGGACAGCTTGACGCGCTTGGCGGCCTGCGTGCCGTTGACCGGCGAGCTCAGGCCCGCCTTGCCGACCTGGAAGGGGTAGGTCACCGGCGGGGACAGGTTTCCCGCATGGTCCTTGGACTGCACGCTGAGCACGCGCCGGCCCTCGGCGGTGGGCGTGATCGAGGTGGTGATGGAGGCGCTTGTGTTCACGGTGACCGGCGCGGCGCCGTCCAGCGTGTAGGTGTAGCCGACCAGGTCATCGGTCCCCGCGGGCGGGGTGAAGGTGAACGATCCGGGCTGGTCGGCCGCGCCGTGCCACAGTCCGTCCGACGGGTAGTCGGCGGAGGTGACGAACGGTGCTCCGGGCTTGGTGGTGTCGGCGATGACGTTGGTGCCGACCCAGGCGGAGCGGGCCTTGCCGTCGTCGAGCATGGCCCAGATCGAGTACTGCACGCCCTCGTCGAGTCGGGTCAGGCCGTAGTCGGACGGTCGGACGGTGGCGATCGCTCCGTTGGGGACGTCGCGGGCGATACTGCCGACGAACGCGCCCTCGCGCCACAGGTCGAGGTAGACCTTCAGCGGGTCGCCGTCCACATCGGCGGCCTGCACCTGGAACCTGGGGTTCGCGTCCGGGGTGTAGACGGGGCTGCCGGGCTGGGACGGCTGCACCTGCACCGCCGCCGGGGCGTCCGGGACCGAGTTGTAGGTGATCGAGACGAACGGCGGTGCGCCGCCCTCGGCCGAACTGAACCGCTTCCAGGACAGCGGGCTGGACTCGTCCGCCGCCTTCAGGCCGATGCCGTAGTCCGCGTAGTTGTGCGACGCGAAGTACCGGATCATGTCGGTGACGTCGGCCTTCGCCCACACCGAGCCGTCACCGGCCGCGCAGTCGTGCGAGTCGTCCGGGTCCTCGTCGAAGGTGTCGTTCGAGGTGGACCACTTCTGGCCCCACACCGGCTGGTCGTTCCAACGGGTCCACCAGGCAGCGCCGCCCGCGTTCCACACCTCCCACTGCTTCGCGAGGCAGGAGGAGGAGTGGTAGTTGTACAGGTTCAGCGTGGCGCCGAGGATCTGCTTCCCGTTGAACTCACCACCCGGGATCGTCAGGAACGAGCGCGCCACGACCGAGCCGTTGTAGCTGCCCAGCTTCAGATCGCCGGACGACGAGGCGTCGACGTTCTCATTGCTCTGCACGTAGGTGTCGTACGTGCTCAGGATGTCGACCACCGGGTCGATGGTGACGGGGTACTGCGTCTTGGCGTCCGCCAGGAAAGCCGCGTCCGGGGTGAACACCAGCTCGGTGTCCGCACCCTGACCGCGTACCTCCATCTTCACCGCTGCCCGGTGCAGGTGCTCCAGCGACGCCAGGTCCACCGCCGCGTCCCACATCACGGGCGCGGGGATCTTCACCTGCGGCTTGCCGGACGCCTTGTCCAGGAGCTGGATCGAGCCGTCCGGCTGCGGCGCCACCGTCAGACCGGTGGTGTCCAGCGGAAGCGTCAGCGTGCCCGCCTGGGACACCGCCGCGCGGTCCTTGACCACCAGGAACTGCTCGAAACCGGTACGCGTGGCCTGCAGGACCAGGTCGACGCCCGGGCGGGCGTCGACATAGGTCGCCTTGCTGCCCTCCAGCCTCGGCTTCGGCAGCTTGCCCAGCCAGCCGAACCTCAGCTGCTGGTCACCCGAACCGACCTTCACCAGCTCGCGCTCGACCGGCTGCGCCGGGGCCGGGTCGGCCGCGGGAGCCGCAGCCCGCGCTGCCCCCCGGGAGGCCCGCTCTGCCGTCGCGCTCGCGCTCGTCGTCGGGGACGGGGCCACGGACGGGGACGGGGAGGCTGACGGGCTGTTCGACGCCGAGGCGGTCGCGGCAGGCGTCGCCGCACCGGTCGGGGACGCCGAGCTGCTCGGGGCCGCCGCACCCGGGGAAGGGGGCGTGGCTGAGGCCGATGGGCTCGGCGAGGGCGAGGCGGCGGGCTTTGACGCGGGAGTACCGGGAAGGCTGTCCCCCACCGTGACCCCGGCGTCCCCACCCTCGAAGACCAACCCCTCGGGGTGCGCCTTCGGCGCGACCTTACCGTCCGCCGTCTGCACCAGCGTGGTGTCCACCGGGACCCACGCTTCACCGACCTTCATGCGGATCGGCCCGGTCGACCTGTCGGCAGTGAGCGTGCCGTCGGCGTTCGCCCACAGCGTCGCCGTCTCGGTGCGGGCACCGGTCACCTCGACCCGGTGGCCCTGCAACCGCGCCGACAACAGAGCCGACGCCTCGTCCGGCGCCTCGTTGCCCTTCGTGGCAGGAGCCGGAACAGGGGCTGGAGCCGCCACGGCAGACACCGGAGCGAGCGCGTCCAACGCCACCCCCGTCTGGACCAGTAGCCCCAACGTCAGAAGGCCGGATATCCGGCGTAGCTTGCGCGTTGAGAAGGCCCCACCCGCGAACGCGGGCGAGGCCTGGAACCGTCGTGACATCAAGTTTCTTTCACTCTGAGGTCAATGAGCATGCGTAAGCCGCACATAAGTGCAGCGTGCACCAACCTCTCATCCGCCCCTGACACTCAGATGCCAACTGGCGTTGCGATCAAATAACAAAACGATGATTAACCGTCAGAAATGACGTAATGTCTGTTTCAGCCTTTTTCTTCTGGCAATTCCGGATTCTCCTGCAACTTCTCCGGCCTCTTCCCGCCCACCGCACCATCCCGACATACCAGCACGCGCACCCCACGAGCACGAGGGAAGGACAGCCCTGACCTGCCCTGAACGTGGCTACCGTCCGGCACCACGGACCGCCTGAAGGGGGGCCCGCGGCGCTCCGCTGCCCTCTCGGCCCGCCTTCCCGCAGCTCGTGTTCACGGCACCCGACGCAGAAGGAGACGGACATGCACGAGACGAGGCCGCGCACCGAGGAGCAGGGCGCGGCGGGGCGGGACGGCGTCGAGCCGCCCCGCGCGGTGGAGCAGACCGGGAGCACGGCCTGGTGGCGGAGTTCAGGAGACGGCGTGGTGCCACTCCGCCGTCGGGCACAGCGCCTGCCCGCGCGCTGGCCGGGAACAGCTGGCTCGGTCAGGCGGTGCCCCGCTCTGACCCGCCGCCGAGGCTTCGGCCCGACTCCGGCCGTTCCTGGGTTCCCAGGATCTGCGGCAGTCGTCCGTGCAGCTACCGAATTCGAAGCCGGGCAGGTGTTGCGCGTACCCGGCGGGACCCCAGGCCCAGACCGCTCCTGTCGCCCGACCGGGGGCGGCCGGCCGACGACGTCGGCTCCGGGGGCCTCGGGCTCTGGCGTCGCGCCTGCGGGCACACGGCACAGAGCCGCGGTTCTCACCGGCGGCCTGCGAGTTCCTCCAGCTGCGTGGCCAGGCGGGGGCCGGGCCGGCTTGCCACTCCGTCGATGACCAGGAGGTCGCCGGGCTCGCTGTGGACGACCAGGCGGTTGACTTCCGCCGCCAGTTCGCCCGTGGGCCGCACCGACTCCCGACTGTGCCAGGGCGGGAGGACCGCGGGCACCACCTTGGTGAGGTAGCCCGGCAGGTTCGGCAGGCCTGGAGGCATGGGAGAGCCGCCGACTTCCCCAGCCGCGACGCACGCCTGGTTGAACCACCATTCCGACTCGTCCAGCTCTCCGCGGTGGGGGTGGTGGAGGTAGAGGGCGAACGCGGAGACGTGGTCGCCGACGGCGGCGAGACGCCACCAGAAGACGGCGCTGATGGGATGGCCTGCCAGGTGCAGGATGCAGCCGACCACCCGGGCACCGTCGATCTCGTCGTCGACGTCACGCGTGTCGATGTCGCCGGGCGGCCGGCCGGCGCGGTGCTTCCAGTCCTCGTCCGCGTAGCGGGCGAGGAGGGCGACGGCCTTGGGGCGTGTCACGGTGGCGCGGGCAAGGGAGTCCAGGCCCAGCCGGGCACGGTTGTGGTCCGCCCACCAGGCGGGTGGAACGTAGGTGTCGGCGTGGTAGCCGGCCACATCGCCCGCGATCTCACGCATGGCGATCGCCAAGTCCTCGCCGCCATCAGGGCCTGCCGCGCGGTCGCGGCCGGGCCCTTCGGTCTCGGCGAGGAACAGGCGCAGGGCCTCCTCGCGGGAAAGGCCCTGCCCCTCACCGGCGTGCGAGCGGCTCCTATCGCGGCTGGCGATGGCCGCGGCTTCGGCGGTCTGACCGAGCAGCCGCTCGACGGCTCGGTCGTGCCTGTCGGGAGCCGGCGCTGCCGCGGCTGGCATGGGGATCGATGGTCACCGGCGTGCTCCTCTGCGGTGAGTCGGGGTGTCGTGGAGAAGGATCCGGCGCGGCCTGAGAACTTCTTCCAGCTTGTCGAGGGCCTGCTTGTGGTTGCGGTCGACCGTGCTGGGATGGGTGTTCAGGAGCCACGCGATGAAGAGCGTTGAGCGGCGCGAGGACTTCAGGATGACGACGTCGAACTGCCGGGGGGGGTCAGCAGCCACAAGGCGGGGATGAGCCCGACGTCGGTGTCCTCGGCATCGCCCTCGGTGAGACTCTCGCGCATCTGGGCCAGGAGAGAGCGCGCGGTGTCGGCACGGACGGCCAGCTGTTCCTCCCCGTGCAGGCGTCGGACCTCGTACACCACCGCGGTGGTGAGCATGCCCCACGTGATGTCCTCGACGTTGGGCGCGCGCAGGATCTGCTTCCAGTCGAGGGCGATCCGGACCAGCACCTGTCGCACGATCAAGCGGGCGGCGCCCTGGTTCCCGAGCATCTCCTCCGCATAGTGCAGATAACTCTCCCGATGCAGGAGCGCGTAGGCCTCGAAGTCGAGGGGAAGATCCACGGGGAGCTCCACGGCCGCTCCGAAGGTTCCCGTGTCCGGGTCGGGGAAGTCCGGGCCTATCGGGGACCCGAACGGCTCGTCATCCATTCAGGCCCCCCGGTGACGGCCCGCGAGTCGGCGGCCAGCGCGCCGGCGGTGGCGTGGAGGATCGTCGCCCTTTCTGCGGCGGCTGAGCGCGGGACGGGGAGCGGTGCTGTTCACAAAGAACCTCTTTGTCGGGAAACAGGATGGTTCTGCTCGTGCATGAGCCACGTAGTGGCCTAGTGGTAGCCAATCAGCCGCCCCCCGCCGTTCACGCACGCCAATCGAACCAATTTCACGACTTGTTCATGACCACGAACGCACCGTGCCGAGTCGAGCCCTCGCATCGGCCTCCGACGAGACGTTTCGGCAACTCAGACGTCCACTGCGGACGTCACGGAAACCGCCAGGCGCACTATTCTCCGCAATCGAACGTGACTGGCATCACACTTTCGCGCCACCCCGGACTGCTTCGCGGGCGCACCAGTTTGACTACCGGCAGGACGGCCCCGGCGACAACTCCTGAGCCGCGGCCGCCGACCCGCCATACCGCCCGACAACGGCCGCCGGCGCCCCCTCCACCACCGCTACGCCCATGCGGCAACCGCCGTGTCCACTGGCAGCCTCCCGACGGCCCCACGCCGCTCCACCACGGCGACCCTGCCGGTCGCGTCCGGCAGCCACAACTGCGCCGCGCGAGGCCGCGCCGCCGAACCCCGGCCCGACACCGTCACCCGCACCCGGCGGCCAGTCAGCTGCCCGTGCCCCTCCCCTAGCCCCGACCACTGACCCGCGCTCACCTCCAGCCGCAGCTGGGCGCCGGGCCAGGGCCCGGGGGGGGTGATCAGGACGGTGCCGCTCCGGCGCAGCTGGGCGGCGAGCCGTTCGAGGGCGCGGGGCGCCAGGGCGGTGGGGCCGCGCGGCGAGGACGACGGGGCAGGCGGCGGCGAGCGCGGTGACGACCTCGGCGTAATGGTCGCCGGGGAAGTCGGCGACCAGGAGGCGCTTCAGGTCGAGGCCGTAGCCGGCAGCCGCGGCGAGGCCGAGGTCGGGCAGGCCGACGGCGGCGGTCCAGGCGTAGGGGTCGGTGGTGGCGGGGCCGGCGGCGAGGGCCAGGAGCAGGCTCGTGTCGGTGGCCTCGGTGATGGTGCCCTTGGCCAGGCCGCCGTGCGGCAGCAAGCGGCGCAGTGGTTCGAGGACGGGCAGGACGGTGGCCTGGGCCTGGCGGGCGCGGGTGGCCGGGGAGGTGGCGGCGAGGAGGTCGGCGAGCCGTTCACGCCGGTCCGCGGCCAGTTCGGGAAGCGGGGCGGCGGCCAGGCTCACGCGCACTCCCCCGGGGCGGCCGGGGCGACCGGCGCGGACGGGACCGCCGCTGCGGCGGGCTCGGGAAGAACGTCGGCGTCGGCCTGGACGCCGGGGACGTCCTCAGCGTCGGCGTCGACGTCGACCTGGACAACGGGGACGTCCTGGGTGAGGGGGCGCAGGGCGGTGCCGTCGGCGATGACCCAGGCGGCCTGTTTGTCCTCGCCCCAGCGGGCGTGGGCGATCCAGGGCATCTGGGGGGCGGGGCGGCGGCGGGCGGTGACCAGCACGGAGCGCCACGCGTCGTCCGCGCGGAGCCACGCCAGGCGCCAGCACCGCTCGGCCGGATCGGTGCCGGCCGGGCCGGCGAGCTCGGCCGGAACGCACACCACATCGCGCCAGGTGTCGCGATAGGGGGCGGTGGTCGGGGCCGGGTCGGCGGGTTCGGGCAGCGGGCGGATCCGGTCCTTGTCGAAGAGGAACCAGCCCCAGGCCTCCTCGCCGGGGCCTGCGCCTTCCGGGCCCCAGGTGACGTGGACGACCCACACCGCGCTGCCCGGCGGGCGGTGCCACACCGTGAGCATGCCCGGCCGCCACCGCCCGCCGAGACGAATCTCCACCAGGCGCCAGCGCCGCTCGTCCCGGTAGAAGCCGGGCAGCGTCATCAGCTCATGCGGTGCCCGCTCGGCGTCGCCCGGCCACTCCGGGGAGCGGAGGGGGCCGGAGAACGGCACAGCGGAGGTCATAGAACTATGTTCGATAAGCTGCCGGAGTGATCAAACGTCAGCTACACGCCCGGCCGGCACCCGCCGACGGCCGCGATCGGTAGCGTGACGCCACCCCCACCGAAGGACACTCCCATGCGCCCTGCCCGCGTCCAGCAGCTGCTCCTCGACGCCGCGGCCGCACTGCCCGGCGCAGCCGCGAAGACCTTCACCGACGCCGGCCACACCCGCCACTCCTTCGGCGTCGTCATCGACACCGGCGGTCGCACGTCGAAGTGGCAGGTGCTCCCGCGCGCACCGCCGCGGCGCTGCCGTGGCGCCCCCCGACGTCGGTCAGCACTGTCTTGGCCCGGACACCGTTGCGGCTGTTGCCGCTGCCGGCCCCGGTCCTTGTCGTGCTTCTCGTAGCCGAGGTGGTCGGTGATCTCGCCTTCCGAGGCTGACTCCAGCACACGCTTCGTCAGCTGCTGCAGCAGCCCGCCCTCACCGGTCAGCTGGAGCCCCCTCGCGCGGGCCCGGTCGACCAGTTGCCCGATCAACTGCTCATCCAGCACGTCCGCCGACGACTCACTCGACCGGACCTCTTCAACAGCCTCGACCGAGACGATCACGTCGCTCATCAGGTGCTCTTCCTTGATCGGGAGATACACCGGTCACCGTACAGACCCACTCCGGCGCGTCTGCGGCATTATCACCGATGTTTCCAGCCAGAAAGATCACGAACTCGCAACGTGGCGGGACATCCAAGCCGAGTTGCCCTCACTTCAGGGAGTGCCACCGATCTCGGAAAAGGGGCTTCGTGCTGTCTCCGCCAGAGCTGATGCGTCGTCATGCGGGGCCCGTCCGCTTGCCCCGGTCCTGCGAACGCCACGGGTTGGAACGGACGGAGGCCCGCGACTGGCGAACCATCGGTGCTGGTTTCATCATCCGCGTTTCGGCGCCTGGCCTCATCCTGGCGGAGCCGACGGTCAGCCGCAGGAGAAATAACCTATTCCAAGGAATCCCCGACACGTCCGATGCGCTTATCTCCTACCTGTCCGCGAGCCGGGAGTTCCGTCGCTGTGCGCAAGAGATTTCAAGGGGGCATACCGAGCCGATATTCACTGAAATGCCCGATGCGTGCCTTTGAGGACAGCGGCCGGTCCGACCTGCCGAAACTGGCACACTCGCCGCCAGAGGCCTTGATTCCACGGATCGGAAGAGCTTTGACGCTTGTGATCCAAACCGGATAGCGTCAGCCCGGCGATTCACATGCGGTGGGGGGCACCCAGGCCTCCCAGGCATGCCATTTTCTGGGAGTTCTTGTGCGTATGGTCCATAGAACGGCATGGCCGCTTTCCGCCGTTCTGGCGATACCCTTGATGGCCGGTTCGATGCCAGCCTCGGCCGCTGAGGCTACGGCGCCGCCGACAGCGGAGAGCTTCTCCTATCCAGGAGCCGCGCAGATCCTCGCGCAGCAGCACGTCACGCTGAAGTCGGGGGACGGGAACATCCAGCTGGCCGACTGCGCCTCGACGGAGAACCTGGTTGAGGTGTTCAGCCGCACCCTGGACCTCGGTCCCGTCAAGGTCTGCTTCCGCGTCACGGGGCTTGGCGGCTACCTGGCGCTGGAACTCCCGAAGGTCTACAACATCAAGGGCGACGACCACGCGGTCAAGGCCACCCTGAACACCGGCGGCTCGGTCAGCAGCATGGAGCTCCGCAACAACTTCTACGCCCCAGTCGGCGAGGGCACCTCCTCCGAGGGAACCACCCTGCTCGAACTGACCGCCACCGGCGGACCAGCCGTACCGGCCGACACCACCGACACCCCGGCCCTCGGAAGGGTTGTCATCGGTCAGCCCGGCCATATCGGAGGGCGGGCATGTACCGCCACCCTGGTCGACCGCTACTGGGCCCTCACCTCGGCCAGTTGCTTCACCGACACCCCGGCCTCTCTTGGCGCCGGCGCGCCCGCGACCAAGGGCGCCGTGTCGATCGGCGGCAAGACGGTCGACATCGCGGAGCTCGTCCCCCGCACCGACCGCGACCTCGTCATGGCCCGCCTGGCCGCCCCGGTCGACGACATCACCCCGGCGAAGCTCGCCACCACACCCCCCGTGGCGGGGGAAGACCTGCGCGTGCCCGGCTTCGGCCGCACCGCCACCCAGTGGCGGCCGTCCGCCTCTCATACCGTCACTCACACCGTCGGCGCGGTCACCGCCACCGGCGTCGACACCACACCCGCCGCCGGGTCCTCCGCCATCTGCCAGGGCGACACCGGCGCTCCCCTGCTCCGCAACGCCAACGGCATCACCCAAATCGCCGCCATCGCCGCTCGCTCCTGGCAGGGCGGCTGCCTCGGCACCCTCGCCACCGAAACCCGCACCGGCGCCTCCAGCACCCGCACCGACGACCTCAGCGCGTGGGTAGCGGACCTGCGGTTCCGCTCGGCGGACGTTCAGGCAGGTACCCACGTGCAGGTCATCGGGGCCAACGACACGCTATGGGACACGGTCGTGGGCCCCAGGCCGGGCGGAAGTTGGTCTCCGGTCACCAGCGGTACGCTGGCCGCTGTCGACACCGTCGCCATCGGCGACACCCTCCACATCTTCGTCGTGGGCTCCGACGGCCATGTGTACACCCGTGACGGAAAGGTCGGCGGCACCTGGACGCCGTGGGGTGAGGTCCCCGGCGGCGCGGCGGGAGTCAGCGGCATCACCGCCACCGCCCGCGGCACCATGGTCAGCCTGCAGATCATCGGCTCCGACGGCTCCCTCTACAGCACCGGCGTCGACTACGCCGCCGGCTACTGGAGGCCCTCGTGGGATCGTGTCGACACCAACAACCTGAAGGCCGTCACCAGCGCCACCACCGCCAACGGTGCCGTCCACGTCTTCGCCGTCAACGAGGACCGCCGGGTCTATACCCGCGACAACAACCTCGACGGCAGCTGGACCGCGTGGGGTGAGGTCCCCGGCAACGCCGTCGGCGTCGAGGACATCACCGCCAGTGCCCGCGGCAACATCGTCGATCTGCAGATCATCGGTTCCGAGGGTTCCCTGTACACCACCAACGGGAACTTCGACGCCGGCCACTGGGACCCCGCCTGGAGCAAGGTCAGCGACAACAAGCTGAGGGCCATCACCAGCAGCGCCGAGAACAACGTCGTCCATGTCATCGCCATTAACGAGGACTACAAGGTCTACCAGCGCGACGCGGACTACAACGCCGGCCGCTGGACCGAGTGGAGCGAGGTCCCCGGCGGCGCCGTCGGTGTCAAGGCCCTCACCGCCGCCACCACCGGCTGACCTGACCCACATTCCTCGCGGTTTCCGGGGGCCCAGACCAACACGGGTCTGGGCCCCCGCAAACCAGCATCCGCATCCGGCTTCAGGGAACCGCATCATGTCTCGCACCACCTCAGCCCGCACCTGGCGTGCGGTCTGCTCACCGCGGCCATCGCCGTCGGCGCCCTTACCGTCGGCGTGAGCACGCCGGCCGGCGCCGTCGCGGCGGACCCGGCAGCCGACGGCTCCTACGCCTTCACTGCCAAGATCGCGATCGGTGACACTTTCCGGTCCTGCACCGGCGCGCTGGTAGACCGCAACTGGATCATCACCGCGGCGTCCTGCTTCGCCGACGACCCCGCCCAACCGCAGAACCTCGCCGCCGGCGTCCGATGGTGGCGCACCACCGCCACCATCGGACGCACCGACCTCACCACCGGCGCCGGCCAGCAGGCCGACATCGTCGAACTGGTCCCCCGTCAGGACCGCGACCTCGTCATGGCCCGCCTCGCCACCCCCGTAGACGGCATCGTCCAGTAACGGGCGAACCACACCCCACCGACGAACAGGCACTGCCGATCTCCGATCCGCGGACGGGCGCCTCACTCAGTCGCCGGACGGTGGCGGCGGTGTGCACGACGTCACCAAGCCCGGCCCTGCCGACGGCAGGGCCGGTGGGCGCCGCGACCACCGGGACCAGAACGATTCACAGCCACTGGCCAGGGAGCCGGTGGCCGATACGAAGGAAGATCCGGATCTTTGATGATGATTACTGAGAACAGTCGACCAGGCCGACGGCGAGCTGCCGTCGGCCTGATCGCCGGCAGCCTGTTGATAGGGCTGCTGACGACTCCGGCCGCGGCGGCCGATGCCCCGCCGGCGGCGACAGGTCCGGTCGCCGACCGGGTGAAGGCGATAGCGGCGTGGCAGGCCGGCGGACCGGCCGTGCGCCGCGCCGCGGAGACCGCGCTGGCGGGCTCCGACGCTGACGTCACGGCGTTCGTCACCACCGGCAGGGCCGTCGCCGCAGAATACGACCTGCGGGCACGCATCGAGGAACTGATAGCGGTCTCCGGCCCAGGCGTCCGCGACGCCGCGAGCGCCGCCCTCGCAGGCCCTGCCTCCGGTCTGCAGACCTTCCTCGACAAGGGGATCCAGAACCCCTACGAGCACGACCAGCGGGTGTTGCTGTCACAGATCATGTCGACCGGCAGCCCAGCGGTGCAGGACGCCGCGAACAAAGCGATGGCCGGCACGCTGGAGGACGTCAACCAGTTCCTGAACGTCGGCCAGTTCAACGCCAGGGAGCACGACGACCGCGTCAAGCTCTCCCAACTGATGAACGTGGGCGGCCCCCAGGTCCAGCAGGCCGCCAACGCCGCGATGGGCGGCGGCGCCGAGGACGTCCAGGACTTCCTGCGCTACGGCTACCAGACCGCCGCGGCCCACGACCAGGAAACCCTGACGATCGCGCAGCTGGCAGACCTGACGAAGAACGCCGCCGACCAGGCCGGCGAGCAGGCCCGGGTCGCCAAGGACGCATCCGCAAAGGCGCTCCAGGCGACCGCGCTGGCCAAGCAGGCGGCGGAGCGCGCGAAGGAGGAGACCCGGGCTTCCCAGGCCGACGCCGCGAAGGCGTCCGACGCGGCAGGCCGGGCGGCGGACGCCGCCGTGAGGGCGGCCAACTCCGTCCAGGCCGCGACGACCGCGGCCAAGGCGGCGAACGAGGCCGCGCGGCAGGCGGCGAACGCCACCGCCGACGCGGCTGCAGCCGCCATGAAGGCGGGCAAGGCCGCCACCCAGGCCCGGGCCGCTGCCGCCGGCGCCGCCGGCGACGCCCGCATGGCCGACCAGGCGCGGGCCGCGGCCGTCGCCGCCCGTAACGCCGCAGCCGACGCCCGCACCGCAGGCGAGGCCATCGGCTGGGCCGAACGGGCCTCGACCCAGGCCAAGTCAGCGGCAAAGGACGCCGAGTCCGCAGGCACCAACGCCGCCGCCGCCGCACAGGCCTCCGCCGACGCGGCCACCGCCTCGGGCGTGTCCGGAGACGCCGCAGACCGGGCCAGGAACGCGGCCGCCCGAGCCAGGAACGCCGCCGCGGAAGCCAGCCGCGCGGCAAAGGCCACCACCAAGATCGCCGACGACGCCGCCACGGCCGCCCGTGCGGCGCAGCAGGCCGCGAACTCCTCCGCCGCACATGCCGACGCGGCGGCAGCGGCAGCGGAAGAGGCGGCCGCGCACGCCGGCGACTCCGCGTCAGCCGCCGCGACCGCTCAGGCCGCGGCGACCAGCGCCGACGCGGCCGCGGTGACCGCCGAGAGCGCGGCGAAGCAGGCCCACGACATCGCGGCCATCGCCCGCGCCTCCGACCAGGAGCGCCTGGACGCGCAGCAGGCCGCCGAGGTGGCCATCGCCCAGCAGGCCTACCACGACGAGGACCTGAAGAACCGAAGGGCGGCCTGGGAGGCCGGGAAGACCACCCAGCTCGCCACCGACACCGAACAGCTCATCTCCGAGGCCACTGCCGCCGGAACCAACCAGAAGACCGCAGTCACCAAGGGCCGCCAGGCAGCCGTCCGCCTGCTGGACGCCGGCGGCCCCTGGACACAGGCAGCGGCACAGACGGCGCTCGAGGGCTCGGACGGTGCGGTCCTCGCCTTCCTCAGCTCCGACCTCGCGACCGCCCGGGAGAACGACGACCGCAGCAGCGTCATCGGCATCGCCGAAGGCTCCACGAACCTCGAGCACAAGCTCGCGGCCGAGACCGCCTCGGTCGGCACCTCCACGCAGGTCCGTGAATTCCTGACCACCGGCGCCTACAACGGCCAGGAACACGACGACCGGGTCCTGCTCTCACAGATCATGACAGTCGGCGGCCCCGGAGTGCAGGAGGCCGCCAACACCGCCATGAGCGGCACCCACGCCGACGTCCGCGCGTTCCTGACCAAGGGCCAGTACATCGCGCGCGAGCACGACAACCGGGTCCTGATCTCCCAGGCCATGACCACCGGCGGCCCCGAGGTCCAGGCCGCCGCCCAAGCCGCCATGGCGGGCCCCACCTCCGGTCTCGAACCGTTCCTCCAGACCGGCCTACCCCTGGCCCGCCAACGCGACGCCTTCACCGCAGCCCACGTCTCCACCATCAACTCCTACCTCGCCGCCATCGACGGCAACGTCGCCGTCGCCCGCGAATACGCGGCCCAGGCCGCCCAGTCCTACGCCACCGCCCGCGGCGCCGCCGACGAAGCCGCCGGCTACGCCAACCAGGCCCAGGCCTCCGCCGCACAGGCAGCCGACTGGGCGACCAAGGCCGCCAACGCCGCCACACAGGCCAAAACCTCCGCCGACCAGGCGGCCGCCCACGCCAAGCAGGCCCGCACCGCCGCGGCGGCAGCCCAGGCATCCGCCCGCACCGCCGGCGTCTCCGCGAGCGCCGCGGCCGGCTACGCCCGGCAGGCCAGGACATACGCCTCCGACGCCAAAACCGCCTCCGACGAAGCTCAAGCCTCGGCAGTCGCCGCTGGCAAGAGCCGGGACGAAGCCTTCACCGCCGCCCGCGAGGCCGCACAGCTGATCATGGCCAAGCAGCAAGCCGACACGACCGACGGCAAACTGCAGCACGAAACTGCCACCATCGACGAAAACGGCCGCGTCACCTACGTCCAGGTCATCCCTGGGCCGGACGTGAAATACGAGAACGTCCGCGACACGATGGCCACGTGCGTCGTCAGCGACCCCCACGCGCAGACGTCAAACGGCTTCCCCATCGCCCTCCCCAAGTCCAAGGCCTGGCACACCAACACCGCAGGCGACTCCGTCTGCTCCATCAACGTCACGGTCAAGATCACCGGCACCCGCGACTACTTCCTCAAAACCTGCCCCGAACCGAACCTTTCCATCGCCGCCTGCAACGGCAAGTACAGCGTCTGGGACACCCTCCTCCTCCGCAGCGAGCCGATCAACTCCCAGTACGACACCACCGTCGACATCACAGAGTTCGACTACCGCACGAAGTACTCACCACAAGGCGCCGCCAGCCGGCTCGCTGTGGATGCCGCCACTGGCGACTTCGTCAAGTGCTGGAACAACCCCGGCCTCAACGGCCCCTGCGCCTGGGCCGCCACCACCGTCATCCCCTACGGCACCCTCGCCAAGGGCGCCAAAAGCATCGTCGCCTTCCGCTACGCCCTTGAAACCGGCGTCGAACTCGAGCAAGCCAAACTCGCCCTCCAGGCCTCGCTGGAGGGATACAGCGACGCAGTCGTTGGCACGTTTCTCGCCAGCGTCGAGGTCGTTACCGCGTTCCGCCTCTCCCTCAAGGACGGTGTAGGAACAGAAGCGGCGATCGCTTCCCTGCGCAACAGCCTTTCCCATAACCCTGCCGTGCTCCAGGCCCTCGAGGCTGAGGCCAGGTACGCGGACGATGTCCGTAGGGTTTGCAAGGTCTACACCAACAGCTTCCCTGCCGGGACCGGTGTGCTCATGGCTGACGGTACACAGCGTCCGATCGAGCGGATCCGTACCGGTGAGATGGTGACAGCGACGGATCCGGTGAATGGCATTACCGGACCGCAACGGGTCGAGGCCACCATTTACACACCCGATGACCGTGAATTCACCAGCCTCACGATCGCGGCGCCGAATGGTCCGCCAGAGACGATCACATCCACCAGCCACCACTCTTACTGGTCGGAGAGCAGCCACACCTGGCGCGACGCCGTCAATCTGGCCGTCGGCGACCTCCTTCGCACCTCCGATGGGCGAACCGCCCCGATCATCTCAACCCGGCACTGGTCATCATTCCAGCCTGCGTACAACCTCACTATCAGCAACCTCCACACGTACTACGTCTTCGCCGGATCCACACCGGTACTGGTCCACAACGACGGCAGCACGGAAGCCCCGAAGGTCTTCCCCAACCTAGACCCGAGGGACAAGGACGGCTGGACCAAGATCATCACTCCCGGCACGGCCGGGTCGCGCACGGGGAACTATCAGTATGTGGTTCTGACCGACGGAACCCTGATGATCGGCAAGGGTGACGGCCATATCGCGCTCACCAAGGGCGGAGATGTACTAGCCGCCGGCGAGGTTCGGTTCAAGAGTGGGAGGATGACCGAGGTTAACAACAAGTCCGGCCACTACAAGCCATACGGAGCCAATGCCGAGGCTGCAGCCGTCGAGGCCTTCAACAGAGCCGGACTTCCTGCGACAGGGAAATACATTGAGTACAAGTTCCCCGAATGCTGATAGCGGGGCCCGCACAGTCTTCGATAAGATCGACTTTCTATTGAAGGTCCAGAGGATCGCTGACGGGGTGGACCAGGTGGAACCACTCCTGGAGGACCTGGTCGACCAGATCAGAGAACGAGAAAACTGCAGGCAGGAAATATCCGAGCGGATCTTCGCCCTTCTGCAGGAGATCGACACCTGGAGCCTGGAGGTTCTGCAGTACTGCATGCATGATCTTCGATGGAATGAGGTGCTCTATGAAGCAGAGAATCTCATCAGGCAAGAGAAGGACCTGTGGCGGCATCGCCTCTACGAACGCCTCATCGAGTCATTTGACGACTCCTGGCCGGAGCGGGAATTCTTTCGCCGCTACTCGGGCTGACGGGGCGAACGCCAACATGTACATCCGTGACAAAGAAGGAAAGTCAGCACCTGCATTAGCAGCCTGACCGACCGACGAGCCCTGCCGATTCCCATTCGGCAGGGCTCGTCGTCGTTTCGGCATACGACTGCATACATGCAGTGTCAACGGCCTTGGAGTTCTCCCGTCAACGGGGGCCACCACGTTGGTCGCGGGACTGGCTCGCGCCCTGCTGCACCTGATCCATCTGACCTGACCCGTCCGGTTGGACAACGCCCTGGGCGTAGGTGCTGTTTCGCAGGCTGCCGCCGCCATGCTGTCCCAGCACCAGCTCTGGCCTCGCCGGTACTGGCCGACGCCCTCCGTACTGCGGCAGCGCTGGTGCCGCAGTACGACTTTTTCCTCATCCTTCGCTCCGGCCCTGGAGGCGATGTCTCGGATCGACATCGCCTCCGCCATGCCTACCTACTCACTCGCACCGGTCATTGCTGTAACCGCTTCCGGCTGGCCGCACGCAGACAGCGCGGACGCGATGGAGGGGGAGTCGAACGGCGACGAGGTCAGCTCGGACGACATCCAGGACGGGGAGTGAGCGGGCATCGAGGTACCAGCAGGGCAGAAGGGTGTGGGCTCGTTCCCGGCAGCTCCAATGCCGGGAACGAGCCCACATGGTTCACGCTATTTTCCTCATCGGGTACTCAATACTGGACGTCGATGGCCTGGATTCCGGTGAATTCGACTTCCAGTCCCCGGGCGCGTCCGCCGTCCTTGAAATACACTTCCTGGAATCCCTCTGCCATGATCTCGCGCATCTTTTGGTCGCTGGCACCCTCGTCCTGGGCGGCGAAGAGGCGCTCGGCCCACTGCGGGGGGAGGTGGACGGTCAGGTGCCGCAGCCGGGCCTCGTCGGTGGTGCCGATGGGGGCGGTGTAGCCGAAGTACGCCCATGCCTCCACCGTGATGCCGCCGGTGCTGGCGGCCTTTTTGCGGGCCTGGCGGCGGATGCCGGGCTGCCACACCTTCTGCAGTTCGCGGTGCAGGGCCTCGCGCCGTGCGGCGCGGGGGTGCTTGCGCTCGCCCTTGAGGTAGCGGCGCACGGTGTTCGGGTCGATGCCCAGGCGCTCGGCGACGGCTTTCTTGTCGCCCTTGGCGGCGCGCACGAGGGCCTGCATCTGGGCCTGTGCGGACTTCGGCGGGGCCTGGGTGAAGTGCTCGGGCGCGGCCCGGTCGATGGCGTCGGTGATCTCCTCCACGGTCTGCTCCTACTTCCCGTCGACGGCGTTGGCGTCGTAGCCCTTGATGTGGCGGGCCGGGTTGATGGGCTGGTCGCGCTCCAGCCAGTCGACGACGGTCAGCATGGTCTGGACGCCCTCGACCTTCGCCAGGCCGGGGGTGGCGCCGAGGCGGAACGTGCCGGGCAGCACCCGGCCGGCGCCGGTGAGCGGCAGGAAGTCCAGCGGGCTGGGGCCGGGGCTGGCGTAGACGACGCAGTCGTTGTTCACCCCGAGCGGGTAACGGCCGTTGGCTTTCGCCACATTGGCCATCTTGCGGTGCATGTTCACCCGGGCCTTGGCGATGACCGCCGCCCGGATGTCCGGGCGCCGGGTCGGCCGCTCCAGCGCGGACCACGGCTCGCCGGACTTGTAGGTGACGCCCTGCGGGCGCTCGCGCAGCTTGCCGAGCCCGAACTTCACCGTCGACTTCACCGCGGAGAGCACCATGGCGATCTGGTGGTGACGCCACGCGGCCGCGTGCAGCTGGTCGTCGCTCATCTGCGCCAGGTGCCCCAAGCCCTCGGCGGCCAGCGCGGTGCGCAGCGCCGCGAGGTCGGTGCCCGCGCTCTTGAGGAGGCGGTGGGCGGTCATGGCGGCGAGGAAGGCGCGTTCGTCGGTGTCCTTGTCGACGGGGATGCCGGCCTCGGCCATGGTGGTGACGTAGGCCTCGCGGAGCCGGTCGTGCCAGGGGTCGAGGTAGGCGCCGGCGCTCTCGCGCAGGTACGCCTCGATCGGCTGGACGTCGGGGCCGAGTTCGAGGGCGTAGGCGACGGTCGGGGTGGTGTACCAGGCGGGTCCCGTCGGGGGCTGGCCGGTCGGGGTGAACGGGGAGGGCAGGCGCGGGTCGGTCGGGATGTGCGGCAGGTCCACGAACCAGGAGCCCGGCACCTTCTTGTCGAAGGCCGGCTGGCGTACCTGGACCGGGCCGGACAGGCCGACGCTCAGGCGGGCGGCGGCGGCGAGGTAGGCGGTGTTGATGTCGATGCCCACCGCGAACGGCTGCACCATCTCCGCCTCGGAGAGCGTCTGGACCGGGCGGATCCACTGGTACGACTCCTCGTCCAGGAAACCACCGGTCCAGCCCTGAGCGGCCGGGTGCTCGAGCGGCACCTCCTGCGGCGCCGCCTCGTAGACGTCGGCCAGCGCCCCCGGGTTCGGCCCCGACACCCACCCGTCCGTGGCCTCGTCACGCACCGCCCGGGTCGGCGGGCGCAGCGCGGTCATCAGTTCCAGGCCGGAGGAGGACCAGCGGGACCTGCTGACGGCGATCGGCATCGAGGAGGACCAGGAGTTGGTGACCGCGAAGGCCGCCGCCGAGGCGAAGCCGAAGGTGTCCCGCGGCGACAGGTTCGCCCAGGGCGTCGCCGCGCTCGCCCAGTTCGTCGAGCGGGAGCGTCATCCCCGGGTGCCCCGGCTTCACCGTGAACCGTTGGAGACCGTGGAGGCTGGCCCCGGCGGCGAGGACCAGGTCGTGGTGCACCAGGTGGCGCTGGGTTCATTCTTGAACAACGCCAAGGCGAGGCGGGCGAAGCTCAGCCCCGGTCAGCTCGCGCAGCTCGCCGAGCACGGCGTGGAGTGGGCGTAACGGGTGACGTACAGGGTTCCCGGGATACCCCCGCGAACCCCCGTGAACCAACGAAGTTGGCAGGTCAGGGCTGGTCGGGCCTCCCTCGTAGACGAAGGCCCGACCGAGAACAGCAGCCTTCAAGCCTCAATGATGAGGCGCTTCGAAAACGGCCAACAGCAGGACCGGGCCGGCGGCGACCAGGCACAGGCTGCGGGCAGGACGTCGGCCAGGACCAGAGCCGAGGGCTGGGGGGGGAAGGGCCTCGTGGTCGGCTACTACTTGCCGTTGTGCTTCTGCCAGACGGGGTCGGTCACGATGGCTGTGATCTGGTCGAGGGTGAGCGGCGGGGTGGGGCGGCTGGGCTTGGCCTTGACTGTGCTCTTGTGGATCGCGGCGTTGAACGCCTGCACGACGACCCTGGTGCCGTCAGGGCGCAGTATGTCCGCCGACCAGCGGACCAGGTCGCTGCCGGTGCTCGGGGGAGGCTGGTGGGTCACCAGTTTGCTGCCGTCGGGCATGGTGGTGGAGATGTCGTAGCGGGGGTCGGGCGCGCCTGCGGGCTGTTTGGCGACGTAGATCTGGACCTCGGCCTTCCCGTGGCCGTCATCGAGGTTGAAGCTGACGTAGCCCTTCTCCGCAGTCGCGTCGGCCACGGTGAGCCCGCGGGGCAGCAGAGCGGCGGCGACGGTCAGGATCTCGTCGCCTCCGGGTTGGGCTTCCGGACTGGGTGGGCGCAGGTCGGCGTTCGCCTGCGGGGGCTGCGCACTGGTGCTCTGTGACGTGGGAGGGGGTGTGGTGACGCTTGGAAGGGCGGCCGTGTTGACGGTGTCGCCCGACGGGGCGGGAGTGCTGTGGCCGACGGCGAACACCCCGCCCACGCCGATCGCCACGAGCGCGGTGACGCTGCCCGCGAGAGTGGCCATCCGGCGGCGGCGCAGCGAATGTCCTCGCGCAGTGACCTCATCGAGTCGCGGTCCGGTCGTCGGGTGGAAGCTCTGGCCGAGCGCCGAGAAGGCGTCGCCGATACCGCTCTCGAAGCGTGGGTCCGACTGGTCTTCGTCTGCCATGGGTATGGGCCTTTCAATCCGTCCGTGAATGGTGAGGGCGCGTCAGCGGGTGACGAGATCGTCGAGGTGGTCGCCGAGCTGGGCACGCAGTCTGCGCAGCGCGCGGTGGCTCTGCGTCCGTACGGATCCTGAGCTGGAGCGGAGGATGTCGGCGGCCTCCTCGATGCTGCGGTCCTCCCAGTAGCGGAGCACCAGCACCGCCCGGTCCCGGTCGGACAGCCGGGCCAGGGCGTTGAGGAGCATGAGTCGCAGATCGCTGTCGCCCACGGAGCCGGCGGGTAGGTCGGGGAGTTCGCCGACCGGCCGCTCGGTACTGCTGCCGCGGCGGCGGTGGGTGAGGAACTGGCGGACCAGGACGCTGTGCGCGTAGGCGGCCGGATTGTCGATGCGCCTGCTGGTGGTGATCCCCGGCAGCCAGGTCGTACGGCGCCATATCGCATGCATCCGTGCCAAGGTCTCCTGCACCAGGTCCTCGGCGAGATGGGTGTCGCCGCCGGTCAGCAGGCAGGCCGAGCGGTACAGCTGATCAAAGCGCCCGAGGGCGAAGTCCCGGAAGTCGGCGTCCTCACCCTGGCGGGCGGCACTTCTGCGGCTCATCGTCATCCCTTGGTCCGACACCATGACAGGTCCAAGGACGCGCCGAACACCCCCGGGTGTTACACGTGATGCTCCACCAGTCCTCGGCGCCCCCGCCCCACCGAACAGGCCCCGCAGCTGCGCGAGCAAGCCCGGCACTTGCTGGAGGACATCGGCCCCGCAGCTGGCCACGGCGTGGAGTGGGCGTAGCAGCCCTGTACGGGGCCCGGGAAGGGCCGGTCGCGAACCGGGCGACGTGGCTCCCGCCCGTGCCGGGGCGGGGCCTCCGTCGTCGCGGCGTCGGGCCCGGGCCAGCTCGCGAAGCTCGCCGAACACGGCGTCGAGTGGGCGTAGGGCGGGTTGCCCCGGTCTCCGTTGGTGGGTGGGGCAGCCCGGCAGCATTGGCCGTGATCGTCACGGAGTCCGCCGCCCGAGTACCGACGGGTACTGGTGAACGAGAGCATCTGACCCGGTTCGGCCGGCCGCGGAGCGCCCGCGCGCCGGTCGCCTCTGCGACCCACTGGGAGGAGGTTGGGGGCGGGGTACGGACGGGTGATCTCCGGGCCGTAGGTTGGTCGGATGCTGGAGGGAACGCCGGATTCGGCGCGGGTGCGGGGGAAGCGGGGCCGGGGTCGGCACGCCGCTGCGAAGTCGGGCAAGGCGAAGAGCGGGCTGCTGCGCTCCTCGATGCTGATGGCGGCGGGAACGATGGCGTCCCGGGCGACCGGGCTGATCAGACAGGTGCTGCAGGCCGGGGCGCTGGGGACCGGGCTGCTGGCCACGACCTACAACCAGGCCAACGTCGTACCGGCGAGCCTCTACTTCCTGCTCATCGGAGGAGCACTGAACTCGGTCCTGGTACCGCAGTTGGTCCGCGCCAGAATCGACCAGCCGGACGGCGGACGGGCATTCGAGCAACGCCTGGTCACCCTGACGATGTGCGTGCTCGGCGTCGGCACCTGCCTCGCCGTGTGGGCCGCCCCGCAGATCATCAGCCTCTACCAGAGCGACTCCCCCGACAACCACGCCGCCTTCGAGCTGACCGTCGTCTTCGCCCGGTTCCTGCTCCCGCAGATCTTCTTCTACGGCCTGTTCAGCATCCTGGGACAGGTGCTCAACGCCCGGAACAAGTTCGGCGCCATGATGTGGACCCCGGTCCTCAACAACGTCGTCCTGATCACCATGTTCGGCGTCTACCTCGGCCTCATGACCGCACCCGAGCAGGTCCAGGACATCACCCCCACCGAAGTGACGCTGCTCGGCGCCGGCACCACGCTCGCCCTCGCCCTCCAGGCGCTCGCCCTGATCCCCTTCGTCCGCGCCGCGGGCTTCCGCTTCCGCCCCCGCTTCGACTGGCGCGGCACCGGCCTGCGCAAAAGCGTCGGCGCCGCCCGCTGGACGTTGCTGTTCGTGCTGGCCAACCTGGCCGCCGCCACCGTAGTGACCCGCTACGCCTCGGCGGCGGACACCACGTTGCCCAACGACGGCGTCGGCTTCTCGGCCTACACCTACGCGCAGACGATCTGGATGCTGCCGCAGTCCATCGTGACAGTCTCGCTGGTGACCGCTCTGCTGCCACGGATGAGCCGGGCAGTCGCCGAACAGCGCCTGGACGACATGAGAGCCGACCTGTCGGGCGCCCTGCGGGTGAGCGGTGTCGTCATCGTCCCCGCCGCGTTCTTCTTCCTCGCCTTCGGACCGCAGACCGCGCAGCTCCTCTTCGCCCACGGCGCCGCGGACGCGGCATCAGCCCGGCCGCTCGGGAACATGCTCCAGGCCTTCGGCCTGGGCCTGATCCCGTTCTCCGCGCAGTACCTCCTCCTGCGCGGCTTCTACGCCTTCGAGGACACCCGCACACCGTTCTGGATGGCCCTCTGGATCAGCGCCGCGAACATCCTCCTCGCCACCGCCTGCCACCTATGGCTGCCCGCGCGCTGGGCTGTCACCGCAATGGCGGCCTCCTACGCGGTCTCCTACGCCGTCGGACTGCTCATCACCGCCACGCTGCTGCGCCGGCGCCTCAACGGGCACCTCGACGGCAGGAGAGTCCTGCACACCTACGGCCGGCTGACGACCGCCGCCGCGGCCGCCGCGGGCACCGGCTGGCTGGCAGCGCACTACTGTTCCGCCGCGCTCGCACCGACCACCTGGACAACGGTCCTGAGCCTGGCAGCCGGCGGCGTTGCCATGCTGCTCATCTTCGTCGGCCTGGCCCGGCTCCTGAAGATCAGCGAACTGCGAAGCCTGCCAGGGCTGGGATGACCCGGCCAGGCCCTGCTCCCGCATGCTCCGGCGGACACCACCCTCCCGGGACGGGTACGGGGTGGAGCCATCGGCCCCACCCCGAACCTGCGGCAGTCGTCAGAGACCTGCCTCATTGCCCCAGCCGGCTGATGTCTTGGTGTCCCGTCAGCCGGCCAGGCGCAGCTGCCCGTCGATACGGTGTTCGAGGGCGAGCAGCTCGGCCACTGGGTCCTCGCGCAGCGCACCGGCCTGCCCGGCCTGGAGGCCGATCAGCGGGGCCTCCTGTCGGCGATCGGCATCGAGGCCGACCCGGCCCTGGTGGCCGCGAAGGAGGCCGCCGAGGCGAAGCGGGCGGTGTCGCGCGGGGACCGGTTCCAGCAGGGCCGGGCGGCGCTCGCGGCGCTCGTCTGGCGTGAGGCGCATGCCCGGGCACCCCCGGGCGCACACGGAGGTGCTGGAGGCTGCGGAGCGGCCGGACGGGAGCGGGGAGGTGGAGGCCGAAGTGGTCGCCGCGCTGGGCGCCTGCGCCAACAACCAGCCAGCCCGTCGGGGGAAGTTGACGCCCGGCCAGCTCGCGCAGCTCGCCGAGCACGGCGTGGTGTGGGCGTAGAGATATAGCGCCGCCCGCGGTGGGCGATGAACTCGGGTCCGAGTGCTGCCAGACGCCCGCGAGTGGGGCCTTGGGGCGGCGGCACGGGCGCGTCGGCCGGGCCTGGTCGCGTGGGGTCAGATAGTGGTGGAGATGCGCAGGAGGACGTCGTGCAGGTGACGGACAGCTTCTTCGGCATCGGTGTACTGATCCGCAGCGGGGACGACGGTGTTGAAGTCGTGGCCGTGCTCGGCCGGCAGGGAACGCCAGCTCAGGACAGGGGTGAGTGCGTTGGCGGCGCCGGCGCGGAATCAGGCGAAGTGGCCGTGGGTACGGGCCAGGGTGATCGCGAGAGCGGCGATGGCCTCGCGCAGGCCTTCCAGGCGCATGGTCTCGGGAAGGCTGTGACGGTCGGCGGGGATGTCGACGGCTACGGTGAGGGCGTCGGCGGCTTTGCGGGCCAGGAGCCGGTCCCCCGCCTTGATCACCCACGCGCCGTCATGGATCTCGCGCTCGGCATCCTCGGTCAGGGCGGCGACAGTCGTCTGGATGTTCACAGGCCCTAAGCCTAGTTTCGGCTGGCGGCCCCTGACCGGGTGGGTTTGCGGTCGCGGGCCCGGTCCTGCGGCTCGGCAGCCACCCGAGCGCAGCACTCCAACACCCCTGGGCGTACAGGAGGTCCTAAGAGTCGGCGTTCCAGAAGAGCGGTCGCCCCTGCAAGACGTGCGGGGGGATGCTCGATGCAGCCTCTGGAGCAGCCGAGCGTGGGTCAGGCCGTCGATCTGTGCGGATTCGAGTCGCTCCAGGCGCCGGCGGGCAGGGCCCTTGGGGCCGCGGTCACGGTGGGCGGCCTCGAAGGGCTGCGATCGCGGCCAAGGCGGTGGGGTGGAGGGCGACCTGGCCGTGGCGGGACTCGCGGACGAAGCGGTCCGGCTGACCGGGTCCACCATGGAGGATCGCGGCCCACTGCGGGACATCGTGGATCCCGGCCTCGACCCAGCCGACCGGGCGGCCGTGGTGGAGCAGGACGTGGACCGGGCGGGCGTGCGGGCCAAGATGAACCATGAGTCCATCGTTGGGGGGCGCCGGGCTCGGCTGCGGCCTCCTTTATACGGGCTCCGGCCAGGTGTGGGAACGTTCAGAACCGGGCAATACCTCCGCCCGAAACCCCTCGCAGCAGCCTAAATCGGTATCGAACACCCTCTCAGCGCTCCACGTCGGCAACGATGAAGGCCGGACGGCCGTCGATGGTGGCGGCGACCGGATCGAGCGCGGGCCACACCCGCATCCTGGTGCCCACACGGTTCATGACCTTCTTCACGATCCGCACAACCGTTCCGTGCCTGCGGTGGTCCAACACCTCGATCCCGCTGGGGAGTCCTGGTACCGACTTCCAGTTCTCCCGGCCAACCGCACCACCTGCCGCACCTCAGGAGGACAGCCGTGACCGATCCCGCCCCTACCCGCGGACGCCGCACCCGCGCCGCCCTGTTCGCCCTCGCGGCCGGCCTCGCCACCGCCCTTCCGGTGGCCGCCCCCGGCATTGCCCACGCCGAGCAGATCCCCCGCCAGAGCCCCGCTTTCGAACTGCGCAACCAGGCGACCGGCAAGTGCTTGGAGGTCGCTGACTGGCGCACCGACCAGGGCGCCCCCGTCCGCCAGTGGACCTGCACCGGAGGCGCCAACCAGCAGTGGGTCGCGAACAGCAACGGCCTCCTGGCCAACGTCCACGCCCGGGAGTGCCTGGATGTCCCCGCCTCCAGCACGGTATGGGGCACCCAGGTGATCGTATGGGACTGCGCCGGGTGGACCAGGCCCGAGAACCAGCGCTGGCGGGTGCCCGGCGTCAATGCGCCCTCGACCGACGACCTGCGCAGCGCCGTCGGGCTCGTGCTCGACGTACCGGGCTCCGACCCCTCCGACGGCGCCCCGGTGGTGACCTGGGGTGCCAACGGTGGCGCCAATCAGACCTGGACCGGGCTCCAGCCCCGGATCAATTTCTGAACCGCTTCCCACCCGACGGCGCGCCATGGCCGAGGGGCATCGCGCACGGACCCGTGACGTTCGTCCGGCGCCGCGGTCACCACCCAGGCCACGGCGCGCCGCCGGCCCACTCCAGCTGATTGCCCTCGTCCGGGCCGGTGCCAGGGTCCCCCCACGGATTGCTCGTTGGAAGGGCAGGATCAGGTCGCATGACTGGTATCGAGGACAACGACTACTGCGCGATCTTTCTGCGGCGCCGGCCGACAGACCGGAACCGATCTCTTGGCGGCGGTTCTGGCTGCTCCGGCCGACGAGTACGCGGTTCAGCTCGGCGGCCTGGAGTTCGACATCGGGCCCAACCCCGATGCGAAACTGTCCGACGACTTCATCGGCTGGCCGCTCAAGATCGACGTGGAGGGGCAGCGGGCCGGTCTCGTGAACGCCGTCGCCCAGGTCCTCACAGGTGCGTGGGTGGCCGGATACCGGGCCGTTGCCGCCTGTCCCTCCATGAGGACGCCGGACGCCCGCTGCGCCGCTGGCACGACGCCTCCGCGCCCGGCACCGACGCCGATCGGGCCGCGGTGCGCTCCGACCTGGAGGACCAGGCCCA
Source organism: Kitasatospora sp. NPDC086009 (assembly GCF_044540385.1). NCBI lineage: Bacteria > Bacillati > Actinomycetota > Actinomycetes > Kitasatosporales > Streptomycetaceae > Kitasatospora > Kitasatospora sp. NPDC086009. The sequence goes on from NZ_JBITSA010000018.1 coordinate 135,727, forward strand.
GGAAGCCGCCGACTGCCTGGAGCACCTCGCCTCGCACCTGGCCGACGACCGCCTCGCCCTGGTCGAGGCCGCGTCGACCGAACTGGCCGGCCTGGCCGAGCAGCTGCCGCTGGTCTACCGGCACGGCGACTACGAGACCCGGAACTGGCTGTACGACCAGGACACCGGCCGACACCGTCCCGGCCCGGCCTCCTTCATCACCGACGCCCGTACCTGCGGCCCGAACGGCCCATGCTCGGCCAGGAGCTCCAGGGGAGCAGCGACGACGGGCACAGCGTCGTCCTACTCACGCCACCCGTCGCCGTTGTCGTCACGGACCTCCCCGCACCACCGCCCGCGCCAGCACTCCACCGACAGCTCCGTCACCGCCTCCTACCGGTCGGCCAGAGCCACCGGTCCGGCGTCGGTGACGACCAGAACCACCGGCAGGTACCCGGCACGGGTATGACCGGCCAGGTACGGCGCCACCAGTGCACCGTCCCGTCGGCGCTCTCCCGGTCGGCGAGCGCCGGGTCGTTGCCACCAACCCTGGCGCGGAACAGCTCGCGGTACCCGGGGGGAACCTCGCGGCGACATCGGCCGGCGCCATGGTCGAACGGTCGACTTCCACCATCAACACCGACACCTCGATCCCCGGCGCCTGCCACACACTGTCCGGACGCACCTTGCGCTTGCCGCCGGGCAGCAGGAACTCGGTCTCGGTCGACCAGGGCCGCGCCGCCCGGGAGGGCGCAGCAGGCGCTGGAGCTGGTCGGCGGTGGCGACCTTGAAGACGCCGAGCGCGCCGATGACGTCGGAGTGCATGGCGTTGGTCGAGCCGTTCGGGTTGGCGGCGCCGGTACGCGGTGCAACCGCCACTCGCGCCATCTCCACAGCTTCCAGTAACCAACTGCGCACAATGGTGCATATGGACGCTGGAGTCGCTGCTCTGTGGGGCGCAGGTATCGGGGGCGTGTTGGGCGCAGGAGGAGTCCTGGGATCCACATGGCTGGCCGGGCGAGCTCAAGGACGCACCCAACACCAGCATTGGCGTCGGCAGGGACGGCGAGAGGCATACAGCACATTCATTGCTGCTGTTACGGCCCATAGAGACGCGGCTGATGACCTCATGGCACTCATGGAGGAAACGCACAGCCCTGACGACGCTTCACAGGCTCTGGAACGCGTCAGTGAGAAGTTCCCGGCGGTACGCGCCGCATCCTCAGTGGTGGCCGTGGAAGGGCCCGCTGATGTAGCGGCTTCGGCTCGGGACGTCATGGAGAGCATCGGGCGCGCCACCGAGGACATCGATTTCTACGTCACAGCTGCCAGGCGCTTCGGCCGCCCGGGAGAGTTCGAAGCCGGACGCGCCCAGAAAGCACTGGATGAGCTCGGCAGTCTTCTACGCACGTTCACCGAGAACGCCCGAGACGCCCTTGACGTTTAAGCGCCGTAGGCCCAATGACGTATTGAGGAAGTCCACTGACACCACCAGCGTGATCAGTGCCACAATTCCAGGATGGTTGCTCTTCGCTCACGGCGCCTGGAGCGCCTGTTCGCCTCGCGTCTCGACGAGGGTCTCCCATGCCCAGGTCGCAGCCCTTGTCGACGCTCAGGCCACCGAACACTATTAAAGGTCCTAACAGAAGCCTCGTGACGTGTGACTGTCCGTTGATCGGCTCGTTAGTCCATCCGTGGGAAAGAGAGAGTCTCGTCCGTGGATCGTGTCGGACGAACTGTGGTGGCTGATCGAGCCGTTGTTGCCCGAACCCGGCCGAAGCTGAAGCCGGGGCGGCCACGCGTGCCGGACCGGCAGGCACTGTGCGGGATCCTGTTCGTGCTGCACACCGGCATCCAGTGGGAGTACCTGCCCCAAGAGCTTGGCTTCGGCTCAGGCATGACCTGCTGGCGGCGCCTGGAGCAGCCCGACGGCGGGCCCGCCATGGGCGACGGCAGCCAGGACCGGAAGGCACCCGCCACCCCGGTCAGCACAGCCAGAGGCGGCAGGCCAGGAGCCGCGGCGGGCGCGGGGGCGAGGCGACCAGGGCGGGCCCGGGACAGCACCGGCACAACCGCGCGGCAACGCGAAACGCCCCGCCTCGGGCGAGGGCGCCACGCGACGTTCAGCTGACGAGGTGGTCCTTGAACTTCCCGTCGGTGCAGAACAGCTGACGCGTGGCGATGTTCGCGGCAACCCAGCCACCACCCTCCTCACACTGCTCGACGGTGACAGCCGGAGTGAGATACCGGGCCTGCCCGACAGCGGACGCCGAGCCGACGCCCGACGACAGCGCGACGGCGGCAAGGACAACAGAAGCAGCAAAACACCTGGAACTGGTCATACCGTGGCAACGACCGCCCCCACACCCGGTCACCCTCCCCTGCGCCGTTCGCGGACATCCCACCGAAGCCCGGAACGCCTCGCGCACCACCACGACCGGCCGGCCGGAGGCCGGGAGCAGCGGCCAGGGCCGCCCGGGGCCGGCGATCGGCGGGCCACTCCCGGCGGCAGGGAACAGCCCGACCACCGCCACCGCCCCGGCCAGGCGCAGCGGGCGCCGGACACGGCCGCGGTACCGGGTGGCGGCTGATCAGCCGAGCGGGAGCAGGCGTTCCAGGTAGTACTCGGACTCGGGGTCGGGCTGGATGAGCAGCGACTGGAGCAGATAGCGCCCGGCGGGGACCGTGACCCGGAGGAGCTCCGGCGGATCGGCGTGGTCGAGTCCGCGGATGCGCTCGCCGTCGTAGCCGGCGTCGGTCAGCACGTATCGGCCGCCGAGCTCGACCGTGACCACGTCCTCCCAGGCGCCGCGGGCCAGCGCCGTATCGACGCCGGGGAGCAGCGAGCGGTCGTCGTCGGCGGACGACCAGCGGGCGAAGACCAGGGCGTACGCGATCCAGGTGACCGGCAGCGGCTCACCGCCGAGGATCACCACGTCGTGGCCCTCAAAGCGCAGGGCCGTCGCGTACTCGCCGCACGCGTCGTAGGCCTCCTCCCCGGTCCACCGGCACACCAGGTGCTCGGGAAGGAGGGCGTAACGCGCGAAGTCGGTGCGGTCGAGCCAGGTCAGCGCAGCGGTCATCCGGTCATGATGCCAACACGGCGCCCACCCGGACCGCACCCGGGCGAGGACCGCCCTCACGGCGACCACGACAGCCCGGTGCCAGCCGGCGGCGACGGCTCCTGGCAGCAGGGAACAGCCCCGCCAGGGCGGCGGCCGGCAGCGACGACCAGACGCAGCAGGCCGGAGCCACAGCCTGGCTGCACAGCGGGCCGGCATGGCCGCCCCCGGGAAAGCAACACGACGGCACCGGCCGCGGTGATCCGCGGCTGGTGCCGAGCGGTGCCGGGTACCGTGGGTGGTGTGAAGGACCAGCACGAATGGCGCGTCGCGGTCGACCGGGGACTCGTCGTCCAACCGGTCTGCCGGCACCTGGACGCGATCCGGGAAGTACCCGCCCACCCGGCCGCCGGTTGTGAGGACTGCCTGCGGGAGGGCAGCACCTGGGTGTCCCTGCGGGCGTGCCTGAGCTGCGGACACGTCGGCTGCTGCGACAGCTCCCCCCGACAGCACGCCCACCGCCACGCCCACACCGCCGACGGCCACCCCGTCGCCCGATCGCTCGAACCCGGCGAGGGCTGGGCCTGGTGCTACACCGACGAACTCTTCCTGCTCCCCGCCTGACCCCACGGGCGCAGCGCGGCGGTGGCCGTGCGGGCGGCCTCCCGCTGTTCGTCGGCCTCCCGTCCCAGGTGCTCCTCGCGGTCCTGGTCGCAGGGCCGGCAGCGGCCACCCGGGCGGCGGGTCCACTCGACCTGTCCCTGACGGCCGTACTCCCAGGTGCTCTCCTCCTCGGGAACCTCGCCGCAGTCGAGCAGACCAGGGAGTCCATCAGCCCGCGGTGGGCCTTGTGCTCCTCGTCCTCGCGGGCGGCCTGGCGCAGGTCGTAGGCGGCCCGGTTGTTCGGGTGCGCCAGCGCCTCGATAAGGTAGTGCCGGCTTGAGCGGCCGTACCGCCACCACACCGGCCCGAGCGGCCCGTGGGCGGCCAGCAGCTCCAGAGTGGTCGCGACGATGGGCACGGCGTCGTCGTACGCGCGCCAGCCGTCTTCGTTGTAGCCGCGGACCTCCCCGCACCACCGGCCGCGCCAGCAGTGGGCCAACAGGTCCGCGACGACCTGCTGGCGGTTGGCAGGCGACCGGTCCGGCGTCGGTGACGACCAGCACTACCGGCGGGTACCCGGGCCGGGTGTGGCAAGCCAGGTACGGCGCCACCAGTGCACCGTGCGGTCGGCCGGCTTCTTCACGGCGAGGACCGGGTCGTTGTCGCGGGCCTTCGTGTGGAACAGCTCGCGGTACCGGGGGAACTTCGCGGCGACGTCGGCCGGCGTCATGGCGGAGCGGTCGACCTCGACCATCAGCACCGGCACCCCGATCTCCGGGGCCTGCCACACATCCAGCTCCAGACCGCCCTCATCGAAGGATGCCTGGCCGGCACCGGTCTGCCACTCGATCCACCGACTCCACCCTGAAAGCCTCAGTACCCGAACCTGCGCTGCGCGCCGTCGCGCGCCGGCCAGGCTCTGTCATCGGCGGCCAGCCATGGCTCGCGCACGGCGGCGGAGGGAGTTGTTCCGGTGAACGCGCGGACGTCGTGGTGGAGGTGGGACTGGTCGGCATAGCCGCCGTCCGCGGCCACCTGCGCGGGGGTGTCTCCGCGGACCAGGCGGTGCATGGCGTGATCGAAGCGGACCAGCATGGCGGCGCGTTTGGGTGTCAGGCCGATCTGCGAGCCGAAGCGTGACCACGTGCGCTGCCGGCTCCAGCCGATACGGCCTGCGAGCTCGCTCACGCGGGCCTGTCCGTGGCTGGCGACGATCCGGCGCCAGGCCCAAACCACTTCGGGATCGACCTCCCTGCCCGCATGGAACCGGGTCATCAGTTCCCTATGGATCATCGCGAAGCGCGCCGGCCAGGTCCGCGCATCGTGGAGCCGCTCCCGCAGGCGCGGCGCGGCACGGCCCCACAGGTCGTCGAGCGCGATGACGCTCCCGCGCAACTCCGCGAGTGGGAGTCCGAGTACACGGTGCGCGACCAGCGGAGACAGGCGTATCTGCACACACTCGACGTCCTCGGCGCACACCTGGAAGGCGCTGAAGCCGAGCCCGGCGGCCAGACTCTCCGCCCGCATCCGGCCGACCGCGCCGTCGATGTCGATGTCGAACGGGCGGTCACCGAATCCGACAGCCACGGTGACGGCCGGGTGAGGAATGGCCCGTAGATCGATCGGGCTGCCACCCCGAATGCGGAACCCGGCCATGTCGACACCGGGCCGCGCGCTCACCCGCGACGGTCGCGCGATCTCCCAGGCAGCGGTGGAGTCTGCCATCCGGACAAAAGGTTGCACACCCCGACGGTACGAGCGGCTCGGCACCGGAATCAACCACCGTGCGAGGCGCGACATTTCTCCAAGACGCCCCGCGCCCGCCACCGCGAGAGTGATGGCACCCCGCACCGACCGACGGAGGAGCCATGGACGAGACGACCACCCCGCGGAACAAACCCACCCGCAGCCGCCCGGACGCGGCACCCAACGTCCCGCGCAGACGGCGGGCGCGGACCCGCCGGTGGCGGATCACCGCGACGGCCGCCGGCGTGCTGGCCCTCCTCCTCGCGGGAAACACGGTGTCCGTGCTCACGGAAACGGCCGCGGCCTCCGGCGACCAGATCGTGCGCATTCCCGGCGGGGACCTCCACGTCCTCCAAGACGGGCCGCCCGACGCGCCCACGGTGGTGCTCCTGCACGGCCTCGGCGGCTCGACGGCGTGGTGGAACCCGGTCCTGCCGGCGCTGCGGGACCTGCACGTGGTGCGGGTGGACCTACTCGGGCACGGCAGATCGGCGAAACCGGCCAGCGGCTACGGCATGGCGGAGCAGGCGCGCCGGGTCGCTGCCGCGCTCGACCGGCTCGGGGTGCACCGCGCGACCGTCGTCGGGCACTCCACCGGCGGTGCCGTCGCCACCGCGCTGGCCGAGCAGCGCCGCGACCTGGTGGGGGCGATCGCACTGGTCGACACCGGCCCGCGGCCAGACGCGTACATCGGCGACAGCTTCGCCGCCCACCTGATGTCCACGCCGGTGGTGGCGGAACTCATCTGGCGCCTGCGCACCGACGGCACCATCCGCGCCGCGCTGAGCTCCGCGTTCACCCGCGACGTGAAGATCTCTGACCGGATCGTCGCCGACGTCCGGGGAATGACCTACCGCAGCCTCACCGCGACCTACGCGGCGTCCAGCGCGTACCTGAAGGAACGGCCCATCCCCGACCGGCTCGCCGGCCTCGGCCTGCCGACCCTGGTGGTCTTCGGTTCCCAGGACCACCGCTGGCGGCCCTCCTCCGCCCAGGACTACCGCCAAGTCCCCCACGCCCGCATCGAGATCCTCGACGGAGTCGGCCACACCCCCATGCTCGAGGACCCCGACACCACCGGAACCCTCCTCCACGGCTTCGCCCTCGAAACCGAGCCACACTGATCACTCACGGGCCAGGGTCCACCGCTGGCCCTCGACGCCGTGGGCGGCCGGCTCCCCGGCGGCCAGGCCCCCACCCCGCGCATGCCGCATACCACCGGCGCACCACAGGCAGGACCACCGCTTGTCGCCACCCGACAACGGCCTGCTACCGCGGCGCGCAAGCTCGTGTCCGTCACGCTGGCCAGCGTCTACCTCGGCCTGTCAGGCACCGTCACCGGGGCCGCCGCCGCGCCGCCCGCTTCGGCCACCACGGCCCCGTCCTCGCGACGATACTGCGAACCGCCTCTCAGCCATGGCAGCGTCACCCTGGTACGCCCACACCGATCCGGCTGCCGCGGACGGGATCAGGTCGCCCTGCGAAGTGAGGGAGCGAACCGTGCCCTCATCGATACCCATCATCCGGACGGTGACCTCGATGCTGCACTTGTCAAGCTACTGAGGTTTTCGTTCTGTTGTCGGTGGTGACAGGTAGTGATCCCTGCGGTATGTCAATGGTGTGCGGTATGCGCAGGGTGGGGGCCTGACCGCTGAGCGGCGGGCGTTTCGTGAACAGGTGCGGCTGGAGGCCGGTACCCGGTTCGAGGCGGGCGAGAAGACCGCGTCGATCGCCCGGGATCTGCGGGTCAGCGAGCGGTCGGTGGAGCGTTGGCGGCGGTCCTGGCGTGAGGGTGGTGCGGATGCCCTGCGCTCGGCGGGTCCGGCGAGCGTGCCGAAGTTGTCGGCGGCCCAGTTCGCCGAGCTGGAGGCGGAGTTGGGCAGAGGTCCGGCCGCCCATGGGTACGAGGACCAGCGCTGGACGCTGGTCCGGGTCCAGGCGGTGATCGGCCGCCGGTTCCGGATGGCGTTGTCGATTGCGACGGTATGGCGGTTGCTGAAGCGGCACGGCTGGTCCTGGCAGGCCCCGGCCCGCCGGGCGCTCGAGCGGGACGAGCGCGCGGTGGAGCTGTGCAAACAGGAGGTGTGGCCGCGGGTAAAAGCACCGCGGCGGCGCTCGGAGCCTGGGTCGTCTTCGAGGACGAGGCCGGGTTCGCGATGACGCCGCCGCGCGCCCGCACCTGGGGCCGGCGCGGGCACACGCCCGTGGTCCGGGTCCGGGGACGTTCCCGGCGCCGGATCTCGGTGGCCGCGCTGTGCTGCTACAAGCCCGGCGAGCAGAGCAGGGTGATCTACCGGCCCCGCTTTCACATGCCGCTCAAGGGAGCCCGCAAGAGCTTCGCCTGGACCGATTACCGCGATCTCGCCGTCCGTGCTCACATTCAGCTCGGCGGCCCGATCGTCCTGGTCTGGGACAATCTCAACACTCACCTGGCCGTCGGCATGAAGCAGTACGCGGCGAAGCAGGAGTGGCTCACCGTGTTCCAACTGCCCTCATACGCACCGGACCTCAATCCGGTCGAAGGCCTGTGGTCGCTCCTGCGTCGCGGCCCGACGGCGAACACCGCTTTCACCGATCCGGATCATCTCACCCGCACTCTCCGACGCGGACTGCGACACATCCAACTTCGACCCGCCCTTATCGATGGATGCCTGGCCGGCACCGGCCTGCCGCTCACCCCACCGACTCCACCCTGAAAACCTCAGTAACGCAAGGCGATGACATCGAACCTGGCGCCGGTCAGCTCCAAGACCGCGGCCGGGACCGAGTACTCGTTCTGACGGACCGTGACCCGGGAGGTCTTGTCGACCCGCGGCGTCAGCGTCAGCCCGACGTCGAACTCCTCCTCCGGGACCGGCGCCAGCAGCGGGGCCTCGTAGGCGAAGTCGAAGCCGATCTTCCGTGATTCAGAGATCCTGAAGTGTCGGCCGGGCGAACTCACCGAAACCAAGGTGCTATTGGGGTGCGGCGAGGCCGAGTTCGGTTCGGAAGAAGGCAGGATTGCTGGGGCGGTGTCCGCGTACTCGTTGCAGTGCCCAGCCGACTACAGATGAACGTGCTCAGCGAGATGGCCGCCAGGGCCTGTGTGACGTTGCGAGCAGTCTTCGGGTTCTGTCCTCATCCGGCGGGCGGAACCCGGTACGACTGAAGGATGCACAATGGCACAACATGGGCGAGGACGCCCCGACCCTATGGGAGCCGTAGCGTGAATGACGATCGGTCCGCCGCAATCGCCGCCATGGCGAGTATCGGAGAAGTGCTGTCGTGCATCGGGCCCACCTGTGGGGACGCTGTCGACTGGAGTGCGGCGGAGAGGGTCCATGGAACGTCATTCCCAGCCGACTACCGGGCCTTCGTCGCAGCCTTCGGCAGCGGTTCGATCGAGGAGATGGTCGGCGTTCACATCCCCGCCGTCACTTCGAACTAGTGCTCTGACCGGGAAAGTTCGCCGGGTTGGCGGTGCCAGCGGTTGGATGTGCGGTGGCGTCCGTCCGTCCAACCGTTGGGGGTGTCGTGGC
>NZ_JBITSA010000019.1:0-31787 GCF_044540385.1 Kitasatospora sp. NPDC086009
CCATCCGCATATCTCACACACCATCGGATACAGCCACCTCACCCCACCAATCAGGGACTTCGGGAGAGTTCACCCTGACGAGCCGAAGTCAGTAATGAGGAGCATGGTGTGGGAAGTCTGTTGAGGGGCGTCAACGGGGTCCGGTGGGCAGACCTAGGTGACGCGGCGGGGGCTTCGGCCGGCGGCATTCCCTCCCTGCTGTCTCGGATCGCGTACGGGGATGAGGTCGCGGCCCGGACGGCGATCGATGAACTGGGCGACGTCATCTGTGCTCTCGGGTTCGTTGTCAGCGATGCGACAGCTCCCACGGTCCCGTTTCTCGTCGAGCTGTTCGGGGCCCCGCACACGGCCTGCAAGACCGAGTTGCTGGACCTGCTGGGAAGCATCTGCCAGAGCGACCAGTGGCACTCGGCCGCCGTGGCGGCCAGAGGTGATGAGCGCGACGCGAGCTACCGACAACAACTCGGATGGGAGGACGCCGCGAGGACAGCCGTCTTCGCCAGCCGCTCAGTCATCGAAGGTGCGGCCTCCTCGGCCCTGCCGGAGGAGGCCACGGCTGCGAGGAGGTTGCTGCGAGTGATGGACCACAGCACGCCGTTTCCGGAGCTGTGATCAGCCGTCGTGGAAGATCCTTTCGATGCTCCGCGCAAGCTCAGCGACACCCAGCAGTGTGCTGGTCGGCCATTGACATGGGGAGCGGCGCCGAGTCTTGGGTGTCTCTGGAGGAACGACCATGGTGTTCGAGACCGTGTCGCAGTCATCGAATGGGACGAGTGGTCCATGACCCCGGGGCAATTATGCGCGGCCGACCGGTCGGGAAGGTACTCCGATCACGTCCGCTGTTCACGGCGACGCGCGACGGCGCAAGCACCGAATGGGACTCGATCCCCTCCGAGGAGCACCAGATCAACGGCTTGGCCCAGCTGGTCTCCGACACATCAGAACCCCGACGAGCAAGCGCAGCCGGATAGCTCCTACGACATCGGGCCGAACGGGTCGAGGCCGAGCGTGCGGGCGCGGATGCCGGAGTCGAAGGGGGCGCTCCGGGCGCCGCCGCGGTCGGCCCGGGCGAAGAGGAATTGAAGGCCGATGGCGGGGTCGAGGACTGCGGCGTCGGCGAGTTGGAAGCATCCTCGGCCGAGCCCGCGCTCACCTCTCTCCAGTCCGTGTTCAGCGGCTCCGCGCCCGGCCCGTTGACGACGAACTCCTCACGGCACCGGTCGCCGTTCGGCCGGAGCAGCTGGCTCTTGACGGTGGACGCGCTCGCGACCTGCCACGCCAGCAGGTGGGCTGGGGGAGGAGGCCCACCGCTGGGGACAGAACCCCCTATCGTGCAGCGATGACCAGTTCTGCACAGCGTCCGCTGCTCTTCCTGGATGTCGACGGACCGCTGATCCCGTTCGGGGTCACCGCGCAGGAGCTTCCGGACGGTTATCCGACCTTTCGGACGGCTACCGGACTGCGGGGGCCCGACGCGAATCCGCTCCTGGCCAGGATCGATCCCGCGCATGGGCGCCGCTTGGCGGCGCTGCCGTGCGAACTGGTGTGGGCCACTACCTGGATGGCCGAGGCGAACGAGTACGTCGCACCGCTGATCGGCCTGCCGGAACTGCCGGTGGTGACCTGGCCCGAGCCGACCGACCAGGACGAGCAGGACGAGCTGGACGGCCTGCACTGGAAGACCCGCGCCCTGCTCGACTGGGCGGCCGGCCGCCCCTTCGCCTGGGTCGACGACGAGATCACCGACATCGATCGAACCTGGATGTCGGCGCACCACGGCGGTCGGGCCCTTCTCCATCGCGTCGACCCCCGGCGGGGTCTGACCGACGCCGACTACGCCGTGCTCGACCACTGGCTGCGCGAGGCCTGAGGCAGCTCCCTGCCTGGGCGGCCGGTGCTGTCCGGGCCCTCGTGGACGGGACAGGGCGTCGCTCGGCCACTGGGTCGTCAAGTCGGCATGAGGCGGCAAGGCGGCGAGGCCGCGGTGCTGCCGGGACCGCGTCGGCGACGGCGACGGGTCGGGCCCGGCACGCACCGGCCGGTGGTGCCGCCGGAAACCGGCTGCGGCAGGACCGAGGAGGCTGTCAGGATGCCGGGATGACGACCATCTCCGCTGCTCGCGACTCGTTGGAAGGTTTGGCTCTGGGGGACGGATTCGGGGAGCGCTGGTTCCCCCTCTTCCGCTCGCCCAAGGAGGCGCTCGAACAGATCCGGGCCCGGCGCACCCCGGAGGAGGGGCCCTGGCACTGGACCGACGACACCGCGATGGCGCTGTCGGTCTACGGGATCCTGACCGCCTTCGACGCGGTCCACCAGGAGCGGCTCGCCGAGGCCTTCGCGGCCACCTACCGGGCGGACCAGGGGCGCGGGTACGGGTACGGCATGCACGTGCTGCTGCCCGAACTCGGCGCGGACCCGGCGAGTTGGCGTACCGCCGCACGGGCGCTGTTCGACGGCCAGGGCAGCCTCGGCAACGGCGCGGCGATGCGGGTGGCTCCGCTGGGCGCCTGGTTCTGCGCCGACCTGGACGAGGTGGCCGAGCAGGCGGCGCTGTCCGCCGAGGTCACCCACGCACATCCGGAGGGCGTGGCCGGCGCGGTGGCCGTGGCCCTGGGAGCGGCCCTCGCCGCGCGCGGGCGCTCCGGGACGGCGCCGGCCGGCGCGGACCTGCTGGCCGAGGTCGCGGACCGCACCCCGGCCGGCGCCGTCCGCGACGGGCTGCGCCGGGCCGCCGGGCTGCCCGCCGCCACCGAGCCCTGGCGCGCCGCCGACCTGCTCGGCAACGGGCAACGGGTCCGGGCGAGCGACACCGTCCCGTTCGCCCTGTGGTCCGCCGCGCATCACCTGGACAGCCTGGCCGACGCCCTCTGGACCACGGCGGAGGGCCTGGGCGACGTGGACACCACCTGCGCCATCACCGGCGGCGTCGTCGCCGCCCGCACCGGTCTGGCGGACGTGCCGCAGGCCTGGCTGGCCTGCCGCGAGCCGCTGCCCGCCTGGGTCGCCGAGGCGGAGTCGGAGGAACCGGCCTGACACTCCGTGGCCCCGGAGCGCCGGAGGACGACTGGCACCCGGACACCGCCGAACCCGTCGAACGTCGGCACCGCCTCGCCCCCGGGGAAACGCCGTCCGGATGGTCCTGGAGCCTTCGCGCTCCAGGACCATCCGGCTTCCGGACGGTGGCGCCGCCGAACCAGGTCGACGGGCGGCCCGCCGGATCGCGTTGCCGCGGTTGCCGGTTACGGTGTATCCGGCGGCCGGCGCCGACCGGGGGAGGCGGTCAGACGGTGGTGCGCTGCCACTGCTGGTTGTAACCGGTGTTGCAGGTCCACTGCTCCAGCGAAGTACTGTCCGCCGTCGACCGGTTGGTCACGTCGAGGCACTTGCCGCTGTGCTGCGCGATGATCTGGGAGTAGCCGGTGCCGAGGGCCTTGAACCAGAAGTTCTGGTTGGATCCGGCGCCGCACGACCGCGCTGCACTGTCCGGCACTGTCAGCGCGACCATGCGGGGTTCAAGCCGATATGACCGGATCGGGTCGACGCGGCGACGGGCGATCGCGCTCGGCTCCTCCTCTGGTCTCACGCTCCTGCGGTCTCACACTCCTGTGCCGGAGGCCCGCTGCTCCCACCCGGTCACTCGGAGCCCCACGCACCTCTCCGGCATGCCACTGGAATGCAGACGCCTCGTGGCCATGCTGGGCGGCTTCTTCTCCACCGGCGCCGCCGACGTCGTTCCCGCTCGGGTCAGGCCGCGCGATGCGGGGTCCACGGTGTCGGCGCGGTGTTCCACCACGCGCCGACACTGGAGAAGGTCGGGGGTCTCGACACGCGTGGCGCCGGGCCCGCCGCGGCCGGGGGCGGGGTCAGCCCGGGCCGGGACCGGTGTGCTGCGCGTTCTGCGCGGCCGGAGCCACGTGGGCGGCCGTCGCAGTGCCTGGCGAGCTCACCGTCGGAGCAGAAGAACGGCTGGTCGCCGGCGGAACGCTCTGGTGAGGGGGCATCCCCTCGGATACGGCTTCGGGCGCGGCTCACGGCGGGGTGGGGCGGCGGCGCCGAAGCGGTGGCGTGGACGTGAAGGGTGCACGGGGGTGACTGGGCGGCGGAGGCGGCCGGTTCCGTCGTGCCGCCGCCCGACCCCCGGCCGCGGGGCCCTGCCGTCAGGTCCGGCGGCCGAAGAGCGGGCCGAGGACGAGTTCGGCGGCGCCGGCGGCGACGGCCAGGCGGCCGGCGGTGCTGACGGAGACCGGGACGGGCTGCCAGTCGGGGTCCGGGATCCGGGCCTCGATCTGTGCGGCGACGCCGGCGAGGTAGACGTCGGGGGCGGACAGGACGGCCCGCCCGCCGAGCACCACCCGGTCGATGTCGAGCAGCCGGACGAGGTTGGCGACGCCGACGCCGAGCAGCCGGGCCGCGGCGGCGTGGTCGCCGCGGCGCAGCTCGGCGAGGCAGAGCACCTCCAGGCAGCCGTGGTTGCCGCAGTCGCAGGGCGGTCCGTCGAGCTGGACGGTCTGGTGGCCGAACTCGCCGGCGTTGGTCCGGGTGCCGCGGTGCAGGGCCCCGTCGAGGAGCAGGCCCGCGCCGAGGCCGGCGGCGAGGTGGACGTAGGCGAGGCCGCCACCGGGTCGCGGGGTGGTCGGGGCCTCGGCCAGCGCGGCGGTGTTGGTGTCCTTGTCGACGACGACGGGCAGGCCGTCCAGCCGGGCGGCGAGTTCGTCGCGCAGCGGGTAGCGGTCCCAGCCCGGTGAGTCCCGGGCGTCGAGCGGGGTGAACCAGTGCAGGACGCCGGCGGCGTGGTCGAGCGGTCCGCGGCAGCCGATGCCGGCCCCGAGCAGGCGGGCGCCGGGTGGCAGGACGGCGGCGGCCCGGTTGATCCGCGTGGTGACGAGGCGGACGGCGTCGACGGGGGCGAGACCGCGCTCGACGGGTTCGGTGCGGACGTGGTGGTGGCGGCCCGCGAGGTCGACCAGCAGGACGGTGAGCTCGTCGCGCTCCAGGTGGACGCCGACGGCGCAGGCGGCTTCGGCGCGCAGCCGGAGCAGGGTGCGGGGCTTACCACCGGTGGAGGCCGCCTGGCCGGCTTCGACGATCATGCCTTCGGCGAGCAGCCTGGCGGTGATCTTGCCGATGGCCTGCGGGGTGAGTCCGGTCCCGGCGGCGAGCTCGACGCGGCTGCTGCCCTGGGGCGCGGCCCGGAGCAGGCCGAGGACGAGGGCGGCGTTGTGGTCTCGCAGTCCGGCCAGGTTGGTGCCGGACGAGCCGGGGTGCGACGTCGTCATGGGGTCATTGTGCCTGGAGCCGACGTTCGGGCTTGCACTTAAGAAACACTGTTGCTTAACTACGGGCATGACTTCCGAGAGCACCCCCGACACCGGTCGCCCCATCCGCGTCGCAGTGGTGGGCTACGGCCTCGCCGGAGCGGCCTTCCACGCCCCCCTCATCGCCACCACCCCGGGCATGCGCCTGGACGCCGTGGTCACCACCGACCCCGGGCGGCGCGAGCAGCTCCGCAAGGACCACCCGCAGGCCCGCGCCGTCGACACCACCGAGCAACTGCTCACCACCCCGGACGCACTCGACCTGCTGGTCATCGCCTCCCCCAACCGCACCCATGTGCCGCTCGCCCGCGCCGCACTGGAGGCCGGAGTGTCCGTCGTGGTGGACAAGCCGGTGGCCGGCACCGCCGCCGAGGCGGCCGCGCTGGTCGAGCTGGCCGAGGCCCGCGGCCTGATGCTGACGGTCTTCCAGAACCGCCGCTGGGACGCCGACTTCCTCACCGTCCGGCGCCTGATCGCCGACGGCACACTCGGCCGGGTGCACCGCTTCGAGTCCCGCTTCGAGCGCTGGTGGCCGGAGCCCTTCGGGGTCTGGCAGGAGTCCGCCGACCCGGTCGAGGTCGGCGGCATCCTCCCCGACCTGGGCAGCCACCTGGTCGACCAGGCGCTCACCCTGTTCGGCCCGGCCGTCCAGGTGTACGCCGAGGTGGACACCCGCCGCGACGGCGCCGTCATCGACGACGACGTCTTCCTCGCGCTCACCCACGCCGGCGGCGTCCGCTCGCACCTGTGGATGAGCGCCCTCTCCGGCCAGTTCGGGCCGCGCATGCGCGTCCTGGGCGACCGCTCCGCGTACACCGTGCACGGCCTGGACCCGCAGGAGCACGCGCTGCGCGCCGGGCGGCGCCCGGGCCCCGGCTGGGGCGAGGTCCCCGAGGAGGACCGCGGCCTGCTCGGCACCGGGGACGGTGCCGCCGCGCACCCCTCGGTCCCCGGCGACTACCCCTCCTTCTACGCCGGGGTGGTCCGCGCCCTGAACGAGAGTGCGCCCGCGCCGGTCGACCCGCGCGACGCCGTCTCCGCGCTGGTCGTCATGGAGGCAGCCCGCCGCTCGGCCGCCGAGGGCCGCACCATCACCCTGGCCGACGACGGCCGCACCGGCACCCTGACCGAGGCGACCCCCTGATGACCCCCGACGAGGCCACCGCCCTGATCCAGCGGGTCGAGGACGAGGAACGCCGTCTGCGCCTGCCGCGCTTCGACAACGACGACGCCTGGCTGCTCGGCACCCTGCTGGTCGGCCTGGCGCGCGCCGAGGAGGCACCCGTGGTGGTGGACATCCGGCGCAACGGCCAGCAGCTCTTCCACTACGCGCTGCCGGGCAGTTCGGCCGACAACGACGCCTGGATCCTGCGCAAGGCCCGCACGGTGGACCGCTACGGCTGCTCCTCCTACCTGGTCGGCCTGCGCTTCGCGGCCAAGGGCCGGACCTTCGAGGAGGACTCCCGGCTCGACGCGGACACCTATGCCGCCCACGGCGGCGCCTTCCCGATCCACGTGGAGGGCGTCGGGGTGGTCGGCACGGTGGCCGTCTCCGGCCTCCCCCAGGCCGAGGACCACCGCCTGGTCGTCACCGCCCTCGAACGGCACCTGGACCGGCGCCTCGAAACCGTCTGACCCGCCGCGGGCCGCCGGCCGCCCGCCGCCCCGGCGAGGCGGCGGGCGGCGGGGGCCTGGACCTGGAGGGGGTCCGGCCCCCGCCGGCCTGCTCACCCGGCGACCGAGTCCGAGGCCTGAGGCCGTTGATCGTGGCGCCGCGCGGGGAGGACCCGCCGTCCCGGTGGCGGTTTCCGGCGATCGTCGCGGTTCCACGGGCCGGAAGGCCCGCGGCCGGCGTCCCGTCACCCGCCGGCGGCGGCCTCCCGGAGGCGGCGTATCTCGGGGTTGCGGCGTAGGTCGGGGAAGCGCTCGCAGAGGCCGCGCACCACCTCGCCGAGGAAGGCCCGGGTGGCGGCCTCGAACTCGGCGTACTCCGCGCTGCCCTTGCCGTCCCGCTCCCGGTGGATCCGGACGGTCTCCTTGCCGCCCCGGCGTTCGAAGCGGTACTCACCGGCGCCCCCGGCGGCCGAGTAGCGGGCGCGCCCGGCGCCCGCCAGCTCCCCGGCCGCGGTGAACAGGCCGAGCGCGAGGTCCAGGACCGGCCCGGTGCCGCTGAAGTCGGCGCCCTCGACGCGGAAGGTGTAGGGGCCCCGGAACGCCTCGCAGGTGAGGTCGTAGAGGTCCGCCGAGGCGAAGTCCATGGTGCCGCGGGGCCCGCGGTCGGCGCCGCCGGTGTCGGCGGCGGAGAAGGACAGTTCGATCATGATACTCGCATTCTCGCAGGTGGGCGGGACGGCGGATCGCCGGGGGCTGATGCTCCAGCCCCCGGCGATCCGGGTCTCACGGTCGGGACCGTTCGGTCGGTGCGACCCCGGTCAGTACGGGTGCGCCGTCCTGGCCGTCCTCCGTCCCTTGTGCTGCTTCACGACGACGCGCAGCCGCGTGGTGTGCCGGCCGTTGCCGTCCCGGCCGATGATCCGGCCGAAGTCGTGCTCGTAGATCCGGCCGTCGCGGCCACCGGTGTTGGCCCGGCTCTTGCCCTTCTTGATCGTGGTGTGGATCAGGTACTTGACCTCGCGGACGTTGCGCGAGCGGAACCGGCTCTTGCCCGCCACGCGGGACTTCGCGCCGTGCCCGCCGAGGATGTGCGGCAGGTCGATGTGGCACGCGTTCTTGTTGTGCGCGACGACCCAGTCGTCACCGACCCGCACGCTGTAGGTGTGCTGGTCCCCGATGGTGAGGTTGACGACCAGCTGGTCGGCGATCTCGCCCCGGTCGGTGACCCGGGTGACCGGGACCGGGGTGCCGGCCGGCGTCACCAGGGAGTCGCCGACCCGCACCTGCGCGGCGTCGGTCCAGCCCTTGCCGCTCACCCAGACCGGGTGCTCGGCGGTGACCCGCAGCGCGGCCGCGGTGTCCGGGTCCCCGGTCGCGCTCGCGCTCGCCGTCGCCGTCGACGGATCCGCCGTCGCGGTCTCGATGTCGACCAGGTGCTTGGTGCCGTACCCGTAGATCACCGACAGCACCGGCTCCGGCCGGGTCTGACCGGTCGCCGGGTCGGTGGAGAGCACCAGGTCGCCGACCTGGACCTCACCGATCGGCAGCTGCCCGCCGTCGCCCATCAGCACCGGGGTGCCCGGGTCGAAGGAGTTGCAGCCGGTCCGCCGGAACACCGAGCGGACCCGGGAGGAGACGCGCCGTACGCGCGCCGCGCCCCGCGAGTAGCGGGCGGCCGCGAAGCCGGCCCGGACCGCCGTGTTGCCGCCGACCAGGCCGGCCGCCGCGGTGATGCTCATCTCGGCGGCCTTGCGCCAGTTGCCGGTCGCCGCGTACGAGACGGCGGAGACGGCGGCCGCGGCGGAGCCGATCGGGCCCGGGATGTACGACGCCACCTCGGCGACCTTGGCCACCACGTGCACGGTCTTCTTCAGCCACTTGGGCATGCCCCAGTGGCCGTCGAGGTCCGTGCAGTTGACCGGGTCGCCGGTGCAGTAGTCGTACGCGCCGGCGTTGCCGCCGGGCTCCGGGTCGACCTGGAGGAAGCGGCCGAGCGCCGGGCTGTAGAGGCGGGCACCCATGAGGATGTCGCCGTCCTGGGCCTCGGCGGAGCGCTGCTTGCCGCCCAGCCAGCCGTACCGCGCGGCGGCCTGGCCGTCCTGCGGGATGCCGAACTCGTCGAAGTCCAGCACGACCGGCTTGGTGAGCGCCGGGTCGGTCGTCAGCACGACGGAGCCGAACAGGTCGGTCAGCTGGAGCTGGACGTCACCGGTCCGGCTCGTGGTGGCCACCAGGTCGGTGTCCGGGCCCGAGACGTTGCGGGTCACGGTGCCCTGGGTGGTGTCCTCGACGACCCAGCGGACCTCGTCGGAGTCGTCGCCGTAGTGGTTGAGCTTCGACGTGGCGTTGGCCCACGAGCCGTCGGTCTGCTTCTTGGCCGTGGTGAACGCGGTGAGGCGGTGGGCGACGTCCTGGGCCCACTGCTGCCTGGTGTCCCCCTTCTCCTGGGCGGCGACCTTGTCGTTGGCCCAGTAGGTGTTGGTCGCGCCGGTCGCGGTCCGCACCGTCCGCCCGAAGGCGTCGTACCCGAAGCCGGGGTCGGTGAGCCGGTCGGCGGAGTCGTAGCCGTGGTTCTCGACGGTGGCCCCGGTCGTGCCGCAGGTGCCGTCGAGGGCCGAGGGCAGGGTGGTCTTCGACAGCCGGTTGGAGTGGGCGTCGAAGGCGTACTGCCGGGTCGCGCAGCCGGTCGTGGTGGTCGACTGCTGGGCCTTCACCAGTCGGCCCAGCCGGTCGTAGCGGTAGGTGCGGGTGGCGGTGGAGCTGGTGTCCCTGGCCACCTGGCCCTGGGTGGAGACGTCGCTGGTCTGGGCCCAGACCACGGCGTTGTCGGAGGTGCGGGTGTAGGTGCGGCCGGTGGCCTCGCCGACCGCGTTGAAGGTGTCCCTGCGGACGATCCCGCCGGGGTAGGTCTGCTCGACCAGTTGGCCGTCCGGACCGTAGGAGGCGGTGAACTCGCCGGCCGTGCTGTCGTTGACCGAGGTGACCAGGCCGCGCGGCTCCTTCGCGCGGTCGTAGGTGTAGGTGGTGGACCCGGTCGGGTCGGCGACCTTCACCGGCTTGCCGAAGGCGTCGAACTCCGTGGTGGTGGTGCCGCCGTCGGCGTCCGTGTAGGAGACCAGCCGGCCCAGCTGGTCCATGACCCGGGTCAGCGACTTGCCGTCGGCCGTGGTCCGCACCGCGTCACCCGTGGCCGGGTCGTACTCGGTGGTGACCTTCGGCATCGCCACGCCCTCGTCCGAGGTGATCTCGGTCGAGGTGATCCGGTCGGCGCCGTCGTAACCGACGACCGTCCTGCGCGACTTGCCCGCGTTGGTCTCGGTGGTCTCCTCGGGCTCGCCGAACGGCGAGTACCGGGTGACCCGCTTGACGGGCAGGGTGGTCGGCATCCGGGTGCCGTCGGCATCGGTGACCGCGCCGCCGGGCAGCGTGGCGCACGGGCTGCCCGCCCACTCGGGGCGGTTGGCGCAGGCGGGGTCCTCCGGGTTGGCACCGGCGGTGTAGAACACCGACCTGACCGTCCCGGCGTCGCCGCCCGTCGAACCCGGCTTGCGCGACTCCACGGCGCGGCCGGCGGCGTCGTACCGGATGGTCGCCGTCAGCTGGGCGCCGAGCGCGTCGGTGGTCACCGAGGTGGCCGCCTTCAGCGTCCAGCCGGCGGTGCCGCCGATCGGGGCGTCGTAGCCCGTCCTGGTGACCCGCAGCTCGACGTCGTCGGCGTAGCCGTCGATCCGGGCGCCGTCGGTGCTGGTGGTGACCAGGTGGTAGGCCTTGCCGTCGGGCTTGCCCTCGTCGTAGGTGTTGGTGTTGTGGTCCCGCGCCACGACCGGCGTGCCGGCGGCGAGCGTGGGGTTGAGCGTGGTCTTGGTCAGGGTGACCCGGTCCAGACCCGCCTGGTAGGAGGGCGCGACGGCCGCCGGGTTCTTCCCGGTGACGGTGAGCCGCAGCTCGTGGTCGCCGCGGGCGAGCCGGCCGGTCGGACCGGCGGCGAACGGGGTGGTGGTGACCGCCGCGCTGTAGCCGTCGAAGGGGGCACCGACGTTCTGGCCGTCGATCGACAGCTGGACGATGCCGTAGTCGGCCGCCTTGGTCAGCAGCGCGCCGAGCTGGTACGTGCCCTCCTCGGGGACCGAGATCCGGAAGGAGGCGTTGTCCCCGACCGCGTCGGCGGCGAGGAACACCTGGCCGCCGCCGGACCAGCCGGCCCCGGCGCAGCAGGTGGCCAGGGTCTGGACGCGCACCGGGTCGGTGGCGCCCAGCTGGACCAGGCTCTCGCCCTCGGCCGTGACGGTGACGGGTGCGGTCTGGCCGTCGACCTGCTCGGCGAGCGAGGCGCGGTAGACCGGTCCGAGCGTCTCGGTGACGTCGAGGCCGTCCGGCGTGTAGAGGGTCCGGGAGTCCAGCAGACGGGCCCGGGACGCGGAGTCGGCGGGCAGGTTCAGTTCGGCCGCGAGGCGTTCGGTGTCCGGGTGGGTGCCGAGCGCGATGGCGCGGTTGGTGGCCTCCAGGGTGCGGACGGCGTGACCGTAGCGGTCGTACTCGGTGGTGTCGATGTCGCCGCCGGGGGTGGTCGACGGCGTCGCCGTGTTGACCTCGTTGCCGGAGGCGTTCAGGTAGTGGACGACGGCCGGCCGGTAGCCATCCGGTCCGGGCCTGGCCGCCGTGGCGGTGCCGGTGCCCGGGTCGTCCTCGGGGCCGTAGACGGCGGTGGCGTCGGTCGGCGCGTCGGTCTGGGCCCAGGCGGCCACGTCCGGGCCGCCCAGGTCGTACGGACCGCCCATGGCGCGCGTCAGCGGCACGTCGTAGACGACCTTGCTCGCGGTCTCACCGCTGACCTGGTCCCTGCTGCCCCTGGCCAGGGCCGCGCGACGGACCTTCAGCAGGCGTCCCGGGTCCTGGTCCGCGGCGGCCCTGCCGTAGTCGAGGTTCCACGGCAGCTCGCCCGCGGGGGTGATCCGGGTGACCCGCCCCGCGTCGTCGTAGTCGTAGGCGGTCTTCAGCGGCTGGGCCAGGCGGGGGTCCCAGACCTGGGCCAGGCGGCCGCGCTCGTCGTAGACGTAGTGCGCGACCTCGACCGCCTCCTGCTTGGCGGTCACCGGGTTCCAGGACCAGACCTTCACGGACCGGATCCGGTCGGTGAAGTCGCCCGGGGCCGCGGCCGTCGCGGTGGTGGCGGACGCGTAGTCGTAGTCGGTGACCTCGCAGCCGCGCGGCAGCGGGTCGACGGTGCAGCCGTTCGCGTCGTCGACACCGGGCTCGACCGGGGCGATCACCCGCTTGACGAGCGAGCGCCGGTCGGTGGAGTCGTAGACGTAGCGGGCGGTGGACCCGGCGTCCGGCCCGCTGGAGGACTGGACGCTGTACACGTCCGAGCCGGCCTGGCGGGCGAACACCGTGGCGGACCCGTCCAGTTCGGACAGCGTGTAGGTGTCGCCGGTCGCCTTCAGGACGAGGTGCTCGGCGCCCGGTTCGGGGAAGAGCGTGCCGTCCTGCGCCCGCGCGAAGGTGAGCGAGGTGTCGTCGACGCCCTTGAGGACGGCGGCGTCCGCGCTCGGGAAGGCCAGCGACACGTAGTCGGCGGACTCGCCGTGAGCCCCGCCGGCCCACTGCGGGCCGAACGGCGCGACCAGTTCGCGCACCGACATGCCGTCGAAGTAGACCGGCTTGTCGGCGTTGTCCGAGTGCCCGTTGTAGAGCCGGATCTGCGCCTCGGTGGCGTCCGCGGCGAGCGTGACGTCGGTGGTCAGCTCGGCCCAGGCGTCGGTGTACGGCGCCTTGCGGGAGACGGTCGTGGTCAGCGCGCCGACCTTGCCGTGGACGGCCACGATCCGCATGCCGCGGTCGTCGAGGCCCGCGGTCAGCCCGGTCGAGGAGGGCACGTACACCCAGGCCTTGACCCGGTAGGTGTGGCCGGGCTTCATGCCCAGCTGGAGGCCGCCCGAGCCGCCGAGCAGCGCGTAGGTGTCACCGCTGCGGTTGGCGTCCGGCAGGACCTTCAGCGAGTCGGTCGAGCCGCCCTGGCCCCGGTCGGTGACCCGCAGGGCGGTGCCCGGGGTGGCCAGGAAGCCGGTGGTGTCGGTGGAGACCTGCTGCTGGTTGGCGGTCAGCCGCTCGCCCTGTTCCTGCCAGCCGCGGGTTGTGCCGCGGGAGGAGGAGGAACGCGTGGTGGTCATGCCGAACTCGTCGGTGTCGGTGACGTCCACCGAGTAGTCACCGGTGAGCAGGTTGACCGAGCCGGGGCCGACCTCGACGCCGGTGGCGCCGTCGGCGTTGGCGTCGGCGGTGAAGGTGGACCAGGCCGTCGGGTAGGCCGGGTCGCTGTCCTTGTCCGTGTAGAGCAGCGCGCGGACCTGTACGACGCCGCCGATCTGCCCCAGCGACTCCAGCACCGACCAGTTGGCGTGACCGCCGAGTTCGGCGAGCCGCGGCCGGGTGCCGGAGGTGGGGGTGTTGTCGGCCTTGGTGAGGTGGGCCGCCGGGATGTCGTACTCGGTGGCGCCGGGGCCGCGGCGGTACTGCCAGGTGACCCGGGTGTACTGGGTCTGGGCGTCGACCGCGAGCTTGACGCGCTTGGCGGTCTCGGAGCCGTCGACCGGGGAGCTGACGCCGGCCCGGCCGACCCTGAAGGTGTGGACGGCCGGGTCGGAGAGGTTGTCCGCCCGGTCCTTGGTCTGCACCTTGAGGGTGTGCGTGCCGTCGGTGGGCGGGGTGATCGACGCGGTGGTCGCACCGGTCGCGTCGACCGTCACCGGTGCCTTGCCGTCCAGGGTGTAGACGTAGCCGACCACGTCGTCGGTGCCGGCCGGCGGGGTGAGGGTGAACCGTCCGGTCTGGCCGGCGGCGCCGTGCCACACCTCGTCGGCGGGGTAGTCGGCGGAGGTGACGAACGGCGCGCCCGGCCGAGTGGTGTCGGCGACGACGACCACGTCCTGCGGGGCCCACGGCGAGTTGTCGGTGCCGTCCCAGAGCCGGGCGCCCATCGAGTACTGCACGCCCTCGTCGAGCTTGGCGAGGCCGAAGTCGGCAGGCTTCACCTGGGCGTAGCTGCCGTTCGGGACCTCCTTGTAGACGCGCTTGACGAGGACGCCGGCGCGGTAGAGGTCGAAGTCGGCGCCGACCTTGCCGGCGCTGTCCGGATCACTGGCCAGGACCTGGAAGGTCGGGGTGGCCGAGGAGGTGAAGCGGGGGTTGCCCTGGCGGGCCGGGAACACGTCGACCGCCGGCGGCGCCGCGGGGACGGTGTTGTAGGTCACCGACAGGAACGGCGGGTGGCCGCCCTGGGAGGAGTCGAAGCGCTTCCACGAGTACGGGCTGGTCTCGGTGGAGGCGCGCAGGCCGAGGGCGTTGTTGGCGTAGCCGTTGTCGGACCAGGCGGTGACCAGCGAGGTGACGTCCTGGGCGACCCAGGCGTCGCCGCAGCCGGCGTTCTCGTTGCCCTTGGTGGCGTTGCTGACCGCCCACTGCTTGTTCCAGTTGGGCTGGTTGGTCCACCGGGAGCCGGTGGAGGCGAGGCCGGTGTCCCAGACCTCCCAGGACCACGGCTCGCAGGACCACGAGTGGGTGTTGTACAGGTTCAGCTTCGCCGAGAGGATGTGCTTGCCGTGGTACGGACCCTCGGGGAAGTGCAGGAAGGAGCGGGCGACCTGGCCGCTGCCGTTGTTGCCGAGCTTCAGCTCGGTGGCGGACGACTGGTCGGTGGTCCAGCCCTGCTGGACGAAGGTGTCGAAGGAGGCGCCGACGGTGAGCGCCGGGTCGATCGTCACCGGGTAGCTGGTCGCCGGGTCGCCGAGGAAGCCGGCGTCCGGGGTGAAGACCAGCTCGGCCTCCGCGCCGGCACCGCGCAGCTCCATCGCGACGGGCGCGCGGCGGTTGTGCTCCAGCGACTGCGGGTCGACCGCCGCGTCCCACATCACGGGGGCGGGGATCTTCGCCTGCACCTTGCCGGACGGACGCTCGGTCAGCTCGATCGAGCCGTCGTCCTTGCGGTCGACGTCCAGGCCGCTGGTGTCGATCGGCAGCACGACGGTGCCGGCCTGGGAGACGGCCGAGCGGTCCTTGACGATCAGGTACTGCTCGAAGCCGGTCCGGGTGGCCTCCAGGACGAGGTCCACTCCGGGGCGGGCGTCGACGTAGGTGGCCCGGCTGCCGTCGAGCCTGGGCTTGGGCAGGCGGCCGAGCCAGCCGAGCTGCACCTGCTGCTCGCCGGCGCCGATCTTGACCAGCTCGCGCTCGGCGGGCTTCTCGGCGGCGGGGTTGGGTGCGGCGGTGGCAGCGGCGGGCGCCGAGTCGGCGGGCTTGGCGAAGGCGGAGCCGGGGCCGGGCGCGGTGGGCAGCTGCGGCCGGGCCTCGTCGCGGCCGGCCCGGGCGTCGGCCGCGTGCGCGGGGGCTTCGGCGGCGGGGGTGCCGGCGGCGGGTATACCGGTCCCGGCCGGGGCGGCGGGCGGGGCGACGGCGTCACCGGTGCGCACGCCGGGGTCGCCACCGGTGAAGGTCAGGCCCTCCGGGTGGACCTTCGGCGCTACCTTGCCGTCCGGGGTCTCCACCAGCGTGGTGTCGACCGGGACCCAGGCGTCGCCGACCTTGACCCGGACCGGTCCGGTAGCGGTGTCCTGGGTCAGCGTCCCCGCGGGGTCGGCCCAGAGCGTGGTGGTGGCGGTCCGGGCGCCGGTCACCTCGACCCGGTGGCCGTTCAGCCGGGCGGCGAGCAGGGCGGAGGCCGCGTCGGGGGCCTCGTTGACGGGTGCGGTGGCCGTGGCCTTGGGGTCGGTGGCGGGTGCGGCGTAGGCGGAGTCGGCGGTCAGCGCATCGAGCGCGACCCCCGTCTCCACCAGTAGCGCGAGCGCCGCCAGAACGGCTGTCCGCCGCATCCGGCGCGTAGTGAAGGCCCCGCCCCCAAAAACGGGCGGGGCCTGCTTCCTCGATGGCAAGAGAGTTTTCTCCACGAATAGTGATGGCAAAGAAGTCGTGCCACACCAAGATCGCAGAGCGGCTGACCGGGAATCCCCGGATCCGGATATCGAATCGGCAAAGATTGGCCGACCGATGCCCACTTTGCCCCGATATTACATGAAATGCTGACTGCATGTCAGTTGGCCGGGAAAGGAGACGCTTTGCTCGCCGACGCCCGACCCGCACCCCCGCAGATCGGCGGGGGTCGTCGATCATGATTTGACGGCAGACGATCATGTTGTGGATAGTCGTTTCCGGGCCGACCGGGGGCGATGCCGACTCCCGCTCGGACGCTACGAGCACGGGGGTGGGATGCGATGTCCGAAGGCCCCGGGGATGGCGCCTTCGGCGGCACCGCGGTCGTCCCGGCGACGGCCACCTGCGCCGAAGGCGGGCAGATCGCGGCCGGCGGGACGTCCTTCCCGCAGGTCGGCGCGTTCCGGGTCGCGTTCCGGGTCGCGTTCCGGGGCGGCGACGTCCCCTCGCCCCCGCGTCCGTTCGATCCGGCCGACACCGTGGACCACCTCGGCGGCGCACGATTCGCCGGGAAACCCGCGTCCGGTTATCACGGGCCGGCCGGGAGCGGTCGGGCCATGCTCCGGAATCATCGCGACTACGACATCCGGATTGACCCACCGAATATCCCGCCCGCTATGGCGGCGGAGAAACGCACGGCATTCCTCGACGCCCCCGGATCGAATCGCCAGGCGGCCGGCTGGTCAATTCCGGCGGGTACGATCCGCAACCGGATCCGGACGAGGTCAACCTCCTTTCTTCTCCGCGGAGTTTCCGGTCCGGCAGTACCCGCGCCGGTCGAACGGCACGCCTTGGACGGCCCAGGGCAGCACCGGCACGCCGAACGCCTTCCCGGTGCTGGACCACTCCGGGCTGCCCTCCGCGGCGAGCGCCTCCCGCCCGCCCTCGGCGCGGCACGGGACGCCGCCGGGCTGATTCCCCGTCGCAGCCCCGCCCCGTCCTCGGCGCCGATTCAGGTACGCATTCCCTCGGGATCCGACCGGCGGACCGGCACGACCCGCACCCGGCCGACACCACATCACCGTCGCGGTGACTAGGTTCGTGGTGGGGCCCGATGCCTCCGGCCGGGCACCCGCCCGGCCGGACGGGCCGGAGTCGAGGAGCGGTGACAGTGACGATGCGGGAGTATCCGCTGGTGGGCGGTCCGGTCGAGGTACGGGGGGCGCTTGATCTGGAGCGGACGCCGGCCGGGGTGATGCCGCGCCGGCTGCCGGAGTGGACCAAGGAGCAGTACCAGGACCCGTCGGTCTACGGGGGAACGGTGATGCCCTCGGGTGTGCGGCTGGTGTTCCGCACCGAGGCGCGGGTGCTCGAGTTCGAGGTGCTCACGTCCACGGGACAGCTCGACGGCGACCCGGAGCCCCGGCCGACCGGGATGCTGGACCTGACGGTGGACGGCGTCCTGGTCGGGCGGCAGCGAGCGCCGTTGGGCAACGTCATGCGGATGGCGGGCCCCGGGGCCGAGCAGCGGCTGGTACCGGGGAAGCCGGGGACGGCGCGCTTCGCCGGACTGCCGGCCGGGATGAAGGACGTCGAGCTGTGGCTGCCGCAGCAGACCCCCACGGAACTGGTGGCGCTCCGCGCCGACGGCGAGGTCCTGGCACCCCTTCCCGACGGCCGGCCCCGGTGGGTGCACCACGGCAGTTCCATCAGCCACTGCCTCGAAGCCGACGGTCCCACCGGCACCTGGCCCGTGGTCGCGGCGTCCATCGGGGGCGTGGAGGTGACCAACCTCAGCGAGCCGGGCAACGCCATGCTGGACCCCTACGTCGCCCGAACGATCCGCGACCTGCCCGCCGACCTGATCAGCCTCAAGACCGGCGTCAACATCGTGGGCCTGGCCACCTTCCGGCTGCGGACCTTCGGCCCGGCGGTGCACGGATTCCTGGACACCATCCGGGACGGCCATCCCGACACCCCGCTGCTGGTGATCTCCCCGGTGAGCTGCCCCGCGCTGGAGGATCGTCCCGGCCCGACCACGGTGGGCCCGGACGGAAGGATCACCGCGCTCGGGGACCCGGCCGACCTGGCCCGGGGAGCGTTGTCGCTGCAGGTGGTCCGTGACGAGCTGGCGAGGATCGTCGCGGCCCGGCAGGCCCACGACCCTCACCTGCACCACCTCGACGGACGCGACCTCCTCGGCCCGGCCGACGTGGACGACCTCCCCGACGGGCTGCACCCGTCCGCCGCCGCCTACCGCCGCATGGGCGAACGCTTCGCCGCCCACGCCTTCGCCGCCGACGGCCCGTTCCGCGCCCGCCCCCGCACCCGGCCGGCCGAGTGAGGCGGCCGGGGGTGCGGCGCCCGGCGAGCCGTTCCCGTGGAGCCCGGGGCCGTCCGAGGCGTTCCCCGGCAGCCGCCGACCCCCGGTGGCGCCGGGGCCGCCGAGGCTGGCGGGTGCGCGGTGGACCGGTGGTGGGTGGGGGCGTTCACCGTGGACGGCCGCCGCGCGGGGCGGACCCGTCCGGAGGCGGGAGCCGCGCAGCACCGGCCGTCCGCGGTCCGAGCGCGAGCATCGCCTCGCTGACCTCGCCGAGGGCCGCGTCCGGCATCGCGGTGGCGGCGTCTTCGAGAACGAGCAGTCGTGCCCGGGGGATCGCGCGCGCGATCGCCGCACCGTTGCCGACGGGGAAGAACGGGTCGCGGCGGCCGTGGACGACGAGGGTGGGGATCCTGATCTCGGGCAGGCGCTCGCGCCAGCGGGGTCGGCAGTCGAGCTTGGAGAACGTCATCCGCAGCTGGTTGGCCGTCTGGACCGGGGGCGCGGTGCCGGGGGTGCGGTCCCAGATGCGCGCGGCGGTCGCGCGGGCGGCGGCGGGGTCGTCGCCGAGGATCTCGGCGCCGGTGGCGGCGAACTCGGCGACGGCCCGGCGGTCGGTCCAGTCGGGCATCGGTCGTGCGAACAGCCGGCTCATGGTCGCGGGGTCGTGGTCGGGGAGGTCGTCGTCGGGCGGGCCGGGGGCGACGGGGCGGGTGCCGACGAGCGTGAGCGCCGAGAAGCTGTCCGGGTGGTCGAGCACGGCGACCTGGGCGACCATGCCGCTGACGCCGATGCCCGCGAGGTGGGCGGGGCCCCCGCCGAGCGTCTCGGCGAGGGCCGCCGCGTCGGCGGCGAGGTCGCGCAGGGTGTAGTCGGGTGCCTGCGGATCCGCGGTCGTCGACTCCCCGCTGTCGCGCAGGTCGTAGCGCACCACGCGGCGTCCGCCGGCGGCGAGGCGTTCGCACAGCGCGTCGGGCCAGGAGAACATCGTCGTTCCGCCCGCGAGCAGGACGAGTGGCGCGTCCTCGCGGCCGAACGACTCGATGCCCAGGGCGATCCCGTTGGTATGGACGGTGGTCATCGGGTCACCGGGACTCGTCGCGGCCGAGACCGCGGTCGGGCGCGCTCATGTCGCCCGTCGCGGGCGTGCCGTCGGCGAGCCCGTAGCGCAGGTAGACGGTGCCCTCCGGACCGGCGACCGGCGGTTCGAGGAGGGTGAGGTTCGTGGGCACCGCGCCGCCGTCGAACACCTTCTTCCCGACGCCGAGCGTGATCGGGTGCACCCAGAGGTCGAGACGGTCGAAGAGCTTCTCCCGCAGGAGGGTCTGCACCAGGTCCAGGCTCCCGACGACCTTCACGTGCTCGTGCCGCTCGCGGATCTCGCGCACCGCGCCGGCCAGGTCCGGGCCGAGCCGGGTGGACCCGGCCCACGGGAGGTCGGGCGTGCCCCGGGAGGCCACGTACTTGGGGACGCGGTTGAAGAGCTCGGCGATCTCGCCGTCCTTCTGGTGCGGCCAGTAGGCGGCGAAGATGTCGTACGTGCGCCGGCCGAGCAGCAGGGCGTCGGTGCCCTCGTACGCGGCGACGATCTGCGCGCCGGTGGCCTCGTTCAGCAGGGGCGCCTGCCAGCCGCCGAACGGGAACCCCGCCGGGTCCTCGTCGGGTCCGCCGGGCGCCTGCGCGACGAGGTCGAGGGTCGCGAACAGCTCGATGTGGATGAGTCCCATGTCTGTACTCCCGATGAGTCGGTGATCCCGGTCGAGATATAGACCTGCCGGGGCCGGAAAACTCATCGCCGCGCCGGAACCCGGTTTCCGTATCCGCCGGTCCGCCGTCCGGACCGTCCGCGGTGCCGGCCGCTCTGGGGGAGTCGCTGCCGGCGCCGTCCTGGATCAAGTCGCTGCTGTCGAAGCTCCGTATGGCGACCATGATCGTACTGGCCGGTCACTACCGTGTCGTCTCCCCGGGCGATCGCGACCTGGCGACGAGTCGGTCGGGGGAAGCGGGCAGGGAGCGGTGGGCGTTGATGGCCAGGTGGACCATGGCGGGTGATCTGCACGAGTGCTCCTTGTACGGGGGCGGGGGCTGTCAGGGCGTGAGGAGGGTCTTGATCGCGCGGCGCTCGTCCATCGCCCTGTAGCCCTCGGCTACCTGGTCAAGGGGCAGGGTGAGGTCGAAGACCTTGCCGGGGGCAATGCGGCGAGACAGGACGCGTTCGATCAGGTCGGGCAGGTAGCGGCGCACCGGGGCGGGGCCGCCGCGCAGGCCGACGTGGGAGAAGAACAGTTCCTGCCCGTCGAGGGCGACCTCGTGCGGGACGCCGACGAAGCCGACGTTTTCGCCGGGGCGGGCGGAGTGCAGGGCCTGCTGCATGGACTGGGCGGTGCCGACGCACTCCAGGACGCTGTCGGCGCCGATGCCGCCGGTCAGTTCCTTGATCCGGGCGATGCCGTCCTCGCCGCGTTCGGTGACGATGTCGGTGGCGCCGAAGGCGCGGGCGAGGTTCTGCCGGGAGGCGTGGCGGGACATGGCGATGATCCGTTCCGCGCCGAGCTCCTTCGCGGCGATCACCGCGCACAGGCCGACCGCGCCGTCACCGACCACCACCGCCGTGGAGCCGGGTCGGACGCGGGCGGCGTCGGCGGCCCACCAGCCGGTGCCCATCACGTCCGAGGTCGCCAGCAGGCCCGGCCAGAACTCCTCGCCGGGGACCTCGTCCAGGGCGACCAGGGTCCCGGCGGCGTTCGGGATGCGCACGTATTCGGCCTGGCAGGTGGACATGAACTCCCGGTGCAGGCAGTTCGACTGGAAGCCGTTGCGGCAGTTCGGGCAGGTGTTGTCGGAGGTCGCGAACGAGCCGACCACGAACTGGCCCGGCCGCAGACCGGTCACCTCGGAGCCGACCTCCTCCACGAAGCCGACGTACTCGTGGCCCATCGGGTGCGGATCGCCGATCGGCTCCGCGCCCCGGTAGGGCCACAGGTCGGAGCCGCACACGCAGGTGACGGCCGTGCGGATGACCGCGTCGGTGGGGTGGAGGATCTTCGGGTCGTCCAGCGTCTCGAAGCGGACGTCACCGGGGGCGTGGATCACTACGCCGCGCATGGGGATCTTCCTTCGCTGCCGGCATCCGGGGGCCCCGGATGGGACGGGGCGGCTCGGTGTGAGGGTGACGGTGATCGGGCAGGCGCGGGGTCATGGTGAGAATCGGATACACGATGATGACCGAGCAGCGCGGCCCGCGTGACCTGGTCGCCGACGTGGTGCGCGCCGAGCAGGGCGGGTTCGACTTCTCGGTGATCTCGGACCACTCCTTCCCCTGGCTGGACGAGCAGGGTCACGCTCCGTACGCGTGGGCGGTGCTCGGTGCCGCCGCGCAGGCCACCTCCCGGATCCCGCTCATGACCTACGTGACGTGCCCGACGTTCCGCTACCACCCCGTGGTGGTGGCGCAGAAGGCCGCCACGCTGCAGTTGCTGTCTGAGGGCCGCTTCCGGCTCGGGCTGGGCAGCGGCGAGAACCTCAACGAGCACGTGATCGGCCGGGGCTGGCCGGCGGTACCGGTGCGCCAGGCGATGCTCGACGAGGCGGTACAGATCATCCGGGCGCTGTTCGACGGCGGGTACGTCACCCGGCGGGGCCGGTACTTCGACGTCGAGGGTGCCAGGCTGTGGGATCTGCCCGACCGGCCGCCGCCGATCGGGGTGGCGGTATCAGGGCCGGACTCCTGCGAGCTTGCCGGCCGGCTGGCCGATCTGGTGATCGCCGTGGAGCCGGACCAGGCGCTGATCACCGGGTTCGCCGAGCACGGCGGGGCCGGAAAGCCGGCCGTGGGTCAGCTTCCGGTGTGCTGGGACACCGACCGGGACACCGCTGTCCGGCGGGCCCACGAGCAGTTCCGCTGGTTCGGCGGCGGTTGGAAGGTCAACGCCGAGCTGCCCGGGACGGCGGGGTTCGCCGCCGCGAGCCGCTTCGTCCGCCCTGAGGACGTGGCCGAATCCATTCCGTGCGGTGACCGGGTCGACGACTTCGTCGAGGCGGTGCGGCCGTTCGTCGACGCCGGGTTCGACGAGGTGGCCCTCATACAGGTCGGCGGCGACAGCCAGCCCGCGTTCCTCGACTGGGCCGAGGGCACCCTGCTGCCGGCCTTGCGTGAGGCGTTCTGAAACCTGGTCGGCTCGGCCACGCCGCGGCTCCGCCGGGCACAGGTCGGTCGGGCCATGCTCGACGACGCCCTCGCCAAGGCGCTCGCGGACCGCCCTCCCGGGCCGATCGTCGATCTGACGGGCGTGACCTGGTCCGGGGGAGGCGCCGGTGCACACGGGCAGAACCGACGTCCCCCGAAGGGAGATCGTCGGGGAGGCGGCCCGGCCGCTCGAAGGACCGGTCGGACCAGGCCGGCCCACCTGCCCGCACGCTCAACTCGTCCCCGCTGACACCGCCGACCGGCGCGCCGGGCCCGGCCGATAGACTGCCCGTCATGAGCATGGTCATGGCGGTCGAGCGCGTCATCCACGAGGCGGAACTCCAGCTCACCGACGGGACCTGGGAACTCACCGCGACCGACTCCGCTCTGGCCCGCAAGACCGCCGCAGCCCTCGATGCCGCCATCGGCCCCGCCGATACCCACCAGGCGCTGTCGAGGATCGAGCGGCTCGCCGCACTGCGCGAAGCTCTCGCGGCCCTGGCACTGACCATCGCCCGCACCCATGGTCACCTCGCCTGGTTCCTCGCCGACGCCAGCAGTCACCTCGCACCGGTCCTTCACTGGCGCGCCCTGGACGCCCCCGGCAACCGCAGCTTCGGCGCCGTCCTCCCCACCGGCGACGAACTCGCCGACGCCGAGGCCGCCACCCGCCTCCTCGCCGCCATGCTCACCCGCGGCGGGCGTACCACCTGACCGGCCAGGTGGGCGCCGAGCAGGGTCAGGACGATCCGGGCGGCCCGCTCGGCCTCCTGGGGGTGGCGTCATCACCGCGTTCCCGGATTCCGCCGGGAACGCCTCCCAGGGAAGAATCACCGCGATTCTCCCTCCACCCCCAACGCCGGTGCCCGGTCAGGGGGGCACGGCCAGGCGCCGGTGCAGACCGGTGAGCTTCAGCAGGCGGATGACGCAGCGCCCGGCTCCGCGCACGATCAGGCGCCTGCCGTTGCGGTCGGCCTGGTTGCAAGCCTGGACGAGGGCGCCCAGGCCCGCGCAGTCCATGAACGTCACCTCCGACAGGTCGAGGACCACCTCCCGGTGCGACTCGAGCGCGGTGGCCAGGGCATGGCGCAGGGCCGGGGCGGTGTCGAGGTCGACCTCGCCGTCCGCCCGCACGATGAAGGGTTCGCTGCTCCGGCTGTTCATGGCGTTTCCGCGTCGCTGCGGGCAGGCCGGTCCGGGCAGGCCGGCCTGCGGTCGGGGGTGTTCCGGCCGCCCCCTCGATCGAGGGGGGAGAGATCGGGGGCGGCGCGGAACGGCATCGGGGCGGGTCAGGCCTGGATCTGCGTGCGGCTTCCGCTGTGGCTGATCGCGACCTTGCGGGGCTTGGCCCTCTCGGCGACCGGGATCTTCAGGGTCAGCACGCCGGTGTCGTAGTCGGCGGTGATCCCGGCGGGGTCGAGGGTGTCGGACAGCATGACCTGGCGGGAGAACACCCCGAGCGGGCGCTCGGACAGCTCCCACTTCACGCCCTCGCTCTCGCGGCGGGGGCGACGCTCGGCCTTGACGGTCACCATGTTCCGTTCGACGTCGATGTCGATGGCTTCCGGGTCCACCCCGGGCAGGTCGAAGCAGATCACGTACTCGTCCCCGGCCCGGTAGGCGTCCAACGGCATCGATGCCGGCCGCGACCAGGTTCCCGTGTTGCCCAGGAACTGCTGGGTCAGCCGGTCCAGCTCGCGGAACGGGTCAGTGCGCAGCAGCATCGCGAAACACCTCCACTGATCGAACGGGTGCCAGTGCGCTTCGTCTGAGACCGTTGTAGCGCGTCATCCATCCGATGACAAGTCGGCGCGTCGCCTATAGAGTGACCGCATGAACGACAAGCCCCGCAGACCCGCCCCCGACGGCCCCCGGCCGGTCGAACCCGCCTCGTTCCTGGCGGCCGCGGCGGCGCTGGCCGCCATCGACGACGCCGTCCGCACCGCCCGCGACCCCGGTACACAGCCCCCGGGCGCCCTTGACGCGCAGGACGGCCCCGAGCCCGCTCTGGCCGCACTCGTCCTGCTGCGGGAGCTGCGTACCGAGCTCGCCGGCTGGGAGGCCGGACTGGTGCGGACCGCCCGGGAGGCCGGTGCCACCTGGGCCGACCTCGCCCACCCCATGGGCGTCGCCAGCCGCCAGGCGGCCGAGAACCGCTACCTGCGCCTCAAGCCCGCCGCAGGCCGCACGACGCGGGCCGGTACCGGCGCGGAACGCGTCAAGGCCGTCCGTGACCGCCGAGCCGCCGACCGCACCGTCACCGCCTGGGCCCGTGACAACGCCGCCGAGCTGCGGGTCCTCGCCGCCCAGATCACCACGACCGCGCTCGGCCCCGGCGCTCGCCCAGCCCAGGCCGCCCTGACCGCCGCTCTCGGCGCCACCGACCCCGCCGACCTCATCGAGCCCCTCGCCGCCGTCCGCCCCCACCTCGGCGCCGGCCAGGACGACCTCGCCACCCGCCTCGACGCCCTCACCCACCACACCACCCAGCTCCGCGATGACAGTGACCAACGCCGCGCCTGATCCCGTCGCCGCCGAGGAGCGCTGGCAGGAGCTCCTGGACCGGATTCACGACCTCGAGGCACGAGTGGCCGCCACCACGGTCGCCGTCACCAGCGCCCTCGACTCCCACCTGGCCCGGCTCGACACCCTGCGCCACCAGCTCGCCCGACCCGACTGGTCACTGCCCGCCCCCGATGCAGGCAGCCCCCAGGCCACGCCGGCGAGCGACCAGCAGGCCTGACCCGGCCAGCCAGCAGGCCTGACCCGGCCGGGAGGCGCCCGCGGTCCGCGACCGCCGTAGGTCCGCGCCCGTGTCCCACCGGCGCGCCCCGGCGGCGGTCAGCGCCAGTGGCCTCCAGCGGTTTCCAGCGGTCTACCAGCTCCAGGTGGCCCCGATGTCGGACGCTCGGCCGGCCGGCGGCATCACGCCGTCGGGGCGCCCTCGACGTTCAGCCGCTCCCCGAGCCGGCTCCGGTGCAGGGCGGCGACGGGCTCCAGGAGGTCGGGGTGGCGCAGCAGGACGGCGGCCTCGGTGTCGCGGATGCCGGGCTCGGTGAGGCGTCGCAGGGCTCCCGCCCCGGTGTGGTGCTCGGTCGTGGCGAGGGTCTGGTGGGCGTGCGAGGCGAGGGCGGGGTCGGCGAGGAAGCAGGCGGCCCAGCTGACCACGGTCTCGTCCACCCAGGTCCGCCACGCGGCGTCGTCCGGACGGGGGTCGTGGCCGGCGAGCCGGTCGAGCCGGTCGGCGCCGCCGGGGCCGAGCAGGTCCAGGAGCTGGACGTCCATCGGGGTGGGGTAGCACAGGGCGGCTGCCAGGGCGGTCGCCTGCCGGGCCTGGCTCTCGGCGAGTGCGCGGCTGAAGGCACCGGCCGGGGGAGGGTAGGCGTTCAGGAGCCAGCGGGTGCAGGAGGCTATGACGGGTGACAGGTCGGGCACGGGGATCGGTCCCTCGGGGAGGTGCTCGCCTGGTCCGGTGCCGGTGGTGCGAGCCGTCCGGTGCGGAGCCGCGCTGCCCCGCTCGTGGCCGCCCAGTGTAGGCCGCTTCCTTGAGGGGGCGGCATGACGGGCATCACGCCGGCCCGGTCCTGGCGTCGGGGCAGGGCGGGCCGTGCGACGGCCCCGCCCCGACGCCAGGACCGTCGGCCGGTCGCGGGGGTGGATCAGGACTTGCCGCGGCCGGTGACGAAGTCGCGGGCCCGGTCGACCAGGCCGACACCGGGAGCGAGCAGCTTGCTGGCCGCGGGGCTGTCGGGTGCGGCGGGGTGGGGGCGGGTCGGCGCCATGGACTTGGCCCGGCGGATCTTGTCACCGAGGTCGTTCAGCTGCTCCGGCGTACACGCTTGGCGCAGCATGGGGAAGAGGTTGTGCTCCTCGTCCTGGACGTGTGCCGCGACCTCGCCCATGAGCCGCCGGAGCAGGGGGCTCATCTGCGGGTCGTCCGTCTTCGTGTTCTCCAGCTTTTTGAGGAGTTCCTCGACCCGGCCGTGGTCGGCGATCTCCTTGTCCGCGAGCCGGTCGCCGCCCTGGACGTGCTCGCGCACCGCCGGGTAGAGGTACTGCTCCTCGGCGACGGAGTGCCGCACCAGCTCGATGGTGACCTCGTCGACCACGTCCCGCAGCTGCTGGCCGCCGCCCGTCATCGCCTGGATCCGGGCGAACATCTCCTCCACCTCCCGGTGGTCGGCCATCAGTTCGTCGATCACGTTTCCGCCGTGTCCCATGAAACGCCTGCCTCTCGTTCGTTCCGTCCGGGCCGGGCTGGTCCCGGCCACCGGGCAGTCGTTCCCCGGCGGGCGCGTGCGGTGGGCGACGGCGACGCCACCTCACCCGAACGGAGGCCGACCGCGGCCAGGTCCCCGGTCCCGGCCCCCGAGGCCGGAGCCGGGCCCCGGGACGTGGCCGGGCCCGGCGCGGGGGCGGCGCGGCACGGCGCACCGCCGGGACGGGCACGGGCGGGCCCGCGAGTCGGCCCATACGTTCGGGGTAGACGCCGCTGCGGAGCACCGTCAGAAGGAGGAGTCATGCCTGCCGGCTCGAGCAAGAAGCGTGAACGCCAGTACGAGCACATCAAGGACAGTGCCCTGGACCGCGGGGAGGGCAAGAAGCGGGCCGAGGAGATCGCGGCCCGGACCGTGAACAAGGAACGGGCCCGGCACGGCGAGTCGAAGACGGCCAGTCGCTCCTCCACCCACGACACCTCCTCCTCCCGGCGCGGCGGCCAACGTTCGCACTCCGGCTCCCAGGGGCCGACGAAGGAACAGCTGTACAACGAGGCCAAGCAGCGCAACCTCCACGGCCGCTCGAAGATGACCAAGAAGGAACTCGCCAGCGCTCTCGGCCACTGACCGGCCGCCGCCCGCGCCCCCTGAGGGCCCCGGCGCCACCGCGCAGACGTTGCCTCCCGACCGCGGGGTCGGCGATAGAAGGAGCACGACCGTGGACCGGACCGCCGATCCCTGGGGGCCCCGCACCCCGTACGCACCCGGCACGCCGTGGCCCGCCCGGGTCGACCTTCACCTGGCCCCCGGGCTCAGCGAGGCCGACGTGCAGCGCTGGGTGCCTTCCGCGTCGCTTCTGCACTCCAACGGCGACGCCATGGACATCGCGGTCCGTGACGGGAGGATCGTCGGTGTCCGCGGCCGGGCCGGGGACCGGGTCAACCACGGCCGCCTCGACATCAAGGACCTGTTCGGGTGGCAGGCCAACGCCTCGCCCGACCGGCTCACCGCGCCGCAGGTCCGCCGCGGCGGCCGACTCGTCGCTACGGACTGGGACACCGCCCTGGACACCGTTGCCGGGCGCTGCCGGTCCGTGCTGAAGGACCACGGGCCGGACGCGGTCGGCTTCTACACCTCGGGGCAGCTGTTCCTGGAGGAGTACTACACGCTGACCGTCCTCGCCCGCGCCGGGATCGGCACCAACCACCTGGACGGCAACACCCGGCTGTGCACCGCGACAGCGGGCGAGGCCCTCAAGGAGTCCTTCGGCTGCGACGGCCAACCCGGCTCCTACCAGGACATCGACCACGCCGAGGTGATCGCCCTGTGGGGCCACAACGTCGCCGAGTGCCAGCCCGTGCTGTGGATGCGCGTCCTCGACCGGCTCCACGGAGCGGACCCGCCGGCACTGCTCGTTCTCGACCCCCGCCCCACACCGACCGCCCGGGAAGCCACGATCCACCTGGCGCCGCGCCCCGGCACCAACCTCGCCCTCCTCAACGCCCTGCTGAACGAGGTCATCGCCACCGGCCGCGTCGACCACGCCTACGTGCGGGAGCACACGGTCGGCTACCCGGAACTCGCCGCCCGGGTGGCTCGCTGCACCCCCGAATGGGCGGCCGGCATCTGCGGACTGCCCGCGGGCGAGATCCGCCGCGCCGCCGAGCTGATCGCGGGCACCGACCGGCTCGTCTCCACCGTGCTCCAGGGCGTCTACCAATCGCACCAGGCCACGGCAAGCGCCGTCCAGGTCAACAACCTGCACCTGCTGCGCGGACAACTCGGACGCCCCGGCGCCGGCGTCCTTCAGATGAACGGCCAGCCCACCGCCCAGAACACCCGCGAGTGCGGTGCCAACGGCGACCTGCCGGGTTTCCGCAACTGGGCGAATCCGCGCCACGTCGCCGAACTCGCCGAGCTGTGGAGCATCGACCCAGCGGTGCTGGATCACGGCGGCCCGCCCACCCATGCGCTGGAGATGTTCCGCCTCGCCGAGACCGGCGCCCTGAAGTTCCTGTGGATCAGCGCCACCAACCCCGCGGTGTCCCTGCCCGACCTCGCCAGGATCCGCCGGATCCTCGCCCGGCCCGACCTGTTCGTCGTCGTGCAGGACATCTTCCCCACCGAGACCGGCGAGTTCGCCGACGTGGTCCTGCCGGCCGCGACCTGGGGCGAGAAGACCGGCACCTTCACCAACGCCGACCGCACCGTCCACCTCTCGGAGAAGGCCGTCGACCCACCTGGCCTCGCCAGGTCCGACCTCGACATCTTCCTCGGCTTCGCCCACCGAATGGACCTGCGCACCCGCACCGGCCGTCCACTGATCACCTGGCAGGACGCCCCGTCGGCGTTCGCCGCATGGCAGCAGTGCAGCAAGGGCCGCCCCTGCGACTACACCGGGCTCAGCTACCAACTGCTGCGCGAACACGGCGGCACCCAGTGGCCCGCGACACCCGCTCGCCCCTTCGGCACGCCGAGGCTCTACGCCGAGGGCCGCTTCTGGGCCCATCCGGAGACCTGTGAGACCTACGGCCGCGACCTCGACACCGGCGAGCCCGCGACCGAGGCCCAGTACCGGGCCCTGAACCCGCACGGCAAAGCACTCCTCCGGGCTGCCGACTACATGCCGCCCCCGGAACCGCCCGACGACGCCTACCCGCTGTGGCTGACCACCGGCCGCACCATCTACCACTTCCACACCCGCACCAAGACCGGCCGTGTTCCCGAGCTCCAGCGCGCCGCGCCCGAGGTATGGGTCGAATGCTCCCGGGCCGACGCCTGCCGACACGGCCTCACCGACGGGGACAGGGCGGTCCTGACCACCGCCCGTGGCTCCGTCACCGCCCGGGTCCGGATCACCGGGATCCGCGAGGGGCTGCTCTTCCTGCCGTTCCACTACGGCTACTGGGACCACGGCCCCGACCACGCCGACAGTCCGCCGCGCCGCGACCGTGCCGCGAACGAGCTCGTCGCCACCCGCCTCGACCCCTCGTCGAAGCAGCCGGTCTTCAAGACGGCCACCGCCCGCCTGGCCCGCTCCGAACACCCCCGCTGACCCTGCAACCGCTGCCGGCGTGAGGAGGAG
Organism: Kitasatospora sp. NPDC086009; assembly: GCF_044540385.1. NCBI lineage: Bacteria > Bacillati > Actinomycetota > Actinomycetes > Kitasatosporales > Streptomycetaceae > Kitasatospora > Kitasatospora sp. NPDC086009. The sequence continues at coordinate 29,660 of NZ_JBITSA010000019.1, forward strand.
CGGCGGAGGAGGCGGCGGGGTGGACGGTGGCCGTTCCTCGGGGGAGCGGGTGTGTCGTGCCGGGCGGGTCGCCGCCGATCGGGATAGTCGTTCGTACAGCACTCCTGGGCGTGGCGCGTCGTCGGGCCTGGTCTCGGCGCATATGTGGTTCGTCGTGCTCCGGCCGTTGGCGAGGGTGGCGCGTTCCGCCAGCACCTGCCTTCCCGTAAACGGGTCGAGGGCCCCGGCGCTGTGTGCGCCGGGGCCCAGGGATATGTGGATTCACTGCTCCATCTACTGCACTACTGCTGCCGACTGTCGGGCCGGCTTGCGGTGTCCGCGTTGCCCGGGGGAGGGGCAGTGCGCGGGGATCGCGTATGCGTGACCGAAGACCACCTCTTCCATGACGTTCCATGACGATGGCTACTGCGGTGACCGCCTGGCTCCGATTGCGTGCCGCGGCGGGCGATCCGACGGGGTGAACCCTTCCCTTCTCCTCTGGTGTACATCGTGCGTACTGCCGGTACTGCCGGTACTGCCGGTACTGCGAACTGCTGGATGTTGCGTCCTGCGCGTGTGCGACCGCCACCGCCGCGGGCCCCACGCACAACCGGGCCCGTAACGCCTGGCAGGTCACCCGCCTTCCGCCGCGAACCCCTTCTGTCATGACCGGGTCCCGCGTACTGACGACCTGCACGCCTTCTGCATCACCGCTGGTACTGCTGGTACTGCGAACTGCGGTACTGCCCGGGCAGTTCGTGTCTGCCCGTTCTGCTGTCCTGCTCTCCCAGCGCCAGGAACACTACACAGATTGCCGTGCAATGTCTACTCTCACCAGCACAGGTTTCCGTGTCTGGAGGTCAGACCTTATTGCGGCCGCGTCCGGCCGGGGACGGGGTCGTCGGAGCTCGGGTCGAGGGCGTCTCGCAGGGCGTAGAGGTCGGCGGCGGTCGCCTGCTCGGCCAGGCGCGCCAGCAGTCGGCGCAGGACCCGGTCGTCGCCGTCGCGGACCGCCTCCACGATTCCGCTCAGGACGGAACCGTCCACGGTCGGTGCGGGCTGCTGCATTTCCACCCTCCTTCGCGCCCCTCAGGGGCGTAGGCCCTCTCCGGGGCCTGGGACATCTCGGACAGGGCGGGAGGCTACCGGCCGCACGGCGGCCCGGAGCTGCGGGGTACCGGGTTGAGCGGCTTGTTCAGCCGGCGGGCGCGAGTGCGGTGAGCGCGGCGGCCAGGGCGCCGTGAACGGCGGGCGCGGCCGAGCTGGAGGCGAGCAGGAACCCGAAGGCGACGGCGACGCACGCGGCGGCCGGGGTCGCGCGGCGCTGACGGATCAGCACGGCGAGGACCGCGCCGAAGAACACGACGGCCGACAAGTTGAGGATCATGCTTCTCCCTCCGTAGTCCGGCGGAGGCGCCAGGCCGCCGCCGATATCTGCCCTGGCTGCACCACATTTTTCCACGCTTCGATCACAGGCAGTGGAATCTCCCTGCACCCGGCGCGCCCGGTGGAGGTGCCGACGGACGGCGGGCCGGGGGTGCCCGCGCGGCCGCGCTGCGGCGGGCACTATCCTCTGGTGGCATGTCGAACCCTGATGGGCTGCTCGTCGACATCGCCGCGATGGTGGAGTCCGAGCACAGCAACCAAATGCCCCTGACCGTCGTCGTGCCTGGGGCGGTCATCACCGGCCGGCTCGCGCCGCAGAGCCTGTGGAACGAGCGCGTGGCGGAAGTCCTCGCCGGCTCGGAGCACCTCAAGCCGTTCGCCGCACTCTTCGCGGCGCCCGCGGCCGGCGCTGGTGACGCGGCCGGCGAAGGCACGGCGGTGCCGGCGGTGCGGCCGACGCATCTGCACCTGCACGTCGCCCGCATCCTTCAGGGCAGCTACGGGCTGCCGCACACCGGCGGCATGTACCGCATCGCCATCGCCGACATCAGCAGTTGGACGGTGGGAGACCTCAGCTACTCCGACCAGTGACACCAGGGCCGGCCATGGCCGGGGGGGGGGGGGGGGGGCGCCCGGGCCCGGCCCGGCCGGGGGGGGGGGGTGGGGGGGGGGGGGGGGGCGGGGGGGGGGGGGGGGGGGGGGGGGGGGGGGCGGGCACGGTGGCGGCAGCGGGAGCCGGGCAGCACGTCGGCGCGCCCGGTTG
>NZ_JBITSA010000019.1:31796-137455 GCF_044540385.1 Kitasatospora sp. NPDC086009
CACCGCCTCCACCCGCAGGGGGCGGGGGGCACCCCCCCCCTCCCCCCACCCGTCACCCCGGGGCCGGCCTGGGCCGGCCCCCGGCCCGGCGCCCCCGGGCCACGGCCATGGCCGGTGTTGGATGGTCGGCTTCAGCGCGGCGCGGTGATGGTGCGGGGTGTCAGGCCGCGGTGGCCGGTGGCGCGTTGCCGAACGGGAGCGCTGACGACGAGGGCCACCGGTGGCCGGGGGAGGGGGAGCTCGCCGGTCGCCGCGGCGCAGGCCTCGGCGGGGAGGGCGTCGGCGAGGTCGCACCGCTCCTCGCCGACGAGTCGTGCGCCGAGGACGCCCTGGCCGTGGTCAGGGCGCGTTCGGCCCTTGGGCTGTGCTGGTGGCGGCCGAGGATGCGGTCGCGGTCGGGGCGGGTGTGCCGGGTCGTGGCCGGGGTGGCCCTGCTGCGGGGTCGGGGCGGCCGAAGAGGAGGTCGTAACCCGGGGGGAGTTGGAGCAGGAGGCGGTGGGTGAGGTCGTCGCCCGCGGCGTCGGCGACGACGCTGAGGACGGCGCTGACGTCCCAGGCGGCGGTCGCCTCGCTCGCGCCGGGGATCCAGGCGGCGGTGGCCCGTACGAACCGTTCCGCGTCCAGGGGCTGGGCGGCCTGCAGGGGGTTGAGGAGGACCAGGGCGAAGGTCTCCGGGAGCCGGGCCGCCAGCTCGGCCCGGTCGCGGCCGGCGACGTGGGCACCGAGCAGGGCCAGGACCACGCGGGCGGCCTGATCGGCCTCGCGGGGTGTGGGGTACTCGCCGCGTTCTCGGACCTGGGCCAGGAACGCCTCGGGTCGAAGAGTCATCGTGGTTGCCTCTCCGGATGGGTGGGTGGGCGGTTGGGCCTGGGCGCGGGTTGCTGCCGTTCGCGGGCCCGGCGGCGGTGAGGTCGGGGTCCGCCGGTCAGGCGCCGTCCCAGGCCGGTGGGCCGCAGGATCCGGGTGACCGAGTACTGCGGCCGGGTAGTGGCCGGTGGTGTCGGCACGGTTGCGGGCGGCGATGTGGGCGGCGAGCCCCGAGCAGTTCCCGAACGTCACTCGGGACACGTCGGCGACGACCCGGGGCCGGCCCTGCACGACGGCGAGGAGCCTGCGTCGAAGGGGTGCGGCGCTCGCGAGGTTCGACGTCACCGCGGGCCGTCACCACGAGGGGTGCCCGCAGCGCCGGCGGCGGCGTTGCTTCCTCGGCACGGGTCGAGCCTTCCCCACTGACGCCCGGGCGGGCGCCGGAGGGGTGCCGCCCTGCGCGGCCCGGGGGTGAAGGGCGCAGGGCGGCAGGCTCAGGAGGTCAGGCGCGGATCTGCCTGGGGGCCGGACCCTGGGTGGTGACGGAGATCTTGCGGGGCTTGGCCTTCTCCGCGACCGGGATGCGCAGGGTCAGCACGCCCGCGTCGTAGTCGGCGCTGATGCCCTCCGGGTCGAGGGTGTCGGAGAGCATCACCTGGCGGGAGAACACGCCCAGCGGCCGCTCCGAGAGCTCCATGCGCGCGCCCTCGACCTCCGGGCGCGGGCGCCGCTCCGCCTTGACGGTCAGCATGTTCCGCTCCACGTCGATGTCGATCGCCGCCGGGTCCACCCCGGGAAGGTCGAACGCGATCACGTACTCGTCGTCGGCCCGGTAGGCGTCCAGCGGCATCGGGGCGGGCCTGCTCCAGGTTCCGCTCTGGGTGACGAGCTGCTGGGTGAGACGGTCCAGCTCGCGGAAGGGGTCGGTGCGCATCAACATCGCGAAACACCTCCAGTGGTCCAGGCAACCAAGTGCCAATGCGCTTCACCTGACACCGTTGTAGCATGTCATCCATCCGATGACAACGGCTGATGTCTCCGACAGAGTGACGCCTGGAGAGAGCGGCCGCGCCCGGTGCGGGCCGCCACCGGCCCCGGCCGGTATGGGCTCCGGGCGCGGGCCGCCGAGCCCGGCCCCCGCGCAGGGAGAAGGAAGACTGCCTCCTCGGTACGCACCGGAAAATCTATGCCCGCTGAAGTAGACATTGCCTGGCGCCGTGGTTACTGTTTCTCTCGTAGACGCGGTCAAGCGGTACCCGCCAGACACGAACTGGCGGGCAGCAGTACGCAAGTTCGCAGGTCGGCGCGGTTGCAGGGTTCTGAAGCCAGGGATGTGCAGTAAGGCAACAGGACCGGTGGCCGCTCCGGGCGGCCCGCAGGTATCAGGGGCCGCCACTCAGCGTTACCGCAGTTCAGCACGTGCATGGCCAAGTAAGTGCATGACCCGAAGGTGAAGTTGAGTTGGGCAGTACCAGCAGTCGCAGGACGCGGTATCCCAGTAAAGGCGCCAGGACTGCGGGCGCGCGTGCTGGGAGGTCCGGGCAGTGGGGTTCCAAGCCGAGCAGGTGAGCACGACGGGCGACGGGGCTGGCTGCCGGACCGGGCGGACCATCAGGACCGCCGCAGCAGTAGTCGGCAGTACAGCAGTAACCGCAGTTCGCAGGGACAGAACCCGGGTAGTGCAGAGGATGAACGGAGGGACGTAGCGCCATCAGGATCGCCCGGCCCGTGAGGCAATGAACCGGGCGGAATCCGAGGACCCCGAGGCAAGGACGGTGGTTTCCGGTCACGCATACGCGATCCTCGCACGCCCCCTCACCCGGGGCGAGGCGGACTCAAGGAACCCGGCCATAGGGCCGGAAGATGGTGTAAAACCCTTCGGGGCCCCGGGAGCCGCAACGGCCCCGGGGCCCCTCAGCGCGTCCCCGGACACAACAAGAATGAGGTGCAGTGACCACGGCAACCATCCGACCGCATACCGCCGACACTCCCGACCGTCTCGACGACGACGACTACCCCGCCTACACCATGGGCCGCGCCGCCGAGATGACCGGCACCACACCCGGCTTCCTACGCTCCCTCGGCGACCAGGGCCTCATCACCCCCCTGCGCTCCGAAGGCGGCCACCGACGCTACTCCCGCTACCAGCTGCGCATCGCGATGCGCGCGCGTGACCTCGTCGACCAGGGCACCGCCATCGACGCGGCCTGCCGCATCGTCATCCTCGAAGACCAGCTCGAAGAAGCCCTGCGCATCAACGACGAGCTCCGCCGCTCCCAGCAGGGCCAGGCCCCCGACGCCGATACCTGACCGTGTGCCCCGCCCGGCCGACGAGACCGGCCCGCGGTGGGCGACAAGCGCTCACCGCAGGCCGCCCGGCCGCCCGTCTGAGGGCAACGCCGCCGGCCGCCGATCCTGGATCGCGGAGCGTCCTCTCCTGCGCGGGTCGGCCGCAGACCCCGGCTCACCAGCGCGAGCTGTCCGTGACCACCGGGTACGACGGCCTCGTCGTCACTCCCGAGCCCACGCCCCGACACGCTCATCCACCACCGTCGCGCCAGGGTCAGGACGCCTGCCCGGCGGCGATGGCCGGCCGACTTCCGCCGACCGGACCGCGCCTGTCTCCCGGCCGGCTCTGCCCGGGACCCGCCAGTAGGCGGTTCGCCCACGCGGGTGGTCCGCCGGCCCCCCGGCCGCTACGGTGTGGTGTGCCCCCGCACGCGGGCCGGCAGGTCAGTTTCCCGCTCCGCGGGCGCACCCCGGGCCGCCGAGATCGGGGCCGCAAGGAGTGAACGGTGACCGTCTCCGAGGAGAGTCGACCTCCTGCCCTCGAGGTCTCCCTGAGGCCGGGCGCGGGCGACGTGGTGCTCGACGCGGCGGGCGACCTCGACCAGACCACCGGTCCACTGCTGAGCGCCGCCGTGGAGAGCGTCCTGGACACGCCGGCCGTTCCCGGGAAGCTGGTGGTCGACATGTCCCGGGTCGCGTTCTGCGACTCCGGCGGCCTCAATGCCCTCATCCGCGCCCACCTGCGCGCCCGCGAAGCGGGGTCGGAGCTTCACCTGCTGCGTCCGACCGCACCCGTCGCGGCTCTGCTGCGCCGTACCGGCGTGGACCAGGTCCTGCTCGTGGGCCCGGACCCTGCGGCGGCCTTCACCCAGGAGGGCGTGCCCGGGTTCGCGTGAGGTCGCACCGCCGCGGAGCAGCGCCCCGCGGGGAGAAGGTCGCCGGTGGCCGGGGTGCCACGGGCGGCCCGGGGCCGCGGAGCCCCGGTGGGACTTCGTCGCGCACTCGTGGGCGTCCCAGGCCGCGGCCTGGGACGCCGGGAGCAGGCGACCTCTGCCGTACATCGGCGCCCGAGGCCGGTCCTGACCGGCGCAGCGGCCGTCCTCGCCGTCTTTCGCCCGGCGGGTCCGCCGGGGCGGGGCGCTGCCGGCGGCTCGCGCGTGCGGGGCGTCGCGGGAAGCCGGTGTCGCCGAGGCGGCGAACCGCGGGGGCCCGGTGCGCTGTGAGCACCGGGCCCGGCGGGTGCTATGCGGCGAGGGCCACGCGCCCGGGCGCGCGGCGGCGGCCGGAGGTGCCCCGGTTGTCGCGGCCCGCGGCAGACCGGGTGTCGCCGGAGCCGCCTGCGGGGCGGCCGCGGCGGCCACGGCTGGTGGACGCGCTGCGGCGGGGGCGTTCGGCGACGGGGTCGGCGATCACGGTGGGGATGCCGGTGGGCACGCGGGCGCCGGTGATGCGGGACAGTTCCTCGTCGCCGGCGGCGACCCGGGTGGTGACGGGGGTGATGGCGGCCGTGGTCATCATCCGGGCCATCTCGCGGCGCTGGTTGGGAAGCACCAGCGTCACGACGGTGCCGGACTCGCCGGCCCGGGCGGTGCGCCCGCCCCGGTGGAGGTAGTCCTTGTGGTCGTTCGGCGGGTCCAGGTTGACGACCAGGTCCAGGCCGTCGACGTGGATGCCCCGGGCGGCGACGTTGGTCGCGATGAGGGCGGTGACCTGGCCGGTGCGGAACTGCTCCAGGGTGCGGGTGCGCTGGGGCTGGGACTTGCCGCCGTGCAGGGCGGCGGCCTTCACGCCGTTGGCGAGCAGCTCGTCGACCAGGCGGTCGGCGCCGTGCTTGGTGTCGATGAACATGATCACCCCGCCGTCACGCGAGGCGATGTGGGCGATCGTGGCGTTCTTGTCGAAGCTCTGGACGTGCAGCACGTGGTGCTCCATGGTGCTGACCGCTCCGGCAGAGGGGTCCACCGAGTGGGTGACCGGGTCCTTGAGGAAGCGGCGTACCAGGCGGTCGACGTTGCGGTCCAGGGTGGCGGAGAAGAGCATCGTCTGGCAGCCCTCGGCTACCTGCTCAAGGAGCTCGGTGACCTGCGGCAGGAAGCCCATGTCGGCCATCTGGTCGGCCTCGTCGAGCACGGTGATGCCGACCCCGTCGAGCTGGCAGTCACCGCGCTGGATCAGGTCCTTGAGCCGCCCGGGGGTGGCTACCACGACCTCGGCGCCGCGGTTCAGTGTCTGGGCCTGGCGGCCGATCGACATTCCGCCGACCACGGTCGCCATCCGCAGGCGCACCGCGTGGGCGTAGGGGGTGAGGGCATCGGTGACCTGCTGGGCGAGTTCGCGGGTGGGGACCAGGACCAGGGCCAGCGGGCGGCGCGGCTCGGCCTTGCGCCCGGCGGTGCGGGCCAGGACGGCGAGGCCGAAGGCGATGGTCTTGCCGGAGCCGGTGCGGCCTCGTCCGAGGACGTCGCGGCCGGCCAGCGAGTTCGGGAGCGTCGCGGCCTGGATCGGGAACGGCGCGGTGACGCCCTGGCGGGTGAGTACCGACAGCAGGGCCTTCGGCATGTCCAGCTCGTCGAACGCTTCGACGGCCGGCAGCGCCGGGGTGGTGCTGACCGGCATCGCGAACTCGCCCTGCGGGGACGAGCCCTGACGGGAGCCCCGGCCGCCGGAGGAGTACCGGCCGCCGGCGGGCCGGTCGCCGTAGAAGGAGCTGCCGCCGGAGCGGGAGCCCGTGGAGGAGCGGGAGTTGGCGTTCTGGTACGACGAGCGACTGGAGCGGTTCATCTGGGAGACCTTCCTCAGGGCGGCACGTCACGAGGAAGGCTCCGTGGCGCGGAGGCGCCGGCGGAGACCGCAAGGGAACGGGCCGAAAGAGTGACGGGCGGAGCGTGGACGGTAGAACCGTGCGGCACGTCACCTACGGTCGGCGCTCACCGCGAAGGGGCGGGAGCGAAGAACCTCGAACCGTGAGCTGTCACGGCAGGGCGCCGATCCGGACGCGGCGCTGGGCGTCTCGCGTGGGGATGGCCGCCGGTGGCGGAGCCAGGGGCCTGAACGGCCGGGGGTGCGCGTGTGGCGCAATGCCGAGGGGCCCGCACCGGGCATCAAATACGCGGTGCGGGCCCCTCGCTACCAGGCGGGTGCCGTGGCAGAAACTACAGCGGACGAATGTTCTCGGCCTGCGGGCCCTTCTGGCCCTGCGTGACGTCGAACTCGACCTTCTGGCCCTCGAGCAGCTCGCGGAAGCCGTTGGCGTTGATGTTCGAGTAGTGGGCGAAGACGTCGGGGCCGCCACCCTCCTGCTCGATGAAGCCGAAGCCCTTTTCCGCGTTGAACCACTTCACAGTGCCATTAGCCATAAAGAAATCTCCTTCAAGGGGCTGTCCGAAGCACGCACCGTGCGTGCTTCGAGTCGCCGCGATGAGCACCCACCCGGGGAAGAGCCGGGAAACAAAAAGGCGCCTGCGATACATCAGCAGGCGCACACAAAGTTCATGGGAACCACTACTGCAACTAAGAGCCACTCTAGCAGGCCACGGCCTCCCGTGGTGGATTTCTTCACCTCCGGTTGTGCGACAGCCCTCCTCGGGGCCCGCCGGACCCGAGCTGACCGGATCACCAACGCCCCTCTAGGGAAGGCCAGTTGACAAAGCATCCGCACCCCCGTCGGCACCGGTGTCTCCCCGGGAGAATGTGTCCCTCCACCGGGGGCACCTTGGCTCCTCCGGCAGCGCCGTAAACGTGACGTACCACGCCCACCTTGCAATCCAAGGCGCCGGGCGGCGTACACGGCATTCCGTCCCACGACATCGAATGCGCCGGAAGAGCCTCGTGCCCGCACTTTCCGGCGCGCACCGCTGAACGCGGACCCCTCCGGTGCGCTCGCCACCGGAGGGGCGGCTGGTCGACGCCGCACGGCGTCCACGGCTTCGACTGCGACGAGCCGACGGAGGAATCCCTGCGGGGCCGTTGAGCGGGCGAGGGCGTGACCGGGCATCGGGGGGGCTGAGGTGGCCGGGGCCTCTCCCGGCGCGTTGCACCGTGCCGATCGGCAGGGTGCAACACCCCGGGAGGGCGGCCCCGTTCATGCCGATCGGCACATGTGCGGGAGGGGGTGGGGAGGCGAGGGTTAGGGGCATCAGGACGGCGGCCGACGGGGCCGCCTGGAGGAGGGAAGCCCACCATGTTCCGTATTCGTAGCCGTGCCCGCGTCAGCGCCCGTGTCGTCCGGGGTGCCGCTGCTGCCGGGCTGGCCCTCGCCGGGCTCGCGGGGATCGCTCCGGCGTCGGCCACCGGTACCGCCGGCCCCGCTGCGGGCCCGTCCGTGCCGCAGGACGGGCGGCCCGGTCGTCCTGCGAGCGTCAGTGGTACGGCCCGTATCTGGTACGCGATCACTCCGGACGACGAGATCCGGTTCACCCTCGATGCCTGGGCGGAGCCGTACACCCGCCCCCTGCCGGGTACCCAGGCGTCCGAGGGGCTGCCCACCGACGCCCGGGGCACCATCCGCTACTCCCACCGGAAGGCCGCCACCGGGGAGGTCTACAGCGCCGAGGCGGAGGTGGACTGCCTGAGCACCGGCGGCCCGGTCGCCACGCTGACGGCCGTCGTCACCAGGTCGGACGTGGGCAACACCGGCGAGCGGATAGGTCTGAGCGTCTACCAGGGCACCGGGCACGGCGACGGTCGGCTCGGGTTCTCCTGGGGCGTGGCGAACATGGACACGGGGGCCGACGGGAAGCCGTACCAGCCGGTGGTCGGCACCTGTATGGCGCCGGCGCCGTTCGCCCCGGTCCTGCGGGGTGGCTTCACCGTCCACCACACCGAGTTGGAGGCACCGAGGACGGCCGGACGGTAGCCGGGCGGCCCGCCCCGGAGATGGTCAGGCGGACCAGACGAGGAGCCCGTGCCGGTGACGGGGGGCGGCGGTGATCGGGGCACGGGATCCAGGCCGAGCGTCCCGAACAGGGCGTAGCGGGCGCCGCGTGTCCCGTGGCCGAGTGCGTCGGCGGGAGACGCGCCAGGGCCACCGTGACCTCGCGGGCGGTAGGGGTGCCGAGCGGCGCCTCGGGTGGGCAAGGAGGCCTGCTCGGGCGAGACGGTGCCGCGGCCCCTTCGACGTCCGGGGCGCGGCTCACCTGGACGGGTGCGCTGGGCTGGCCACGGCGTGTGACTCGGCAGCAGCCTGCGGTTATGGAGTACGCAACGGCACAGCGAACCGATTCCCCCGGCCGCCCAGACGGCGGGGAGCCCGGAAATGGGCGGCGGCGAGCGGCCCTACGGGTCGACGAAGGCCTCCTGGTCCTGGCGGCGGCCGTCCTCGACCACGGGGTGCCGCTCTTCGATCGGCGGTCCGGCGATGCGGCCGCGGAGGTGGCGCGTCGTCTGCGGTCCGCAGTCGGCCGGCCGTCGCAGACGCCGGACCGCCAGCACCTGGCCGTGGCTGTCGAGAACGCGCTGCGCGACCGGTCCGGCAGGGCGCGGTGTGTCGTGGAGGCGGCGACGGTGGAGGATGCGGTCGCGTATCTGCGGCGTGTGGAATCAGCGCTGGCGGGCGAGGCGCTCGGTCGGGCCTGCCGACGTCTGTGGGAGGCCCTGTACCTGTGCATTCCCTTGACGACGATCCTCTCCCGGCCCGCGTGGCCGCCCGCCGCGGGCTTCTCGCTGGCTGACGCGCCTCCGCTCGGGTGAGACACGCCCGCCGGTCCGAGCACGGTCCGGGCACGGCGGGACGCGCTCCACGGGCCGAGGGTGAGCGGCCGGTCCGTCCCCCCCGGCCAAGGGGAAGACAGCCCTCGCCGACGCGGAGATGGAGGACCGCTCCCCAGAGGAGAAGCTCGTCAAGCAGCTGGAGAGGGCGCACAACGGCCATCCGCGGATGAGCACGCTCCTTCAGTAGCTCATGGACGAGGCCGCCGCCCACGTCCAGGACGAGGAGACCAGACTCTTCCCCGACTGCGCCAGGCCTGTGCTCTCGAACTGTGTCCGTGCTGATCAGTCGGGTCGCAGCAGGTCGTGGAGGAGCTGCAGGGCGGCGAGGACTGCGTCGTTCTGGATGTCGTTGCGGTGCCCGGAGCGCGGCTCGGGCTGGGTGGCGATCGTGGCGTGCGGGGCGGCGACGGCCACGAAGACCGTGCCCACCGGTTGGCCGTCCTGCGGGGCGGGGCCGGCGACGCCGGTGGTGGCCAGGCCGTAGGTGGCCTGGGTGAGGGCGCGCACGCCCTGGGCCATCTGGGCGGCCACCTCGGGGTGGACGGCTCCGACCTCGCCGACCAGGGCGGCATCGACGTGCAGCAGCCCGGTCTTGAGGTCGGTGGCGTAGGCGACGACTCCGCCGAGGAACGTCGCGCCGGAGCCGGGCGCGTCCGACAGCGCCACCGCGAGGCGGCCGCCGGTGAGGGATTCGGCCGCCGCGACGCTGTGGCCGGCGGCGGCCAGCGCGGAGGTGATCTGCCGGACCAGGACGCCGGCCGGGTCGAGCCCGCGGGAGCCGTCCTGGCCGGCGTGTTCAGTGCGGCCTGTGTCGGGGGGCATGGGGATCTCTCAGGCAAGGATCAGGTCTCGACCACGACGCGCAGGGAGGCGAGTTCGGGGTCGGCGCTGTCGGGGACGAGCATCCCCGCGTCGACGCCGCTGCGCAGGTAGTCGATCACGTCATCGTTGAGGCGTTCGCCCGGGAGGGCGGCGGGGATGCCCGGCGGGTAGGGGGTGAGCATCTCGGCGGTGATTCGGCCGGACGCCTTCTCGACGGGCACCTGTTCGGTGGGGCCGAAGAACGCGTCGCGAGGCAGCATCACCTGTTCCAGGCGCAGGTCCCCGGGGGCGGGAATGTGGATACGGGGTGCGGGCCGCAGATCCGGGGCGCTCTCGGCCAGTTCGGTCAGTGCGCGAATGAGGGTGTCGGCGGTCGTGGTGTCGTCGGCGTGGGTGAGTTGGGCGCTGACGCGGCGGTGGTCGCAGACGTGCAGGGTGATCTGGTGGTGGGAGCGCAGCCAGTCGGCGGCGCGGTAGCCGGTGGTGCCGAGTGCGGAGATGTCGACGATGACCTGGAGCGGGTCGAGGTCGGCGGCGAGGCCTGGTGCGCAGAAGTCGTCGCGGCCGTGGACGTGCAGACCCTCCAGGGCTTCGATCCGGGCGCGGGTCATGTCGGCGAGGTCGAGGGTGCGGTCGTAGAGGGCGCGGCCGTGCTGGACCATCTGGCGGCGCCAGCCGTCGAGAGCGGCGTAGATCAGGGTGGAGGGACTGGTGGTGCCGAGCAGGTCCTCGCGTTGCTTGAGGACGGCCGGGTCGATCAGGTCGCCCTGCAGGTGGAAGACGGAACTCTGCTCCAGGGCTGATCCCATCTTGTGGACGGAGGTGACGCACACGTCCGCCCCCGCGTCCATCGCCCAGCGCGGCAGCCGGGGGTGGAAGGGCAGGTGCGCGCCCCATGCCTCGTCGACGATCAGCGGTTTGCCGCGGTCATGGCACACCCTGGCGATCGCCTCCAGGTCGGCACATGTCCCGTAGGGGGTGGGCGAGGTCACCAGGGCGCCGCGGGCGTCAGGGTGTTCGTCGAATACCGCCTTGAAGGACTCGGCGGTCGGGGGGTGCGCGAGGTGCAGGTCCGCGTCCCACTGGGGATCGACCCACAGCGGCCGGATCCCGGCGACGATGAGTCCGGCGACGACGGACTTGTGCACGTCCCGGCCCACCAGCAGCGTCTCGTGGGGACCGGCGACGGCGAGCATCGCGGCCTTCACCGACAGGGAGCTGCCGCAGGTGGAGAAGAACGTGTGGTCGGCGCCGACGGCCTCCGCCATCAGTTCCTGGGCGTGCTGGAGGATGCCTCGCGTATCGAGGCGGTCGTCCAGGCCGCCCGTGGCCAGGACGTCCGCGCGGAAGACGCCCGTGCCAAGGGTCTCCAGTACGCGGGGGTCGGCGCCGCGGCCCTGCTTGTGGCCGGGCGGGGTGAAGGCGGTCAGCGGGTTGGCGTGGAATGCCGCGAGTGCTTCGAGTACCGGTGCCTGGGACTGGTCCATGCCGCGCGTCTTCCCACCGGTCGGGGCAGGAAACGGGGCGGTGCCGGCTCGGAGCCGGCACCGCCCCGAGGCTGCTTTGAGCTGCCGGGGCTGACGCGGCCGCGCCCGACGTGCCGACCTGGGTGCCGGGCCGCGAAGGGATCGGGGTTCAGCCGGCGGGCCGGTGGGCCTGGCGTGGCAGGGGGATGCGCGGGCCGGGTGGCCGACGGTGTTGGCGCCCGGCACGGTGACCGCGGTCGGCCGGTACGAGGTGGTGGGGGAGTGGGTGGGGCCGGCGCGTCTGCCGCGCTGGGTGGCGCCGGAGCCGGCGCAGGTCCATGGGACGGACGCGGGCCGGGCGGCGTCCGCACCCGGGTGCCGGGGGCGCGCACGCCCTCCGCTCCCCCCACCGGGCTACGGGGCTGGTCCGGATGCCACCGTCGGGGTGCGACGGACCGTCCCTGCGGCCAGGTTGAGGAGATGGACATCGTCACCGTGCTGGAGCCGGACACCCCGACCAACGTTCGGCTTCTGGAAGCGGACTTCGCCCCGGCCGATCCGCAGGGCCCGGTGCGCCGCGCACACGCCGCCCCGGCGGAGGCCTCGGGCGTCTGCGGCCCCCTCACCCTGTGCGGCCTGGACACCGGCGAGATGACCCTCGCCCCGCACCGACCCACCGACCCCGACCAGCCCTGGCGCCAGGCGCGCTGGAACACCTGCTACACGTGCCGGACGGCCAGGCAGTACACCGGGCCGGCCGCTCAGGACCGCCGGGACGACAGCTCCCGTCCGGCGGGAACGACGGCCGGCTGACGGGGCCGCACGCACGGCGGCGGGGCGCTCGCTTCACGCGTGCGCCCCGCCGAGCCTGATCTGCGGATGTGACCTACCAGCGGTACCAGCGGTGGCGCCGGCCCGAGGAGTGCGTGCCACGGGCCACAAAACCCACCAGCCACAGCACGAGTACGGCAATCGCCACCCACCAGAGAATCTTGAGTGCGAACCCGGCGCCGAAGAGCAGCAGGGCCAGCAGCAGGACGAGAAGAAGGGGAACCATCGGAACCTCCGCAGTCGGTGTCGAGCAACCGGTTGCCCCGGGGTCGCACGCATATTCGCCCGAATCTTTCCGGCAGCCCGGGGTAGAGGGGCCCGTTCGGCGCAGGTGCCCCGACCGCTTCGGTGCCTCCCGGGCCCGGCGGGCTGCCGCGGTGCCCGTTTGGCGCAGGACCGCCCGGGCAGGCGCGCGGTACCCGAAGAGGAGGAGCCATGGACGACATCCCCCAGGGCGGCTCCGGCGGAGTGCCCGGTCACCACCACGACGACCCCGGTCACCCCGGGACTCCCGACAGCCCCGCGACCCCGGACGGTCCGTCGGACGGCCGCGGCCGGGAGGCGAAGACCGTCCGCGCCGGACAGCCGGTCGCCGAACAGCGGACCGACCGGAAGGCCGATCGGCAGGAGAGCGGCGATCGGGAGCAGCCCACGAGCGACCGACCCGACGAGTGAATGCACCCCTGGCAAGGGGCACAGGGAAGGCTGTCAGCCGGCGCACGGCCAGCGGGACATGAGGACCGAAGAGGTACCCGATCGCGTGAGCAAGGACCCGATCGACGTTGTCGTCAGGGTCACCACCAGCGGACTGTGCGGATCCGACCTGCACCTGTATGAGGTGCTCAGGCTGTTTCCGGCGACGGGCCGCCCGGCGCTTCGGCGAGCCCGAACCGGGCCACTGACCCGGCCGGTCGGCCCGGCCGCCCTGCCGCGCGCGCCCCGGAGGGGCCCGGCACGATGGAGGGGTGCAGACCTTTCTGCCCTACCCTGACTTCGCTGAGTCCGCCGCAGTGCTGGACCCGAGGCGGCTCGGCAAGCAGCGGGTGGAGGCCCTTCAGGTGCTTCGTGGGCTGACCGTCCCCGGGTACGGCTGGCGCCACCATCCGGCCGTAGGGATGTGGGCCGGCTACGAGGAGGCGCTCGTCCGGTACGGGCTGGAGATGTGCCGGGCCTGGACCGCCGAGGGGCGCCGGGACACCTGCGCGGACAGCCTCCGGGACGGCCTGCCGGAGCACGCCGGGGCGCCCGCCGTGCGCTCCCAGGCGGAGCTGGCGGGTGCGGGAGAACTCCCTCCGTGGCTGGGCGCCGCGGAGTTCCACGCCAGCCACCGGTCCGCGCTGCTCCGCAAGGACCCGGCCTTCTACCGGGCCCGTTTTCCGGACGAACCGGACGACCTGTCCTACGTGTGGCCCGCATCCGACCGTGCGCGCCGGGTGTGAGGCGGGGCCACCGCCCTCCGCGCGGCGGCCGGCCGGGCGTTTCGCGCCGAGACATGGCCGCGTCGGCGTCGCGTCACGAGCTGGTGCCGTCCGTTCGGGGTGGTTCTCGGTCGCGTCGCCTGGGCCGCGAGTGCTGGGTTTCGAGCACCGCGCCGACCAGCCTGGCTGTGCGGATCAGCTGGTGGCCGTCAGGGCTGCGCGCGCGGTGGTGAGGATCTGCTCGGAGAGCGGGGAGCCCTTGGTGGCGCGGGCCAGGACGAGTGCGCCGACCATCGTGCAGAGCTGGGCGATGCCGTCCTGGTCCTCGGTGGCGAGCCACGCGGCGAAGTCGCTCACTCCTTCGGTGTAGGCGCGGTGGGCGTCGCGGGCGCCGGGTTCGCGCGCCATGTCGGCGGCCAGGGCGGCGGTGGGGCAGCCCTCTGCCACGTCGTCGCGGTGCTCCGTGGAGAGGTAGATGTCGACGAGGGCTCGCCGGGCGGCCTCACGCTGCCCAGCGTGCTGCTCGAGTCCGGCATCGCGGCGCTGGGTGAGCGCCTCGAACGCGTGGGTGGTGGCTTCGTCGATGAGGGCCTCCTTGGAGGCGAACTGCTTGTAGAAGGCGCCGTGGGTCAATCCGGCCGCCTTCATGAGGTCGGCGACGCTGACGTGCGTGCCCTGCTCGCGGAAGAGGCGTGAGGCGGTCTCCACGACCCGCTTGCGGTTCTCCTGCGCCTGCGCCTGCGATACGCGGCCCATCGGGCACCTCCATTTGGATGTCGACTGGCATCTATCCTAGTCGCAGGTTAGATTGGATGCGTAATCTAATTGGGGGCGGCCCGAACGGTCGGGCCGCCGCGACGCTGGGAGCGCACATGGAACTGAAGGACGCGGTCGCCGTGGTCACCGGAGCCAATCGGGGGCTGGGCCGCCATCTGGCCGCGCAGCTCGTGGAGCGCGGAGCGAAGGTGTACGCGGCGGCCCGCCGCCCCGAGACGGTGGACCTGCCGGGTGTCATCCCGCTGCGGCTGGACGTGACGGACGAGGAGTCGATCCGGGCCGCTGCCCGCGTCGCGTCCGACACGACGCTGCTGGTGAACAATGCGGGCATCTCCACCGCCACGCCGCTGATCGCGGGCGGCCTGGACGCGGTGCGTCTGGAGATGGAGACGAACTACTTCGGCCCGCTCGCGGTGACACGGGCTTTCGCCCCGGTCATCGAGGCCAACGGCGGCGGCGCCGTGCTCAACGTCCTGTCCGTCCTGTCGTGGCTGCATCCGGCGGCCCTGGGGTCCTACGCGGCGGCGAAGGCCGCGGCATGGGCACTGACCGGCGCGGCCCGGGAGGAACTGGCCCCGCACGGCATCACCGTCTCCGCGCTGCACGTCGGATACATGGACACCGACATGGCCGCAGGGATTCCCGCCGACCAGAAGGCCGACCCCGCCGATGTCGCCGCCCAGGCCCTGCACGGCATCGAGACGGGCCTGCCTGAGATCCTCGCCGACGAGAGCACCCGGTACGTCAAGCAGGGCCTGGCCGCCTCGCCGAACGCGGCGTGAAGCGCACCCGCCGCACCCTCCCTTCCTCCCCGGTGACCTGCTGACACGCCTGCCGCCACCGCGCTTCGAGAAGCGGATCGTGCCGGCTGCCTCCTTCATCGCGGCCCAGTCGCCGGGCCGTCGGGCAGGTCTGCCGCGCCTCCACGCTGCGGGCGCCTTCCACGGCCGGAGCCCGGGGTACCCCCTGTCCAGGGTTCCGGCCGCTGTCGGGCGGAGCCGTCCGCCGGCAGGACGCCGGGTGCCTCGACGAAGCCGTCCGGGCCTGGCTGCCAGCTGGTGAAGGGAGCCGGCCCGCCCCGGCTCCGCCGTGACCGCCGACCGTGGGCCGCCGTCACCGAACAGGTAGCGGCCGTCCTTTCGGCGGCGATGCCGGGCTCCTGGTCCGTTCGGCCAACCCGGCTGCTCTGCGGGGCTCAGGGGAAGTCAAGCGACGTCGCACATCACCGCACGCCCAGGCGGCTCAGCCGAGGAACTCGACGCGGTCGATGAGGCCTTCGCGGACCCGGTAGGCCACCAGGACGCGGACCGGTTCGTCGGACAGGCCGTGGGCGACTTCGTGGTCGACCACCCAGTCGCCCTCGGTGAGCCGTCCCACGATCTCCGCCCGGCAGCGGCCCGCGGCGAACTGCCGGGTGTAGGTGTCGCGCAGGGCCTGACGGCCCTCCAGCCGGCTGCCGTCCCGCCGCAGAACGAGGACGTCCTCGGCGTAGGTGGCGACGAAGGCGTCGATGTCGTGGTTGTTGTAGGCGGCGAGCTGCTGCTCGACCACGTCGCGCGGTTCGGTCATGTGCTTGATCGTTTCTTTCTTGGGCAGGGGTTCAGGCCGCGAGACGGCGGGTGGCGAGTTCGGCGTAGAGCGCCGCTCCGTCGGGGAGCACCGCGTCGTCGAACTCTGCGTAGGGAGAGTGGTTGAGCGGCAGGGTGTCGGGATCGCTCCCCTTCGGGGCGGCGCCGAGCCACGCGAACGATCCCGGAACGGCGTCGAGTACCCGGGAGAAGTCTTCCGACCCGGTCATCGGGTTGGCCATCGTCCGGAAGCGTTCCTCGCCGAAGGCCTCCCGGACGGTGTCCACGAGGAAATCGGTCTCGGCCCCGTCGTTCACCGTCACCGGGTACCCGGCAAGGTACTCGATCTCGGCCCGCAGGCCGTGGGCGGCCGCGACGGCCCGCACCAGCTCCACCACGGTGTCGGTGACCTTGGCCCGCGTCTCGGCGGAGAAGGTGCGCACGGTCGCCTCGAAGTAGGCGGTCTCGGGGATGATGTTGCGCTGGGTACCGGCCCGGAGGAGTCCGACGGTGATCACCACCGGATCGAACACGTCGAAGCGGCGGGTCACCATGGTCTGCAGGGCGGTGACCGTCTCGCAGGCCGCCGGGACGGGGTCCTTGGCACGGTGGGGTACCGAGCCGTGCCCGCCCGCACCGTGGAGGGTGACGTTCAGCGCATCGGAGGCGGCAAGGATCGGCCCGCGCCGGGAGCTGAACTCCCCGTGCGGCATGGTCGACGCCACGTGCAGGGCGTATGCGGCGACCGGGCGCGTGCCCGCCGCGTCCAGAACGCCCTCGGCCAGCATGGCTCCGGCGCCGTCCCAGCCTTCCTCGCCGGGCTGGAACATGAAGACCACGTCGCCGTGGAGCCGCTCCCGCCGTGCGGCGAGCAGGTGTGCGGCGCCCGTGAGCATGGCGGTGTGCAGATCGTGTCCGCAGGCGTGCATGGCACCGTTGTCGGACGCGAACGGCAGCGGGGCCTTCTCGATGACCGGCAGTCCGTCCATGTCGGCGCGCAGCAGCACCGCCGGCCCCGGTAGCCCGCCGCGCAGCACCGCGGTGACCGAACTCAGCGCGGAGCCCTGACGTACTTCCAGCGGCAGTCCCTCGAGAGCCCGCAGCACCCGCTCCTGGGTGCGCGGGAGATCAAGGCCCAGCTCGGGGAACCGGTGGAGGTCGTGGCGGAGCCGGACCAGGTCGGGAGCCAGAGCCAGGGCGTCGTCGTGTATGGACACAGGTACCTCCATCGGGCCCGCGGGGGCGGGAACTTGTGCGGAGCGATCTTGTTCCGCGATTCTGGAGCCCGCAGCGGGGGATTCCCGCGATTTCGCAGGATCACGCCACGAAGAGGCCATTCGATGAACGAACCAACCGGCAGCCGACGGTGACCGGCTCCGATGTGACAGTGGACGAGTTGGATCTCGCCCTGGTGAACGCGATGCAGCTGCGGCCCCGGGCACCCTGGTCGCTGCTCGGCCAGACTCTCGGGATCAGCCCGGTCACCGCCGCGCGCCGCTGGCGACGGCTCTCGGAGGCCGGGATCGCCTGGGTGACCGCCTACGGCCTGCCCCACCCCGAGGACCCTGGCTGCGTCGCGTACCTCGACGTCGACTGCGCTCCCGACCGGATTCGGCAGATCGCCGACGAGCTGGCCGAGGACCCGCACGTGATGAGCGTCGAACACCTCTCCCAGGGCTGCGACCTCGTCATCGCCGCGGCCTTCACCGACCTGGCGACGGTCTCCCGGTACACCGCCGAACGGTTGGGCAGGCTCCCGGGGATCACCGCCGTCCGCACCCACCTGGCGACCGGCTTCTACGCCGAGGGGATCCGCTGGCGACTGGACTCACTGGACCCCGCCCAGCGCCTGGAACTCCACGACGACCACCCGACGGGCTACGGGACGTCCTCCCCAGTACGGGCCGAAATCCGCCACGAAGACCGGGAGTTGCTCATCAGGCTGGGCACCGACGGCCGCCTCGGCCAAGCCGAGCTGGCCGCCGCCACCGGGCTCAGCCCGTCCACGCTGCGCCGCCGCCTCGACCGGCTGGCCGCCTCCGACGCGATCCGCTTCCGCTGCGAGATCGCCGCCGGAGACGCCGGCCGACCGGTCCTGGCGACCTTCCGGGCCGACATCCCTCCGGACCGGCTCGACGAGGTCGGCCCCCAACTCGCCAGGCTCCCCGAGATCCGGCTGTGCGTAGCCGTCACCGGCCGGCACAACCTCATCCTCTCCGTCTGGCAGCGCTCCCTCGCCGACGTCCAGCGACTGGAGGCCGCACTCGCCCGCAGGTTCCCCGACCTGCGAGTGGCCGAGCGCCGCGTGTCACTGCGCACCGTGAAGAGGATGGGACGGATCCTGGGCTCCGACGGCCGCGCGGTCCGCGCCGTCCCGATGGACATCTGGCGAGACCCGATCCCGGTCTCCTAGCGGTGGTCCGCCCGGAGGTGCCGACCACCGCGAGACGGTCGCGGAGGCCTCGCCGCCACCGGCCGGCCGACCCGCCTGCGGGTCCCGCGGTACGCAGTCGGGTGGGAAGCCAACAGAAGTGTCCGCCCGGCATACCCGCCGGACGGAAGGATTCCACCGCGGCCAAGCAGGGGCCCGGCCGGCGCGGGCGGCCGACCGGCAGCCGATCCACGCCCGGGAGGGCGCCCGCGGGCGCGTGACCGGCCCCGCACCCCCGGCGCCCCCGCCCGGGCCGGCCACTGCGTTCGGCCTGGGTCAGCAGCGAACGGTGGAGCCGCCGTTGCTCAGGTTGGCGTCGTAGATCCAGCCGCTGCCGGCCGGGCCCCGGACGTAGGTCCAGGTGTTTCCGTAGTCGTTGACGGAGTAGCAGTCGTAGTCCACCCGGACGCCCTGGGAGTACGAGCCGACCAGGGTGCACGCTCCGTACGGGCCGGTCCGCACCGG
This sequence comes from Kitasatospora sp. NPDC086009, assembly GCF_044540385.1. Taxonomy (NCBI): domain Bacteria; kingdom Bacillati; phylum Actinomycetota; class Actinomycetes; order Kitasatosporales; family Streptomycetaceae; genus Kitasatospora; species Kitasatospora sp. NPDC086009. The sequence goes on from NZ_JBITSA010000019.1 coordinate 50,380, forward strand.
AGCACTGCTCGCCGAGATCGTGCCCGAACCCGGGTCCAGGTTGCTGTGCGGCCAGTTCGCGTTGCCGCAGGTGACGGCAGCGAGGTCGGACGACGACGGCGCCGCGGCCGCCGACACGGCCGGGAACGGGAGCGAGACCACGGCCGTCAGCCCGACGGCGAGTGCGGTCTTTCGGAGACGGGATGTCATGAAGCGAACTCCTCGTGAGCGGGTCGCCGAGCCGACCGGCCCGGCGAGCCCTCACCCTTGCCGCCGCGGTCACGGCCGGGCAAGGTTCCCGAGGTGTCCGGGACTGTCCTGGACTGTCCTGGACGGTCCAGGGCGGTCCGGGGAACGGTCGGACACGCCGGACTCGGTCTGACCAGCCGAACCTCCCGGACCGCGGGACAACGGCGCCGGCCGCGCCGCCGCCCTCGTCCTGGCCAACAACGTCTTGAATCAACGTGGTTGGCCGCGAACTGCTCCGCCAGGATCGGGGCATGAGTTCCCAACCCTTGCCCCCGAATCCCTCCCTGGCGCGGGATACGGCCGAGTTCGTCGCGTATCTTCGACAGCTTCGGCAACGGTCCGGGCTGACCTACAGGGCGCTGGAACGCCGCGCTGCCGAGGTCGGGGCCGTGCTCCCGCGCAGCACGATCGCCGAGGCGCTCCGCCACGACCTGCTGCCGCGACCGGAACTGCTCGACGCCTTCGTCCGGGCGTGCGGACTCGGCGAGGACCCGGCCGTGTGGCTCGCGGCACGCGAGCGGCTGGCCCACGAGGCCACCCACCCGGGGCCCGGCGTCCCCGCCGAGGCCGGCCCACCCGCCCCGCAGACGCAGCCCGGCGCCCCGCGGACCGCACCGCCCGCGCCCTCCCGCCGACGGCTGCGCAGCGCTACTCCGATCGTGGTGGTCCTGGCGCTGGCGGCCGCCGTGGCGGGCGGGGCGGCCTTCCTCCACGACCGTGCGCACCGCCCCGCCGCACCCGCTCCCTCCTCCGGCGCCCAGGAACGGGCACTGGTCGCGGCGGGCGCGTATCTGATCCGGCCGGTGGGCTCCGGACTCTGCCTGGGGGAGTCGACCACGCACGAAAGCGGTGGGGAGGTAGGGCAGTTCGCGTGCCCGGGCAACGTGCCCACCTACGTCTTCGAGCCGGCCGGCGGCGGCCAGTACACGATCCGCTCCCTCCATCCGGTGATGGGTCACGGCTGCCTGGGAGTGGAGGCCGCACTCCTCGCCGACGGCGCCCGTCTGATGAACGACTACTGCGGCCGGCGGGGGACCGCGGAACGGTTCCGGCTGCGCGCGTCGCCGGGAGGCGCCGGTAGCTACCTCATCCAGCTGGTCCACAGCAACGCCTGCGTGACCATCCCGGGCGATATCGGCACCCCGGGCGTCCTCGCACGCCAGCTCCCCTGCGCAGACCCTCCCGCCGGGCAGAGCTTCACCCTGGAGCCCGTGCCGGCCCCGACCGCCATCCCGGACATCAGAACCAACTGATCACTCGCGTCGGCCGGTGCAGCCGGCCTGGTCCGCCGCCTTCGGTGATCGCGGCCGGCCCCGTACCCACCGCGAATGGGGCGAGGCACTCGACGCCCTCCGCAGCGCCCGCGCCGTGGCGCCGGTGACCGCCGAGCGGATGTCCGATGCCGCCCGGCCGGCTCTGCGGACCTCCGGGTGGACCGGCCCGCGCGTGGGCGAGTCCGGCCCGCTGGTCGGTCCACACCGCTTCTGGCGACCAGGGCAGCGGAGAGCGCGGCGAGCTGATCGCCGACCCCGCGATGGCGCGGCCGGCCTTCGGGCCGAGCCCGCCGGGCCGGGGCCGGGAGAAGGCGGCGGTGGCGCCGCTGGTTCTCACCCCCGGATCAGCTCCGCCCTGGCCTCGCGTGTTACGCGGCACTCCGCACAGCGAGGCCACCTGCTTCCCGCAGGCCCTCTGTTGTGCGGGCTCGGGATCGGCGAATATCGTTCCTGATATTCCGTCAGTCGGCGCAGGGGAGCGAACGCCCGTGCGGTGACGCCGTTTGAAGGAGCCGGCAGTGACTGCTGAACCGTCGCCGGGCGGAGTCCCGCCGGTGCCCCCGGGCCCGCCGCCGGGTGCCGGAGGCGGACCTGCGCCCGCGTCCGGCCGCCGCCTCGGCGAGATCGCGGCGCTCGTCTCGGCCGGCACCGCCCTCGCCGGCCTCCTCCTCGGCTTCCTCGGACTTCCCGCAGTGGTGAACTCACCCACCGCCAGCACCGTCACCGAGACCGTACGCGCCACGGTGACGGTGACCGTGACCGCGACCCCGGCGGGCCCCTCCACGCCCATCACCGCTCCGGCACCGAGCGGCAGCGGCCAGCCGCCGCCCACCACACCCGGGCGGGTCTCCCTCGTGGACGACCTGCTGCCCGTCGACAATGAACAAGGCAACTACGACCGCGGACCGCAGAACATCAACGGCACGCTCTACCCCACCGTGCTCTCCAGCACCTGCGCCACCGCCACCTGGCAACTGGACCGCCAGTACACCACCCTGACCACGTCATACGGCCTGGCCGACAGCTCGTCCTCCGGCAAGACCGTGAGGATGTACATCGAGCTGGACGGCGCCCGGAAACTGGATCGAGACGTGCCGGTCGGCTCGACGACGCCCGTGACTCTGAACGTCCAGGGCGTCTTCCGCGTCACCCTTGGCTCCAACTACTGCTACACCTTCGGTTCGAACAACGTGGGCGCGTGGATCGACCCCGTCGTCACCAAGGCCCCCTGAGTCCGCCTTTGGTCTTTGGCCGGTCTGGGGGTTCGTGCCTGCGGCGTTCGGGCCTGTCTCGGTACGCGTCTGTCCGGCGAAGCCGTCCCCGGACCGCCGGGCGGCCGGCCCGGTGTGCCTTGGCCCGACGGCCCGGACGGCTGCTGGCTGGTACGGGCCCTGGCAGGCCGGCCCCGGGGTGTCGCCCGACGGCGGGAGTTCCGGTGTCAGGTCGTCCGGGGGATTCGCCGGGGGCTTCGTAGTTGCCGCTGGGGGTGGTGTTGACTTTGCCGTCGTCGCCCTTGCCGCCCGGTCCGGCGGGGTCGCCGCTACCGCCATGCACGTACCCCTTGCCGGTGTCGAAGCCGCCCTCGCCACCGTTCGGCAAACTCGCGATCACCGTGAACGGCTACGGCGGTGGCGGGCAGTGGAGTCTGCTGTGGACGGAGTCAGCCGCCTCGTTGTCGGCGAGCCTGCGGTGCGGGGTCACGGCACGGCGGTCCTTGGCGCACGGTGGACCATCGGACGGAACCGAGCGCGTGTTTCCCCCCTGCTCGGACTGCGGCATCACGGGATGTCCAGGAAATCGGAGGCGGCGCTGCCCACGAGTCCCATAGCATCGGCCCGCACCGACCCGTCGAGTATCACCAAGGACTTTGTGAATCACTCCGATCTCCGCGCCAAGGCCCCCTCGCTCGCGGCCGGCATGGCCGCTGCCGATCACAGCCCGGACATCCAGCTGTCCCAGACTCGCCACCGCGCCGCGCTCGTGGCGAGCTGGCAGATCGCGCCCGGCTCGACGGTCCTCGAACTGGGCTGCGGCCAGGGCGACATGACCGTGGTCCTCGCGGAGGCGGTGGGGCCCGAGGGGCGCGTGACAGCCCTCGACGTGGCCGACCCCTCCTACGGGGCGCCGGTCACGCTCGGAGAATCGGCGGCCCGGATCGCGGCGGGCCCTCTCGGGCCGCGCATCGACTTCCGCTTCGGCACGGACGTCCTCGACCCGTCGGTCGACTTCCCCGGAAGTACCTTCGACTTCGTGGTGTTCGCGCACTGCTCCTGGTACTTCGCATCGCTCGGACAGTTGCGGGACACACTGGCCCGGGTACGGCCGTGGGCGCGGCGACTGTGTTTCGCCGAGTGGGACTTGACGCCTGCGTCCGGCGACCAGCTGGCGCACCTCCTCGCCGTGCTGATCCAGGGGCAGACCGAGGCCGCGGGGTCGCATGGCCAGGGCAACGTTCGCACGCCGTTCTCCCGTGAGGCGCTGCTGAGGCTCCTGCACGAGGCCGGCTGGACGGCCGACGGCAGCGGCCCGGTCGATACCGGAGAGCTTCAGGACGGCGACTGGGAGATAGCCGCCTGCCTCGACCTGGCCGCAGCGGAGGAGCGTCTGGCCGCGCTGCCCGAGCCGGTGCGCCAGCTCGTCCTGAGTCAGGCCGACGTTCTCCGGGCCATCGCCAAGCCGCGCGGGAACCGCGCGCTCGCCGCGTACTCAGTCACCGCACGCTGACCTACGACCCCGGCAACCGGCCGGTCAGCGGTCAGCGGTCAGCGGTCAGCGGTCGGTGAGATCGGGGATGCGGAGGATGTCTGCCGAGCCCTCGGAGGGGCCGAGTTGTCCTGGGCCTTCGTCGTGATGGCCGCCGGCTCGCCCGCCACGGTCCGCCAGGACGTCGCGGCCCACGTCAACGAAGTCGCGCGGGTGCTCCACGCGAACCTCCACCCGGTGAAGGAACGCGGCGTGCGAGCCGTGCGGCCACGCCCCTACCCTCGCGCGGGTGACGGCTACGAGACGTGGCATGCTGCCTCCCGTGATCAACACCGCCGATAGCGCCGCCTCGGGCGGGACCTGGTCGTTCGCCACCGCGCGCGAGCCGGCCGAGTTCCCCGCGGCCGGAGTCGAAGGAGTGCCCGGCGTCGAGCACGCCGCCGACGGCCGCCGCACCCTGTGCGGGATCCGCGGCCGATACCTGACGTTCTTCCTGCGCCACTTCCAGCCACAGGGCCTGGCCTCGTGCCGCAAGTGCCGGACGCTGGCCGAGGCAGCGCCCACCCGGCCGTGCGGGCAGGAACGCCTGCACGACCTGCTCCTCCGACAGGCCGACGACGCACCGCTTCGCTCGGACCTGCTCGCCGCGCTGCGCGAAGGCGCGCGGATCGCGATGTGGATCACCGGCCCGGCGAAGGACCTCACCCGATTCCACTCACGGATCGACCTGATGACGCAGGAGGCCGGCCCGGCCGCCGAGGCACTCGCGGCGGCGGCGGGCACCTCCATCACCCTGGCCCGTGTCGAGGACGCCGACCACCAGTATCTCGTCGTCCTGCCGCCCGGTGGCCGCGCTCGCATCGCGCGCGGGAAGGCGGCTGCCTCTCCCGAGGCCTGACCCAACCCTCCCTGGCTTCATCGGCTCCTCGCCACACCGCTTCTTCGCCCGGAACACGCGGCCACCGCCGCGCTGCGCCCGTGCTGGACGTGCCTGGGATCGATCGGAGGGATTGCCAGGGGTCACCGCTGGAGCTGACGGAGAAGGCCGGCCGAGACTGGCTGGAGTGCCCACAGTGCGTCAGCGACCGGGAGGAGGAGCTGCTCGGCCCCGTGACGCTGCCCGTTCCGACCAGGTGGGAGCGTCGGCGGACTCGTTCCTGGGGGCCCCGCGGACGGACCAGAACTGAGTGCTCGTGCTGCTGAGCTCCAGAAGCCGGTGGAGGGCAGCGGGGGCATCTGGGCGGCAAGATCAATCGGTGCTGCCTTCCGGCCGGCCCAGGTGGGAGGCCGATCGTTCGAAGCCGGGCGCCGAGGCGGCAAGCGGTCAGCGGTCGTGCCGGCTGCCGGCTCCGGAGAGGCCAGGGCGCGTTGCCGGCGACCGGACGGGCCCGGCACTGGTCGACGAGGTGGCGATCGGGGAGTTCGTCGCGTGCTGGCCGGCTCGGCCGGTGCCGTCGTCGGGTGGCCGGCTGTCCGCGCGTGACAGCAGGTCCGCCCAGGGGCTGTCGTCGGGGGTGGCCAGGAGGAAGCGTTCGCGTGGCGGGTCGGATGCGAAGGGGCGCCAGGTGATCCCGGTGTCCTTCGTGACGGCGGTCCGGGTTCGTAGGGTGATCAGGTTCTGGTTGTTGCGCAGGTGATGGCGGTACAGGGCCCGGCTGTGCGCGTCGACGGTACGTAGTCGTGGTGACCAGCCGTGGCCGGCGAGGTGGGCCAGGACGTCCTCGGTGAAGTGCGGGTCGCGTTCGGCGGGGAACCAGAGGAGGTCCTGGCCCGCGAGGTCGGCCCAGGACAGGGCCGTGTGATGGGCCAGCGGGTGATCGGGGCGCAGGAGCACGCCGAGTGGTTCGTCGGCCAGGGTGAGCGTGGCCAGGTCGTCGATGTCGTGGACGGCGCGCATCACCCCGAGGGCGAGGGTGCCGGTCCGTAACAGGTCGAGTTGCTTCGGGGAGTCGGTCTCGGTGAACTCGACGTCCGGGGATCCGTCTTCGGCCAGGACCTGCTCGACCCGTGCCAGCAGGTGGTCCGGGGCGGTGCCGCAGACCCCTACGCGTACGGGAGAGCGGGCGTCGCGTGCCTGCGCCAGCGACGACTCGATCTCGGCCAGGGTGCGTGTGGCGCTCGTGTACAGGATCCGGCCGCCCTCGGTGAGCTCCATCCCTTTGGGTCTGCGGTGGAACAGTTTGGCCCCGACCCGGCGTTCCAGGGCGCTGATCTGCTGGCTGAGGCTGGGCTGGGCGATCCGCAGCACCCGTGCGGCCTCCGTCATCGTGCCTTCCTCGGCGACGGTGACGAAGTAGCGGAGATGACGAAGTTCGACGCCTTGATGGTCGTGCATGTCCGCTCCTTGCTCTCGGGATAGGTCCGAGCCTATGGGGTGGCCTCGTGGGGCTATTGGCGGGAAGCGGATTCCGGGGGTTCTGATGGGGGGCGAACCATCGATCCGGCGGTCCTGTTGAACGGAGCAACACGTCATGCGCGATGACTTCCCCCGCGCCGGCGTCGGGTTCGCCGCCGCTGCTGCTCACGGTGGCGTCGTCGTCGCCCACCCGACGCGAGCAAAAGCCGTCGAGGAAGCCGTCCAGGGCCTCGTCGGTCCGATGATCGATCTCCGAGAGGCGAGGAACCACCTATGAGGATCGCGGATTTCCCCGTGTCGGCAGCGCGGGCCAGTGTGGCCGCCGCCTTGACGGAGGACAGGGCCGACGACGACGTCACCACCTTGTGGAGCGTCCCGGCCGATCTGGTCGCCACCGCCGAGATCAGCACCCGCCGGCCCGGCATCGTCGCCGGAATGCCCGTGGTCCGCGAAGTCTTCGCCCAGAGCGCCCCGGAGGTCGGGGTCGAGGCTCTGGTCGCGGACGGCGAACGGGTGCGGGCCGGGGACGTCCTGGTGCGGCTGACCGGGGCGGCCCGCAACCTGATCACCGCCGAGCGCACGGTGCTGAACTTCCTGCAGCGCCTGTGCGGCATCGCCACTGTCACCGACGCCTTCGTCCAGGCCGTGGCCGGAACTCCGGCGCGGATCCTGGACACCCGCAAGACCGCCCCCGGGCTGCGGGCGATCGCGACCGCCCTCGGCCTGAACAGCGAAACCCTTCCCGACGCTGCCCACGTGGCCTCACCCGGCCGGCCACGGCTCCTGTTGCCCGTACGATCGCGCACCGCGCTGGCCGAACTCCGCCCGGACTTCACGGCTCTGCGCGATGCCTGTGACCGCTACGGACTGCTGGGCTGCTACGCCTACTCGGTCCCCGACGCGGACGGCCGGGCGGCGGCCCGGATGTTCGCCCCGTCGATCGGCGTCCCCGAGGACGTCGCCAACGCCCGTGTCTGGCCGCATGTCTCGCGGATCAGGGCGTCACCGCCCTCGCGGTCGACATGGGCGATCACCTCGGCCATCCGTCCACGATCATCGCCGACGCGCGGCGCGGCGCGTCCGGCACCCTGATCCGTGTGGGCGGCGCCGCGCAGATCGCGCGCGCCGTCCGCTTTCCCCGGCTCGGCTGACACGAAAGCGACTCGCGGTGGTCGGCAGGCCGACCGGGCCGGCCTGCCGACGCTCGTCCGAGACCAACCCGTCCATCGAATGCACTCATCCCCACACTGGAGGTTCCATGCCCAAGGGCTACTGGGTCAGCGTCTACCGCACCATTTCGGACCCTGCGAAGCTGGCTGCCTACAACGAGCTGGCCGGTCCGGCCGTCCGGGCCGGGGGCGGACGGGTCCTCGCCCGTGACGGTCGGGTCGTGGCACACGAGGCCGGACTCGCCGCGCGCACCATCCTGATCGAGTTCGACAGCTTCGAGCAGGCCGTCGCGGCCCGCGAGAGCGCGGCCTACCAGGAGGCGCTGGCCGCCCTCGGCGACGGCGTCGAGCGCGACTTCCGCATCGTCGAAGGCATCGACTGACCGACCGTGGTCCGGTCGGATCCTCACCGGTACAGCGGGTTTCCGGGGTATACCGGCCCGTTCCCGTGAACGGTGTCACCAGCTGGTTCCGACACGGCCCTTGCCGCCTGGCCGGGATCGGCGGCAAGGGCGTGGCGGCGCGGGATGTCACGGTCGGCGGTGCGGGGTTCCAACGACTCCCGCTCGCCACTGGCCTTCTCCGGCGACGCGGGCAAGCCGGGACCCGGTAGCCGTAACCAGGGTGGTGTGTTGACCTCACTCGACCTACTGCGCGGGCCAGTTGAGGAAGCACGGCGCCGCCCCCCCCGGCTGACCGACGTCGGCGACTTCGACCACAACGGATCGGTGCTGCAAGCCCTGCCCCGGCTCATCAGGTTCTTCGACGAGACGGCCAAGACAACCTGAAACCCGCCACCGATCCTGCCCCGGGCGGCAAGACGGCATGGGCCGAGTGCGAGCCGCCACCCCCACGGCACCGGCCCGTCGCCCGCTCGGACCGGACCGGGGGAGTTTGCGGCCGCCCGATCCGGTGAGGAGCGGGCCACCGGCGCAGGCCCGCGAGGGAGCGGGAACGCACTCCGGCTGGGCGCGGACCGACTCGCCCGCGGACGACGAGAGGCAGGACAATGGGACACGGCGGAAACGTGATCGAGGAACTGATGGCGGACCACCGCGAGGTGGAGGACATGTTCGGCCGCATCCGGGCCATGAGCGGCGGCGGCCAGGCACTGCGGGACGTGATCGACCACGTCACCATCGAGCTGGTGCGGCACTCGGTCGCGGAGGAGCAGTACCTCTACCCCGCGGTCCGCGAGCACCTCGACGGCGGCGACGCCCTCGCGGACAGGGAGATCGAGGACCACCGCCAGGTCGAGGACCTCCTCAAGCAGCTGGAGGACCTGCGCACCGACGATCCCGCGATGGGCTCGGTGCTCCGGCAGCTGATGGACGAGGTGTCCGCCCACGTCGAGGACGAGGAGACCAACCTCTTCCCGATGCTGCGCACGGCCTGTACCCCGGAGCAGCTGGACGACCTCGGGGACAAGGTCCGCCGGGCGAAGGCCATGGCCCCGACCCGGCCGCACCCGGCGGCCCCGGACAGCCCGATGGCCAGCAAGCTCCTCGGCCCCGGTGTCGGCCTCGTGGACCGGGCCCGGGACTTCGTGACCGGCCGCGGCAAGTAGGCCCCAACCGCGCCGACCGAACGCCGGCGGTTCCCTGTCACGCCTTGCCCGACCGGGCACACGCCCCTCTCGGTCGGGCAGGGCGTTACGGGGTCATGTCCCCGCCCGCACTCGTGTACCTCCTCGCGCCCGGCGGATCCCACCGGCTGGAGCGTCTCCGTAGCGTCCCCCGCCCGGCCCGGACCGGGGCCGCCGGTGGGCCGCCGGTGGGCATCAGCCTTCGACGCCGGTGGAGGTGTGGGCGGCACCGACCGGCTTCGATTCGGGTGATCCGCGTTGGCGCAGGTAGACGGAGAGGATCGCCATGGAGGCGACCGCGAGGAGTTCGGACTGCCAGTTCTGCAGGGTGCGGTTCCAGAAGTCCGCGGACAGCACGTAGTCCCACCAGGTGAACGGCGCCTGGAGGTCGCGCAGCCGCCCGGCGTTGAACGAGGCCGCACCGGTGATCGACTGGGCGAACCAGGAGCCGACGAAGAACAGCGCCATCACCGTGCCGAGGGAGCGCGAGTACAGGGTGCGGCGCAGTCCGGCCGCGCGGGCCCAGGAGGGCGAGTCGGCGGTGGCGTGAGCGCCGACCTTCTGTTCGCGGTCGGACTCGGTACCGGGCCGGTCCAGGCTCTTGGACTCCGGGGACCCCCGTTGCAGCAGCCAGACGGTGCCGAAGATGTACAGGAAGAACTGCAGGTACTCCGACTGCCAGTTCTCGGTGACGTCCACCGCGAAGTCGGAGCCGGTCAGATAGCCGGCGACACCGACGGGCTGGAGATCGGCCGCGACGAGCTCGTTGTTCACCTCCGCCAGCCCTGCGGCGGCCTGCCCGACCAGGGTGAGCAGGAAGGCGGCACCGAAGGCCAGGGTGAGGCTGTTGTCGCGCAGGAATCGCCCCGCGCGGTCCGTGCGGCTCATCGGTGCAGCGCCCCGATCGTCGTGAAGTAGACCAGACCGCCGACGACGATCAGCACGCACAGGGCGAACAGGCTGCGCACCGGTCTCACGCTCCCTTGACCACGCACTTGTAGGGCTTGCGGGGCTGCGGGTCGCACCCCGCGGCGGTGATCTTCCATCCGTCCGGGAAGGCGGACAGGAAGAGGGTGTCGCTGTCCAGCACGGCGCGGGCCTGCCGGCCGTAGACGTCGACTCGGCGGACGTCCGCGGCTGAGGGCAGGTCGCTGTCGCCGATCGCCTGCTGGCAGCCCGTCTTGCTGCTGTCCTCGAGTTCCTCGCGCGTGCCCGGGGCGAGTGCGCCGCACAGCGCCGCATTGTCCTGGCGGGCGAGGTCGGCCTCGAAGGCCCGTGCCGCGGCCGCGACCGCGTCCTCCCGATCCGACAGCGACGAACAGCCGCACAGCACCGCCAGGGCAAGCCCGACCTGAAGGAACGCCCACATCCTGCTCCGCCCTGAGACCATGCAGGGCAGTCGACCACGACCGGCCGCCCACCCGGGCGACGCGGGGCCGTCACACGACCGAACGAGTGGTTCGACGGAGTGTCACGAGAGCGCCCGCCCCCGCAGGGTTCGCCTCACCGACGGCGCCGGCGTCCGGGCGAGCCGGGCACCACCTCGCCGGCGAGCCTGGCCGGCGCAACCTCGCGCCCCCGGGGGAGGCGGCAGGTCGGGCAGGAGGGGTGCCGGCCGCTGCGGCGGCCGCGCCACGCATCGGGCCGTGACCCGTCGCGCCTACGGCTGCGCCGGGGCGCCGCCGCTGTATCCGGTGGGCCTGTCGCCGTACCGGCCCACCGGTCGGGATGGGGGGCCGAGCCGCCAGTTCGCGGGGTGAGCGGAGAGACCGACGCGGGGCGCTGCGCCGGCCCGTCCGGCTGGAGGGTTGGCTACCGGGGGTCGCTGCGGAAGCCCGGGTAGCCCAGGATGAGGACCTTCTCGCTCGGGTTTCGGACGTAGGGGATCACCTTTCCGGTGTCCTCGAAGCCGAGTCGTCGGTAGAAGGCCAGGGCGCGTGCGTTGTTCTCGTTGACGCCGAGGGTCAGCCACCGTGCGTCGGTGTGGTCCTGTGCGTGGCGGATGGTGGCCCGCACGAGATCGGTGGCGGGGCCGGTGGCGCCGCGGTGGGCCGGGGTGACGTAGACGGAGCGGACGCACACGGTGTCCGGGACGTCGGGGACGGGCTCGATGCCGGCCGTTCCCACCCAGTTCCCGCTCGCGTCACGGGCCGTGAGGGTGGCACGTAGCCCGGCAGCCTCCGCGGCGGCCTGTTGCTGCCAGTAGGCCTCGGGGTGGGCGGCGGTGTCGGCGTAGGAGAGGTTGAAGGCGCCGGGGGAGTCCCGCAGCGCCTCCAGTGTGATCTCGCGGAGCTCCCGCCATTCCTCGGCGGCTATCCGGTGTACGACGTAGTGCATGTGGTGAGCCTGGCACGGCCGCGGCGTAGCGGGATCACACGCGAGGATGATCTTCGTCTGGCGGCTCCCCCGCAGGGGGGACCTCCGGGGAGAGGGAGGCCGGCCGCAGCCGGCGCCGGGTGGTGGGCGGAGAGCGGTGGCCTGGGGGGATCGGTCCTCGAATGGGTGGTGGCTGTTGCCGGTTCGTCCGGAATGCGGCGGAATCGGTAGGGGCCGGGCATACCGGCCGGCGGTCGGGGCAGGCGCTTGTCCGACCGCGAAGCGATGCGAAGGCGAGTGAGCAGCGATGAGCAAGGTGCAGGAGCAGATCGACGTCGATGTGCCGGTCAGCACGGCGTACAACCAGTGGACGCAGTTCGAGCAGTTCCCGATGTTCATGGAGGGCGTCGAGGAGATCACCCAGCTCGACGAGCGGCACAACCACTGGAAGACGAAGATCGCCGGTGTGTCCCGGGAGTTCGACACCGAGATCGTCGACCAGGTGCCGGACGACCACGTGGCGTGGCGTACCACCAGTGGTGACGTGCGGCAGACGGGGATGGTGCGCTTCGAGCCGATCGACGCGACCCATACCCGGGTGATGATGGAGATGGACTTCCAGCCCGGCGGCATGGCCGAGAAGGCCGCCGACATGACCGGCATGCTCGACCGGCAGGTCAAGGGCGACCTCAAGCGGTTCAAGCACTTCATCGAGAAGCGCGGCACCGCCTCCGGTGGTTACCGCGACACCCTCTGACCCGGACCACGCCCTTCGGCCGCCCCCGCCACAGCCACGGGTGTGGCGGGGGTGGCCGGCTGGTCGAGGTCATGTGCGAGCGAGAGCGAACCCGGAGGGACCGGGCAGCAGGTGCTGCCCGGTCCCTCACCGCTGACCGTCCCCCTGGCCAGCCCCCGGTCGCCGGGATCCAGGGCCCGGAACTGAGGGTGTCCGCCTGGGGCGGGCTCAAGCGATGGTCAGGGCTCCTCGTCCGGGACGATGTGGACGGCGGCTTCCTCGGCAGACGCCGCGCCTCCGTCGACACCGACATCCGTCGCGAAGGTACTCGGTCCGGTGGCCCGGGGGCGCAGCCGGCCCGCGCGGGCGGCCCCTACCTCCTCGTCGCGAGGCTCTTCGCTCGTGTCGGCGGTCTCGTCGGTGCCGTCTGTGGGGGTCTGGGCGGGGACGGCCAGCGTTGGGTCCGGGACCTCCTCGGCCAGCCGCTGGTCCAGGCTCTCGCCCTCGTTCTGCTCCGCCGCCGTGGTGCCCTGGTGTTCGACGGCGAGTGGCCGTTCCGGCGGGGACCAGCCCTCCTCGTAGGGACCGGCGGCGCGGTCGAGCAGGGTGTCCTCCGGGTCCAGGAGGCCTGCGTCGTCGCCGACCTCGGTTGTGGCATCGGGCTGGTAGACGTCGTCGCCCCTGGCGTCGTCCGTTGCGGTCATCATGTCCGTCCTTTCGTGGGGCTCGGGCTTGTGCTTGCCGGGCGCCTGTCCCGGGGGCCCGGATCGGTCCCCCGGTTCCCCGCGGGTCCCGCTGCCGCTTCCCGGCCGCCGCTCCTGGCCGCTTCCTGCTGCCGGGCCGTCGGTGCGGGTGCCGGCGGTGGACCGTGTTCCTTCCGGCGGTGACCGGGTGCGAGCCCGGTGGGCGGGGCACCTTCGGTCACTTGGTGGCGCCAACCCTCACCGCTCAGGTGGGGCCACTGGACTTCCTTCCGGTCAGGACCGGAAGGTCAGCGGCTCGACTCCTCCGGGGCCGGCTTGTCGTCGGGGCCCAGGTGGCGGGTAGGCGTCGGGTCGGCCGTGGTGGCGTCTCCCTGTCGCTCGTCCAGGTCCTGTGCTTCGCCCTGTGTGCTTTCGTCGCCCTGTGCGGCAGTCGGTCCATCCGGTTCGCGCTCCGGGTCGTGCTCCTGCTTCGCGTCGCGCTCGGTGCTCATCGGATTCCGGTCCTTTCGTAGGATGGTCGGCGCCTTTTGTGGCCCACTCAGGGCGCCACCGCGTCCGCGGCCGGCGCGGCGGGCGGCTCGTCCTCGGACCCCTGCCCTTCGGGGCGGCCCTGCGGGCGGTCGTCCGTCTTGGCGCCCGGCCCCGCCACCCGGCCCGCGTCCTCACTCTCCAGCGCGCGCCGGATGCGCTCGGCGGCGGCGCCGACCGCCTCGTCGACATCGCCCTCGCCGCTCACCGAGGTGTTCTTCGCCTGCTCGCCCATGTCGCTGTGCCCTCTCCGCTGGGTCCGCGCCCCGGTCCGTCCCGGGGCGGTGATCGTCTACGGGTGCGGCTGCCCAGGCCGCACGGCCTCACACCTGCGGACATCGGCGCGCAGGTCCGTCCAGCGGCTCACCGGAAGCCGAGGGGCCGGTGATCATGCGGCCACGGCTCGGCCCGCTGCCCGTACTCCTCCAGCGCGGCGTCGACGCGGCGGGCGCCGCCGGGCCTGGCCGAGCCGCTGTCCGGCGCCGGCGCGATGCACCGGCCGGGGCCGGCGGCGGCCCGGTCGGCGGCGAGCGCCTCATCCCTCCGGATCCGGCTCGCCCGGGCGTGCGCGGCGCGCGGGTCCAGGACGCTGGAAGTACGCCACCAAGGAGGAGGCCGACCAGGGCGTCGGGTCGGCGAGGGTGGGCAGGACGGCTGTGACGTTCCACCGGGCGCTCTGGGCGGCTGCCTCCGTGATCCTGCCGGCCGTGGCCGGCTCCGACCGCCGGCGGATCCCGGCGGGGCCCGCCGACCCCGGTTGCCAGGGGGAGGATCCGGACAGACCCGGAACTGGCCGCCCGGGGGTGCTCGTGCGCAGCGCGTTCGGGGCCACGAGGTGATGGAACCGACTCGCCGGCACCATCACCACGGACGTCATCACCGTCAGGTGAGGCGGTTGACCAGGGCGGTGAAGAGCGCGGGGGCGCGGGTGGCCAGGGGGACGATCCGTGGGGCCAGGAGCGGGTTGACGCGGGCGCGTACCAGTGCTCCGGTGAGCAGGCGGTGGTCGCGGGTGGCGCGGCGCCAGGCCCGCTCGTAGTCCAGCGGCCGGCCGGCGCGTACGCAGCGCACCAGGTGGGCCGCGCCGGTGAGGGCGAGCGAGATGCCCTCGCCGGTGAGCGCGTCGATGTAGCCGGCGGCGTCCCCGACCAGCAGGACGCGTCCCGCCACCCTGGCCCGTACCCGCCGGCGCATCGGTCCGGCGCCGCGTACGGCCGAGCCGCGGTGGGCGGTGAGGCGGTGAAGGAGTGCGGGGAACGCGGGCAGCAGTGCGTCGAACGGCAGTCGCTCGCCGGTCAGGACGGCGACGCCGATCCGGTCCGGGCCGAGCGGGGTGACGTAGGCCTCGCCGAGTGCGGACCAGTGGACCTCCACGCAGTCGGTCCAGGGCGCCACCGCGAAGTGCCGTCGCAGTCCGTAGCGCGGGGGTCGCGGGTCGGGGCGTTCCAGGCCCAACTGCCGGCGCAGGGGCGAGTGCAGGCCGTCCGCGGCGGCCAGGTAGCGGGCGGTGAGTCCGGCGGCGGTGATGCTGTCGCCGTCCTGGTGGACGGAGGTGGCCTTCCCCGCCAGCACCGGCACGCCGAGTTCGGCCGCCCGGCGGGACAGCGCGGCGTGCAGGACGGTGCGCCGCACGCCCATCCCCTCCTGGTGGCGGAACCTGCCCTCGGCGCGGTGGCGGTCGTCCAGGTAGCGGATGCCGCGGATCGGGTGGCCGACCACCGGCACGTCCAGGGCGGCCAGGGCGCGGACGGCCCCGGGCATCAGTCCCTCGCCGCACGCCTTGTCGATCGGGGCGGGACGTGGTTCGAGGACCACCGTGTCGAGCCCGGCCAGGGCGGCGTGGATCGCGGTGGCGAGGCCGGCGGGGCCGCCGCCGGCGACGAGGAGGTCGATCACGTCGACGCCGTGGCGCAGTCGGCCAGGGCGGCGTTCTCGCAGCGCAGCCGGGTGGCGAGCAGGGGGAGGTTGAGCAGGGTGAAGGCGGTCGCGGTGAGCCAGGCGCCGTGGACGAGGGGCAGGGCGGCGCCTTCGGCGACGACGGCGAGGTAGTTCGGGTGGCTGAACAGCCGGTAGGGGCCGGTGCTGACCAGCGGCAGGTGGGGCACCACGATGACCCGGGTGTTCCAGCGCGGCCCCAGGGAGTGGATGCACCACCAGCGCAGCGCCTGGGCGGCGAGTACGAGGATCAGCATGGGCAGGCCCAGGGCCGGCAGGAAGGGACGGTGCGCGAGGTGGACCTCGGCCAGACAGCCGGCCAGCAGTGCGGTGTGGAGCAGGACCATGACGGGGTAGTGGCCGGAGCCGTGTTCGACACCGCCGCGTGCCCGGCTCCAGGCGGCGTTGCGGCGCGCGACGGCGAGTTCGGCCAGGCGCTCGACGGCGACCAGGAGGACCAGCAGCGTGTACAGGGGCATCCGGGCCTACCAGCGCAGGAGGACGAGTTCGGAGCAGAAGCCCGGTCCCATGGCGAGGAGCAGACCGGGGCCGCCGGGGGGTGGTGGCGGATCGTGGGCGAGGGTGTCGCGCAGGATGTGCAGGACGGAGGCGGAGGAGAGGTTGCCGACCTCGGCCAGTGAACGCCGCGTCAGTTCCAGCGCGCGGGCGTCGAGCCCGAGGCTCTCCTGCAAGGCGTCCAGGACCTTGGGTCCGCCCGGGTGGGCGACCCAACCGGTGACGTCCGGCGGCTTCAGGTCGTGTTCGGCGAGGAAGGACCGGACGTCCTCGCCGACGTGCAGGCGCACCAGTTCGGGCAGTTCGGCGCCGAGGACGATGGTGAAGCCGCTGTCTCCGATGTCCCAGCCCAGCGCGCGCTCGGTGCCCGGGTACAGGCGGCTGCGGGTCGCCGCCACCCGCGGCCCCGCGAAGTCCCCGGACCGCGGGTGGTGGCGTCCGACAGCCACCAGGGCGGCGGCGCCGTCACCGAACAGGGCACCGGCCACCATGTTCGGCACGGAGGTGTCGGCGCGCTGCAAGGTGAGGGAGCACAGCTCGACCGAGAGCAGGACCGCGACGTGCCCGGGATGGCCCTGGAGGTAGTCGTGCAACCGGGCCAGGCCCGCGGCGCCGCCCACGCAGCCCAGGCCGAAGATCGGCACCCGCTTCACGTCCGGCCGCAGGCCCACCCGCCCGGCCAGCCGGGCCTCCAACGAGGGCGCGGCGATACCCGTCACCGAGGTGGAGACCACCAGGTCCACCTCCTCGGGCGCCAGACCGGCCGCCGCCAGGGCGCCGCTCAGGGCTTCCTCCGCCAGCCGCAGCCCCACGTCGATGAACAGGTCGTTGGCCCGGCCGAACCCGCCCAACTCGCGGTAACGCTCCAGCGGCAGAGCCAGGTGGCGGGTGCCGACCGCGGCGGTGGCGTGCAGCCGTTGGAGGACGCCGCGCTGGGCGTCGGACGCCGCGCACATCGCCGTCAGGGCCTCGGTGATCTCGCCCTGCTCGTACCGGTGCGGCGCGAGCACGCCGTGGACAGCCGCGATTGTGGTCACCGGCTCACCCTAGACGTGATCTGATACTTCATCATGAAATGTGCGCTGGTCGGCGATTTGCCCGATCTAGCATGAGGAGGTGCACACCACCGGAGTCCGGTCCGCGGCAACCCCGACCGTTCAACCGCAGTCCAGGAGGGGCGCAGCGGCACGGGGGATGCTGGCCGCCTCCCACGCCGCCCCCGCGCTCGCCGTCACCGCCGTCGTCACCGCTCTCGCCGTGGCCTGGGGGCGGGGCACGGCGGGAAGCGCGCTGGTGGCCTCGGCGGTCCTGACCGGGCAGCTGTCGGTGGGCTGGTGCAACGACCGGATCGATCTTCACCGCGATCTCGCCACCGGCCGCACCGACAAGCCGCTGGTGGCCGGCGTCGTTCGCCCGCGGAGCGTGGCCGCCGCCGCCGGGGGCGCACTCGCGCTGTGCGTCCCGCTCTCGCTGGCGGGCGGACTGGCGGCGGGCGCCGCCCACCTCGTCGGGGTCGCGGCGGCCTGGTCCTACAATCTGGGCGTCAAGCGCACGGCGCTGTCATGGCTGCCCTACGCCGGGGCCTTCGCGCTGCTGCCCGCCTTCGTCACCCTCGCGCTGCCCGGCCACCCGTGGCCCCCGGCGTGGGTGACGGCGGCCGGCGCCCTGCTCGGTACGGGTGCTCACCTCACCAACGCGCTTCCCGACATCCCCGGCGACCTGGCCACCGGAGTGCGTGGTCTGCCCCACCGCCTCGGCCCGCACCTCACCCGCGCGCTGGCCGCGACCCTGCTGCTGGCCGGGGCGGCCGCCCTCGTCCTGGGACCGCCCGGGCCCCTCACCACCACCGACCGGGCCTGCCTCGCCGCCACCGGCACGCTCGCACTCACGGTCGCCCTCCCCACCCGCGACCCGCGCAGCCGCCTGCCCTTCCTCGCCAGCCTCGCGCTGGCCGCCCTGGACATCGCCCTGCTCCTGCTGCGCGGCACCGCTCTCACCTGACAGCGGCACGCGCGGCCTCGTCACACCGCACCGCCTCGCTCACCGTCCGATCCTCCGGGAGTACCGCGGCGCCGGGGCGGTGACCGGTGCGCGGGCCGGGAAGGACGGATTGGGCCATTGGGCCGTGTCGGGGCCCTGGGCCGTCGCGCAGGTCGCCACAGGTAGCAGGGAGCAGGGAGCGGGACGGGCGAGCGGGCCGGGTCCGCGAGGTGCCGCCGCCCACGGCCGCCTTCACGAGCACAGGACACCGGCGCGGGTGGATCCGTTCTCCGCGATCGTCCGAGGAGGCGCTGTGGCCAGGTCACCAGCGACTCCGTGCTCCGGCTGTTCGGGCCCCCCGGGCGAGCGTAGGGGTTCCCGCATCCCTACCTGAGCAGGCCCTCCGGGGGCTGAGTGGTGCGGCGCGGCGCATCGTCGGCGGGTGACCGACACTCACAGCGCCTGGCCTGCACGGCGGAGATGCTGAGTATGGCGCCGGGTGAGCCGACGTCGGGCGGTGGCCGCTTGCGGCAGACTGCTCCTGCCGCGCGCGGGCCGCAATCCGGCGATGACGAAGATCGCGGCGAGAAGCAAAGGCGCTGACAGAAGGACGAGGACGGGCATCATCGGACTCCTCACACAAGTGGTCGAGCACGTATCCGGGTCTGTGTACGAGAGACAGCCGCGGCGCCAGGGTTCAGGCCTGCACTGTCCGCGCTCGATGGCGGCCAGGATGGCCCACTGCATCGGCTGATCCGGCAGCGAAGCGGAGAGAGGCACAAGGGGCCGGCCTGGCCGGCGTCGAGTCCAGAAGGGGTGGAGCGATCAGCCGAGTCATGACAGTCATAGCCGCCTCCGCGCGCTGGTCCGGTGTGGAGATCACTTGCCCGCTGAGAGGTCGCCCAATCCCGGTCGTGAGAAGCGGCGTTCGGCGCGCCGTGGCCGGCTCCCGCGGCGGACGGACCCCGCGCACGCACCCGCACGCACAACCGGGCCGGCCGCGACGCGGCACGACAAGGCCGGTGGGCCGTTCCCACAGACGTCCGCTCGCTCCGCGCGGCAGTACGAAGGCCGGGGAAGTAGGTGACCTTCGCACCACGGCGGCCGAACGCGCGGGGCGCGTCCCGGGGCCGGTCGGAACGAATCCGACCGGCCCCGGAAGATCCACTACCCCAGCGGCGTTCGCCACCCGGTGCGCGGGGTCAGCTCGTCGGCAGTGCCTCGAACAGGCCGCGGCCCGCACGCTGTGCCCGGCCGGCCTTGACGAGCCGTTCCAGGGTCGTGCGGACGTTGTCGTCCGTGCTGCCGGGGCTGAGGGTCGCGGAGACCTCGCCCGCCCGCACCGGCTTGCCGGCCGCGGCGAGAGCGTTCAGGACATCGTCGGCGATCCCACGGGATCGCTTCGGCGCCGTCGGGGCTGCCGGAGCCGGCGAGGCCGACTTCCTCGCCGGGGTCTTCTTCGCGATCCGTGCCTTGGGCTTGCTCTCGGCCGGGCCGGCGCCGGCTTTGGCGGCCGCAGGGGTGGTCCCGCGGGGCTTGCGTGCGGTTCGCTTGGCGGGCGCTGCCTTGGTGGCGGGCGCCCGGCGCCGGGTTGCCTTCTTCGGTTCCGGTTCGTCGGCTGCGGGGAGCGGCCCCGCGGCGGCCCCGGCCGGCTCCGGCTCCGCTGCCGCCGGAGCTTCTTCGGCGGACACAGGTGGGGGAGTGGCCGGCTCGGCTGTCGTGCCGACGGAGGGCCGCAGGGCCGCGTCGGCTGCGAGCAGGCCGTCGAGGGCGACCCGCAGCGAGGTGACGTACGCGGCGACTCGCCCCAACTCGCTTTCGAGCGCGGCTTTCTGCTCCTCGAGCCGGGAGAGCTGGCCTTCGACGAGCGTGATGGCGGCTGCGACGCCGGAGTTCGTTTCGACGGAAGGTGCCAAGGGGTGACCTCACTCACATGTGGGAACGGCGACCGCCGTACGGATGATCGCCTTCAGGACGCGCCTGCCCGCTCTGCACCCGGGCAACCCCGAAGGGAGCCGGTGACAGCAGCGAACCTCACGGGCTGTTCGACCATCCGCCCAAGGTGGCACTCGCGTGCTTGGTCGGATCCCGAAGGGCCCTCGAAGAGTTCGGCCTTCACGACACCGCGCTCCCCGACCCACCGCGGCTGCGCCATGCCCGGGACCAGCTCACCACCGGCCCCACCGACCCGGTGGCCTCCACCCTCCACCTGGACGGTGATCGTGCCCGGCCCGGCTCCCGCCTCGGATACCGTTCTCCTACACGGGGTGCCATAACGGATGTGGCGCCCCCTACGGAGGTAGCCAGCGTATGAGCTCCAAGCGCAGCCAGAATCCAGCCCTGCCCGTCCTCGACGACGCCTACCGGCTCGCGTCGGTCAAGGACACCGAAGAGTCCACCCGCGACCTGGCCGCACGGCTGGCCACCACCGAGCTGCGCCGCGCCTCCCACCCCGGCCGGGTCACCTGGGATCCCACCGATCAGGCCGAGCCCGTACCGGCCCCGCCGACTGTGGTCGACGGCGACGGGGACCTGTGGCTGAGGGACCGGGGAACTGGCACCTGGACCATGCCCGAATTCGACCCGAAGACGTTCCCGGCCCGCTGTGGCGAGGTCCTGACGTGGAGCGAGCTCTCCTCTGAGTACGGCCCACTGACCGCACTGGCCGACGACCGCCACGTCGGCGGCCGCCGCCGCTGACCGTGCGGCCCTCCGGGTCGACCGCGCCCCGGAAGGACACCGACCCGGCCCTGACCGTGGCCCTTCTCCCCGATCCGGAGCGGATCTGGCCACACCGTCCGGCGGGTTGTCCAGGCGGTGTGCCCGCGCTTCGAGGTGCCGCGTGAGCCTGCGGGCAAGCGAACCACCGCCCCGGGACGCCTGACCGGTGATGCCCTGGGAGCAGCCGCACAGCAGCGGTCGAGGCGGAGCGCACCTGCTGGTGACTCCGCCCGCGCTTGCGCGGAATACGACACGTCGGGAACACCCCTCTCCGTTGGTAGAGCGGACAGCGAAGGGCCGCCACCGATTCGGTGGCGGCCCTTCGCCGGTGTGACGGTGAGGGCTTGTTCGGGCGAATGGAGAACCCGTGCGGACTCGGCGCTCCGGCTGGGCCGGTGGCCGCCGCCGGAGCAGCCGGGGAGCGCCTGGGAGGTGTCGGCGCGGGGCGGGTGACCGGGCTTCGGGGTCAGCCGCCGACGTGGATGCCGGGTCGACGGGCGGGGTCGGGTTCGTGCTTGCGGATGATCTCCCGGGTGACGGGGGCCGTGTCGCCGCGGCCGAGGAGGAAGTAGCGGAACATGTGCTTGAGGGGGCTGCCTTCGGCCCAGGCGAAGTAACAGTGCGGTTGGACGCCGGTGGAATCGCGCAGAGCGAGCAGGATCGCGGCGATGGCGTTGGGCGCGGCGGGGGCTTCGGTGCGCAGGACGCGGTAGCCGTCGACCTCCACGCCGTGGACGGTGAGGGTTTCGCTGAAGTCGGAGGGGTCGACGACGTCGATCTCCAGGAACAGCACGTCGGCGGGGCCGGGCACCGGGTTGATGCCGCGTTGCTCGCGCTCCTTGTCCTCGTACTCCGCGCGGTCGCCGGCCTGGCGGCGGTTGGCGATGATGTTGATGGCCTGGTCGTGGGCGAGGGTGTCGGTGACGAACCGGCGGGCCGCCGGGTCGAGGACGATGCGGTCCGCCCGCAGCTCGGTGGTGCGCGAGACGCGGGAGATCAGCGACACGGTGATGATGCCGAGGATGAAGAGGCCGGAGATGGCGATGCCGTCCGGCTTGTCGACGATGTTGGACACCAGGGCGTAGAACAGCACCGCGGTGAGGAGGGCGAAGCCCGCGGTGGCGGCACGGCGGCGCCGGCGCAGCGCGGAGACGGTGACCGCGAACGCGCCGGAGACCATCATGGCGAGGATGCCGGTGGCGTAGGCGCCGGCCTGCGCGTTGACGTCCGCGTCGAAGGCGATCGTGATGAGGATGCACAGCGCCGTGTAGACGAGGACGACCGGGCGCACCGCGCGTCCCCATTCGGGAGCCATCCCGTAGTCGGGCAGGTAACGGGGGACGATGTTGACCAGGCCCGCCATGGCGGAGGCACCGGCGAACCACAGGATCAGGATGGTGCTGACGTCGTAGACGGTGCCGAACGCCTCGCCGACCTTCTCGTGGGCCAGCCACGCCAGTGCGCGTCCGCCGGCCGCGCCGCCGGGTTCGAACTCCTTGTGGGGGATGAGGACCGTGGTGACGAAACTCGCGGCCAGCAGGTAGACGCTCATGACGACCGCGGCGGTGGTCAGCAACTTGCGGGCGTTGTGGATGCGCGCTTCAAGCCGCTCGGCCGCGTTCGCGCCCTCGGCGGCCACCAGGGGCATCATGCTCACGCCCGTCTCGAAACCGGACAGGCCCAGCACCAGCAGCGGGAACGCCAGCAGCGCCGGTTCGGCCAGGCCGCTGAAACCGCCGCCGCCTTCCGCCAGGCCGTCCGTCCACGCCGACCAGGCCCCCGGCGTGGTGAACACGTCCACCAGGCCGACGGTGACGGTCACCGCGTTGAGGACGAGGAAGACCGCGACGAGAGGGATGGCGACGGTGACCGCCTCACTGAACCCGAGCAGGAAGACCCCGCCCAGCAGGAGCAGCAACCCGATGGTGAGGGCGACCTCGTGGCCGTGCAGGGCATCGGACAGGTAGGGGTTCTCCACCAGGTGTACCGAGGCATCCGCCGACGACAGCGTGATGGTGATGATCCACGACGTGGCGACGAAACCGAGCAGCACCAGAACGAACAGTTTGCCCCGCCAGAACGGCAGCAGGTCCTCCAGCATCGCCACCGACCCCGCGCCGTTGGGGCTCTCCCGCGCGACCCGCCGGTACATCGGTAGCATCCCCACCAGCGTCAGCAGCACGATCAGCAACGTCGCCAGCGGCGAGACCGCTCCAGCGGCCAGCGCGGCGATGGCCGGCACGTAGGCGAGGCTGGAGAAGTAGTCCACCCCGGTCAGGCACATCACCTTCCACCACGCCTGCGGCTCGGTGTGCCCCTCGGCGGCCGCCGGACCCACCGGCTGCACCCGGTGGCGCAGCAGCCACCGCCCGACGCCTCCGGTCGGCTGCGCCCGCGGAGCAGCGCTCTCCACCACTTCCGGAACGGCCAGATCGGCCGGACCCTCCTTCATTCCCCCATCACCCTTCGATGCTCAGCACACCGCGGCAGTCGCCGTGGCCAGGTGAGTATGCGCTACCCGGCAACCGTCCCGAACGGGGGGTAGGCCGGGACGCGCCGCACCGGGAGCCTCCTTCCCCGCCGCGGCCGGCACATCCCCGCGAGAAACGAGCCTCCTGCCGACCCGCACCGCCTGACGGGGCCCCGCGTCGGTCACGGACCGGGCAGAGAGGGCCGCGATGGAGGAAGGGAAGGCCGGTGCCGGCCGCTGGCGGGTCGGCCGGCGACGCCGAGCGGTGGGACACCTCGGCCGCCCAGGCCGGGTGGACGGGGTGGGAGACCCGTCCGGAACGGGTGTGCGGCGGCCCTGACGGGGAAGGCGGAGCGCATCACCGGACGGTCATGCCTTACGCGCACAAGGAGAAGATCATGTCGTTCATCTGGGCCGTTGTCGCGGGTCTCATCATCGGCGTACTGGCCAAGCTGGTCATCCCCGGCCGCCAGCCGATTCCCCTGTGGCTCACCGTCATCCTGGGTGTGGTGGGCGGTCTCATCGGCAACGCGCTCGCCGGCGCCTTCGGTGTCGCGGACACCGGCGGCATCGACTGGATCCGTCACATCTTCCAGATCGCGGCCGCCGCCGTCCTCATCATGGTCGTCACACCCCTGTGGGGCCGCCGACACGCCTGACCGGCGCCCGCCGCTCACGGTGCCCCGTCGCCCTGTTCGGTCGGCGGGGCACTCGCATGCGCTGGAGTCGGGTGATCGGTCGGGCAGGCCCTCCCGGGCCGGTCCACCCGACAGGCCGCCCGGCGCGGCGACCGAAGCGACCGAGCGGCACTGCACGACGGGGCGGACGCTGCCTGACGGTGGTGCCGGCACCCGGCACCCGGCGCCGGTTGGCCGGTGCGGGCGGCTGCCGCTCCGGGACAGCCGATGGGCGTGACCCGGACCCTGTGGCCGGTGCTCAGGTCACCGTGGTAGTCCTGGCCGGGCGGCTCCCCGCCTCGTGGCAGCACGAGGTCAACTCGTCACGGGCTCCAGCCGCAGCCGCCGGATCGGCCAAGGTGGTGGCTCGGCCGGGCCGAACCAGACCCGCACGTCCACCCCGGTGCGGACAGGCAGGAGGGGGAAGTCGTTCTCGGCGTGCTCGGTGCGGTGCAGCGCATGGCGCGGGTCCAGGTGCCGGGCGGCGTACGCGTCGAAGGCCGCCGCGTCCGACGGCCGGCAGAGCGTCGCGACCACCTCGCGGGTGGACGGCTCAGGTGCGAACCCCGGACCGCGCAGCAGCAGGACGTCGTCGCTGTCGACCATGGTGGCGTTGGCCGCGTCGCGGTGCTCGCGCCAGATCGTGCCGGTGTAGAACGCCTCCAGCGCGTGCCGGCGGTGCGTCATGTCGGGGAACGCGCGCAACCAGACGAAGCGGTCCGGGTCGTCAAGGTCGCGGAACCGGCCCCCCATCGTGATGCCGGCCGCCTGCTGGCCGGTCACGAACTCGCGCTCGAACAGTTCGATCAGCGTCTCCCGGGCGCCGGGGCGCAGGGTGTACTGCCGGAGTTCGACGATGCTCATACGCCGGCCGGCCCGGTGCGGGTGAAGTCCATGATCCAGTTGAGCTCCCGGGTGAGGCCGCCGTCGCCGGAGAACTCCTGCTCCCAGCGGGCGGCGTCCGGGCCGAGGCGGTACCAGGTGAAGTGCACCCGAATGGGGCGGCCGTCGTAGGTGTCCTCACCGTGGAAGTCACCGCGGTCGCCCGTGAATGCGCCGACCACCGGGGGATCCAGCCGGCCCGTCCGGCTGTCGGACCAGTGGATCGACCACAGTTTCGTCCCGTGGTCGAACAGCCGCAGGGTCACGCCCTGGCGGCCGAGGGTGGGGAAGGTGATCTCGTCGATGTTCCCGGCGCCCCCGAACAACGGCTGGATCACCGAGTGGCCCGGGAACTCCTCCCAGGTGCCGGCGCTCGCGCCCGCGCCGCCGAGCGGGGTGGTGAGGCGCCGGTTGGCCACGTGCCAGGAGCCGTGCAAGAAGTCGAAGTCGTTCATGCGCCGCAGGTTAGGGGCACTCCACTGACATCCGCTGTCAGTGGATAATGGGGAGCATGCGTGCGAGCCGGCTGGTCACCCTTCTCCTGCTGCTCCAGAACCGGGGCCGGATGACGGCCCAGCAGCTGGCCGCGGAACTGGAGGTCTCCGTCCGTACGGTCTACCGCGACGTCGAGGCGCTCGGGGCCGCCGGTATACCCCTGTACGGCGACGCCGGGCACGCGGGCGGCTACCGGCTGGTCGAGGGCTACCGAACCCGCCTCACCGGGCTGACCGCGGACGAGGCGCAGGCCGCCTTCCTCGCCGCACTCCCCGGCACCGCCGCCGAGCTCGGCCTCGGCGAGGCACTCACCAGCGCCCAGCTCAAGCTGCGGGCCGCCCTTCCCGCCGAGCTGCGCGAGCACGCCGGGCGGATCCAGGAACGCTTCCTGCTCGACGCCCCGGGCTGGTACGGCGATGCCGACCGCACCCCTCACCTGGCCGCGATCGCCGCCGCGGTGTGGGCCCGGCGGGCGGTGGTCCTGCGGTACCGGCGCTGGCGGGCACCGCAGGAGATCGAGCGGCGAGTGCAGCCGTACGGACTCGTACTCAAGGCCGGCCGCTGGTACCTGGTCGCCAGCGGGCCGGCCGGAATCCGCACCTACCGGGTCGACCAGATCGTTCGACTCCGCCCCCTGGAGGAGGAGTTCGTCGTCCCGGACGGGTTCGACCTGGCCGTGCACTGGAACACCTACCTCGCCGACTTCCGAGCCCGGCTGCACACCGGGGAGGCTCTGGTACGGCTCACCCCGGAGGGAGCCCGCCGGCTCGGCGTGACACCAGCAGGTGACGGGTGGACGGAAGCCCGGCTGCCCATCGAGTCCATCGACCACGCCCATGGAGAGTTCCTCCGGCTGGGCACCGACATCGAGGTCATGGCACCGGCCGAACTCCGCGACCGCATCGCCGAGACGGTACGGACCCTGGCCACCCGCTACGGGGGATGACTCCGGGCAGAGGGATCCCCGGGGGTACTGCTGTCGGCGGTGTCGTGCGAGCTGCTGGGTGAGGCGTACGAGGAGGGCGGACCGGGCCCGGCCGCCGTGGGGGCGCTGAGGAGCGGCGGCGTACACGGTGGGCGACGTGGTGCCGGCGCGGCGGGGAGCCCGGCATCGCGAGCGGTCCGGGCACGGCCCGTCGCAGCCCTCGGAGAGCGAGCGGCAGGGTGCGCGGGGGAGGGGCGATCGCTTCGGGCGGGCCCCTCCCCCTGGGCGTCAGGCCTTTCTGCGCGCCGTCTTGTAGAGCTCGGCGGTCAAGGCGGCCACCTCCTCCTGCGAGACGCCCTTGCCACCATTCATCGCCTGCGCCAACTCGACGACGTTGGCGCCTCCCAGCGTGGAGTAGTCGGACCAGGCGCAGACCGGGAACTGGAACTCCGCAGGACCGCCCTTCGGGGCGTCGGCGTTCTTGTCAGGGGTGACTTTCACGTCCTGGCACTTCATGAGCGCGCCCTCGAAACCGTCGGGCTTCACGGCCCTGGGTTCTCCGAGGCGCTCCAGCTTGAGACCACGCGCTTTGCCGTCACCCTTCAAGCCTTTCTTGGTGATGTTGGCGAAATAGTTGTCCAGCGCCGTGGCGGGGTCGGGGATGTCGCCGTAGAGGCCATCGAAGATCAGGCGCTTGCCTCCCACCTTCGCCGGATCGCCGGGGTCAGTGCTGGCCGCGTTGTAGATCCCCGACACCGCCTGCGCGTTGTTCACACCGACGCCCGCCGCCTCCTTCTTCTGCTCGGCGTTCAACTCTCCGGGCGCACTGGCCGGGCCCGATTTCTTATAGGCATCGACCGACTCCGGAGCCACGAGCGTGTAGCCCTTGCTGTCCGCGGTGACGTCACCGTGGCCCGCGCCCGCGCCCGCGCCCGCGCCCGCGCCCCCGCCGTCGTCGCCGACCACGACGTACGCGCCTCCCGCGATCACCGCGAGCGCGACGACCACTCCGGCGATGATCAGGCCCGTCCTCTTCCCCGCGGCCGGCTTCGGCGGCGGGTAGCCACCCGGTGCGCCGCCGTGCGGGAACTGCTGTACGAAGGGGTGCGGTTGCTGGGGCGGGCCCCAGCCCTGCTGGCCGAGCGGCTGCGGCCCGGAGGCCGCCGCCGGTCCGAACCCTCCGGGCTGGTGGTGTGGCTGGGGGCCGTACGGGCCGGGCTGGTCGTCACTCATGTGCACCGTCCCCGGTGGGGAGGGGTCCACGGCCGCCGAGCAACCTGCCGAGCGGCGGTGTTCGACCCGGAGGCGGCGCAGAAGCTGTTCCAGGCGCGTGCGGCGTGGGCCGTGCCGGCCGGCTTGTCCTTGCCGGACGCCAGTCCCCGGCCCTTGGACCAGGGGAGTTCTTGATGGCCCCCTTCATCTTCTGTGCGGATCCGTCGATGGCGAGGCGGAGACCGATATCGGACGTCACGCTGAACTCACCCTCCTTCTATCGCTCACTGGCCCTGCTGCAGAGATCCTGATGTCCGGATGCCCTCCGCCGAGCCGGGACGGAGAGGTGAACGCTGCCGCGAGCCGGACGCCCTGATGGTGGTGGGCCGAACCGCCCGGGCAACAGGCCAAGCCACCGGCCATTGGTGACCGGCGGTCGAACGGCCCCCTGACCGTGCCGTTCCGACGGCCGCCGGTTCCCGTCCGGCGGAGCACCCCTCAGTGAGGCTCCGTTCTCCTGCTCGTGCGGCCGGGTGCTACGCCGGGGGACCCCGGCGCCGGTCCGGCGGACGCGGACGGGGTGCGTTTGTGGAGGCGGGGACCGAGGGCGCGAGTCCGATCGACGACTACCCCCACCGCCGGTCGAGCCGTCCGCGCGGGAGGCAGAGCCGAAGAGGCTGCAGACCTGGTTGAGGGCGCGCTGACGGGGCAGACGGGGGTGACGAACGGCGGATCGGCGTCCTGCCCGAGACGCACCTGAGAATTCCTTCCGGTTCGACCTCGGGGGGTTGCCATGGTGTGACTCACCGTGAAGACTATGGCGGGTTCGCCGTGGGGGGCCGATCGGCTCGGGGCGTGCTGGTGCTGTGCAGCCGTGGCACAGAGGAGAAGGGTGAGGGGAATGCGATGTCAGGCTGGTTCGCCGTGCGGGTCGGGGCGGGCGATGACAGCCGACCGCTGAGGCGCGCCGGGCTGCGACGGGCGTCTCGGTCGCCCCGCTTCGCCCGGACGCCGGAACCCCGGTAGGGGGTCAGCCGGATCCCGCCG
Organism: Kitasatospora sp. NPDC086009; assembly: GCF_044540385.1. Lineage (NCBI taxonomy): Bacteria > Bacillati > Actinomycetota > Actinomycetes > Kitasatosporales > Streptomycetaceae > Kitasatospora > Kitasatospora sp. NPDC086009. The sequence continues at coordinate 78,839 of NZ_JBITSA010000019.1, forward strand.
TCCGGGCCGTTCCCAGCGGCGTGCCCGGGGAGAGCTGTGCCCCGCCGGGCGCCGCGGTGCGGCCCGATGGCGCATGTCCGCTGGGCCCGACCCGGCGTATCCCGTTCCAGACCCTGTGATGCTCGCGAGTCCCGACCCAAGGAGAACTGGTGACCGCTCGTCAGTTAGGCAGCCCGGAATTACTGTTGGAGGAGATATCCAACCGCTGGTCGGACGATCGCGAGGCCGGAGCGGTTCGGTACGAGGAGAGTCAGGGCCTGTGGCAGGTCCTGGACTACGCGACGGTGGCCGCTGTGCTCGCCGATCCGCTGACCTACTCCTCGGATCTCTCCTCCCTCGCCCCCACCCAGGAGGACTTCGAGGTCTTCCGGCAGGGCAACTTCGTTGGCATGGACCCGCCGCACCACCGAAGACTGCGCGCGCTGGTGAGCCAGGCGTTCACCCCGCGGGTCGTCCAGGGGCTGGCGCCCCGGATCGAGGCGCTGTGCGCGCGACTGCTGGACGCCGTCGCGGACCAGGACCGGTTCGATCTGGTCGACGCGTTGGCGTACCCGCTGCCCATCATCGTCATCGCGGAACTGCTCGGTGTGCCGGCCGACGAGCACCGGCTCTTCCAGGACTGGGCGAGCGTCCTGTTCGGCGGAGACCAGCTCGGCGAAGCACCCGACATGGCGGACCTCTCACGGGCGTTGGAGGCCATCGCCCCCACCGTTCGTGAGATGAACGGGTACATGCTGGAGCACATCCGTGCCCGCCGTGCGCACCCGGGGGACGACCTCACCAGCAGGCTGATCGCCGCCGAGGTGGACGGCGTCCGCCTGGAGGACCAGCAGATGGTCGGGTTCGTCGCCCTGCTGCTGGTCGCCGGGCATGTCACCACGACCGCGCTGCTGGGCAACGCCGTGCTGACCTTCGACCGGCACCCCGGCACGGACGCCGCGCTGCGCGCCGACCCCGGACTGCTCCCGTCGGCCATCGAGGAGGTGCTGCGCTGGCTGCCCCCGTTCGCCGAGTTGGGTCGCCGCGTGGCCCGGCCCGTGGTGCTCGGCGGTCACGAACTTCCGGCCGAGTCCATGCTGATCGCCCATCTCGGTGCCGCCAACCGCGACCCGGCCCGCTTCCACGCCCCCGACGTCTTCGATATGACCCGCCACCCCAATCCTCACCTGACCTTCGGCCACGGCATCCACTTCTGTTTCGGTGCGCCGCTGGCCCGGTTGGAGGCGGTGATCGCTCTGCGCCTGCTGCAGGAACGATTCCGCTCCGTGGCGGTCCCCTCCTACGAGGACATCGTGTACCAGAACCCGGCCGTGATCCTCGGCGTGCGGCACCTGCCCGTCGAGGTCGTCAGGCCGTAGGCCGGACCCGCCCGCACCCTCGCCCGTACCCCGGTCGGCCCGCGCTCACCCGCGGCCGACTGTTCGGACCTGCACATGAGAGCCATCAACGGGAGTCCCTTCTCATGGTGTACAACACTGCCCCGACCCGCAGACGCGCGCCGTTCCCGGAGCGACGGGAGCTGCAGCACCGACTCGACACCCTCGCCCGCCTGCACCGGGTGCCCGGTGCCCAACTGGTGCTGGACAACGGCTCGGAGGTCGTCTCCGTGCACACCGGTACGGCCGACGCCGGCACCGGCGCCCCCTTCGCCGAGGACACCGCCGTCCCGCTGGGGTCTCTCACCAAGCCCTACACGGCCGCGCTCGTGCTGCTCCTCGCCGAGGACGGCGACCTCGACCCGGACGACCCGGTCGCCGAGTACCTCCCCGAACTCCGCGAGCTGCCACAAGTGACGGTCCGTCACTTGCTCAGCCACACCGGCGGTCTGTCCACCGGCCCCGACTCCGACGCGGCGGCGCGGACCACCGCGGCGCACTACCTGTCGTCGGTGTGCACCGCCCAGGGCGCGCTGTTCGCGCCCGGGACCGACTTCTCCTACTCCAACGCCGGGTACGTCGCCGCCGGGCGGCTGGTGGAGACGGTGACCGGCATGCCGTGGAACGAGGCGATGGACGCCCTGCTCCTCGAACCCCTGGGCACCGTGCCCGCGTTCCTGGGTCCGTCCGCCCCCGCCCGCCCCGTCGCGGCCGGTCACGCCCTCAACACCGCGACGGGCCAGGTCCGCCCCGTCCGGCAGAACCTGGCTCCGCTGGAGGCGCCGGCCGGCGCCCTGTTGGCGAGCGCCGAAGACCTCGCCGCGCTCGGCGGCGCCCTGGTCGGCCGGACCGCGGCGCTGCCGCCCGTGGTCGCCAAGGAGTTGCGCCACGCGGAACTCGCCGCCGACCCGGGGGCGCTCGCCGACGGCTGGGGGCTGGGACTGGCCCTGTTCCGGCAGGACGAGAAGCTGTGGTGCGGCCACGACGGCAACGCCCAGGGCACCTCGTGTCACCTGCGGGTCGAACCGGACACCGGCACGGTGGTCGCCTTCACGGGCAACGCCGGCGTGGCGACGGCGCTCTGGCGGGACCTCGCCGAGGACCTGGAGCGGATCGCGGGGGTGCGGGTGCCCACCGTGGTCGAGCCCGTCGCAGCGGGCGAGCCGGTGGCACTGCCCGAGTGCGCGGGCGCCTACGCCAACGGCGGCACCCGGTACCGCGTCGCGCCGGGGCCCGGTGGCTCGCCGGTGCTGTCGGTGGACGGCGACGTGCCGATACCGCTGCGTTGCTACCCCGACCTGTCGTTCGACCTGGTCGACCCGGGGTCCGGCCGTCGGGAGGCCGGGGGGCGGTTCCACCGCGACCCGTGCACCGGTGCGATCGACCGCGTGCAGATAGCGGGGCGCACCGCGCGTCGCACCGGCCACGCCTGAGCCCGCAGCTCCTCAGCTCGTCCGCCTGTCAGCTCGTCAGTCCGTTCAGCCCTTGGTGCCGGAGTACGCGTCGGGCGTGCCCGGCCGCACTCCGCTGCCCGCACACCGCTCGCGCCGCCTCCTCCCCGCCCGGAAGGACCTCATCTCCATGGCCGACCAGCCCGACCACCTCGTCCCCGCGCCCACCTCGCAGCAGGCCGGTGAAGCCTTCGGGGTGCCCGAGCACGAGGCGTCCCCGGTGGACGGGGGCGCGACGCTCGGCGAGCTGTTCGCCACCTGGGTGGCCCGCACGCCCGACGCGCCCGCGGTGACCGACGGCCGGCGCACCTGGAGCTACCGGGAGCTGGCGGCACGGGTCGACCTGCTGGCCGGGTACCTCGTGCGGCGCGGGGCCGGGCCGGAGCGGACGGTGGCACTGGTCCTGCCGCGCTCGATGGAGCTGATCGCGGCGGAGCTGGCCACCGCGAGGGCGGGCGCCGCCTTCCTGCCGGTCGATCCCGACTACCCCGCCGAGCGGCGCGCTCTCATGCTCGCCGACGCGGCGCCCGCGGTGACCCTGGACGACCCGGGCTTCGTGCGCGCCGTGCTGGACGCGGCGGACGGGGGAGGGGGCGGCCTTCCCCGGCCGGCGGTCGGCGCCGACCACGTCGCGTACGTGATCTACACGTCGGGCTCCACCGGGACGCCGAAGGGCGTGGCGGTCACCCATCGCGGCATCGGCGGGTTCACCGCGGCCGCCATCGAGCGGTACGCGGTGCGCTCCGGTGACCGGGTGCTGCAGTTCTCCTCGCCCAGCTTCGACGCCTCCGTCCTGGAGCTCTTCATCTCGGTGCTGTCCGGGGCCACGCTCGTGGTGCCCCCGGGCGGCCCCTGGCTGGGCGACGAACTCGCCGCCGTCCTGGACGAGCACGGCATCACGCACGCCCTGATCCCGCCGGCCGCGCTGGCGACGCTGCCCGCCCCCGCTGCGGGCACCGCCCACCGGCTGCGCACACTGATCGTCGGGGCCGAGGCCTGCCCGCCCGCGCTCGTCGACCGCTGGGCGCCGGGCCGACGCATGATCAACTCCTATGGTCCGACCGAGGCCACCATCGTGGCCACCTGGACCGGGCCGCTCTCGGCCGGTGCCGGTACACCGACGATCGGCGGGGCCCTGCCGCACACCCGGGTGTACGTGCTGGACGCGGCGATGCGTCCGCAACCGGGTTCCTTGGAAGGCGAGTTGTACATCGGTGGCGAAGCGGTGGCGCGCGGCTACCTGAACCGCGCCGGGCTGACCGCCGCCCGCTTCGTCGCCGACCCGTTCGGAGAACCGGGCGCCCGGCTCTACCGCACCGGCGACCGGGCGCGCTGGAACGCCGAGGGAGAACTGGAGTTCCTCGGCCGGCTCGACCGGCAGGTGAAGCTCCGAGGCTTCCGGATCGAACCGGGCGAGATCGAGGCCGCCCTGCGGCGGGACACCGCCGTCGGCGAGGCCGTCGTCGTGGTCCGCGAGGACGAGCCGGGCCGGGAACGCCTGGTCGGCTACGTCACCCCGGCCGACCCGGAGCGGGCCCCCGACCCGGCGGAGCTGCGCACGAACCTGGCCGCCGCGCTGCCGGCCCAGCTGGTGCCGTCCGTCGTCGTCGTGCTGGCGGCGATGCCGCTCACCTCGCAGAACAAGATCGACCGGCGAGCGCTGCCCGCGCCCGTCCGCCCGGCGTCCGCCGACCGGGCGGCACCGCTCACCGCGCCGGAGCGCACCCTGGCCGCCATCTGGGCGGACGTGCTGGGCGCCGACACGGTCGGGGCGACGGACGACTTCTTCGAGCTGGGCGGCGACTCGATCCTCGCCGCCCGCACCCTGGCCCGGATCAGGGACGAACTGGGCGTCCGGCTCACCCTGCGGGACGTCTTCACCGCACGCTCCGTGGCGGCCCTGGCCCCGCTGCTGGGCGGGCACCGCGCCGCCGCGCCGCCCGAGCCGATCCCGGCCGCCCCGCGCGGGGTGCCGCTGCCGCTGTCCAACGCCCAGCGACGGCTCTGGTTCCTCGACGACCTCACGGCCGGCGGGACGGAGTACAACACCGGCGTGGCCCTGCGGCTGCACGGCGCACCGGACCCCGAGGCGCTGAGCCGGGCCCTGCGGCGCCTGGTCGCCCGGCACGCCTCGCTGCGCACCACGTTCGACACGGTCGACGGGCAGGGCGTGCAGCGGATCGCGGAGCAGGCCGCCCTGCCGCTGCGCACGGCTGACCTCGGCGAGCTGCCCGCGGTGCGGCGCGCCGAGGCCGCCGAGCGGTTGCTGACCGACGAGCTGAGCCGCCCCTACGACCTGACGGGCGGCCCGCTGGCCCGGGCGCTGCTGGTGCGCCTGGCCCCCGACGAGCACCTGCTGCTGCTGGGGCAGCACCACGTCATCACCGACGGGTGGTCGGTGGGCGTCCTGGTCCGCGAGCTGGCCGCGCTCTACCACGCGGAGGTCTCCGGCGAACCGGACGCGCTGCCCGTGCCGGCTCTCCAGTACCCCGACTTCGCCGTCTGGGAGCAGCGGCGTCAAGCCTCGAACGCGCAGGTCGCGGAGGACGCCGGGAGCCTCGGGTACTGGAAGCGCCACCTGTCCGGGCTGCAGCACCTGCACCTGCCCACCGACCGGCCGCGGCCCGCGGTGCGCACCACCTCGGGCGCCGCACACCGCCACCACCTGCCCGCGGACCTGGTGGCCCGGCTTCGGCACCTCGCCACCGGACGCGGCACGACGGTGTTCACCCTGTTCGCGGGGGCGTCCGCGCTGCTGTTCTCCCGCTACTCGGGACAGCGGGACGTGGCCTTCGGCACCGTCACCAACGGGCGGGAGCGCCGCGAGCTGGAGGATGTGACGGGCTTCTTCGCGAACACGGTCGTGCTGCGCGGCGACGTGGACGAGACGGTCACCGTCGACCGGTTCGTCGAGAACATGCGCACGACCGTGCTGGACGCCTTCGTCCACGCCGGGGTGCCCTTCGACCGGGTGGTCGAGGAGCTGGCCCCGCCCCGGGATCCCAGCCGCACCCCGCTGGTGCAGGTGCTCGTCGTCCAGCAGGCCCCCCTCGACCTGCCGAGCGCCGGCGGCCTGCGCCTCGAAGAACACCCGCTGCCGCGGCCCGCCGCGCGCTTCGACCTGGTCCTGGAGTTCTCCCCGGACGCCGAGGGCGGCTGCGTCCTGACCGTCGAGTACAACACGGACCTCTTCGAGGCCCCGACCGTGGCCCGGATGTCCCGCCACCTGCACCGACTGCTGGCGGCGATGGCGGACGGCCCGCAGCTGCGGCTGGCCGAACTGCCGATGCTCTCGGAGCAGGAGCGGCGCACCCTGATCGACTCGTGGAACCCGCCCGCGCGCACCGGGCCCACCGCCGCGGAGGTCGCCCTGCCCGAGCTGTTCGAGGCGCAGGCGGCCCGCACCCCCGAGCGGACCGCCGTGGTCTGCGACGCGGTGCGACTGGACTACGCCCAGGTGAACCGGCGTGCCAACCGCCTCGCCCGGCTGCTGGTCTCCCGGGGCGCGGGCCCGGAGAAGCTGGTCGCGCTCTGCCTGCCCCGCTCCGCCGAACTGCCCTCGGCGCTCTGGGCGGTGCTGAAGTCGGGCGCGGGGTACCTCCCGCTGGACCCGGGCTATCCGGCCGAGCGCATCCGGCTGATGCTCGACGACGCCGAGCCGGTGCTCGTCGTCGCCACCCGGCAGACGGCCGCCGCGCTGCCGGAGGGCTGCGAGCCCCTGATCCTCGACGAGCTTGCCGACGCCCCGGGCACGGACGAAGCCGATCTGACCGATGCCGACCGGCTCGGGCCGCTGGCGCCGGACCACCCGGCCTACGTCATCTACACCTCGGGGTCCACCGGCCGCCCCAAGGGTGTGGTGGTCGCCCACCGCACGGTCGTCGCGCTCGCCGGCTGGGCGGGGGAGCGGTTCGGTCCGGGCGGCTTGGACCACGTGATCGCCGCCACCTCGCTCAACTTCGACGTGTCGGTCTTCGAACTGCTCTGCCCCCTGCTGGCGGGCGGGAGCGTCGAGGTGGTCGCCGACCTGCCCGCCCTCGCCGACACGCCCGGCCGGCGGCAGGTCGGGCTGGTCAGCGGCGTGCCCTCGGTGATCTCCCGCCTGCTCGCCGGCGGCGGGGCCCCAGTGGAGGCGCGGACCGTCGTGCTGGCCGGTGAGGCCCTCCCGGCCCAGGTGGTGCGCGACCTGCGGGAGGTCATGCCCGGGTGCGAGATCGCCAATCTCTACGGCCCCACCGAGGCCACCGTGTACGCCACCGCCTGGTTCGCGGGCGACGGGCTGCCGGAGCAGGCACCGCCGATCGGCAGCCCGCTCGCGCTGACCCGCGGCTATGTCCTCGACGACGCGCTGCGCCCGCAGCCTCCGGGGGTGGTCGGCGAGTTGTACCTCGGTGGCGGCGGCCTGGCGCGCGGCTACCTCGGCCGCCCGGGCCTGACCGCCGCCCGGTTCGTGGCCGACCCGTACGGCGCGCCGGGGCAGCGGATGTACCGCACGGGGGACCTGGCCCGCTGGAGCCCCGAGGGTGAGCTGGAGTACGTCGGCCGGATCGACCAGCAGGTCAAGGTCCGCGGCTTCCGGATCGAACTGGGGGAGGTGGAGGAGGCGCTGCGCGGCTGCGAGGGCGTGGCGCAGGCAGCCGCCACCGTCCGCGAGAGCGAGGGCACCCGGCGCCTGGTCGGCTACGTCGTCCCCGTCCCGGGAGGCCGCACGGAGCCCGAAGCCGTACGCCGGGAGCTCGCTCTCACGCTGCCCGACTACCTCGTCCCCTCGGCGGTCCTGGTGCTGGCGACCCTGCCGCTCAACCCCAACGGCAAGCTCGACCGCGGCCGGCTGCCCGCTCCGGGACCGGCCCCGCGCGCCGTGGGCCACGTCGAGCCCCGCTCTCCCAGCGAGCGGGCCTTCGCCGCCATCTGGGCGGACGTCCTCCAGGTGGAGCGGGTCGGCGCGGAGGACAACTTCTTCCAGCTCGGCGGCGACTCCATCCTGAGCATCCAGGTGGTCGCCCGCGCCCGGCAGTCCGGCCTGCCGGTGACCTCCCGGGACGTCTACCAGCACCAGACGGTCGCCGCGCTCGCCCGCTGCGCGGACGCCGCCGACCGGTCGCGGCCGACCGCCCCCGCCGGGGTCGCCGCTACCGGCGAGAGCCCCCTGACGCCCATCCAGCACTGGTGGTTCGACGCGGGCGCCGAACGCGTCGGCCACTTCGCCCAGGCGCTGTCCGTCCGGCTGCCCGAGGACCTGGACCCGGCGGCGCTGGAGGACGCGCTGAACGACCTGGTCGCTCACCACGACGCCCTGCGCTCATCGTTTGGGGCCGCCGACGGCGCGGACCCGCGCTGGCGGATCGACGAGCAGACCCGCCGGGTCGCCCTGGCCCGCCACAGCGGCCCGGACACCGACACCCCGCACTTCGGCCCCTTCGACCTGCGCCACGGGCCGCAGCTGCGCGCCGTGCTGCACGAGCGCGGGGCCGCCCGCCCGCCCGTCCTGCACCTGGCCGTGCACCACCTGGTGGTGGACGGCGTCTCCTGGCGGGTGCTGCTGGAGGACCTCGACCGGGCCTACCGGGCCCGCCGCGACGGCGGCGACGGAGCGGCGGCGCTGCCCGCCAAGTCCTCGCCGCTGCGGCAGTGGGCCCAGCGGCTGCACGCGCACGCCGCCGACGGCGGCTTCGACGACGAGCGGGGCTACTGGGCGCGAGCCCTCCCGGACCGCGCGGACCCGCTCCCGGCCGACCTGGCGGGCGCCGACACCTACGCCTCGGCCCGCTCGGTGACCGTGCGCCTGAGCGCCGCCGACACCGCCGTCCTGCTGCGCACCCTGCCCGAGACCTACCGCACCCAGGTCAACGACGTGCTGCTGAGCGCTCTCGGCCGGGTCCTGTGCGGGTGGAGCGGGCAGGACCGGGTGGTGGTCGACGTCGAGGGGCACGGGCGGGAGGAACTCTTCCCCGACCTCGACATCAGCCGTACCGTCGGCTGGTTCACCACCCGGCACCCCGTCGCCCTCGCCGTTCCGGCGCAGGCGGACTGGGACGCGGTCCTCAAGCAGGTCAAGGAGCAGCTGCGGGCCGTTCCCCGGCACGGCCTGGGCCACGACGTGCTTGACCGGCTGGGCCGGATCGGGACGGCGCGGGGCGCGGCGGCGCAGGGCAGGACGGCGCAGGGCAGGACGGCGCAGGTCAGCTTCAACTACCTGGGGCGCATCGCGTTCCCGGACGGCCCGGACGGCCTGTACCGGGGCACCTTCCGCCCGCTGGAGCTGGACGCCGACCCCCTGGTCGAGCGCCCGCACGCCCTGGAGGTCGTCGGACGCCTCGACGGTGACGCGCTGGAGTTCAGCTGGTTCTACTCCGACCAGCGGTACCTGCCCTCCACCGTCGAGGCGCTGGCCGGACGGTTCGCCGACACGCTGGCCGACCTCGCCCGGCACGCGGCCCGGCCGGGCGCGGGCGGCCGCACGCCGTCCGACTTCCCGCTCGTCCGGCTCGACCAGGCCGCCGTGGACCGCGTCGTGGGAGCCGAGCCGGGCGCCGTGGAGGACGTCCTGCCGCTGACGCCGACCCAGACCGGCATGCTCTTCCACGCCCTCTCCCAGGCCGACAGCGCCGCCTACTTCCAGCAGCTGACCTTCGTCCTGGAGGGCGTACCCGACCCGGACCGGCTGGCCGCGGCCTGGCAGCGGGTGACCGGGCGCAGCGCGGTGCTGCGCGGCCGCGTCCGGTGGCAGGGCGTGCCCGAGCCGTTGCTGGTGGTGGAACGCCGCGCCCCCGTCCCGGTCACCGGCCTGGACTGGCGCGAGCTGACCGAGGAGGAGCGCCGCGAGCGGCTGGCCGACCTGCTGGACCGCGACCGCGCGACCGGCATCGACCTTGCCCAGGCGCCGCTCCAGCGCCTGGTGCTCGCACGGGTCTCGGAGACCGGGGTGCGCGTGGTCTGGTCCTTTCACCACCTGATCCTGGACGGCTGGAGCCTGTTCCAGGTGCTGTCGGACGTCTTCGCCTGCCACGCGGCGCTCTGCGCGGCGGGGCCGGACGCTCCGGACGTCCTCGACGTCCTCGACGGCCTCGACGTCCCGGACGGGACGGCGCAGCGCCCTCCCTACCGCGACTACCTGGCCTGGCTGCGCGAGCGCGACTGGGACCAGGCCGAGCAGCACTGGCGGGAGCGCCTCGGCGGCCTGACCGAGGCGACGCCGCTGCCCTGGGACCGCGAGCCGCGCGAGAGCCACCACGCGGAGTCCGGCCAGGCCGTGCGGGTGAGCGTGCCCGCGTCCGCCACCCGGGCCCTGGAAGGCTTCGCGAAGACCACCGGCCTCACCCTGAACACCCTGGTCCAGGGCGCCTGGGCGCTGCTGCTGGGGCGTCAGTCAGGCCGTGACGAGGTGGTGTTCGGTACCGCGGTGTCCGGCCGGCCGGCCGAGCTGCCCGGCGCCGAGGCGATGACCGGCCTCTTCATCGCGACGCTGCCCACCCGCGCGGCGGTGCCGGCCGTCGGCACGCTGGTCGACTGGCTGCGCCGGCTCCAGTGGGAGCAGAACGAGGACCGGCGCTTCGACTTCGTGCCACTGACCCGGATGCGGACGTTCACCGGCCTTCCCGAGCGGACCGCCCTGTTCGACAGCATCGTCGTCTTCGAGAACTACCCGGTGGACGACGAACTCGCCGCCGCCCACGGCCTGCGCCTGAGCGGCCTGGAGGGTGTCGAGACCACCAACTACCCCTTGAGCCTGGTGGCCTACCCGGGCCCTGAGCTGGCGCTGCGGCTCTGCTACGACCCGGAGCTGTTCGACGCCGCCACGGCTCGGCGGATGGCCGAGTACCTCACCGTCCTGCTGGCGGGTATGCCCGACGGCGCCCAGCGTCCGCCCGCCCGGCTGCCGCTGCTGAGCGCGGAGCGCCGCGCCCAGGTGCTCCACGCCTGGAACGACACCGCCACCGACCTGCCCGAACGCAGCGTCGCCGAGCTGTTCGCCGAACAGGTGCGCCGCACGCCCGACGCCGTCGCGCTGGAAGCGGGCGACGAGCGACTCAGCTACCGGGAGCTCGACGCCCGCGCCGCCGCCCTGGCGCGCCGGCTGACCGCGCTCGGCGTCCGGGTCGAACGCCCGGTCGGCGTGCTGATGAACCGTTCGGTGTGGCTGATCGTCGCCCAACTGGCACTGGTCCGCACCGGCGGGGTGTACGTGCCGCTGGACGGGCGGGCGCCGCGCGAGCGGCTGCGCCGGACGCTGGCCGAGGCCGGCGCCGGGCTGGTGCTCACCGACGCCGACTGGGAGCCGACGGCGCGCGACCTGTGCCCCGGCGACGGCGTCCTGCGCCCGGACGAGCCGACGCACCACGCGGCCGCCGAGGGCCGGCCCGATCAGGACGGTCCGGCGGTCCACCCCGACAACCTCCAGTACCTGATGTTCACCTCCGGCTCGACGGGCACGCCCAAGGGCGTCGCGGTGCGCCAGCGCGATGTCGCCGCGCTCGCCCTGGGCCGTGCCTTCACCGGCCACGACCGGGTGCTCGTGCACTCCCCGCACGCGTTCGACGCCTCCACCTACGAGGTGTGGGTGCCCCTGCTGCGCGGCGGCACGGCCGTGCTGGCCCCTCCGGTGGAACTGGACGCGGCCGTGGTCCGGCGCGCCGTCACCGAGCAGGGTGTGCGCCACCTCTGGCTGACCGCCGGCCTCTTCCGCCTCCTCGCCCAGGAGGACCCCGGCTGCCTGCGCGGCGCCCGGGAAGTGTGGACCGGTGGCGAGGCCGTGCCGGGCGCGGTGGTCCGCCGGGTCCTGGAGGCGTGCCCCGACCTGACCGTGGTCGACGGCTACGGTCCGACCGAGACGACCACCTTCGCCACCCGCCGGGTCTTCCGCGCCGGCGAGCCGCTGTCCGCGGTGCTGCCCATCGGACGCCCGCTGGACAACACCCGCGTCTACCTGCTCGACGACGCGCTCCAGCCGCAACCGCCCGGCATCGTGGGAGAGCTGTACATCGCCGGCGCCGGGCTCGCCCGGGGCTACGCCGGCCGGCCCGGCGAGACCGCCACCCGTTACCTGGCCGACCCGTTCGGGCCGCCGGGGGAGCGGATGTACCGCACCGGTGACACCGCGCGCTGGAGCGACGACGGCGAACTGCACTTCGTGGGGCGGGCGGACGACCAGATCAAGGTCCGCGGGTTCCGCATCGAACCCGCCGAGATCGAGGCGCGCCTCACCGACCACCCGGACGTCGCCGAGGCGGTCGTCTCGCTCCACCAGGACGGCGGCCGCAAGCGGCTGGCCGCCCACCTGGTGCCGGCCGAAGGCGCCGCGGCGCCGTCCGCGACCGCCCTGCGCAGCCACCTGGCGGGCGACCTGCCCGACTACATGCTGCCCGCCGCGTTCGTCACGGTGCCCGAGCTGCCCCTGACGGCGAACGGCAAGGTCGACCGGCGCCGGCTGCCCGCCCCCGACTGGGCGGCGTCCGGAGACAGCGCCTACCGGGCACCGGCCACCGGGACCGAACAGGTGCTCGCCGCGATCTGGGCGGAGCTGCTCGGCGTGGACCGCGTCGGCGTCGACGACGACTTCTTCATGCTGGGCGGCGACTCGATCCTGAGCATCCAGGTCGTCTCGCGGGCCCGGGCAGCGGGGCTCGCGCTGACCCCCCGCGACCTGTTCCGGTTCCCCACCATCGCCGCACTGGCCGTCATGACCGGCACGGCGGGCTCCGTCGCCGGCACCGAGCCGGTGAGCGGCGAGGTCGCCCTCGCGCCGATCCAGCACTGGTACCTCGACCCCCGCCCGCCGCAGGCCGGCTTCTTCAACCAGAGCGTGGTCGTGGAGACCCCCGGCCAGGTCGACCCGGACGTGCTGCGCCGCGCCCTGACGGCCCTGTGGGCGCACCACGACGCGCTGCGGTCACGCTTCACCGCCGAGCCGGACGGCGGCGTCCGCCAGCACTGCGCCCCGGCGGACGCCCCCGCGCCCGAGCTGCTCGAAGTCTGCGACCTGGCCGGCCTGGAGCCGGGCGCGGCCGAGCGGGCCGAGGCCCTGGCCACCGCGGCGGCGCACGAAGGGTTCCGGCTGGAGACCGGCCCGCTGCTCACCGCCCGCCTGTTCACCACCGGCGGCACCGGGCCCGCCCGGCTGCTGCTGGCCGTGCACCACCTGGTGGTCGACGGGGTCTCCTGGCGGGTGCTGCTGGAGGACCTGGAGACCGCCTACCGGCAGGCCGCGGCCGGTCGGCCGCTGCGCCTGCCCGCCCGGACGAGCTCGTTCCAGGAATGGACGCGCCGGTTGCGCGAGCACACGGCGAGCGGCGGGTTCGCCGGCCGGCGTGCCCACTGGACGGCGGTCGCCCGGCACAGCGCGGCGCCGCTGCCGGTGGACAGCGAGGGCGGCAACACCGCGGCCGACGTGCGCGCGGTGACGGTCCGGCTGGACCGGGAACGCACCGACGAACTGCTGCGCAAGGTCCCCGGGGCCTACCGGACCCGGATCGACGACGTCCTGCTCACCGCGCTCGGCCGGGTCGTCGCCCGATGGACCGGGCGGGACACCGTCGCCGTCGGGCTGGAGGGGCACGGGCGCGAGGACCAGTTCTTCGAGGACATCGATCTGTCCCGCACGGTCGGCTGGTTCACCACGCTCTTCCCCGTCGCCCTCCGGGTGCCCGAGGGGGACTGGGGCACCGCGCTCAAGTCCGTGAAGGAGCAGCTGCGCGCGGTGCCCGACCGGGGTTTGGGCTACGGCGCGCTGCGCCACCTCGCCCAGGACGCCCAGCTGGTCGGTGCGGCGACTCCCGGCATCAGCTTCAACTACCTGGGCCGGTTCGACTGGTCGGACGAGGGCGCCGCGCTGGTGCGCGCGGTCCCCGGCGGGCTCGACGGCGCGCAGGCGCCCGGCGCGGTGCGCCCGCACCTGCTCGACGTAGTGGCCCGCGTCCAGGACGACCACCTGGAGATCAGCTGGTACTACAGCGCCGGCCGCCACCACGAGCGGACCGTGGCCTCGCTGGCGGACGGCATGGTGACCGCGCTGGAAGGCATCGTCGCCCACTGCGCCGACCCGGACGCCGGCGGCCGCACCCCCGCCGACTTCCCGCTGGCCCGCCTGGACCAGGCGGCCGTCGACCGGATCGTGGGGGACGGGCGCGACGTGGCGGACGTCTACCCGCTCACGCCGATGCAGGCCGGCATGCTCTTCCACAGCCTGCTCGAACCGGACGGCCGCACCTACCTCAACCAGGTGCAGCTGGTGCTGTCCGGGGTCACCGACCCGCACGCCCTGGCCGAGGCGTGGCAGCGGACCGCGGACGCCAACCCGATCCTGCGCACCCGGCTGACCTGGGAGGAGAGCGCCGAGCCGCACCAGGTCGTCCAGCAGCGGGCCGCCGTGCCGGTGGCCCACCACGACTGGTCGCAGTGGCCGGCCGACCGGATCGAGCGCGAGACGGCCCGTCTGGTCGCCGAGGACCGGCAGGCCGGCCTCGACCTGCGCACGGCGCCGCTGATGCGGCTCGCCCTGATCCGGCTGTCACCGACCCGGGTGCGGATGGTGTGGACCTTCCACCACGTCCTGCTGGACGGGTGGAGCGCGGCCCAGGTCTTCGACGAGGTGTGCGAGCGGTACGACGCCCTCACCACCGGGCGCCCGCCGGCGGCGCCCGAGCGGGCTCCCTTCGGCCACTACCTGGGCTGGCTGGCCGGGCAGGACCCCGCCCGGGCCGAGCGGCACTGGCGCGAGGCCCTCGCCGGATTCCCGGCCGCCACCCCGCTGCCCCGGGACCGGTGGCCCGTCGAGGCCCACCGTGCCTCCTCCGGCGCGTCGGTGCGCGTGGCGCTCGACGACGACCTGTCGCCGCGGCTGCGCGAGACGGCGCAACAGGCGGGGCTGACCGTCAACACGGTGCTGCAGGGTGCCTGGGCGCTGCTGCTCGCGCGCTGCGGCGGCGGCGACGACGTGGTGTTCGGCACCATCGTCTCCGGTCGGCCTGCCGAACTCCCCGGCGTGACCTCGATGGTGGGGCTGTTCATCAACACGCTGCCCACCCGGGTGCGGATCGAGGGACAGCGCCCGCTGCGGGAGTGGCTGCGTGCTCTGCAGGCCGCCCAGTCGGAGGACCGGCGCCACGGCTTCGTCTCGCTGGCGCAGCTGCAGACCTGGAGCGAGGTGCCTGGCGGGACCAGCCTGTTCGACAGCATCGTGGTCTTCGAGAACTACCCGTTCGACGAGGACGCGGTGAACCGTTACGGCCTGGCCGTCGAGGCCGAACGCGACGTGGAGCCCACCAACTACCCGCTGTGCGTGGTGGTGGTGCCCGGCGAGGCGCTGTCGGTCAGCCTCGAGTACGACCCGGCCGCCTTCGACGCGGCGACCGTCGAGGCGCTCGGGGCGGGCCTGGCGACGCTGCTCGCGGCGATCGCGGCGGACCTCGAACAGTCGCCGGCCGACGTGCCGCTGCCGGACCCGCCGCGCGGACGCGCGGCCCTCGAACGGCTCGCGGCGGCGGTGGCCCCGGCGCCGGGGGGAACCCTGTCCGAGCCGCCGCGGGCCACCCCGGCCGCGGCCGGCGACCGGCCCTCGCGCACCGGCACCGAGCGGCTGCTCGCCGCGATCTGGTCCGAGGTCCTCGGTGTGCCCGACGTGGGCCCGGACGACAACTACTTCGCGCTCGGCGGCGACTCGATCCTGGGGATCCAGATCGTCTCGGCCGCCCGCCGGGCCGGGCTCGCGCTGACCCCCCGGCACCTGTTCTCGCACCAGACACTGGCCGAACTCGCCCTGGCCGCCGAGGAGGCGCCGGTCGCGGCGGTCGTCGCCGAGCAGGGCGCGGTGGTGGGCGAGGTGCCGCTCACCCCCGTCCAGCACTGGCTGTTCGACACCCTGGGCGGTGACGCCCGCTTCACCCAGGGGGTCTCCCACCAGCTCGCGGCGGACGCCGACGAGACCCTGCTGCGCGCGGCCCTGACCGCCGTGCTGGCCCACCACGACGCGCTGAGCCTCCGGTTCGAGCCGACCGGCCCCGGTCAGTGGCGCCAGTACGGAGCCGCCCCCGGCGGCGCGCCGGTCAGCCTGCGGGTGCACGACCTGCCCGGCGGTGAGCCGCGGGTCCTCGCGGCGGCGCTGCGGGAGGCCGCCGCCGACCTGGCGGACGGCTTCGACCTGGGCAGCGGGCCACTGCTGCGCGCCGCGCTGTGCCGCTTCGACGGCGCGGCGCACCCGGTCCTGCTGCTGGCCGCGCACCACCTGGTGGTGGACGCCGTCTCCTGGCGGCTGATCCTCGAGGACCTGGAGCGCGCCTATCGCGCCCTGGGCGAAGGTCGGACGCCCGACCTCGGGGCCAAGAGCACCTCGTTCCAGGCCTGGGCCCGCCGGCTCGCCGCGCACACCGCGGCCGGCGGCTTCGACGACGAACTCGTCCACTGGCAGAGCCTCGACGACGGGGACGGCGCGATCGTGCTGCCGAGGGACCTCGACGGCGCCAACACGGCGGCCGTCGAGGAGGCGCTGACCGTCGGCCTGGACGCCGAGGAGACCCGCCGGCTGCTCCAGGACGTGCCGGACGTCTACCGGACCCGGGTCAACGACGTCCTGCTCTGCGCCCTGGGCCGGGTGCTGTCCCGCTGGACCGGCCGGGACCGGGTGGTGGTGACCCTGGAGGGCCACGGCCGGGAGGAGCTGTTCGACGACGTCGACCTCGCCCGGACCGTCGGCTGGTTCACCACGATGTACCCCGTCGCCCTGGAGGTGCCCCGGGACGCGGACACCGGTGGCGCGCTGAAGGCGGTCAAGGAGAGCCTGCGCGCGGTGCCGCGCGGCGGACTCGGCTACGGCGCGCTTCGCCACCTGCGGCCCGCCGGGGGACCGCCGCTGCCGGAGCTGCCGCGGATCGGCTTCAACTACCTGGGGCGCCAGGACCGGAACCACCCACCGGGCGGTCTGCTGCACGCGCCGTCCGGCCCGCTCGGCGGCGGTATGGACCCCTCGGCCGAGCGGCCGCACCTCCTCGACGTCCTCGGGCAGGTGAGCGAGGGGCGGCTGGAGTTCACCTGGTCGTACTCCCGGGAGGTGCACCGGCGGGAGACCGTCGCCCGGCTGGCGGCCGAACTGGCCGACGAGCTGCGGGCGATCATCCGCCACTGCGCCGAGCCCGGCGCCGGGGGCCGCACGCCCTCCGACTTCCCGCTCGCTCCGCTGGACCAGCCGGCCGTCGACCGGCTGGCGGGCACCGGGCGGGAGGTGGTGGAGATCTACCCGCTCACGCCGACCCAGACCGGCATGGTCGTGCACGGCCTCGACGAGGCGGGGAACGGCCTCTACGTCGAGCAGCTCACCTTCGTGCTGGACGGCGCCCGCGACCCGCGACTGCTGGCCGCCGCCTGGCAGCACGTGGTCGACCGCACACCGGTGCTGCGCACCTCCGTGGTGCTGCACGACGTGCCCGTACCCCTTCAGGTGGTGCACCGGCAGGCGACCCTGCCCGTCACCGAGCACGACTGGAGCGCCGTGGCGCCCGAGCGGCTCGGCACGGAGCTGGAACTGTTCCTCGCCGAGCGGCGGGGCCGCCCGCTGGGCCTGGACCGGGCCCCGCTGCTGCGGCTCGACCTGGTCCGGCTCGGCCCGGACGCGGTGCGCGTGGTGTGGACCTTCCACCACGTCCTGCTGGACGGGTGGAGCGTCTTCCAGGTCCTGTCGGACGTGCTGGCCGCCCACGCGGCGCTCGCCCGCGGCGAGCGGCCGAGTCTGCCCGAGCGCCGGCCCTTCGCGGACTACGCGGGCTGGCTGGCCGGCCGCGACACCGGCCGGGCGGCGGACCACTGGCGGGGCGCCCTGGCGGACCTCGCCACGCCCACCGCGCTGCCCTACGACCGCAGGCCCGGTCAGGACGCGACGGCCTGCTCCGGGGTCTGGCTGTCGCAGCGGCTCGGCGCGGCCGAGACCCACCGCCTCCAGGAGTTCGCCCGTCGCCACCGCCTCACCCTGAACACCCTGGTCCAGGGGGCCTGGGCGTTGCTGCTCTCGCGCTGGAGCGGCCAGTCGCAGGTGTGCTTCGGCACCACCGTCTCCGGCCGGCCGGCCGACCTGGTCGGCGCGGACACCATCATCGGCCTCTTCATCACCACGCTGCCCGCCCGCGTCACCGTCGACGGCGGCGCGAGCTGCGACGGGTGGCTGCGCGCGGTGCAGGAGGCCCGGGCCGAGGACCGCCGGTTCGACCACCTGCCGCTGAGCGAGATCCAGGCCCTCAGCGAACTGCCGCCCGGCACAGCGATGTTCGACAGTCTGATCGTCTTCGAGAACTACCCGGTGGGCGATGCGACGGCCGGCGCGCACGGACTGCTGATCCGCGACCTGGAGGCCCGGGAGGCCACCAACTACCCGCTCACCGTCGTGGTTTCACCCGGCGACCGGCTCAGTGTGGAACTCGGCTACGACCCGCGGTACTTCGATCCCGGCACGGCCGGCTCGCTGGCCGCCCAGCTGCTGCACACGCTGTCCGCGCTGGCCGCCTCGGACGGCGCCGGCCGGCTGGACGACATCGACGTGCTGCCGCCCGGGGAGCGGACCCGGCTGCTGCACGGGCCGGTGCGACCGCCGCTCGACCCGGCGCCCCGGGCCACGCTGCCCGCCCTGGTGGAGGCCGCCGTGGACCGCCGGCCGGACGCACCGGCGCTGGCCGCCCCGGGCCTGGAGCTGTCCTTCGCCGAGGTCGAGGCGCACGCCAACCGGCTGGCGCACCGGCTCATCGCGCGCGGCGCCGGTCCCGGCGAGCTGGTGGCGCTGCTGCTGCCGCGCTCGGCGGACATGGTGCTGGCCCAGCTCGCGGTGGCGAAGACCGGCGCCGCGTTCCTGCCGGTCGACCCCACCTATCCGGACGAACGGGTCGAGCTGATGCTGCGCGACGCGGCTCCCGCGCTCACCCTCGATGCCAAGGAGGTGGCCGGCCTGCTGGCCGCGCCGGCGGACGGCACGCCCGACCGCCGGCCCACCGACGCCGACCGCAGCCGCCCGCTGGACCTGGACGACCCGGCCTACGTGATCTACACCTCCGGCTCCACCGGTACCCCCAAGGGCGTCGTCCTCACCCACCGCGGGCTCGCGGTGTTCGCCGCGGCCGAGGCCGAGCACTACCAAGTGACCCCGGGGGACCGGGTGCTGGCCTTCGCCACCCCCAGCTTCGACGCCTCCGTGCTCGAACTGTGCATGTCCCTCCCGCACGGAGCCCGGCTGGTGGTCCCCGCTCCCGGTCCGCTGCTCGGCACCTCGCTCGCCCAGGTGCTGCGGGAGGAGCGGATCACCCATACCCTGCTGCCCCCGGCCGCCCTGGCCACCCTGCCGCCCGGCACCCCCGGCACGCTGCCGGACCTCAAGACGCTGGTGGTCGGCGCCGACGCGTGCAGCGCCGACCTGGTGGCCCGGTGGGCCCCGCGGCACCGCATGGTCAACTCCTACGGGCCCACCGAGGCCACCGTCGTCGCCACCTGGTCCGCGCCGCTGGAGCCGGACGGCGCCGCGCCGCCCATCGGCCGCCCGCTGCCCGCCACCGGGGCCTACGTCCTGGACGCGCGGCTGCGGCCGGTGGCCGACGGCGTGCCGGGCGAACTGTGGCTGAGCGGACCGGCCCTGGCCCGCGGCTACCTGGGCCGGCCGGGGCTGACCGCGGCGCGGTTCACGGCCGACCCGTTCGGTCCGCCCGGCACCCGGATGTACCGCACCGGCGACCGGGTGCGCCGCGACTCCCGAGGCGAGCTGCACTACCTGGGCCGCACGGACCACCAGCTCAAGCTGCGCGGACACCGGATCGAGGCGGGCGAGGTCGAGGCGGTCCTGGTGCGCCACCCGTCCGTCCTGGACGCCGTGGTGAGCGTGCGGGAGGACGAGCCGGGGCAGCCTCGCCTGGTCGCCCACCTGCTCGCGGGCCCCGGCGGCGACGCGCCGTCCGGCGCCGAGCTGCGCGCCCTGGCCGCCCGCTCCCTGCCGGGCTACATGGTCCCCTCGGCGTTCGCGGTCCTGGACGCCTTCCCGCTCACCGAGAGCGGCAAGACCGACCGGAGGGCGCTGCCCGTGCCCGCCCCCGTCGAGTGGGGGCAGGCCGGCCACGTGGCGCCCCGCACGCCCACCGAGGAGGCGGTGGCGGCCATCTGGGAGGAGAGCCTGCGGACGGCCGTGGGCGTGGAGGACGACTACTTCCTGCTGGGCGGCGACTCGATGCGCGCCCTGCTGATCGCCTCCCGCGCCAACGACGCCTTCGGCGTCACGCTCACCCCCCGCGACATCCTGGTCTCCCGCACCGTGGCCGCCCTGGCGGAGCTGGTGGAGGAGCAGGTGCTGAGCGAGCTCGAAGACGCCGCGTACGGCGGCCCCGACGACGACGACGAACGGTGAGGACCCGACGACCATGACGCCTTCGAAGCGAGACCGCGCCGCCGCCCTGCCCGCGGACCTGCGGGAAGCGCTGCGCCGCAGGCTGGCCGGACAGGCCGGCGGCGAGGGGCCCGGCGCCGGGCGGACCGTCCCGCGCGCCGACCGCGGCCGCCCGCTGCCCCTCTCCTTCGTCCAGCAGCGACTGTGGTTCCTGGACCGGCTGCGGCCCGGCGACCACCGCTACAACAGCGCCCTCGCCGTGCGCTTCACCGGGCCGCTGGAGCGCGAGGCGCTGGCCCGGGCGCTGGCCGCCGTGGTGGCACGCCACGAGGGCCTGCGGACCACCTTCGAGGAGACCGACGGCCACCTGGCGCAGACCGTGCGGCCGGCCGAGCCGGTGCCGCTGCCGGTTCGCGAGCCGACCCCGGCGGAAACCCTCGACGCGATCCTGCTGGCGGAGTACTCCCGCCCGTTCGACCTGCGCCAGGGCCCACCGCTGCGGGCCCTGCTGGTGCGCGAGTCGGATGCCGCGCACGTCCTGCTGCTGACCGCGCACCACATCGTCACCGACGGCTGGTCCATGGGCGTGGTCCTGGACGAGCTGTGCACCGCCTACGCCGCCCTGGTCCGGGGCGCGGCCCCCCAGCTGCCCCCGGTGGCCACGCAGTACCCCGACTTCGCGGTGTGGCAGCGCGAGCAGCTCTCCGGCACCCGACTCGAGAAGCATCTCGCCTACTGGAAGGGGCAGCTGGCCGGCGCGGTGGCCCCCGAGCTGCCGCTGGACCGGCCCCGGCGCGGCGAGGAGGCCGGCGCGGGCGCGATCCACACCTTCCCCGTCTCCGCGCGGCTGACGGCCCGGCTGCGCGACCTGGTGACCGAGCAGCACAGCACGCTCTACACCGCCCTGGTCGCCGCCACCCAGGCGCTGCTGGCCCGCTGGTCCGGCCAGGACGACATCACCGTGGGCTCCCTGACCTCCGGGCGCTCCCGCACCGACCTGGAGCGGGCCGTCGGCTGCTTCGTCAACACGGTGGTGCTGCGCACCCCGGTGGAGCGGTCCTGGTCCTTCCGCGACCTGCTGTCGGCCGCCACCACCACCGTCAACGACTCCTTCGTGCACGGTGACACGCCCTTCGAGCGACTGGTGGAGACGGTCGGCGCCCCCCGCGAGGCGGGCCGCAACCCGCTCTTCGACGTGATGGTCCTGCTGCACCCCGCCCCGCCCGCGCCCGCCGCCGCGCACGGGCTGGACGTCTCCCTGGTCGACGTGCCCCGGCAGGCGGCCACCTTCGACCTCAGCGTGGAGTTCGTCCCGGACGGGGAGGGGCTGACCGGCCTGCTGGAGTACCGCAGCGACCTGTTCGACGAGTCCACCGCGCGGCGGATGGCCGACCAGCTGCTGCGGCTCCTGGAGGGCGTCGCCGCCGAACCGGACCGGCCGCTGGGCACCCTGCCGCTGCTCTCCGCCGAGGAGGTCCGCCGGGTGACGCGGGAGTGGAACGGCGCCCGGCTGCCCGTCGACGACGCCTGCTACCCCGAACTCCTGGAGCGCCGGGCCGCCCTGACCCCGGCGGCCCTCGCCCTGGTCGCCGGGGGCGAGCAGCTGGACTACGCGACGCTCAACCGCCGGGCCAACCGGCTCGCGCACCACCTGATATCCCTCGGAGCGGGCCCCGAACGGCTGGTCGCGCTGACGCTGCCGCGCACCGCCGACATGATCGTGGCGATCCTCGCCGTCTGGAAGGCCGGCGCCGGCTACCTGCCGATCGACCCCGCCCTGCCCGCGGAGCGCGTGCGCTACCTGCTGGAGGACGCCCGGCCGGCGTTGGTCCTGGACGAGGACGCGTTGCGGGCCGCCCCGGCCACCGGCCGGGACACCGACCCCGTCGACGCCGACCGGCTCGCCCAGCTGCGCCCGGCGAACACCGCCTACGTCATCTACACCTCGGGCTCCACCGGCCGCCCCAAGGGCGTCGTGGTGACGCACCGCGCGGTGACGCACCTGCTGGCCGCCCACCGGGCGGGCTTCGTCGCCGACGCGGGCGGCGGCCCGCTGCGGGTGGCGCTCACCGCCTCGTTCTCCTTCGACACCTCCTTGGAGGGCGTGCTGCTGATGGCCGACGGCCACCCGCTGCACGTGGTCGACGAGGTGACCCGGATGGATCCGGCGGCGCTGGTCGAGTACGTGGTCCAGCACCGCGTCGACTTCCTCGACGTGACCCCCTCCTACCTCGGTCAGCTGCTGCCCGCCGGGCTGCTCACCGATCCGCGGCACCGCCCTCGGGTGCTGATGCTCGGCGGCGAGGCGGTCGGCGCCGCCCTCTGGCGCGAGCTGGCCACGCACCCCGGGGTGGCCGCCTACAACTTCTACGGCCCGACGGAGTGCACGGTCGACGCGCTGGCCTGCCGGATCGCGGACGGCGACCGGGCGCTGGTGGGCCGCCCGCTGCCGAACGTGCGGGCGTACGTGCTGGACGACCGGCGCCGGCCGGTGCCGCCCGGCGTCGGCGGCGAGCTGTACCTGGCGGGCGAGCAGCTCGCCCGCGGCTACGCCGACCGTCCCGGGCTGACCGCGGCGCGGTTCACGGCCGACCCGTTCGGGCCGCCCGGTGCCCGGATGTACCGCACCGGAGACCTGGCCCGCTGGACCGCCGACGGGCGCCTGGACTACCTCGGGCGGGCCGACGACCAGGTCAAGGTGCGCGGCCACCGCGTCGAACCGGGCGAGGTCGAGGCGGCGCTGCTGGAGCTGCCCGCCGTCGGCGCGGCCGCGGTGGTGGCCGCGCCCGACGCACACGGCCGCGCCCGGCTGGCGGCCTATCTGGTGCCCGCCACCGGATACGCCGTGCCGCCCGCCGCCGACCTGCGGGCGGCGCTGCGGCAGGTGCTGCCCGACCACCTGGTGCCGTCCTCCTTCACCGCGCTCGACGCGCTGCCGCTCACCACCAGCGGCAAGCTCGACCGCCGGGCCCTGCCCGCCCCCGACCTCGAAGTGGACCGGCAGCAGAAGGAGTTCGTCGCCCCGCGGACCCCGGACGAGGAGGTGCTGGCCGGCATCTGGGCCGAGGTGCTCGGCGTCGCCAGGGTGGGCGTCACGGACAACTTCTTCGAGCTGGGCGGCGATTCGATCCTCAGCATCCAGGCCGTCTCCCGGGCCCGAGCCGCAGGCCTGCGGCTCGGTTCGAGCGACGTCTTCCGCCACCAGAGCGTCGCCGACCTCGCCGCCGCGGCGGCCCGCCGCCGGCGCGCCCCGGCGGCGACGGCGCGGCGACCGCGGGACGACGGACCCGCGCCGCTGACCCCGGTGCAGGAGTGGTTCTTCGCCACCCACGGCCCGCTGCGCCACTTCAGCATGTCGATGCTGCTCGACCTGCCGCGCGACCTGGACGAACGGGCGCTGGAGCTGGCGCTCGAAGCGGTGGCGGCCGCGCACCCGGCGCTGCGCACCCGGTTCACCCGCACCGGCGACGGCTGGCACCAGAGCCCCGGAGCCGGTCCGGTCGGCGGGTTGCTGACCTGCCACGACCCGGCCGCCCTCGCCGCCGACGCCGAGGCCGAGGACGCCGCCCGGCGCCGCGCGGCCGACGCGGCCCGCGCGGCCCTCGACCCGGCCGGCGGCGCGCTGCTGCGCGCGGCCCTGCTACGGGCCGCCGACGGCGCCCGGCCCCAGCTGTTCGTGACGGCCCACCACCTGGCCGTGGACAGCGTCTCCTGGCGGGTGCTGCTGGCCGACCTCGCCCTGGCCTACCGGCAGGCGGCCGCCGGCGAGCCGGTTCGGCTGGACCCCGAGCAGACCCCGTTCACCGACTGGGCGCACCACGTCGCCGAGCGCGTTCGGGCCGGGGACCTCGACGGTGACCTGCCGTTCTGGCTGGACGAGGTATCGGCCGCGCCGGCCCCGCTGCCCGTCGACCTTCCCGGCAGCCCGCTGGCCGGCTCGGTCCGCACCCTTCGGACCAGGGTGGACCGGGCCACCACCGAGGCGCTGCTGCGCCAGGTCCCCGCGGTCTACCGCACCCAGGTCAACGACGTGCTGCTCAGCGCGCTGGGCCGGGTGCTCGCCGACTGGACGGGCGCCGGGCGGGTGGCCGTCGCCCTGGAGGGGCACGGCCGCGAGGAACTCGGCGGCCCGGCCGGCCACGAGCCCGACCTCTCCCGCACGGTCGGCTGGTTCACCACCCAGTACCCCGTCACCCTCACCCCGGTCGGAACGGCCGGCGCCCCGGACTGGGCCGCCACTCTGAAGGCGGTCAAGGAGCGGCTGCGGGCCGTCCCCCGGCGGGGCCTGAGCTACGAGGCGCTGGCCCGCCTCGGCTCGCCCGACCCGGCCGCGGCCGCCCTGCGGGCGGTGCCGCTGCCCCAGGTGTCCTTCAACTACCACGGCCAGTGGGCGGCCGCCGAGGGCGGCGACTTCGCCCCGGCCGGCGAGGCTCCCGGCCGGGACATCGCCCCCGACGCGCCGCTGGACCACCTGCTCGACATCTCCGCCGTGGTGGCCGACGGCGAGCTGGAGATCACCTGGCACTACAGCGACCAGGTGCACGAGGCGGCCACCGTCCAGCACCTGGCGGCCGCGCTGACCGCCGCGCTGACCGCCGTCGCCGCGCACTGCGCCCGCCCCGGCGCCGGCGGCCGTACCCCGTCCGACTTCCCGTTCGCCCGGCTGGACCAGGCCGGCGTGGACCGGCTGGTCGGCGACGGCCGGGCGGTGGAGGACCTGCTGCCCCTCACCCCGCTCCAGGAGGGCATGCTCTTCCACCGCCTGGTCGGCGGGCCCGACGACGTGTACGTCGACCAGGCCGCGCTGCTCCTCGACGGCGTGAGCGACCCCGACACCTTCGCCGCCGCCTGGCAGCGGGTGGCCGACCGCACGCCCGCCCTGCGCACCTCGGTGGTGTGGGAGGGCGTCCCCGTCCCGCTCCAGGTCGTGCACCGCCGCGCCCGGATACCGGTCACCCAGCTGGACCTGCGCGCGGCGGGCCCGCAGGAGCGGGCCGAGCGGGTGGCCGCCGTGCGCGCGGAGGACCTCGCGCGGGGCGTGGACATCGCCGCGGCGCCGCTGATGCGGCTCACCCTGATCCGGCTGCCCGACGCGCGCCTGCACCTGCTCTGGACCTCCCACCACCTGATCCTGGACGGCTGGAGCCTGGCCCAGGTGCTCACGGACGTGTTCGAGGAGTACGCGGCGCTCAGCACCGGCGCCGAGCCGCGACCGGCCGCACGCCGGCCCTTCGGCGACTACGTGCGCTGGCTGGCCGGGCAGGCCGCCGAGGCCGCCAGGGCCCACTGGCGGGGCGTCCTGGAGGGGTTCGCCACCCCGACCCCGCTGCCCGTCGACCGGGTCCGGCGCGGGCTCCACCAGGCCCGGTCGGCGGGCGTGCACCCGGCCGGGCTGTCCGAGGAGGTGTCGCAACGGCTGGCCCGGACCGCCCGGCAGGCCGGGCTGACCATGGGCACCGTGGTCCAGGGCGCCTGGGCGCTGCTGCTGTCGCGCTACAGCGCCGAGCGGGACGTGCTGTTCGGGACCACCGTCTCCGGACGCCCCGACGACCTGCCCGGTGTCGAGTCGATGATCGGGATGTTCATCAACACCCTGCCCACCCGGGTCCGGGTGGACGGCGGGCGCACCGCCGCGGCGTGGCTCCGGGACCTCCAGGAGGCGCAGGCCGAGGCCCGGCGCTTCGCCGCGGTCTCGCTGGCCGAGCTGACCGGCATGAGCGAGGTGCCCTCCGGCAGCCCGCTCTTCGACAGCATGGTCGCCTTCGAGAACTATCCCTTCGACGAGGCGCGCTCGGCGGGCTCCGGCGTGCGACTGGCCGACGTCTCCTCCCGGGACGCCACCAACTTCCCGCTGGTGCTGCGGGCCTACCAGGGCGAGCGGTTCGGTTTCGACCTCGCCTACGACCCGGAGCTGTTCGGCGCCGGGACCGCGCGCACCCTGGCCGACCGCCTCTGCCTGCTGCTCACCGAGCTGGCCGGCGGCCTGGACCGCCCGCTGCGGGCCCTGGCCTGGACCACCGCCGAGGAGCGGCGGCGGATGCTGGTCGACTGGAACGGCGCCGCGCAGGGCCGGCCGGACCGGACCCTGGTGGACCTCTTCGAGGCGCAGGCCGCCCGGACCCCGCACGCCGAAGCCGTGAGCTACGGCGACGAGCGCCTCGACTACGCCACGCTTGACGCGCGGGCCGACCGGCTCGCCCACCGACTGGCCGAACTCCACGCCTCGACCGAGCAGTTCGTGGCCCTCGCGCTGCCCCGCTCGACCGACCTGGTGGTGGCGGTCCTCGCCGTCCTCAAGACCGGCGCGGCCTACCTGCCGCTCGACCCGGCGCTGCCGCCCGAGCGCCTGGCCCAGCTGCTGCGCGACGTCCGGCCGGTGGCGCTGGTCACGCTCACCGGGGACGCCGCCGCGCCGGGGCCCACCGACGTGCCCGTACTGGCGCTGGGCGACGCCGACGTGCGCGCCGACCTCGCGCGGCGCCCGGCCGGCAAGCTCGCCCCGCGCCGCCGCCCGCTGCCCGAGAGCCCGGCCTACGCCATCTTCACCTCGGGATCCACCGGGCGCCCGAAGGGAGTCGTGATCCCGCACGCCAACGTGGTGCGGCTTTTCGACCGCACCGCCGAGTGGTTCGGCTTCGGCGCCGAGGACGTCTGGACGCTCTTCCACTCCTACACCTTCGACTTCTCGGTGTGGGAGCTCTGGGGCCCGCTGCTGCACGGCGGCCGGCTCGTCGTGGTTCCCGAGGACACCGCCCGCTCCCCGGAGGACTTCCTGCGCCTGCTGGCCGACGAGCGGGTCACCGTCCTCAACCAGACCCCGTCCGCGTTCTACCCGTTGATCCGCGCCGACGCCGAGAACCCGGCCCTGGCGGACCGGTTGGCGCTGCGCACGGTGGTCTTCGGCGGCGAGGCGCTGGACGTGACGAGGCTGGCCGACTGGTACGAGCGCCACCCGGACGGCGCGCCGCGCCTGGTCAACATGTACGGCATCACCGAGACCACCGTGCACGTCACCCATGCCCCGCTGGACCGCGCCACAGCCCGCGCCGGCGGCCCCGGACCGATCGGCACCGGCATCCCCGACCTGCGGGTGTACGTGCTGGACGCCGACCTGGCGCCGGTCCCCCCCGGTGCGGTGGGCGAGTTGTTCGTCGCGGGGGAGGGCCTCGCCCGCGGCTACCTGAACCGCCCGGGCCTGACCGCCGCCCGCTTCGTCGCCGACCCGTTCGGGCGTCCCGGCTCCCGGATGTACCGCACCGGCGACCGGGCCCGCCGGCGGGCCGACGCCACCCTGGAGTACCTGGGCCGCGCCGACCAGCAGGTGAAGATCCGCGGCTACCGGATCGAGCCCGGCGAGATCGAGGCCGCCCTGCACGCCCATCCGGGTGTGGGCGCCGCCGCCGTGGGCGTGTACGAGGACACCGCCGGCACCCGCCGCCTGGTGGCCCACGTGGTCGGCGGCGGTGAGCGCGCCGAAGCCCCGCCGTCCGCCGCCGAGCTGCGCGCGCACCTGGAGCGGCTGCTGCCCCCCTACATGGTGCCCGCCGCCTACGTCCCGATGGCGGCCCTGCCGCTCACCGTCAACGGCAAGCTCGACCGGCGGGCGCTGCCCGCGCCGGGCCCGGACGGTTTCGCGGCCGGCCACGACCGCACCGCCCCCCGCACCCGGGCCGAACGGCTGGTCGCCGAGGCCTGGGCCGACGTCCTGGACACCGACGAGGTCGGCGTGGACGACGACTTCTTCGCCCTCGGCGGCGACTCCATCCTCGCGATCCGGGTCACCTCCCGGCTGCGCGCGGCGTTCGGCACGGACGTCTCGCCCCGGCTGCTGTTCAGCCACGGCAGACTGGCCGACCTGGCCGCCGCCCTCGGCGAGCCGGCCGCCGGGGGGAGCCCGTCGGCCGACGCGATCCCCGCCGCCGACCCGGCCGTCGAGCCGCCGCTGTCCTACGCCCAGCAGCGGCTCTGGTTCCTCGACCGCTTCGAGCCGGACGGCACCGAGTACACCACCCTGTCCGTGCTGCGCCTGCGCGGAGCGCTCGACGAGAGCGCCCTGCGCACCGCGCTGGACGCCCTGGTGGCCCGGCACGAGGCGCTGCGCACCACCTTCACCGAACAGGACGGGCGCGCCCGGCAGAGCGTGCGCCCGGCGCAGCCGGTCGAGCTGTCGGTGGACGACCTCCGCGGGCAGCCCCCGGCGCTCGTGGAGGCACTGCTGGAACGCGTCGCCGCCACCCCGTTCGACCTGGCCGCCGGGCCGTTGCTGCGGGCCCGGCTGGTGCGGACGGCCGAGGACGAGCACGTGCTCGTGCTGGCCGTGCACCACATCGCCACCGACGGCTGGTCGGTGGCCGTCCTCGGCCGCGACCTGGGCGAGCTGTACGCGGCCGCCCTCGAACGGCGCCGCCCCGAGCTGCCCGAGCTGCCCGTGCGGTACACCGACTACGCCGTCTGGCAGCGCGCCCGCACCGACCGCGCCGAGGCGGACCTCGCCCACTGGCGCGAGGCCCTGGACGGCCTGGAGCCGCTGGACCTGCCCACCGACCGTCCGCGCCCCGCCGTCCGCAGCCGGGACGGCGCCCTGCTGACCTTCACCCTGCCCGCCGCGCTGACCGGACGGCTGCGCGAGCGCGGGCGGGAGGCCGACGCCACCCTCTACATGACCCTGCTGACGGCGTGCCAGGTGCTGCTCGCCCGCTGGGCCGGCCAGCAGGACGTCGCCGTGGGCACCGTCGCCTCGGGCCGGGAGCGGCCCGAACTCCACGACGTGGTGGGCATCTTCGTCAACACCCTGGTGCTGCGCGCCCAGGTGCGCCCGGAGCTGTCGTTCCACGAGCTGCTGGGCCGGTCGCGGGACACCGTCCTGGCGGCGTTCGCCCACCAGGAGGTGCCGTTCGAGCGGCTGGTGGACACCCTCCAGCCGGAGCGCGACACCAGCCGCACGCCGCTGTTCCAGGTGATGGTGGCCCTGCACAACCTGGGCACCGAGGTGCCCCGTCTGCCGGGCCTGGAGGTGGCACCGCTGGCACCGCCGGTCCGCAGCGCCACCTTCGACCTCGCCTTCGACTTCGTCGAGCGCGACGGTGGCCTGACCGGCTACCTGGAGTACAGCACCGGCCTGTTCGACGAGGCCACCGCCGAGCGGCTGGCCGGGTGGCTGCGGACCCTGCTGGAGGCGGTGGCCGAGGACCCGGGCAGCGCCGTCGCCACCCTGCCGTTGATGACCGCCGACGAACGCCGCCGGGTGCTCCGGACGGGGCAGGGCGAGCCGATGGCAGTGCCGGACACCACCCTTCCCGCCCTGTTCGAGGCGCAGGCCGCCCGTACCCCGCACGCCACCGCCCTGGTGGCCAGGGACGCCACCCTCGACTACGCCGCCCTCAACGGGCGGGCCAACCGGCTCGCCCGCCACCTCGTCTCCCGTGGCGCCGGCCCGGAACAGGTGGTCGCGGTCCGGCTGCCGCGCACCTCGGACCTGCTGGTGGCCCTGCTCGCGGTGCTCAAGGCGGGTGCCACCCTCCTCTGCCTGGACCCCGAACTCCCCGAGGAGCGGGCCGCCTTCCTGCTCGCCGACGCCCGTCCGCGGACGCTGCTGACGGAGCGGGAGCTGCACGAGGTGCCGTGGGACCGGCTGCCCGCCCACGACCTCACCGACGCCGACCGCCGCCATCCGCTGCTGCCGCGGCACACGGCCTACCTCATCTACACCTCCGGCTCCACCGGCCGACCCAAGGGCGTCGCCGTGGAGCACCGCCAGCTGGTCAACCTGTGCCAGGACCACCGCGCGGGGCTGTTCGCGCCGCACCTGACGGACGGGCGTCCACTGCGGATGGCGCTCAGCGCCTCGTTCTCCTTCGACACCAGCTGGGAGGGCCCGCTGCTGCTCACGTTCGGCCAGGAGGTGCACCTCATCGACGAGGACGTCCGGCTCGACCCGGAGGCCTTCTGCGCCCAGATCGCCGAACGCCGCTTGGACGTGGTCAACGTCACCCCCTCCTACCTGCGTGAACTCTCGGCCGCCGGGCTGTTCGCGGCGGGCCGCCACCACCCGGGCCTGCTGCTGGTCGGCGGCGAGGCGATCTCGCCCGCCGCCTGGCAGGAGCTGTGCGCGGCGCAGCACGACCTCGGCGTCACCGCCTACAACGTCTACGGGCCCACCGAGTGCACCGTCGACGCCCTCTACGGCCGGTGCGCGGACCGCCCCGAGCGCCCGGTCGTCGGCCGCCCCGGCCACAACCTGCGGGCCTACGTGCTCGACGAGGTCCTGCGGCCGGTGCCGCCGGGCATGGCGGGGGAGCTGTACCTGGCCGGGGCGCAGGTGGCCCGCGGCTACCTGAACCGCCCGGGCCTGACCGCCGCCCGCTTCGTGGCCGACCCGTTCGGCGCGCCGGGGGAGCGCATGTACCGCACCGGCGACCGGGCCCGCTGGGACGCCCAGGGCCTGCTGGAGTTCCTCGGCCGGGCCGACGAGCAGGTCAAGATCCGGGGGTTCCGGATCGAGCCCGGCGAGGTGGAGGCCGCCCTGCTCGACCACCCGGACGTCGCCGAGGCGGTCGTCACCGCCCGCGAGCACGCCGGCCGGCTGATGCTCGTCGGCTACCTGGTGCCGGCCGGGGACCGGATCCCGCCCGCCGAGGGCCTGCGGGTCCGGCTGCGGCGGACGCTGCCCGACCACATGGTGCCCGCCGCCTTCGTCCCGCTGGAGCGGATCCCGCGCAACTCCAGCGGCAAGACCGACCGCCGCGCCCTGCCCGCGCCGCCCGCGCAGCCCGACAGCGGCAACGCGTTCGTGGCGCCGCGGCCCGGCACCGAGGAGCGGCTGGCCGCGATCTGGACCGAGGTGCTGGGTGTGGCCCGGGTGGGCGCGCACGACAACTTCTTCGCGCTCGGCGGGGACTCCATCCTCAGCATCCAGATCGTCTCCCGGGCCCGGGCCGGCGGGCTCGCGCTGACCACCAAGGACGTCTTCCGGCACCAGAGCGTCGCCGAACTCGCACTGGTGGTCGGTGCGGCGGGCGCGCGCCCGGACACCGGGGGCGACCCCTCGCCCACCGAAGCGCCGCTCACCCCGATCCAGCACTGGTACCTCGACGGCCGCCGCCCCGGCGACCCGATGCGCTTCACGATGACCCAGCGGGTGGAACTGGCCCCCGGCGCGGACCCGTCGGCCCTGGACCAGGCAGCCGCGGCCCTGGTGCGCTGCCATGCCGCCCTGCGCACCCGGCTGCGCCACACCGGCACCGGCTGGCGCCAGGAGGTGCTCGCCGAGGCGCCCCGGAGCGTCTTCACCCGGTACGAGGCGGCCGGCCTCGACCCCGCGGCCCTGGAAGCGGCGGTGCAGGACACCACGGCCTCGGCCCAGGCCGAACTGGACCCGACCGAGGGCCGGATGGTCCGCGTGCTCTTCTTCGACCGCGGCGCCCGGCAGCCGGGCCAGCTCGTCGTCACCGTGCACCACCTGGCCGTGGACGGCGTCTCCTGGCGCATCCTGTTGGCCGACCTCGAAGCGGCCTACCAGGCGGTCGGTGCCGGCCGCGGCGCCGAACTGCCCCCGGCGGGCACCTCCTACGGCCACTGGGCGACCCGGCTGGAGCAGCACACCCGCTCCGGTGCGCTGGCCGCCGACGCCGCGTACTGGGCGCGGACCGTCACGGCCCCGGCCGACCTGCCCGCCGGCCGGCCCGGTCCCAACACCCACGGCGGCGCCGCCACCGTCACCGTGACGCTGGACGCGGAGACGACCGAGGCCCTGCTGCGCCTGGTCCCCGAGGTCTACCGCACCCAGGTCAACGACGTGCTGCTCAGCGCCCTGGGGCGCACCCTGGCGCGCTGGTGCGGTCGCGAGAGCGTGCTGGTGGGCGTGGAGGGGCACGGCCGGGAGGACCTCTTCGACGACCTGGACCTGTCCCGGACGGTGGGCTGGTTCACCGCCGAGTTCCCGCTCGCCCTGAGCGTCGACCCCGACGCCGGATGGCACGAGACGCTGCGCTCGGTCAAGGAGCAGCTGCGCGCCGTCCCGCTGCGCGGGCTGAGCCACGGTGCGCTGCGCCACCTGCTGCCGGGCGGTGCGCCGGCGGGTACGCCGGCTCCGCGGATCGGCTTCAACTACCACGGCCGGTGGGACGCCGAGAGCGCCGGCGCCGACGGTCTCTACCGCGCGTCGCTGCCCCCGGCCGGCCGCGACACCGACCCGGACGAAGCCCGCCCCTACCTCCTGGACGTCACGGGGGTGGTCCAGCACGGGCGCCTGGAACTGGGCTGGACCTACCCGGCGGCCGTCTACGACGAGGCCGAGGTCCGCGCACTGGCCGAGGAGATGCGCACCGCCCTGCGCGAGATCGCGGCGCACTGCGCCCGCCCCGGGGCCGGCGGCCGCACCCCCTCCGACTTCCCGCTCGCCGGCCTGACCCAGGACCAGCTGGACCGGCTCGTCGGCGACGGGCGCCAGGTCGCCGACGTACTGCCGCTGACGCCGCTCCAGTCCGGGATGCTCTTCCACGGGCTGGTCGACACCGAGGGTGCCTACTTCGACCGGATCGTGGTGCGGCTGGCCGGCGTGGCCGACCCGCGCGTGTTCGCCGAGGCCTGGCAGCTGCTGGCCGACCGCACGCCCGCGCTGCGCACCGGCGTGCACTGGCGGGGCCTGCCGCATCCCGTTCAACTGGTGCTCCAGCGCGCCGAGGTGCCCGTCACCCTGCTGGACTGGCGGCAGCTGCCGGCGGACCGGCAGGAGGCGCAGACCGAGCGGCTGCTCGCCGCGGATCGCGCGGCGGGCATGGACCTCACCGCCGCGCCGCTCACCCGCCTCACGCTGGCCGCGCTCCCCGGTGACGAGGTGCTGCTGCTCTGGTCCACCCACCACCTGATCCTGGACGGCTGGAGCAGCGGGCAGTTGCTGACCGAGGTCTGCGACCAGTACGCCGCGCTGACCGGCGGCGCTGCGCGGGGGCCCCGCCCGTCGAGGCGTCCGTTCGCGGACTTCCTGCGCTGGCTGGCCGAGCAGGACGGGCAGGCGGCCGAGCACTACTGGGCCGACGCCCTGGCCGGCTTCACCGCGCGCAACCCGCTGCCGTACGACCGGGTGCCCGGCCAGGCGCACCGCGCCCGCTCCGCCGCCACCGTCCACCACGAGCTGGACCAGGACCTCTCCCAGCGGCTGCGGGAGCGGGCCGCGCACGCCGGACTGACCGTCAACACCGTGGTCGAGGGGGCCTGGGCCCTGCTGCTGGCGCGCTGCGGCGGCAGCGACGACGTCGTCTTCGGCACCACCGTCTCGGGCCGGCCGGCGGAGCTGCCCGGCGTCGAGTCGATGATCGGCATGTTCATCAACACCGTGCCGACCCGGGTCCGGATACCCGCCACCGGCGGCGTGCTGCCCTGGCTGCGCGAGCTCCAGGCGCGCCAGAGCGACGGGCGCCCCTTCGACCACCTGGCCCTGACCCGGATCCAGGCGCTGAGCGAGGTACCGGCCGGCGAGGCGCTCTTCGACAGCATGGTGGTGTTCGAGAACT
Source organism: Kitasatospora sp. NPDC086009 (assembly GCF_044540385.1). Lineage (NCBI taxonomy): Bacteria > Bacillati > Actinomycetota > Actinomycetes > Kitasatosporales > Streptomycetaceae > Kitasatospora > Kitasatospora sp. NPDC086009. The sequence continues at coordinate 112,515 of NZ_JBITSA010000019.1, forward strand.
ACCCCGTCGACGAGTCCGTCGCGGCCAGGACCGGTGTGCGGGTGACGGAGGTACGGGCCGACGACGCCACCACCTTCCCGTGGTGCCTGCGTGCCTACCTGACCGAGCGGCTCGGCCTCGACCTGGCCTACGACCCCGCGCTGTTCGACCGGTCCACGGTGGAGCGCGCGGCCCGGCGCCTGGCCGTGCTGCTCACCGCCCTAGCCGACGGTCTGGACGGTGAGGTGGGCGAGCTGGAGCCGCTGACCGCGGCCGACCGGGAGCTGCTGGCGTCCTGGCAGAGCACCGCCCGCCCGGCGGCGGCGCAGAGCCCGGTGGCGCTCTTCGCCGAGCAGGCCCGCCGCACCCCCGAGGCGGTCGCGGTGCGGCACGGCGAGGACGACCTGACCTACCGCCGGCTCGACCGGTGGTCGGACCGGCTGGCCGCCCGGCTGCTGGCCGACGGCCTGGCCGTCGAGGGGCGGGTGGCGCTGGCGATGGACCGCTCGGTCGAGCTCGTCGTCGCCCAGCTCGCCGTCCTCAAGGCGGGCGGTGCCTACGTCCCGGTGGACGTCCGGGCGTCCGAGGAACGCCGCCGCGCGCTGCTCGCGCGGGCCGGCGCCACCGTCCGGCTCACCACCGACCAGGTCGCCGCCGTCCGTACCGAGGCGGCCGGGCAGCCCGTGCTGTCCGCGCCGCCGGCCGACCCCGACCGGCTGGCCTACGTGATGTTCACCTCCGGATCCACCGGCGAGCCCAAGGCGGTGGCGGTCCGGCACCGCGACGTGGCCTCGCTGGCCACCGACAGCCGCTTCACCGACGGCGGTTGCGAACAGGTACTGCTGCACTCCCCGGTGGCCTTCGACGCGAGCACCTTCGAGGTCTGGGCACCGCTGCTCAACGGCGGCCGGGTGGTCGTCGCCCCCGACGGGCCGGTGGACGCGGCGCTGCTGCGGCGGCTGACGTCCGGCGGGCTGACGGCGCTGTGGCTCACCGCCGGGCTCTTCCGCCTGCTGGCCCAGGACGCGCCGGACTGCTTCACGGGCCTGCGCCGGCTGTGGACCGGCGGCGACGTGGTGCCCGCCGCCGCCGTGCGCCGGGTCCTCGCCGCCTGCCCCGGCCTGTGCGTGGTGGACGGCTACGGACCCACCGAGACCACCGTCTTCGCGACCTCCTTCGCCCTCGCGGACCCGGCGGCGGTGCCCGACACCGTGCCCGTCGGCCACCCCCTGGACGACAAGCGGGTGTACGTCCTCGACCGCCGCCTGCGGCCCGTGCCGCCCGGCTGCGCGGGCGAGCTGTTCGTCGCCGGTGAGGGCCTGGCGCGCGGCTACCTGGGCCGGCCCGGCGAGAGCGCGGCACGCTTCCTGGCCGACCCGTTCGGCGCGCCGGGGGAGCGGATGTACCGCACCGGCGACCTGGCCAGGCGGCGGCCGGACGGCGCCGTGGAGTTCCTGGGCCGCACCGACGACCAGGTGAAGATCCGCGGCTTCCGGGTCGAGCCCGGCGAGGTGGCGGCCGCGCTGGCCGCGCACCCGGGGGTCGCCGACACCGCCGTGGTCGTCCGCGAGGACCGCCCCGGCGCCCGACAGCTGGTGGCGTACGTCGTCGGCCCCGCGGGCGCCGACCTGGCGCAGCTGCGGGACTTCGCCGCCCGCCTGCTGCCCGACTACCTCGTGCCCACCGCCTTCGTCCCGCTCGCCGCCCTTCCGCTGAGCCGCAACGGCAAGCTCGACCGCGCGGCACTTCCGGCGCCGGACGCCGACCGCGACGCCGGGCCCCGCGACCGCCTCGCGCCGCGCACCGAGGCCGAACGCCGCACGGCGGAGGTCTTCGGGGAGGTGCTGGGCACAGCGCCGCCCGGTGTGGAAGACGGCTTCTTCGAGCTGGGCGGGGACTCCATCCTCAGCATCCGGCTCGCCGCCCGGCTGGCCGAGGCGTTCGGCACCGACCTGACGCCCCGCGCGGTCTTCCTCCACCCCACCCCGGCCGGACTGGCCCGGCTGCTCACGCAGGAGCGGCAACCCTGCGGCGCGGACCCCGCCGTCGTCCCGGTCGCCCGCGAAGCGGCGCCGCCGATGTCCTACGCCCAGCAACGCCTCTGGTTCCTGGAGGAGTTCGCGCCCGGCGGCACCGAGTACGTCACCGCGCTCGCGCTGCGCCTGCACGGCGCCCTGGACCTCGGCGCCCTCGGCGCGGCCCTGAACGCGCTGGTGGCCCGCCACGAGTCGCTGCGCACCACCTTCGACAGCGTCGACGGGCGTGGCGTCCAGCTCGTCCATCAGCCGCGGGAGGTGCCGCTCGCGCTCCACGACCTGTCCGAACTGCCCGAGCAGGAACGGCAGTCGGCGCTGCGCGGGCTGCTCGCCGACGAGCGGGGCCGACCCTTCGACCTGCGTCGGGGCCCGCTGCTGCGGGTCGCCCTGACCCGGCTGGCCGACGGCGACCACGTGCTGGCCATCACCCTGCACCACATCGTCACCGACGGCTGGTCGACCTCCGTCCTGCTCACCGACCTGGCCCACCTCTACCGCGCCGAACTGGGCTCCGACGAAGACCAGTTGCCGCCCCTGCCGGTGCAGTACGCCGACTACGCGCACTGGCAGCGCACGGCCGGCGCCGCCGGCGCCGACGATCAGCTCGACTACTGGAGGAAGCAGCTGGCGGACGCCGAGCCGCTCCACCTGCCCACCGACCGGCCGCGGCCCGCGGTGCGCACCAGCAACGGAGCCACCGCCCGCCTGGAGGTGCCCGCCCCGACCGCCCGCCGGCTGGCCCGGGTCGGCCGGGAGCAGGGCGCCACCCTGTTCACCACACTGGTCGCCGCCGCCCAGGCCTACCTCGCCCGGCTCACCGGGGACGCGGACATCGCGGTCGGCACCGTCACCTCCGGCCGCGACCGGGCCGAGACGCGGAGCCTCGTCGGGTTCTTCGTCAACACCCTGGTCCTGCGCTCCCGGGTCGAGGCGGGGCAGCCCTTCACCGAGTTCCTCGGCGGCGTGCGGCACACGGTGCTGGACGCCTTCGCGCACCAGGAGGTGCCGTTCGAACGGGTGGTCGACGAGGTGCAGCCGGTCCGCGACACCAGCCGCAGCCCGCTCTTCCAGGTCATGGTCGTCCTGCAGAACACCCCGGCCGCCGACCTGGAACTTCCCGGCCTCGCCGTCACCGACGTCGAGACCGAGCTGGAACAGGCGCCGTTCGACCTCACCCTGGAGTTCGCCGAGACGGACTCCGGAGCGCTGCGCGCCCTGATCAGCTACAACACCGACCTGTTCGACGCGGTCACCGCCGAGCGCATCGCCGACCAGCTCGCCGCCCTGCTCTCCGCCGTCGCCGAGGACCCCGAACGCCCCATCGGCGCCCTGCCGCTGGCCTCCGACGACGAGCTGAAGGCCCTGCTCGACCAGGCCCGGGGGACGTTCCGGCCGGTGCCCGAGGCGACCCTGCCCGAGCTGTTCGAACAGCAGGCGGCCCGCACTCCCCACGCGGTGGCGCTGCTGGACGGCGAACGCGAACTGACCTACGCGCAGCTGGACCGGGCGGCCAACCGGCTGTCCCACCGGCTGATCCGCCAGGGCGTGGGGCCGGAGCGGGTGGTGGCCCTGGCGCTGCCGCGCGCGGCCGAGACGGTGGTGGCGCAGCTCGCCGTGAGCAAGGCCGGCGGCGCCTTCCTCCCGGTCGACCCCGGCTACCCGGCCCGGCGACGGGAGTTCATGGTGCGCGACGCGGGCGCCTTCCTGCTGCTCGACGACCCGGCCGAGGTGTGGACCGCCGACGGAGCGCCGACCCCGCCCACCGACGCCGACCGCGCCACCGCGCTCAGCACCGGCCACCCCGCCTACGTCATCTACACCTCGGGATCGACCGGGACACCCAAGGGCGTGGTGGTCACCCACCGCGGACTGGCCGGCTTCGCCGCGGCCGCCGCCGAGCAGTACGCGGCCGGCCCCGGCGACCGGGTACTCCAGTTCGCCTCGCCCAGCTTCGACGCCTCGGTGCTGGAGCTGTGCGTCTCGCTGCTCAGCGGGGCCACCCTGGTCACCGGCGAAGAGGGCCCGCTGGTCGGCGAGCGGCTGGCCGAGGTGCTCGCCGCCCGGCGGATCAGCCACACGCTGATCCCGCCGGCGGCCCTGGCCACCGTGGACCCGGCCGCGGCCGGCGCGCTGCCCGCCCTGCGCACCCTCATCGTCGGTGCCGAGGCCTGCCCGGCCGACCTGGTCGACACCTGGGCCCCCGGACGGCGGATGGTCAACTCGTACGGCCCCACCGAGGCCACCGTGGTCGCCAGCTGGACCGGCCCGCTGGCGGCGGGCGCGGGCACCCCACCGATCGGCCGCCCCGCCGGACCCACCAGCGTCTACCTGCTGGACGCCGCCCTACGGCCGGTCCCGCCCGGCGTGACCGGGGAGCTGTACGTCGCCGGGCCCGCCCTGGCCCGCGGCTACCTGAACCGCCCGGGCCTGACCGCCGCCCGCTTCGTGGCCGACCCCTTCGGCGCGCCGGGGGACCGGATGTACCGCACCGGAGACCTCGCGCGCCGCCACGGCGACGGAGAGCTGCGCTTCGTGGGTCGGATGGACGACCAGGTCAAGCTGCGCGGCTTCCGGATCGAGCCCGGCGAGGTGGAGAGTGCGCTGCGCCGTAGCGCCCTGGTGCGGGACGCGGTCGTCACCGTGCGTACCGGCGAAGCCGGGGACGGCCCGGGAGCCGGGCCCGCCCGGCTGGTCGCCTACCTCGTCCTCGCCGACAGCTGCGCCGGTCCCCTGGCGGACCAGGTGCCCGTCGCCGAGCTGCGCGCGCACCTGGCCGAGCTGCTGCCCCCGCACATGGTCCCCTCCCTCTTCGTGCCACTGGAGCGGCTGCCGCTCACCCCGAGCGGCAAGACCGACCGCCGGGCGCTGCCCGACCCCGGACCCGCCCAGGCCGCCGCCGGGCCACGGGTGGCTCCGCGCACCGACACCGAACGCCGGATCGCCCGGATCTGGTCCGACGTACTGGGCATCGAGGAGATCGGCGCCGACGACAACTTCTTCGTCCTCGGCGGCGACTCCATCCTGAGCATGCAGGTGGTTTCGCGGCTGCGCCGGGACGGCCTGCACCTGGCGACCCGGGACCTGTTCAGCCACCAGACCGTCGCACAGCTGGCCACCGTCGTGCGCGACGCCCCGCAGCGCGCCGGCGACGCACCGGTGACCGGCGAGGTGCCGCTCACGCCCATCCAGGAATGGTTCCTCGGCACCCCGCGCGCCGCCCACCACCACTTCAACCAGTCGACGCTCCTCGAACTCGGCGCCGCCCCCGACCCGCGGGCGCTGCGCACGGCCCTGCACGCCCTGCTGGAGCACCACGACGCGCTGCGCATGCGCTTCACCCGGGACGAGGCGGGCTGGCACCAGTTCAACCCGCCGCCGGCCCCCGCCGACGACGTTCTGGAGCACCACGACCTGACCGGGCAGACATCCGAACAGGCCGCCGCCGCCGTCGCACGGGCCGCCGACGACCTGCACGCCGGATTCGACCTGGCCCGCGGCCCGCTCCTGCGGGCGGCGCTGTTCACCGGTGACCCCGGCCAACCGGTCCTGCTGCTCCTGGTCGCCCACCACCTGGTCGTCGACGCCGTTTCCTGGCGCATCCTGGGTGACGACCTGGAGAGCGCCTACCGACAGGCCGAGCAGGGCGAACCGGTCACCCTCGGCGAACGCGGCACGTCCTTCCGGGACTGGGCGCTCGGACTCGCCGCCCACGTTGCCGCGGGCGCCCTGGACGACGAACTGCCCCACTGGGAAAAGGCGGTGTCCGCCGGCCCCGCCCGGGCGGGCCGCCCCGCCGACGCCGACGCCGGGGCGGGCGAGCGGGCGACGGTGAGCGTGGAACTGGACGAGGCGGACACCGCAGCTCTGCTGCGGGCCGCGCCGACGGCCTACCGCACCCGGGTCAACGACGTCCTGCTGGCCGCACTCGCCCTGGCGCTGGCCCGCTGGACCGGAAGCGAACAGGTCCGGCTGGACCTGGAGGGACACGGCCGCGAGGACGTGCTCGACGGCGTCGACCTCTCCCGGACGGTCGGCTGGTTCACCACCGTCTACCCGGTCGCCTTCCAGGTGCCCGCACCCGGCGAGTTCGGACCCGACCGCGACTGGCGGTCCCTGGTGAAGTCGGTGCGCCGCCAGCTGCGCGCGGTGCCGGGCAACGGGCTCGGCTTCGGCGCGCTGCGCACCTTCGGCCCGCCCGAGGTCCGCGAGCGGCTCGCCGCGGGCACCCAGGGCGAGGTGGTCTTCAACTACCTCGGCCAGTGGGACTCCCGCCCGGAGAACGCCGGCCGCGGCCTGGTGCGCGTCGAGCGCGGCTCGTTCGGGCAGGACCACGACCCCCGCGACGGCGGCTCCCACCCGCTGGAGGTGGTGGGCGCGGTCCAGGACGGCCGCCTCGCCTTCACCTGGCACCACCGCCCCGCCGTCCACGACACGGCCAGTGTGCGCGGGGTCGCCGAGGAGTTCGGCGAGGCGCTGCGCCACATCGCCCGGCACGCCCGAGGAAGCCGATGACCGCGCCGTACCCGCCGGCGGGCCGCGGCCCCCCGCGCGCCCGCCCGACCATCACCGCCGACCGCACCCCAGCTACCACCGAGGAACGTGACATGGACGAGAACACCCGCTACCAGGTGCTGCGCAACGACGAGGAGCAGTACTCACTCTGGCCGGCCGACATCGAGGTACCCGCGGGCTGGCAGAGCGTCGGCAAGGAGGGCACCGAGGCCGAGTGCATGGCCTACGTCGACGAGGTCTGGACCGACATGCGCCCGCGCAGCCTGCGCGAGCGCATGGCCGACAGCGAGTCCTGACCGGCCGCCCGACCGGGGGCGCCGGCCGCACAACGCCGGCCCGGCGCCCCCGCCCCCTCTCACCCCCCCGCTCCCTGCCACCGCCACGGCGCCCACCCCGATCGGAGCCCGCCATGACCCCCGCCCTGCGCACCGAGCGCCTCGACTTCATCCCCTACCGGCCCGAGGACGAGGACGCCTTCGTCGCCCTGCTGCGCATCGAGGAGGTGTGCCACTGGATGGGCCAGGAACGCGCTCCCGAGTCGGAGCTGCGCGTGCTGTTCCGCGCGATCCAGACGGACGTGTACCCCAAGGACCTGTTCGACGTGTGGGGCCTGTGGCACGACGGGAGATACGCGGGCCACGCGGAGCTGAAGAAGACCGGAAACGTCGACGGCCACGAACTGATCACCGCCCTCGCCCCCGAGTTCTGGGGCCGGGGACTGGGCAGCGAGGCCGTCCGCGGCCTGCTGCGCCACGCCGCGGACCACCTCGGACTCAAGGAGGCCTACGGGATGGTGGGCGCGGAGAACACCGCGAGTCTGGAGATGTGCCGCCGTCTGGGTTTCCGGCACCTGCGCGACGTCGTCGGCGAGGACGGCTCGGTGACGAAGCTCCTGGCCGTCTCCACGGAGGAACCGACGTGACGCCACCGGTCACCCGGGCCGCCGTCCACCCACGTGAGCCCACCCGGCCGCCGGGCCCGCGGCGCCACCGCGCCCCCGAGCCGCTGCGGACACGGAGCGGCCCGGCGGAGCCGGGCGCAGGTGGTTCAGGAGACGGCCGGGCTGCGGCGCTCAAGCAGGATGACGTCGCGCCAGCGTCCGTGGTGTCGGCCCAGCCGTTCGCGGGTGCCGATCACGCGGAAGCCAGCCTTGGTGTGCAGGGCGAGGCTGGCGGTGTTCTCCGGGAAGATGCCGCACTGGACGGTCCAGATGCCGGCGGCGTCGGTGGACGCGAGCAGGGCCCGGAGCAGGGCGAGGCCGAGGCCTTGGCCACGGGCGGCAGAGTGGACGTAGACGGAGTGCTCGACCACGCCGGCGTAGGCGCATCGGTCGGAGACCGGCACGGCGGCTGCCCAGCCGAGCACCTGGCCGGTGGCATCGAGGGCGACCAGGCGGTGTTCGGTGAGCCGGGAGGCGTCGAACGCCTCCCAACTGGGGGCGGTGGTCTCGAAGGTGGCGTCGCCGCCGTCGATCCCGTGCTGGTAGATCGTCAGCAGCTGATCGGCGTGCTCGGGCAGCATCGCCGTGATGGTCACGGCGGCGTTCATGCTGCGGCCTCGATGCCGAGCTCGGCGAGCAGGCCGCGGATGCGCTGCTCGATCTGATCGCGGATCGGGCGCACGGCGTCGACGCCCTGGCCTGCCGGGTCATCCAGCTTCCAGTCCAGGTACCGCGTGCCCGGGAAGTACGGGCAGGCGTCGCCGCAGCCCATGGTGATCACCACGTCGGAGGCCTGCACCGCTTCGGCGGTCAGCACCTTCGGCACTTCGGCGGAGATGTCGATGCCGACCTCCGCCAGCGCCTCGACCACGGCCGGGTTCACCGTGTCGGCGGGGGCGGATCCGGCGGAGCGGACCTCGACGCGCCGGCCGCCGAGGCGGGTGAGGAACGCGGCGGCCATCTGCGAGCGGCCGGCGTTGTGGACGCAGACGAACAGCACGGACGGGACGGCAGGAGAGCTCACGGGTTCTTCCTTCGGCAGGAGCGGCGGGGCGGGGTTCAGCGGCCGGCGGCGGCCGGGTGGTGCACGTCGTACGGGACCACGACGTCCTCGGCGGCAGCCGCGACGGGGCGGCCGAACAGCACGGCGGCCAAGGCGACGCCGACCACCAGGCCGACGAGCTGGGCGGCGACGAACGGCAGCACCGAGGGCGGGGCGATCCCGGCGAAGGTCTCGGTGAACGCCCGGCCGACCGTGACGGCCGGGTTGGCGAACGACGTGCTGGAGGTGAACCAGTACGCGGCGCCGATGTAGGAGGCGACCGCGACCGGGGCGAAGTGCGCCCGGCCGGCCCGGGCCAGACCGAAGATCAGCAGGATGAGGCCGGCGGTCGCCACGACCTCGCCCAGCCACAGATGCGGGGCCCAGCGGTCGTGGGTGGACCAGCGCACCAGCGGCTGCGCGAACATCGCGTCCGCCAGCACCGCCCCGCAGATCGCCCCGGCGATCTGCGCGGGCAGGTAGGCGGCGACCTCGCGCAGGCCCGGGCCCTCCCCGCTGCGGCGTCCGGTCCACCAGGCGGCCAGGGTGACAGCAGGGTTGAAGTGGGCCCCGGAGACGGGGCCGAGCAGGGCGATCAGCACGCCGAGACCGAACACGGTGGCCAGCGAGTTGGCCAGCAGCCGCACGCCCACGTCCTGGGACAGCTGGGTGGCCTGGACGCCGGAGCCGACCACGACCGCGACCAGGGCGCCGGTGCCGACGAACTCGACCGCGGCCCGGCGCCCGAGCGGAGGCACCTCGGTCATCTCGCGCCTCCTGCCGTCTGGGCGGCCGCGCCTGCCGGAGTCCGGAGCAGGGCGGACAGCTTGGCCAGCGCGGCGGGCAGCACCCAGTAGTAGACCCAGGTCCCACGCCGCTCGGAGCCGACCAGTCCGGCCTCGCGCAGCACCTTCAGGTGGTGGGAGATGGTGGGCTGGGAGACGTCGAAGGGGCCGGTCAGGTCGCAGACGCAGGCCTCTCCGCCCTCGTGCGAGGCGATCAGGGACAGCAGCCGCAGCCGCACCGGGTCCGACAGGGCCTTGAACATCTTCGCCAGGTCCATGGCGGCTTCCTCGCCCAAGGGCTCGCGGACCATCGGCGAGCAGCACGCCGCCGCGTCGTCCTGGCCGAGCACCGGCAGTTCCAGATTCGACATACGTCTATGTTGACAGCCATCTATCCGGAGAGGCAAGCTCACTGTATCGACAGACGTCGAAACAAGACCTCGGATCGGGGAACCGCCATGTCCCGTGTTCAGCTCGCCCTGCGCGTCGCCGACCTCGAAGGCTCCATCGCCTTCTACTCCAGACTCTTCGGCACCGAGCCGGCCAAGCGCCGCCCCGGCTACGCGAACTTCGCCATCACCGAGCCCCCGCTCAAGCTCGTCCTCATCGAGGGCGAGGCCGGCGAGGACACCCGCCTGGACCACCTCGGGGTCGAGGTCGAGTCCACCGAGCAGGTGGCCGCGGCGACCAGCCGGCTCAAGGACGCGGGCCTGGCCACCTTCGAGGAGAACGACACCTCCTGCTGCTACGCGCTCCAGGACAAGACGTGGGTGCACGGCCCCGGCAAGGAGCCGTGGGAGGTCTACGTCGTGAAGGCCGACGCGGACACCCTTGGCAAGAGCGCCGACAGTGCGCCGGAGGCTTGCTGCGGCACCACCGCCTGCGGCACCCCCGTCGAACAGGCCGTCGACCCCACCCAGAGCCCGGCCGAGGCGAAGACCGCCGCAGGCTGCGCGTGCGGCGGCTGACCGGCCCCGCCCCAGCTGTTCGGTGATTGATCTGCTGCGGTCATGGCGTCCGCCGACCAGGGGTCGGCGGACCCGCCGACATGCTCGCCAACCTTCCCCAGATCCTTGGACAGTGCGCAGGCCGCCTGCGGGCGGGGGCGGCCCACCGGCGTTCACTTCGACCGGACCCACGCCACCCGCGCACTGGCGGGCTCCGACATCGCCTGCCCCCCGATCGACCGAGCCGTCATCGACCGCTACCTCGCCTACTCCACCGGAATCAGGACACCTGCCCCGCCCTCGCCGACCGCCGGCCACGCGTGAAGCCTCCACCGCGAACCGCTGACCGAACAGGGCGGGTCGCCATCGGTCCTGATTGGCGTGAGCTCGGGTATGCATGTGTCGCGTAGGAGCTCGCGGCTCTCGCTCCTGCCTCGGCCGGACCTCCGGACCCTCACGGGCCTGAAACGGCCGGAGTGGCGACGGGAGACGTCAGCCGCATCGGGCGGGGCCCGATGCCCAGGGCCATGTGGGGTTTTGCGGTGATCTGGTGTCCGGGTTCGGGGTGGAATTGCCACCGGCTGGTGAGGTGGGCGAGGACGAGGCCGTTGCCGACGAACGCGCGGGCCTTCTCCCAGGCGAGGCCGCCCTTCGAGGAAGCTCCTGGGGACCCTCGCGATCGTCTCCACCTGATGAGTGCCGGATGGACTCTCAGCCCCGCCGCCGACCTCGCCGCCATCCCAGGATCCCGCCTCGCCGTCCGCGCCGAGAACCTTGAGGCCTGCGTCTACCCGCTGTGCGCCGGCGACTGCTCCTGCGCCGTCCGGCCCCTGCCCCGGTGGCCCGCGGCGATCTACGTCGCCCTCGACAGCCGCCGACGCTTCCTCCGGCGCGCCAGGGTCAGGAGAGCCACGCCACCCCTCACGTGCCAGGTCGAGCACCGGGCTTCTCCCCTCGGGAACGGGACCAGGGACAGGGACAGGGACAGGGACGGAATCACGAGCACCACGACGAAGACGAAGGCGCATGCGGACACGAACCCGATCGGGCCGACGCCGCCGCGCCCGCAGGCCTGCGTGGCGGCACCGAACAGCGTCCGCGAGCGGCCGCAGCGGGCCTGCGGAGACCGTCGGAGTTTCTTCCGCTCCGAGAGCTAATAACTCCGCCAGGCCCCCCGACAAGGCCGAATGCCCTCGTGACGCACGCCCGCCATCGCTCGGACACCGGCCGCAACGGGACGCAACACCGCCGCAACTCCGCTGACCAGCAGGCAGAACGGCGATTGACAGCAGGCCTCGGCGTTCAGCACGATGAGCGCCGAGCCCACTCGCAGCACGCCGGAAGGAGGGCCGATGACCGACGTACTCGGGGTCCCGTGCCCTGCCTGTCCCCGCCCCTGCCGTGGCCACGGCCGCAGCCGCTGTTGTCGCTGAACGCCCGCTCCCGCCCGGGGCCGTGCTGAGCCCGTACCGCTGATCCGGTAGAGCCCGGCGCCCGCCCCCAGGCAAGGCGCCCACCGACCGGGCGCCCGTCGGACAGCCGTCCGCCACGGCCGCACACCCGGCGCCGCCGCACTCCCTGCACGGCACCGCGCTGCACCTGCGTGCTCAGCGCCACCCTGTGCCGTCCTTCCCTGCGCCGCGTTCCGTATCCGGTCCGCGCCACGCCGGCCGGTCCTGCCGCACGCCCGCCCTGCCCCACACCGGCGCGGCCGGCCGGCATCTCCTTGCCGGTCCGCTCCTTCGCCGTCCCGTCCCCCCTCCCCGCGAAAGCCGAGGTTCCGCCATGACCACCGCCCTCACCGAGCTCCGCATCACCCCGGCCGCCGGCCGGATCGGCGCGATCGTGCACGACGTCCGGCTCGGCGGCGACCTGCCCGCCGAGACCGTCGCTGCCGTCGAGGCCGCGCTGTACGTGCACAAGGTGCTGTTCTTCCGCGGCCAGAACCACCTGGACGACGCCGAACACGAGGCGTTCGCCCGCCTGTTGGGCCAGCCGGTCGGCCACCCGACGGTGCCCAGCGCGGACGGCCGGTACATCTTCGAGCTGGACGCCACCAAGGGGGTGCGCGCCAACAACTGGCACACCGACGTCACCTTCGTCCCGTCCTACCCGAAGGCCTCGATCCTCCGCTCGCTGGAACTCCCGCCGGCCGGCGGCTCCACCGTCTGGGCCAACACCGTCGCCGCCTACCAGGACCTGCCGGAGCCGCTGAAGGTGCTGGCGGAGAGCCTGCGGGCGGTTCACACCAACGACTACGACTACGCGGCGAGCCTGGCCCTGCGGCCCGAGCTGGCCGACAACGCGGAGATCGCCAAGCTGTTCCGCCAGGTGTTCGTCTCGACCGCGTTCAAGACCGAGCACCCGCTGGTCCGCGTGCACCCGGTGACCGGCGAGAAGACGCTGCTGCTCGGCGCGTTCGCGCAGCGCATCGTGGGCGTGTCGGGGGCCGACAGCCGCGCCCTGATCGACCTCTTCCAGCGGTACGTCGAGCGGCTGGAGAACACCGTGCGCTGGGAGTGGCAGGTCGGCGACGTGGCGGTCTGGGACAACCGCGCCACCCAGCACTACGCCGTCAACGACTACGGCGACGAGCCGCGCCTGGTCCGCCGGATCACCCTGGACGGCGACCTGCCGGTGGGCGTGGACGGCACCCCGAGCCGTCTGCTGGAGCCGACCGAGCCGCCCAAGGTGGCCGGTCTCGTCCCGGCCGAGGAGCTGGAGGCCTCCCTCCCGGCGTGAGCCGACCGGCCCGGGCCCGGGCCGTCCCCCGGGCCCGGGCCACCACCCGCAGGCCGGCGCCCCGCAACCCCGTAGCCCCGCAGCCCGAAAGGCACCCGCGATGTCCGACACGCTCCCGCACCCCGCCCTCCGCCCCGCGGACGACCGGCGGACCGGCGACGACCGCCGTATCGGGGACGAGCGGCGGACCGGCGACGACCGCCGCATCGGGGACGACCGGCGGGATGTCAACGCCGCCACCGTGCTGCGGACCGTGCTCGACCGCGGGCCGATCGCCCGCAGCCGGGTCGCCGCACTCACCGGGCTGAGCGCCTCCGCGGTGTCCCGGCAGGTGGTGGACCTCACCCGGATCGGACTGCTCTGCGAGCGGCCCGAGTTGACCGGCGGCGGGGCGGGCACGGTCGGGCGGCCGCAGCTGCCGGTGGACGTCGACACCGGCCGACTGGCGGTGGCGGGGCTGCACATCGGGGTGCCGTACACCACCTTCTCCCTGCTGGACCTGCGCGGAAACGTGCTCCGCCGGCAGGAGTTGAGCAACCGCGGCCGTACCGGGCACGCCGTGCTGGGGCCACTGCTGGAGCGGCTGCCCCGGCTGCTCGCCCAGGTGCCGGGTGGCCGGACGGTGGTCGGGCTGGGCGCCGTCACCGGTGGCACGGTCGATCCGGACCGCGGCATGACTGTCCGGCATGATCCGCTCCGATGGAAGGACATGCCGCTCGGCGAGCTGCTCTCCCGGGCCTCCGGACTGCCGGTGCGGGTGGACAACCACGCCCGGGCGCTCACCCAGGCGGAGATCCTCTTCGGGCACCCGGCCGCCCGCCGCTCCATGGTGCACCTCTTCGTCGGGCACGTGGTGGACGCGGCGCTCGCGGTGGCCGGCGTGGTGCACCTGGGCCCCGCCTCGGCCACCGGCGACGTCGCCCACCTGCCGGTGCCGGGCGACGACACGCTCTGCCACTGCGGCCGGACCGGCTGTCTGGCGGCCGCCGCCTCGGACACCACGCTCTTCGAGGCGGCGGCCGCGGACGGGATCACCTCCCGGCCCGACCGGGCCGAGCTGATCGCCGCCGTGCAGGCCGGGGACCGGCGGGCCGACCTCCTGGTCCGCCGCCGGGCCGCGATCGTCGGCCGGGCCCTCGCCCTGCTGGCGGACGTGGTCAACCCCGACCTGCTGGTGCTCACCGAGACCTTCGCGGTACTCGATCCGGTCTACCTGGACGTGGTCCGGGCCGAGTTCGCGCTCCGCTCGCACCTGCACCGGGACGCGGACCTGCTGATCGCCCAGCGGCGCGGGGCCGACGCGCTCGCCGTGGCGGCCGGCGCCGCCGTCCTGGGCGTGCTGTACGCCCGGCCGCTCCAGGCGACGGCGTCCGCCCCGGCGCCGCCCGCCGGCCCCGGCCGGCTGCTCTGACCGGACGACCCCGCCACCCCACGACCCCGCACCCCCCGCCGCCCAGTACCCCAGCCCCACCCCTCCCACTCGCCCGCCCGACCACCCCGTCGAAGGACCCGTTATGACCGCGTTCACCACTTCCTCCGCCCCTGGCGTCTCCCGCCGGGCCCTGCTCCGCGGAGGCCTCGCCGGCGCCGGCCTGCTGACGCTGGCGGCCTGCCGTTCGGCCGCGGACACCGCCACCTCCGCCGCGAGCGGATCGGCGGGCCCGCGCCGGGGCGGCGTCCTCACGGTGGGCGCCGGTGTCGACTTCACCCCGAGCCTGCTCTTCGCCCAGAGTGCCAACACCCTCGTCCAGCGCCTGGTCTTCAACACCCTGACCAGGTACGACGACCGGCTCCAGCCGCAGCCCGAGCTGGCCACCTCCTGGCAGGTGGCGGCGGACGGCACCGGGGTCACGCTGAAGCTGCGCGAGGACGTGCTCTTCCACAGCGGCCGCAAGTTCACCGCGGACGACGTGGTGTTCGCCGTCAAGAACCTCCAGAACCCGGCCCGGTCGGCCCAGTTGCGGTCCACCGCCGCGGCCGTCACGGACTTCCGGAAGAACGGCGACTTCGAGCTGACCCTCGTCCTCGCCCACCCGGTGAGCAACCTCTTCGACCTCTTCGAGTTCATGATCATCCCGGATTCGGTCAGCGTCGAGGAGGCCGTCGCCGGCACCAAACTGATCGGCACCGGCCCGTTCACGCTCACCGACCGCAAGCCCGGCAGCTCCATCACCTTCGCCCGCAACGAGAAGTACTGGAACCCCGGCCGGCCCTACCTGGACGGCGTCGAGATCCGGATCGTCCCGCAGGCGGAGTCCCTGCTGTCCTCGCTCAGGACCGGCCAGACCCAGCTGTCCTACTCCGTGCGCGGCAAGGACGTGGCCACCCTCAAGGACGACCCGCAGTTCCACATCAAGCAGTACGACACCGGCGCCGGCGCCTACTACATCGGCGCCAACCTCACCGGCGAGCACGTGGGCGACAAGCGCGTCCGGCAGGCCATCGCCTGGGCGGTGGACCGCGAGCGGCTCGTCCAGCAGGCCCTCGGCGGGTACGGCACCGTCTCCTCCGCCCCCTGGCCCAAGTCCTCGCCCGCTTACAGCGAGGCCAACGCCACCCGCTACAGCCACAACCCGGACAAGGCGCGGGCGCTGCTCAAGGAGGCGGGCCTCGACAGCATCACCCTGCCGTTCGCGCACTCCAACGAGCCCGGCTCCACCGCCGTCGCCCAGATCCTGCAGTACGACCTCAAGCAGGTCGGCATCGAGACGGTGCTCCAGCCCACCGATTCCCCCACCATGCAGAAGCAGCTCATCTCCCAGACCATGCCCGCCCTCTGGACGCTCAGCCACGGCTTCGCCCAGCTGCACCCGGCCACCCTGGCGGTCAGCGCCTACCCGTTCAACGAGGCGAAGAACAGCTCGCGCTTCAGCTCGCCCGCCTACACGGACGTCGTCCAGAAGGCCTGGAACCGGCCGGACAGCGACGGCGCCGAGGCCAAGGCGCTCTACCAGCAGATCACCGACGTGCTGCTGGACGAGGAGTTCGTCATCGACCTCGCCATCGCCGGCCTGGTCGAGGTCGCCGGCGGCAAGGCCCGCGGCGCCGACCTCAACAAGTTCGGCTACCTCAACCTCGACGACGCCTACCTGACGGCCTGACCGATGCGCACCTTCCTCGTCAAACGGCTGCCCTCGGGGCTGCTCGTCCTCGTCCTCGCCTCCTTCCTGGTCTTCCTCATCCTCCGGCTGATCCCCGGCGACCCGGCCACCTCACTGGCCGGGCCCGACGCCGGCCCGGAGGCCGTCGCCGCCGTCCGCGGCCGGCTCGGCCTCGACCGACCGTTGCTCACCCAGTACGTCAGCTGGCTCGGCCACCTCGTCACCGGGGATCTCGGGCCCAGCTACGCGATCGGCGGGCAGGTCGCCGACCTGATCGGCAACGGCCTCGGCGCCACCGTCCAACTCACCCTCGGCGCCCTGCTGCTGGTGATCCTGATCGCCCTCCCGCTGGGGGTGCTCGGCGCGACCACCCGGCGCCGGCCGGTCGCCGCCGCCGTCCGCGCCTTCACCACCGCCGTCCTCGCCGTGCCCCCGTTCGTCACCGGCGTCCTGCTGGTACTGCTCTTCGCGGTCACGCTCGGGCTGCTGCCGGCCGGCGGCCACGAGTCGCTGCTCGACCAGCCCGACCTCGCCGTCCAGTACCTGCTGATGCCGGCCGTCTGCCTGGCCCTGCCGAGCGCCGCCGTGCTCGCCCGCTACCTCAAGGACGGCATGGAGCGCGCGCTCGCCGAGGACTACGTCCGCACCGCCACCGCGCTCGGCGTCTCCCGCCGGCGGATCGTCTGGCAGCACGCCCTGCCCAACGCGCTGCCGCCCGCGATCACCGTGCTCGGCCTGCAGATCGGCCAACTCATCGCCGGCGCCGTCCTGGTGGAGCGGATCTTCGCCTGGCCCGGCCTCGGCCAGCTGATCGAACAGGGCGTGATCCGCCGCGACTACCCCGTCGTGCAGGACCTCCTGCTACTGATCGTCGCCGTCTACGTCACCGTCCAGCTGCTCACCGACCTGGTGTACGCGTGGCTGGACCCCCGAATCCGGTGGGAGTGAAACCGATGACCGTCCTCACGGCCGACCGGCCGAAGTCCCCCGGCGCCCGCCGCCACAACCGCTACCTGGCCGGGCTGCTGACCGGGCGCGGCCTCACCGGCCTGGTCCTGGTCGGCGTGATCGCCCTGGCCGCCCTCGCCGCGCCGCTGCTCACCGACCTCGACCCGAACGCCCAGAGCGCGCTGGCCCTGGCCGGGCCGAGCGCCGCCCACCCCTTCGGCACCGACGACCTGGGCCGCGACCTCTTCAGCCGGGTGCTGCACGGCACCGGCACCGACCTCGCGATCACCTTCGCCGCGGTGCCGGTCGGCGCCCTGCTGGGCTGCTCCTTCGCCCTGCTCGCGGCCTCGTCCCGGGTGGCCGACCTCGCCGTCCAGCGCGTCTTCGACCTGCTGCTCGCCTTCCCCGGGATCATCCTGGCCCTGGCCGTCACGGCCGTCCTCGGCCCCGGCCGCTGGCCGGTCCTGATCGTCATCGCGCTTGCCGAGATCCCGGGCTTCGGCCGCCAGTTGCGGGCCGGCATCCTCGTCCAGCGGGAGCGCGAGTACGCCCTGGCCGCCCGGGTCGGCGGAGCCTCCCGGCTCCGGGTGCTGCTGCGCCACGTCGTCCCCAACGCGGCCGACCCGCTGATCGTGCAGACCGCCGTCGCGCTCTCCATCGGCGTCTTCATCGAGGGCGCGATGAGCTTCCTCGGCCTCGGCGTCCGGCCGCCGGAGCCCACCCTCGGCTCGATCCTCAGCCAGTCCGTCGCCTACCTCTCCACCCAGCCCACGTTCGCGGCCGCCCCGCTGGCCGCCACCACCGCCCTGGTCCTCGGCTTCACCCTGATCGCCGAGGCGCTGAACAAGGGAGTGCGCCGATGAGCCGCCCGGCGAGCCGCCCGGAGCACGGCCCCGACAGCCGCCCGGGGAGCCGCCCGGAGCACGGCCCCGACAGCCGCCCGGGGAGCAGTCCCGGGCGGAGCCCGGTGCTCCGGGTCCGCGACCTCACCGTCGAGTTCGGCGGCGCGGGGGAGGGAGCCGGAACCGCCACCGGCCGGGGGGTCGGCGCCGTCCCCGGGGTCCGCGCCGTCGACGGGGTCGGCTTCGAGCTGGCGGCCGGGGACACGCTCGGGCTGGTCGGCGAGTCTGGCTCCGGCAAGTCGACCACCGCGCTGGCCCTGCTGCGGATGCTGCCGCCGGGCGGCCGGATCACCGGCGGTTCGGTCGAGCTCGACGGCCGGGACCTCGCCGTGCTGCCCGAGCCGGCCCTGCGCGAGCTGCGCGGACGGCGGATCGCGATGATCTTCCAGGATCCGATGTCCTCGCTGAACCCGGTGCTCACCGTGGGCAAGCAGCTGGACGAGGCCCTACGGGCGCACGGCAGGGCGGACCGCACCGCGCGGGCCGCCCGGGCGGTCGAGCTGCTCGGCCTGGTCGGCATCCCCGACGCCGCCGGCCGGCTGCGCGACCACCCGCACCAGTTCTCCGGCGGCCAGCGCCAGCGGATCATGATCGCGCTCGCCCTCGCCCACGACGCCGAGGTGCTCGTCGCCGACGAACCGACCACCGCACTCGACCCGACCGTCCAGCAGCAGATCCTCCGGCTGCTGGCCCGGATCAACCGGGAGACCGGCACCGCCCTCGTGGTGATCAGCCACGACCTCGGCGTGATCGCCCGGACGTGCCGCCGGATCCTGGTGATGCGGGAAGGCCGGGTGGTCGAGCAGGGCCGGACGGCCGAGGTGCTCGCGGCGCCCCGGCACCCGTACACCAAGGAGCTGCTGGCCGCCGTGCCACGGCTGGATGCCCCCTCCGAGGCCGCCGCCAACAGCACCCCGGGCCCCGAACCGCTGCTCACCGTCAGCGGGGTGGGCAAGACGTACGGGTCGCGCCGACGGGCCGTCACCGCGCTGGACGGCGTCGACCTCGTCCTGCACCCCGGCGAGACGCTCGGGCTGGTCGGCGAGTCCGGCTCCGGCAAGTCGACGCTGGCCCGCGCGCTGGTCCAGGTGCACGCCCCCTCGGCCGGCACCATCCGGTTCCGCGGCGAGGAGTTCGGCCGCGGCGGCGGTGCCGCCGCCCGCCGCGAGGTGCAGATGGTCTTCCAGGACCCGTACGCCTCGCTCAACCCCCGGATGACGGCCGGGCAGATCATCGCCGAACCGCTGATCGCCCACGGGCTCGGCGACCGGGCGACCCGGGAGAAGCGGGTCGCCGAACTGCTCCGGCAGGTCGGGCTGGATCCGGCCACGGCCGACCGGCACCCGCGCGCCTTCTCCGGCGGCCAGCGCCAGCGGATCGGCATCGCCCGGGCGCTGGCGCCCGAGCCGAGCGTGCTGATCTGCGACGAGCCGGTCTCCGCGCTGGACGTCTCGGTGCAGGCGCAGGTGATCGAGCTGCTCGCCCGGCTCCAGCGCGACCTCGGGCTCGCCATCCTCTTCATCGCCCACGACCTCGCGGTGGTCCGGCAGGTGAGCCACCGGATCGCGGTGATGCACCGCGGCCGGATCGTCGAGACCGGCCCGGCCGACCGCGTCGTCACCGCCCCCGAACACCCGTACACCGCCCAACTCCTGGCCGCCGTCCCCCGGCTGGAGTCTGCCCCGCAGCTCGCCCCGCAGCTCGCCCCGCACCTCACCACCCGGAGCCCCGTATGACCAGCACCCCGGACCCGCACCGCCCCGACGCGGACGCCCGCCCCGCCGCGGTCGGCACCGGCACCGCCGCCGACACCGCCACCGACCCGCACCGCCGCGACCCCTACGCCGGGTTCCCCGGCACCGTCGGCCGCACCTTCGGCGCCTCCACCCCCGCCTGGCCGGAGCCGGTCCGCCCGCGCGAGGGCGCGCCCAACATCGTCGTCGTCCTGATCGACGACATGGGGTACAGCGACATCGGCCCGTTCGGCTCCGAGATCCCCACGCCCACCCTGGACGGGCTCGCGGCGACCGGCGTCAAGCTGGCCAACTACCACACCATGCCGCTCTGCTCTCCCGCCCGCGCCGCCCTCCTCACCGGCCTCAACCCGCACCGGGTCGGCTACTCCTTCGTCGCCAACGCCGACCCCGGGTTCCCCGGCTACGGCATGGAGGTCGCCGGGGACATCCCCACCCTCGCCGAGCTGCTGCACGACCGGGGCTACGCCACCTACGCCGTCGGCAAGTGGCACCTCACCCGGGACTCCGCCTCCAACGCGGCCGACAACCGCGCCAACTGGCCGCTGCAGAAGGGCTTCGACCAGTACTACGGCGTGCTGGAGGGCCTCACCAGCCTGTTCCACCCGCACCAACTCGTCCGCGACAACAGCCCGCTGGACATCGACGAGTTCCCCGAGGGCTACTACTACACCGACGACATCACCGACCAGGCGATCGCCATGGTGAAGTCGCTGCGGGCGCACGACGCCGAGAAGCCGTTCCTGCTCTACCTGGCGCACAACGCGGTGCACGGCCCGCTCCAGGCCAAGCCGGCCGACCTCGCCCGGCACAAGGGCCGGTACGACGGCGGCTGGGACGAGCTGCGCGCCGCCCGGTTCGCCCGCCAGCTCGCCGCCGGTCACTTCCCGCCCGGCACCGAGCTGCCCGAGCGCAACGGCGAAGCCGGTCACGATGTCGGCCCGTGGGACGAACTCACCGACGTCCAGAAGAAGGTGTACGCCCGCTACATGGAGGTGTACGCCGCCATGGTCGACAACGTGGACCAGAACCTCGGCCGGCTCACCGACACCCTCGCCGCGCTCGGCGAACTCGACAACACCATCATCGTGTTCACCTCCGACAACGGCGGCACCGGCGAGGGCGGCGCGGAGGGCACCCGCAGCTACTTCAGCCGCTTCGTCCACCACCCGAACCTGCCCGAGGACTGGAACCCCGACGTGGAGCGGGAGATCGAGCTGATCGGCGGCCCGCAGTCCCTCGTCCACTACCCGCGCGGCTGGGGCATGGCCTCCAACACGCCGTTCCGCTTCTACAAGGGCCAGACCTACGCGGGCGGCGTCCGGGTGCCGTTCGTGCTCTCCTGGCCGGCCGGTCTGCCCCGCGCCGAAGCTGACGGCGGGGTCCGCGCGCAGTACCAGTACGTCACCGACATCCTGCCCACCCTGCTCGAACTCGCGGGTGTCGAAAGGCCGTCGGAGCGCGGCGGGCAACCGGTGCAGTCGCTCGACGGCATCAGCTTCGCCCCCGTGCTGCGCACGCCCGGCGCGCCGTCCACCCACCCCGAGCAGTACTGCGAGATGACCGGCAACCGCAGCTACTACCGCGACGGCTGGAAGCTGGTCACCCTGCACCGGTTCGGCGCGCCGTACGACGACAGCGAGTGGGCCCTGTACGACCTGCGCACCGACCCGACCGAGATCCACGACGTCGCCGCCGACCACCCGGAACTGGTCAAGGAGTTGGCCGCCGCGTGGGAGGCCGCCGCCTGGCGCAACGGCGTGTTCCCGCTGGCCGACGGCAGCGGCGCCCTCGCCCTGCGCGGCCCCGAGGCCGACCGCCTCCGCCGGCCGGTCACCCTGCTGGCCGGCACCCCCGAGCTGGAGCGCTACCGCTCCTCCCGCCTGATCTCCTTCCGCTCCTTCGCCGTCGAGGTCGAGCTGACCGCCCACGGCGCGGACGACCGGGGCGTCCTGGTCTCGCACGGCGACCAGGGCGGCGGCTACAGCCTCTACGTCGAGGACGGCCGGCTGCACTTCGCCTACAACCAGTACGGCGAGCTCTTCGAGGCCGACGGCGGCCCGCTCGCGCCGGGCGCCCGCCGGATCACCCTGGAGGCCACGGCCGTGGCCGACCTCAAGTGGGAGTTCCGCGTCCTGGTGGACGGCGCGGAGGGCGGCCGGCTCGGCCCGGTGCACCAACTGATCGGCATGGCACCGTTCCAGGGCATCAGCGTCGGGATCGACCGCAAGTCCCCGGTCTCCTGGCCGGTGCACGAACGGCACCGCTCCTTCCGCTACACCGGCGGGCTGCACGCCGTCACCTACCTGCCCGGTGAGCCGGCGCCGTACGACCCCGAGACGGTCGTCCGGGCGCTGCGGGAGGCGGCGGCCGCCTTCGAGTAGACCGCCCGGCCCGGCCGGCCGGTAGGGGCGGGCCCACCCCTACCGCCCGGCCCGGCCGGCCTCAGCGACTGTCGCCGGTACGGCGTGAGCCCGACTCGTCTGCCGGCACGCCGGCCGGCAGCCGGAGACCCCTTCGCCTCCGCCGTCGGACCCCCTCCGTCACGTACGCGCACGGGCGTCAGGAATGGGGCAGCCCGGGTCGGCCGCGCGCGGCGAGGCCGGGGTCGCGGAACCTGCCATCCGCTGTCGATGCTGACGCGTCGCCGGACGACGGCGCAGGTCAAAGCACCGGCCACGTATGGCCGGTGGTCAGGATGAGGTCGCTACGGCCGCTTCCTCGCGGATGCGCGGGCCTGAACGGCGGACACGCCCGGAGAATCGGTGCCGCGCCACCACCGGCATCCTTCTCGCGGGGCGGGGGAGCGCGACGGATCGACTGGCCCTGCTGCTGGTGCCGGACGCCGGGGACACCGGTCGGGTGCCGTTGCGCGGCGGGCTGTTGCGGACCCCCCATCGGTGTCCCGCGATGACGCCGGCTCGGCCGCTGAGGTGCGCGCCGAAGGCACCAGCGGCGGTGCCGGGGGAGTTCGGAGGCGTTCGGAGGCGGCCCGGACGATCGAGCGTCCGCGCCGCTGCATTCTGTCCGGGCTGCACGGCAAGGAGCACCTGATGGGGCCGGCAGCGGCGACCGCCCGTCAGGCCGCCGGACCCGGTATCAGGGTTGCCTCGACGGCTCCGGCCGGCGGGTCGTGATCTTCACACGGGCCATCGATTACGAGTCCGATCGGGTCGACGTTCGCCACGGTCAACCTCCGCACCATGGTCCCCTGGCGTGCCGGCAACCCGACCGCGGCCCTCCCGACGGTGTTCAAGCTCGTCGAGTCCGTACCGGTCGACGGCGCGCAATCACCGGCGTTCACCTGGTCCCCCCGGTTCGTACCGGCACCCGCTTCGACGATGGCGTCCGGGGCCCGGCGCGGTGCGGGTCACCTCCCTCGTGATGCGGGTGGCGCGGGTCACGTCAGAACGCTCCACAGCCCCGGGGCCGACCAGAGAGACCAGCTCACTGTCGCACCGTGACAAGATCCGAACCACGGGGGAGACAGCCCGCACCGCATGGTGTCGGCAGGAGTTGTTCAAGGCATCCCGGCCTACTCGTACGCGACCTTCCGCAACAGGTCTCAGGTGCCCATGATCCTCGCGAAAGTCGCCGGATCGGCATCGAAGCCGTAGACGCCGGGCTGGAATCCCCAGGCCCCCGAGCTGTCCCGGACGAACTCCGCGACCCTCGCCGCTGTTGCCTCACCGGCACCGGCGAAGTCCACAGCCGCGAACTCATCGCGCCCGTTCCGGATCTTCACCACGGGGTTCGCTATGTCCCCGAACGTCAGTCGGCCGGCGTTCTGTTGGATGGCGACGCCCACGACCACCCGGACGTAGCGGTCGGCCAGACGGTCGAGCTCCAGGACGAGGCGTTCGTCGACGCCGAGGCCCTTGCCGTCAAGGCTGTCTCGGGTGAGGGTGATCGTGCCGTCGGGAGCGCGGTTGTCGAAATGAACCAGGTAGGCGGGGGCGCCGGACGGGGCGGCGGCGGTGTATGTCGCGGCGACGAGGTCCAGATCGTGGCGGGCCGAGCCTGCGGGACTCGGATCCCACAACAGGCCTACTTCGATCCGTTCCAGACCCTTGTTGAGACTGCTCACCGGACTGTCCCTTCGTCGTCGCACCGACCGGATCTGCGCTGTTGCGTATCAGTCCTTGGCGGTTAAAAGCATTGCACTAATATGTAATTGACATACTATCAATGCCCGTCGGCGCCTCGGGCCGACACGGGCGTGACCGTGCTCATCATCGAACCCCAAATCCGCCCTCTCCGTGACCTACCCAGACTTCGGGCCCCGCGAGACCTTCGCCGCCCCGACCGCGGGCGCTGGCTGACCGGCGGCACCGCAGGGCCGCTGCCTACCCGAGCCACCGGCCCGGGGTGGGCAGCTCACGCGCGCAGGCCCTCATACCAGCTTCTGTCGCGGCGGCCTGTGTGAGCTCCAGGGACTCGTCGGCCGGGAGCTCGGGCCGCGCGTAGCGCACCTGGCGCAGCGGTCCGGCCCCGGTCCCGCCCGGTCCGTGGTGAACGGTGACTCGTACCGGCCGAGGTGGCGCAGCGCGGCCGCAGGGTGCGACGTTCGGGGCTGGTGAAGCCGGTGCCTACCGATCCGGCGTAAGAGGTCCTGACAAAGGCGTTGGACGTGGCGGTGGGTGATCAGGCAGGTGGCGAGGCCGAGGAAGGCCTCGTGGATGTCGTCGCGCCGTTCCCAGCGGATGCGCAGGCAGCGGCACCCGTGGAGCCAGGCGATGGTCCGTTCGACGACCCAACGGTAGACGCCCAGGCCGGAACCGTGGGGCACTCCCCGGCGGGCGATCATCGGTTTGATGCCCTGCCTCCCACCAGGCGCCGGTACTTGTCGTGGTCGTAGCCGCGGTCGGCGAACAGGAGGTCGGGGCGGCGCCGGGGTCGGCCGACGAGGCCGGCCACGGCGGGAACTTTCGCCAGCAGGGGCAGCAGCTGGGTGACATCGTTGCGGTTGCCGCCGGTCAGTGACACCGCGAGCGGGATGCCCTGGGCGTCGACGAGGACGTGGTGCTTGCTGCCCGGTCGTGCGCGGTCGACCGGGCTCGGTCCGCTTTTGGGCCCCTTCCGGCAGCCCGGACGTGGCTGGAGTCGATGGCACAACCCTTCCAACGACCAAAACCCACCAAAGTCACCGGTATTGCAGCTAGTGCTCTGACCGGGAAAGTTCGCCGGGTTGGCGGTGCCAGCGGTTGGATGTGCGGTGGCGTCCGTCCGTCCAACCGTTGGGGGTGTCGTGGC
>NZ_JBITSA010000020.1:0-115703 GCF_044540385.1 Kitasatospora sp. NPDC086009
GACGTTTCAAACTCTAGCCGATCCCCGCCCCGAAAGGCGAATCCGGCCGCAATCCATATAAACAGGCACACCGAATAAGGCATGAGCCGTGCCTGCCGTCGAAATGACAAAGCACAACCCAGCCCGAACCGGGAGGTGATGTTTCAAGGGATTGGCCGCTCCGGGACCGTCCGCGTAGACACGTGTCCGGTGCTCCCAGCCGAGCGACTAGAGAACACTACGCCGCCGGGCCGGGCGATGCAAACAGCCGCCGGCCGGACCCCGGGGAGAGGGGTCCGGCCGGCGGCGGCAGTGCGGCGGGGGCTCAGCTGTTGGTCGGGAACCCGAGGTTGATGCCGCCGTGCGAGGGGTCCAGCCAGCGCTGGGTGACGGCCTTGCCGCGGGTGAAGAACTGCACGCCGTCCGGGCCGTACGCGTGGGCGTCGCCGAAGAGCGAGGACTTCCAGCCGCCGAAGGAGTAGTAGGCGACCGGCACCGGGATCGGCACGTTGATGCCGACCATGCCGACCTCCACCTCGTACTGGAAGCGCCGGGCCGCACCGCCGTCGTTGGTGAAGATGGCGGTGCCGTTGCCGTAGGGGTTGGCGTTGATGAGCGCCACACCCTCCTCGTAGGAGGAGACCCGCACGACCGACAGCACCGGGCCGAAGATCTCGTCGTTGTAGACGGACATGCCGGGCTTGACGTGGTCGAACAGGGTGGGGCCGAGCCAGAAGCCGTCCGAGGTCGGCGCGCCGTTGCGGTCCTCGGCGGTGATCGGGTGCTTGCGGCCGTCGACCGCGAGCTCGGCGCCGTCGGCGACACCGGACTCGACGTAGGAGGTGACCTTGTCCCGGTGCTGGCCGGTGACCAGCGGGCCCATCTCGGAGTCGCCGTTGCAGCCCGGGCCGACCTTCAGGTTGGCGATCCGCTGCTTGATCTTGTCGACCAGCTCGTCGCCGATCGGGTCGACGGCGACCAGCACCGAGATGGCCATGCAGCGCTCGCCGGCCGCGCCGAAGCCGGCGTTGATGGCCGCGTCGGCGCTGAGGTCCAGGTCGGCGTCCGGCAGGACGAGCATGTGGTTCTTGGCGCCGCCGAGCGCCTGCACGCGCTTGCCGTAGCGGGTGCCGGTCTCGTAGACGTAGCGGGCGATCGGGGTGGAGCCGACGAAACTGACCGACTTGATGTCGGGGTGCTCCAGCAGGCGGTCGACGGAGACCTTGTCACCGTGCACGACGTTGAACACGCCGTCCGGCAGCCCGGCCTCCTTCCACAGCTCGGCCAGGAAGTTGGCGGCGGACGGGTCCTTCTCGGACGGCTTCAGGACGACGGTGTTGCCGGCCGCGATCGCGATCGGGAAGAACCACATCGGCACCATCGCCGGGAAGTTGAACGGCGAGATGACGGCCACCGGGCCGAGCGGCTGGCGGATCGAGTAGACGTCGATGCCGGTGGACGCCTGCTCGGTGAAGCCGCCCTTGACGAGCTGCGGGATGCCGCAGGCGTACTCGACGACCTCCAGGCCGCGGGCGATCTCGCCGAGCGCGTCGGAGTGCACCTTGCCGTGCTCGGCGACGATGATCGCGGCCAGCTCGTCCCGGCGGGCGTTGAGCAGCTCGCGGAAGTTGAAGAGCACCGTGGTGCGCTTGGCGATCGAGGCGTTGCGCCACTCGACGAAGGCCGAGGCGGCGGCGGCCACCGCCTGGTCGACCTCGTCGATCCCGGCGAAGTCGACGTGACCCGAGACCTGGCCGGTGGCCGGGTCGAAGAGGTCACCGCGGCGGGGTGCGGCGCCGGCGGTGGCGACCGGCCGGCCACCGATCCAGTGAATGATGTGCTTGCTCATGGTCCGTCTGCCTCCGAAGTCCCGGGCGGCGTCCTGCCGCCGGTCCCTTGTGTGGCGCCGCCCGCGAGAGGGCCGGGCGACGGGATCACGGGGCTACCGCGCTCATCACCCAGTCTGCTGGCCGTCACCGCCCGCCTCAACGAACAGGCTGACGGGGATCCGGGATTCAGCCTTACAGGTCGTCGGCCGTATCGGCCGGACGGGCGAAGCTCAGGCCCCACCGGACCCCGTCGCCCCGTCCGCCGCCTCCCGGGCACCGGCCGACCGCGCGCCCGCCGCGTCCTCGACCGGTGCCGCCTCGACGTCGTCCTCGACCTCCGGGTCCTCCTGGGCCTCGACGTCCTCCAGGTACGGATCGTGCAATCCGTCCGCGGCCTCCTGGGTCTCCAGCAGGTCGAGGCGGAGGTCCTGCGACCACGCCAGCGCCCACCGCTTCAGCCCGGCCACCGCGCCGCCCGCCGCTCCCCGGGCCCGGAACCGTCCGTCGGCGGCGTCGGCCAGCGTCTCCAGCCGGTCGGCGAGGACGGCGGGCTGGAAGTCCGCGTCCAGTGCGGTGGCCAGTGCGAGCAGCTCCCCCTCCCGGTACCAGGCGGTCAGGGCGTGCACGTCGAGCAGGTCCCGGGGCAGGCCCCGGTCGGCGAGCAGCGCGGTGGCGAGTCCGGCCGCGTCCTCCAGGGCGACGACGGTCATCGTCAGCGGGGGCTCGCCGACCGCCGGCGCGCCGAGGTCGAGGCGGACCGGGCGGTGGCCCAGCGGCTCCTTGCGCAGCTCCACCGTGTGCGACCGCCCGCCGAGCGTCAGCCGGACGGACAGCTGTTCCAGGCGCGGGGTGCCCGGGCGCTCGGCCACCCCGCCGCCCGCCGCCCGGTAGGCGGCGGCCAGCTCGGCGGCGGCCTGCGGCAGATCGGTGCCGCCGTCGGCCACCAGGGTCAGCCCGTCCTGGGCGCAGGCCGGCACCCCGTGGGCGCGCAGCGCGTGCCCACCGGCGAGCGCGAGCCCGAGCCGGTCGCAGACGGGCCGGGCCGGCTCGGCGAGCCGCAACTGCGCCCGGCCGGGGCGGAGGAAGGGGTCGACGGCGTCCGGGGCGGTGGTCATCCTCCCAGTCTGGCGCGGCCGCCCGGGCCGTGCGCCGGGCCGTGCGCCGGGCCGCGTCCGGGCGGCCGCCCCGGCTCCGGCGCCGCGGCGGCGTCACCAATCGCTGAGCCGGGCGGCGGCCTCGTGCAGGGCGAGTTCCAGCACGACCGGGTCGTTGAGCCGTCCGGAGCCGTCGGGCGGGACGAGCCAGCACACGCCGCGGTTGCGCCGTTCGGGGTGCGGTACGACGATCCAGGTGCCTTCGCCGGCGCACCGGACGCCCGTCCCGACCCAGCGCGCGGCCGTGCCGACGGGGACGAGGAAGCCGACGCTCTCGCCGGCGGAGTCGCCGAGCACCGGCCCGCAGGATCGGGAGTCGAGGATGTCGATGACGGGACGGCCGAGCCGGCCGGGTACCGAGAGGACGTCCCAGCGCCGGCCGGCCGGCAGCAGCATCAGGCCCAGCCCGCTGCGTTCCCACTGTTCCCGGAAGGCGTCCGGGTCCGGTGCCGCCTGGGCGAGCCAGTGCAGTCCGGTGCTCTCCATGTCCTGTCCCCGTTTCTCAGCGCGCTGCTGATCGTGGCGCGGCGGGAAACCGAGACCCGCCGTCACCAACGAGAGGCGGACGGCGGGTCTCTCTTACACGGATAGCGCGATCACCTCGCCGAACGGATGGATCGGCTCGGCTCTGCTCGGCTCGGATCAGCTCGGCTCGGCTCAGCTCGGATCAGCTCGGATCAGCTCGGCTCGGCTCGGCGGATTCTCCGCGCCGACCACCGGATCAGCCGGTGATCGGCGCGGAAGGCCGTCGGGGCGGCCGCTCAGCTGTCGAAGCCCAGCCCCATCCGGTCGAGGGTGCGCAGCCAGAGGTTGCGGTGCCCACCGGTCCGGTCGGCGCGCTCCAGCGAGCGGGTGGTGAGCTCGATGCCGGCCCAGCGCACCGGCTCGGGCGGGAACGGCAGCGGCTTGGAGCGGACCATCTCCAGCGAGGTGCGCTCGGTGCGCTCCCCGGCCAGCAGGTCGAGCATCACCTCGGCGCCGAACCGGGTGGCGCCCACCCCCAGCCCGGTGTACCCGGCGGCGTAGGCGACCCGGCCGCGGTGCGCGGTGTCGAAGAACGCCGAGAACCGGCTGCAGGTGTCGATCGCGCCGCCCCAGGCGTGGGTGAAGCGCAGCCCCTCCAGCTGCGGGAAGCAGCGGAAGAAATTGTGCGCCAGGGTTCGGAAGGTCTCCGGCCGCTGGTCGTACTCGTGCCGGACGTGTCCGCCGTAGTGGTAGACGGCGTCGTAGCCGCCCCAGAGGATGCGGTTGTCGGCGGAGAGCCGGAAGTAGTGGAACTTGTTGGCGCTGTCGCCGAGCCCCTGCCGCCCCTTCCAGCCGATCGCGGCGAGCTGCTCGGCGCTGAGCGGCTCGGTCATCAGCGCGTAGTCGTACACCGGGACGACGAACGGGCGGACCCGCTTGACCAGCGACGGGAAGACGTTGGTGCCGAGCGCGACCCGGCGGGCGAAGACCCGTCCGTACGGGGTGCGGACGGCCATGCCGCCGCCGTGCTCCCTGAGGTCCGTCGCCCGGGTGTGCTCGAAGATCCGCACGCCCTGGGAGAGGCAGGCGTCCTTGAGGCCCCAGGCGAGTTTGGCGGGGTGGACCATCGCCACGCCCTCCTTGTCCCAGAGCCCGCCGAGGAAGGTCGGCGAGTCGACCTCGGCCCGCAGCTCGTCGCGGTCGAGCACGGTGATGTCGAGTCCGTACTCGGCGACCGCCTCGGCGACCTCCTGCAGCTCGGCGAGCTGGTGGGGCTGGGTGGCGACGTCGATCTCGCCGGTGCGCTCCCACTCGGCGTCGATCCCGTAGCGCGCGATGGTCGCCTCGATGCCGTCCAGGTTGGCCGCGCCGAGGCGTTCGAGCTGGGCGAGTTCGGCGGGCCAGCGCTGCAGCCCGTTGCCGAAACCGTGGGTCAGGCTGGCCGCGCAGAATCCGCCGTTGCGCCCGGACGCGGCCCACCCCACCTCGTTGCCCTCGACCAGGACGACGTCCAGGGAGGGGTCGCGCTCCTTGGCGACGAGGGCGGTCCAGAGGCCGGAGTATCCGCCGCCGACGACCAGCAGGTCGCAGGTGGTGTCGCCGACGAGGGCGGGCAGCGCCGCCGGCCGGCCCGGGTCCTCCAGCCAGAAGGGGGTGGGCCTGGCGTCACTGAGCGCGCGGGCGGAGTCCATGCATTATCAGCCACTTTCTGCACATCGATGATGGTTGTCGGCCGCTCCCGACGCTACGTCGGGGGCGCCGGCGGTGCCGGTCAGGCGGTGGCCTTCCGGCGGTTCCCGAGCCACTGACCGGCGACGGTCAGCACCACCGCGGCGATGAACATCGCGGTGCCGATGACGTTCACCTGCACCGGGATGCCGCGCTGCGAGGCGCCCCAGACGAACATCGGGAAGGTGACCGTGGTCGGGCCCGAGTTGAACTGGGTGATGATGAAGTCGTCGAAGGAGAGCGCGAAGCTGAGCAGCGCGCCGGCGGCGATGCCGGGGGCGACCAGCGGCAGGGTGACCCGCAGGAAGGTCTGGGTCGGGGTCGCGTAGAGGTCCTGGGCGGCCTGTTCGAGCCTCGGGTCCATGCTCATCACCCGCGCCTTGACCGCCGTCACCACGAAGCTCAGGCAGAACATGATGTGCGCGATGAGGATCGTGGTGAAGCCGAACGGGATCCGCATGTTGAGGAAGAGCGTGCCGAGCGAGGCGGCCATCACCACCTCCGGCATGGCCATCGGCAGGAAGATCATCGCGGTGGTGGCGGAGCGGCCGCGGAAGCGGTAGCGGGCCAGCGCGAAGGCGACCATGGTGCCGAGCACGGTGGCGCCGACGGTCGCGAGCACCGCGACCTCCAGGCTCAGCGACAGCGACTGGCACATGTCGGCCACACCGCAGGGATCTGTCCAGGCGTCGGTGGAGAACTCGGACCACTCGTAGTTGAACTTGCCGACCGGCTTGTTGAACGAGAAGGCCAGGACCACCAGGTTGGGCAGCACCAGGTAGGCCAGGGCCAGCAGGCCGGCCAGCACCACCAGGTGGGCCCGGATCCACTTGATCACTCGGGACATCAGACCAGTTCCTCCGTCCCGGCCTTGCGCATGTAGACCGTCACCATCCCCAGGATCAGGGCCATCAGGATGAAGCTCAGCGCTGCCGCGGTGGGGTAGTCGAGCACGTTGAGGAACTGCTTCTGGATGCCGTTGCCGACCATCTGCTCGCTCGGCGAGCCCAGCAGCTGGGCGTTGATGTAGTCGCCGGAGGCCGGGATGAAGGTGAGCAGCGTGCCCGCGACCACGCCGGGCAGCGAGATCGGGAAGGTCACCTTGCGGAAGGTCGTGAACGGGCGGGCGTACAGGTCTCCGGCCGCCTCGTGCAGGCGCGGGTCGATCCGCTCCAGCGAGGTGTAGAGCGGCAGGATCATGAACGGGAGGAAGTTGTAGGTCAGGCCGCACACCACCGCGAGCGGCGTGGCCAGCACCCGGTCGCCGGAGGTGAGGCCGACGGCGCTGGTCAGGTCCAGGACGTGCAGCGCGTTGAGCGCGCCGACCACCGGGCCGCCGTCCGAGAGGATCGTCTTCCAGGCCAGCGTGCGGATCAGGAAGCTGGTGAAGAACGGCGCGATCACCAGGATCAGGATGACGTTGCGCCAGCGCTTGCTCGCCTTGAAGGCGATCGTGTAGGCGAGCGGGTAGCCGATGGCCAGGCAGAACAGCGTGGCGGTGGCCGCGTAGCCGAACGAGCGGACGAAGTGCCAGCGGTACTCGACCAGGGCGTCCCAGTAGGTGGCGACGTGCCAGGTGACCTTGAAGCCGCTCTCCAGCGAGCCGGTCTGCAGCGAGGTGGAGGCCTGGTAGACCATCGGCACCGCGAAGAAGACGACCAGCCAGGCTATGCCCGGCAGCAGCAGCCAGTACGGGGTGAGCTTTCGCCTGGGCCGCGCGGCCGGTCCGGGCAGCGGGCCGCCGTCGGGGGGTACGGCCTGCGGCGGCGCCACGGCGGTGGTGGTGGTCATGCCGCCTCCTCCCCGGTGCCCGCGTCGATCGCCTGGGCGGCGTCCAGGGCGAAGGAGTGCGCCGGGTTCCAGTGCAGGACGACCGGCGCACCGGGGACGATCCGGGTGTCGCGCTCCATGTTCTGCTCGAAGACGGTCACCTCCTGGCCGCCGTCGGTGCGCACCAGGTACTGGGTGGAGACGCCGATGAAACTGGAGTCGACCACGGTGCCGCCCAGCCGGTTGCGGCCGTCGGCGACCTCGGCGGAGGAGTGCTCGATGGTGATCTTCTCCGGCCGGACGCCGAGGTGGACCTTCCTCGCGTCGGCGGCGCACCGGGCCTTCGGCACGGAGAGCCGGGCGCCGGCGGCGCTGAGCAGGAGGTCGCCGCCCTGCTGCCCGGTCACGTCGGCGGGCAGCAGGTTGGACTGGCCGAGGAAGTTGGCCACGAAGGTGGTGGCGGGGTTCTCGTAGAGCTCGGCGGGGGCGCCGAGCTGCTCGACCCGGCCGCCGTTCATCACCGCGATGGTGTCGGCCATCGTCATGGCCTCCTCCTGGTCGTGGGTGACGTGGACGAAGGTGATGCCGACCTCGGTCTGGATCCGCTTGAGCTCCAGCTGCATCTGGCGGCGGAGCTTGAGGTCGAGGGCGCCGAGCGGTTCGTCGAGGAGGAGCACCTGGGGGTGGTTGATCAGGGCGCGGGCGACGGCGACGCGCTGCTGCTGGCCGCCGGAGAGCTGGTGCGGCTTGCGGCGGGCGTACTGGCCGAGCTCCACCAGCTCCAGCATGTCGTCGACCTGCTTCTTGACGTCCTTCTTGCCGCGCCGGCGCAGGCCGAAGGCGACGTTCTCGAAGATGTCGAGGTGCGGGAAGAGCGCGTAGCTCTGGAAGACGGTGTTCACCGGGCGCTTGTACGGGGGCAGCGCGGTGACGTCCTGGCCGCCGATCAGGACGGTGCCGCTGGTGGGCTCCTCCAGCCCGGCGATCATGCGCAGGGTGGTGGTCTTGCCGCAGCCGGAGGCGCCGAGCAGGGCGAAGAAGGAGCCCTGTGGGACGGTCAGGTCGAGCGGGTGGACGGCGGTGAAGGCGCCGTAGGTCTTGCCGATGCCGGTGAGGCGGACGTCGCCACCGGTGGCCGCGGAGCGCAGCTGCTCAGTCATGGGTGGTGTCTCTCTGGTTCTCTGCCGTCAGGGGGTCAGGCGCCGATGAGCTTGGAGAACTTCTCCTCGAAGGAGCTCTCCTCGGCCTCGGTCAGGCTGCGGAACACGTGCGCCTTCGCCGCCATCTCGGGGGTGGGGACGACCAGCGGGTTGGCCGCGGTGTCCGGGGCGATGGCCGCGAGCTCCTTCTCCATCCCGGTGACGGCGGAGACGTAGCCGATGCCCGCGGCCAGCTGCGCCGCGATCTTGGGCTGATAGTAGAAGTCGATCAACTTCTCGGCGTTGGCCTTGTGCCGGGCCTTGGCCGGGACGAGCATGTTGTCGGTCCCGTAGACGAAGCCCTGCTCCGGGACGACGAACTCGATGTCCGGGTTGTCGGCGCGGAGTTGGATCAGGTCGCCGCCCCAGGCGACGCAGGCCGCGATGTCCCCGGAGGAGAGCTCCTGGCCGTAGTCGTTGCCGGTGAAGCGGCGGATCTGCTTGCCGTCCACCGCCTTCTGCAGCCGGGCGATCGCCGCGTCGTAGTCGTCGGCGGTGAACTTCGCCGGGTCCTTGCCCATGTCCAGCAGGGTCATCCCGACGCTGTCGCGCATCTCGGAGAGGAAGGTGACCCGGCCCTTGAGGTCCTGGTCTTCCAGCAGCTGGGCGACGCTGGTGACCTCCTTGCCCCTGGTCGCCTTCCGGTTGTACGCGATCACGACCTGGATGCCGGCCCACGGGTAGGAGTAGAGCCGGCCCGGGTCCCAGTCGGGGGCGCGGAAGCGGGAGTCCACGTTGGTGATCGCGGTGGTGACGTTGGCCGGGGTGAGCTTCTGCGCCCAGCCGAGCCGGATCAGCCGGGCGGCCATCCAGTCGGTGAGCACCATCAGGTCGCGGCCGGTGTCCTGGCCGGCCGCGAGCTGTGGCTTGACCTTGCCGAAGAACTCGACGTTGTCGTTGATGTCCTCGGCGTACTTGACCCTGATCCCGGTGGCCGCGGTGAAGGCCTCCAGCGAGCCGTGCTTCTCCTGGTCGTTCTCGTCGGTGTCGATGTAGAGCGGCCAGTTGGAGAAGCTCACCTCCCGCTCGCCCTCCGACAGGTCGGGGGCGGCGTTCGCGGTGGAGTCCCCGGTGCCGGCGGTGCCCGCCGCCGGGATGCCGCAGGCGGCCAGCGTGCCCGCACCGGCGGTGAGGGCGGCGGCGCGCAGCAGGGTCCGCCTGCCGACGGCGGCCCGGCCACTGGTCAGACTGCGTTCCCAGGCCCTGCGGACCGGTTCGGGCAGACCGTCGGTGAGCTCGTTGAACACCATGGAACGGGCCTCCTGGGGGGAGAGGTCGGGTCGGGGCGGTGGGGGAACGCCCCTGGGAGGGGTTATCTGTCTCCGAAGACGGTGCGGTGCCAGTCCTTGCGGGCCACCGCCGTGGTGTCGAACATGACGTGCTTGACCTGCGTGTACTCGTCCAGCGAGTACTGCGACATGTCCTTGCCGTAACCGGAGGACTTGTAGCCGCCGTGCGGCATCTCGCTGATGATCGGGATGTGGTCGTTGACCCAGACGCAGCCCGCCGCGATCTCCCGGGTGGCGCGCAGCGAACGGTGCACGTTGCTCGTCCACGCCGAGGCGGCCAGGCCGTACGGGGTGTCGTTGGCCAGCCGCAGCCCCTCGTCGTCGCCGTCGAAGGGCAGCACGACCAGGACCGGGCCGAAGATCTCGCCCTGGACGATCTCGCTGTCCTGCGCCGCGTCGGTGACGAGGGTCGGCAGGTAGTAGGCGCCGCGGGTGAGGTCGGTGCCGTCGTGGCCCTTGTCGGGGGCGTGTCCGCCGGTGACGACGGTGGCGCCGTACCCGCGGGCCCGCTCGACGAAGCTGGCCACCCGGTCGCGGTGGGTGTGGGAGACCAGCGGGCCGAGGTCGGTCCGCTGGTCCAGCGGGTCGCCGAGCCGGATCGTGCGGTAGAGGTCGGCGACGCCCGCCACGAAGGCGTCGTAGAGCGGCCGCTGCACGTACGCGCGGGTGGCGGCGGTGCAGTCCTGGCCGCTGTTGATCAGCGAGGCGGCGACCGCTCCGTGCACGGCGGCGTCCAGGTCGGCATCGTCGAAGACCACGAACGGGGCCTTGCCGCCCAGCTCCAGGTGGGTGCGCTTGACGGTCGCGGTGGCGAGTTCGGCGACCCGTCGGCCGACCGGGGTGGAGCCGGTGAAGGAGACCATCGCGACGTCCGGGTGCGCGACCAGGCGCTCGCCAGCGGTGCGCCCGGCGCCGGTGACCACGTTGACCACGCCGTCCGGGATGCCGGCCGCGGTGCAGGCCCGGGCGAACATCACCGAGGTCAGCGGGGTCAACTCGGCCGGCTTGAGGACGATGGTGTTGCCCGCCGCGATCGCCGGGAGGATCTTCCAGGCGGCCATCTGGAGCGGGTAGTTCCACGGCGAGATCGAGCCGACCACGCCGATCGGCTCGCGCCGCACGTACGAGGTGTGGTCCCCCGAGTACTCGCCGGCCGCCTTGCCCTCCAGGTTGCGGGCGGCGCCCGCGAAGAAGGCGGCGTTGTCGATCGTGCCGGGGACGTCGAACTCGGTGGAGAGCTTGACCGGCTTGCCGGTCTGCGCGGACTCCACCCGGGCGAGGTCGGCGCCGGCCTCGGTGAGCACGGCGGCGAGCCTGGTCAGCGCCTCCGAGCGGGCGCCCGGGGTGGCGCCGGCCCACTCGGGCAGCGCGGCGCGGGCGGCGGCCACGGCGGCGTCGACCTGCTCGGTGGAGGCGAGGGAGATCTGCTCGACCACGCTGCCGTCCGCCGGGTTGACGACCTGGAAGGGCTCGCCGCTCCCCCGGCTCTGCCGGCCGGCGATGTACTGCGCGCCCGCGCCGAAGTCGGTCAGGTCCATCTGTTCCTCCAAGTGCCGGTGGTTCGACTGCCCGCAAGGCGAAAGACCGCCTGATCCGCCATGGTGCAGGTGCCGGCGGGCGGGGGACCGCACCGGCGTCGTACGACTGGTCGAGTCGCCGCGTCCTCGGTGCGGGGGAAACCGGCCCGGTCGGTCACCGGGATGCGCGATCCTGACAGCCGGGCGTGACCCCGGCAAGGGATTCCGGTGTTGCTTTCCGGTCACGCGACGGATTCCCGCGGTTGTGTCGTCTTTCGCCACAGCCGACCCGCTGACCATGCCCGGTGCCGCCGGGGCGTGACAAGGGTCACCCCGGAAAGCTAGCCGCGCAGGGCCTTACAGGGTGCAAGGGTTCCGGCAGGGCGACAGTTCGTCGCCGCGCGCGATGATTTACCTGACACTCTGAACCCTGGAGGCCCGCGATGCTCCCCACCGTCGCCCGTGTGCTCGACCTGGAGGTGATGCGGCGCGGCCTCCCCCAGGTCGTCGCCGGCACCGACCACCTGGAGCGCCCGGTCCGCTGGGTCCACGTCAGCGAACTGCCCGACGTCGCCGGGGTGCTCCAGGGCGGCGAGCTGGTGCTGACCACCGGCATCGCGCTGCCCGAGGACCGCGAGGGACTGGCCCGGTACGTGCGGGAGCTGGACGAGGTCGGCGTGGCCGGCCTGGCCATCGAGTTCGGCCGGCGCTACTTCGACTCGCTGCCCCGCGCCCTGGTGCACGCCGCCGAGCAGCGCGGTCTCCCGCTGATCGCGCTCCGCCGCGAGCTGCGCTTCGTCGCCGTCACCGAGGCCGTGCACGCCCTGGTGGTGAACGCCCAGCTGGAGCAGCTGCGCATCTCGGAGGCGGTCCACCAGGTCTTCAACGAGCTTGTGGTGGAGGGCGCCGAGCCGGCCGAGGTGGTCCGTCAGGTGGGCCGGATGGCGGGCGGGCCGGTGGTGCTGGAGAACCTCGCCCACCAGGTGCTGGCGCACGACACCGCCGGCCGGCCCGAGACCGAGCTGCTGGAGGACTGGGAACGCCGCTCGCGCGGGGTCCGCCCGCCCGGCCGTACCGGTCACGACCCGCGCAGCGGCTGGCTGGTCACCACGGTCGGCGCCCGCGGCCAGGACTGGGGCCGGCTCGTCCTGGTCGCCGACCCGGGGCCGCTGCCCGAGGGCACCGCGCACCCGCACACCATGCTGCTGGAGCGCGGCGCCTCCGCGCTCGCCCTCAACCGGCTGGTGGTGCGCGACCGCGAGAGCCTGGAGCGGCAGACCCACCGCACGCTGCTCTCCGGCATCCTCACCCATGCCCTGACCGTCTCCGAGGTGGCGCTGCGCGCCCAGGCCCTCGGCGTGCCGCTGGAGGGCCGCCGGCTGGTCGGGGTGGTCCTGCGGCAGCGGCGCGGACCGATCCCGGCCGCCCTGGAGGCCCAGGCCAGGCTGCGCGACTTCACCGAGCTGGCGGCCACCGCGATCCGGAGTTGCCGGCTCTCCGCGCTCGTCGGCGCGCTGGACGACGAGGGCGTCGGCGTGCTGATCGCCCTCGCCGCCCAGCAGGACGAGCACGCCGCGCTGGACGCCTTCGCCGCGGCGCTGCGCCGGCTGACGGCGGAGGCCGACCGGGAGGCCGCCCCCGCGCCGGCGCCGGTGGTCGCCGCCGGCTCCTCGGTCGGCTCGGTGCGCGACGCCCGGCGCACCCTGCTGGAGGCCACCCAGGTCGCCGACGCCGCACTGCACGACGCCCCCGGCGGCCGGGCGGCCGCGTACTACCGGCTGCCCGACGTCCGGCTCCGCGGCCTGCTGCACCTGCTGCGCGACGACGCCCGGCTGCAGACCTACGTCGAACGCGAGCTGGGCCCGCTGCTCGCCTACGACGCCGAGCACAACGCCCAGTTGGTGCAGATGCTGCGGATCTACCTGGAGCAGGGCCGGAACAAGTCGGCGGCGGCCGACGCCGCGCACCTGTCCCGGCCGTCCTTCTACGACCGGCTGCACAAGGTCGAACGGATCCTCGGCGTCGACCTCGACCAGGTGGAGTCCTGCCTCTCGCTGCACGTCGCGCTGCTCGGGCTGGACGCGGTGCGCCGCTGAGCCGCGGCCCCCTCGGCCGGCCCCCTGCGGCTAGACCCCGGTGATGCGGCCCCAGACCTTGTGCAGGCCTGGACGCTCGGCCGAGGTGACGTCGCGCATGGTGTGCAGCCGTGCCCGCATCTCGTCGGTCGGGAACAGCAGCGGGTGCTCCGCCAGCTCGGCCTTCTCCTTGTCCCCGCTGTCCGCCAGCACCTCGCGGGCGGCCGGCACCGGGCAGATGTACTGCACGGCGGCGGCCAGCTCGGCGGCCACCTCGGGTCGGTAGTAGTGGTCGATGAGCAGCTCGGCGTTGGTCTTGTGGTCGGCCCGGTTGGGTATCAGCAGGCTCTCCGCCCAGAGCTCGCCGCCCTCCTCGGGCACCACGAAGGCGATGTCCGGGTTCTCGGCGGTGAGCTGGACGGCGTCACCGGAGTAGGCCTGGCAGGCCAGCGCGGCCCCCGAGGCCAGGTCGCTGGTGTAGTCGTTGCCGGTGAAGCGGCGGATGTGCCGGCCGTCGACCATCTTCTGGACCAGGTCCATCGCCCGGTGCGCGTCGTCCTCGGTGAAGGCCCCGATGTCGGCGCCGTACCCGAGCATCAGCAGGCCGAGCGCCTCGTCCAGCCCGGCGAACAGGGTGACCCGGCCCTTGAGGTCGGGGGCCCAGAGGTCGGCGGTCGACCTGATTTCGCGGCCCAGCTCCTTGCGGTTGTAGGCGATGCCGGTGATCCCGGACTGCCACGGCACGCTGCGCCGGCGCCCGGGGTCGAAGGCCGGGTTCGCCAGCTGCGGATCGAGCTGGGCGGTGACGTTGGGCAGGTTGGCGCGGTCCATCGCCTGTACCCAGCCGAGCGAGACGTACCGCCCGGCCATCCAGTCGCTGACCACCATGAGATCCCGGCCGGGGTCGCTGCCCTGGGTGAGGACCGGGCCGATCTTCCCGAAGAACTCGTCGTTGTCGTTGATGTCCTCGGTGTAGGTGACCTTGATCCCGGTCCGCTCGGTGAAGGCGTCCAGGGTCGGCCGGTTGCCGTCGTCGTCGACGTCGATGTACTGCGTCCAGTTGGAGAACGCCAGCCGCTTCTCGCTCCCCGAGCGGTCGGGCGCGGAGCGGTGGTCCTCGGCCACGTAGGCGGACGGGATGCCGCAGCCGGTCAGGGCGCCGGCGCCGATCAGCCCGGCGGTGCCGAGCACGCCGCGGCGGGTGAGGGTGGTGCGGGACAAGGTGGGCCTCCGGGGCGTGGGACGGCCCCGGGCGCACGCGGGCACCCGGGGCCGTCCTGTCGGGTCTGATACGTCGTCGGGCCACGTGCACGCCGGACTGTGTGCTGGTCGGACTGCCTACTGGTCGGACGGTCCGCCGGTCAGACGGTGTGCTCGTCGGTCAGCGACAACACCTCGTCGAGCACGGCGAGACCGGCCTTGGCCTCCTCCTCCGTGACGGTGCACGGCGGGACGACGTGGAAGCGGTTCATGTTGACGAACGGCCAGAGCCCGCGCTTCTTGCAGGCGGCGGCCAGCTCGGCCATCGGCGCGTTGGCGGGGCCGGCCGCGTTGTACGGCACCAGCGGCTCGCGGGTGGCGCGGTCCTTGACCAGGTCCAGCGCCCAGAACACGCCGAGGCCGCGGACCTCGCCGATCGAGGGGTGCCGCTCGGCCAGCTCGCGCAGACCGGGGCCGATCACGTCCTCGCCGATCCGTGCGGCGTTCTCGA
Source organism: Kitasatospora sp. NPDC086009 (assembly GCF_044540385.1). NCBI lineage: Bacteria > Bacillati > Actinomycetota > Actinomycetes > Kitasatosporales > Streptomycetaceae > Kitasatospora > Kitasatospora sp. NPDC086009. The sequence continues at coordinate 14,717 of NZ_JBITSA010000020.1, forward strand.
CGATGCCCTCCTCCGCCATCGTGTTGATGGTGGCGACGGCCGAGGCGCAGGCCAGCGGGTGGCCCGAGTAGGTGAGCCCGCCGGGGAACGGCCGCTCGGCGAAGGTCGCGGCGATCTCCGCGCTGATCGCCACCCCGCCGAGCGGGACGTACCCGGAGTTGACGCCCTTGGCGAAGGTCAGCAGGTCCGGGGTGACGCCCCAGTGGTCGGCGGCGAACCAGGCGCCGGTGCGGCCGAAGCCGGCCATCACCTCGTCCAGGATGAGGACGATGCCGTAGCGGTCGCAGATCTCGCGCACCCCGGCCAGGTAGCCCGGCGGCGGGATCAGGATGCCGGCGGTGCCGACCACGGTCTCCAGGATGATCGCCGCGACCGTGCCCGGGCCCTCGAACGCGATCACCTGCTCCAGGTGCTCCAGCGCGCGCTCGCACTCCTGCGCCTCGTTCTCGGCGTGGAAGTTGGAGCGGTAGGCGTACGGGCCCCAGAAGTGCACGACACCGGAGACGCCGGTCTCGTTGGCCCAGCGGCGCGGGTCGCCGGTGAGGGCGATCGCGTTGGCGGTGGCGCCGTGGTATGAGCGGTAGGTCGCCATGACCTTCTGCCGCCCGGTGTGCAGCCGGGCCAGCCGGATGGCGTTCTCGTTGGCCTCGGCGCCGCCGTTGGTGAAGAAGATCTTGTCGAGGTCCCCGGGGGTGCGCTCGGCGATCAGCCGGGCGGCCTCGCTGCGCGACTCGACGGCGAAGCCGGGGGCGATGGTGCAGAGCTTCGCGGCCTGCTCCTGGATCGCGGCGACCACCTTCGGGTGCTGGTGCCCGATGTTGGTGTTCACCAGCTGCGAGGAGAAGTCGAGGTAGCGGTTGCCGTCGTAGTCCCAGAAGTACGAGCCCTCGGCGCCGGCCACCGCGAGGGGGTCGATCAGCGCCTGGGCGGACCACGAGTGGAAGACGTGCGCGCGGTCGGCGGCCTTGACGGCCTGGCCGGCAGCTGAGTCAGCGGTGGGGATGCTCATGCGGCAAGGCTAGGGAGTCGCGGTGCCGAAGTGCAGGTTCATCCTGTCAGGCGGTCACCCGAACGGCCGACAGGATGGCAAGGCGGAGGGCCCGGGCCGTTCCCGACCCGGGCCCTTCGCCAGACCCGTGACCGCGACTGGATCGCAGTGAACCGACTAGATCGCAGTCATACCCCGCCCGACGGTCACGACCTGCTAGATCGCAGTCATACCCCGCCCAATGGTCACGACCTGCTAGATCGCAGTCATGACGTGCTTCACCCGGGTGTAGTCCTCGAACCCGTAGGAGGAGAGGTCCTTGCCGTAGCCCGACTTCTTGAAGCCGCCGTGCGGCATCTCGGCGACCAGCGGGATGTGGGTGTTGATCCAGACGCAGCCGAAGTCCAGGCGGCGAGACATCCGCATGGCGCGGGCGTGGTCCTTGGTCCAGACCGAGGAGGCCAGCGCGTACTCGACGCCGTTGGCGTAGCCGACCGCCTGGTCCTCGTCGGAGAACTTCTGCACGGTGATGACCGGGCCGAAGACCTCGTTCTGGATGATCTCGTCGTCCTGGTTCAGCCCGGAGACGACGGTCGGGGCGTAGAAGTAGCCCTTGTCGCCGACCCGGTGGCCGCCGGCCTCGACCTTGGCGTGCGTCGGCAGGCGGTCGATGAAGCCGGTGACCTGCTTCAGCTGGTTGGCGTTGTTCAGCGGGCCGTACAGCACGTCCTCGTCGTCCACTCCACCGGTCTTGGTCTCGGCCGCGGCCTTGGCCAGCGCCTCGACGAAGGCGTCGTGGATCGACTCGTGCACCAGCACGCGGGTGGCGGCCGTACAGTCCTGGCCGGCGTTGAAGAAGCCGGCGACCGAGATGCCCTCGACGGCCTCGGCGATGTCCGCGTCCTCGAAGACCACGACCGGGGCCTTGCCGCCCAGCTCCAGGTGGACGCGCTTGACGTCCTTGGCCGCCGACTCGGCGACCGAGATGCCGGCGCGCACCGAGCCGGTGATGGAGGCCATCGCCGGGGTGGGGTGCTCGACCATGGCCTGGCCGGTCTCGCGGTCGCCGCAGATCACATTGAAGACGCCGGCCGGCAGCTCCATGTCCTTGAGGATGCCGCCGATGATCTCGGCCAGCAGCACGGTGGAGGCCGGGGTGGTGTCCGACGGCTTCAGCACCACGGTGTTGCCCGCGGCGATGGCCGGGGCGAACTTCCAGACGGCCATCATCATCGGGTAGTTCCACGGCGCGACCTGGGCGCAGACGCCGACCGGCTCGCGGCGGACGATCGAGGTCATCCCGTCCATGTACTCGCCCGCGGCCTTGCCCTCCAGCAGGCGGGCGGCGCCGGCGAAGAAGCGGATCTGGTCCACCATCGGGCCGATCTCCTCGGAGAGGGTCAGCGCGCGGGGCTTGCCGGTGTTGCGGACCTCGGCGTCCACGATCTCGTCGGCACGGGACTCGACCGCGTCGGCGATCTTGAGGAGCAGCTTCTGGCGGGTGCTCGGGGTGGCGTCGCGCCAGACCGGGAAAGCGGCGTCGGCGGAGGCCATCGCGGCGTCGACATCGGCGGCGCCGGACAGCGGGGACGTCGCGTAGACCTCGCCGGTGGTGGGGTCCACGATGTCGAGCGTGCGGCCGTCCGCCGCATCGACGAACTCACCGTTGATGTAGTTGCGCAGCGTGCGAAGGTCGCTCACGGGTCTCTCCTCGGTCTGGGCCTGCGGCATTGCAGATTCCGGCGCCATGGTACGTCGGCGGGTCCGCCGGGCGAAGGGCGCCGAGTGGCCGCGCCGGGCGCGGCGCGGTCCACTGTTCGGGGGAACGCGCGCTGCGCTGCGAAGCCGCGCGCGTACCGGACCAGGGTAGCCGTACGACAGCCGGTATCGACAGGACAACTTCGACACGGCAATGAAATCCGTACATGATTTCCAAGATCACGACGAAATCAGCAGATCCCGCGCTTGCGATCAGAGGGCCGATCAGGCACAGTGGCGGCGTGGCCAACCGCGACCGGAACGCCAGCGTTCCCCTCGACGCCGCCTCCAAGGCGATCATCGAGCAGCTCCAGGAGGACGGGCGCCGCCCGTACGCCGCCATCGGCAAGGCCGTCGGCCTGTCCGAGGCAGCCGTACGGCAACGCGTCCAGAAGCTGCTCGACCAAGGCGTGATGCAGATCGTCGCCGTCACGGACCCGCTCACCGTCGGCTTCACCCGCCAGGCGATGGTCGGGATCCGGGTCGAGGGCGACATCGAGCCCGTCGCCGACGCGTTGGCCGCCCTCGACGAGGTCGACTACGTCGTCTGCACCGCAGGCTCGTTCGATCTCCTGGCCGAGCTGGTCTGCGAGGACGACGAGCACCTGCTCGAAATGATCAACAAGCGCATCCGCGCGCTTCCCGGCGTGCGGAGCACCGAGAGCTTCGTTTACCTGAAGCTCCGGAAACAGACCTACACCTGGGGCACCCGATGACAGCCGACCCGGCGCAGAAGGACCTTTCCAAGACCGCCTACGACCACCTGTGGATGCACTTCACCCGCATGTCGTCGTACGAGAACTCCCCCGTGCCGACGATCGCCAGGGGCGAGGGCACCTACATCTGGGACGACAAGGGCCGGAAGTACATCGACGGCCTCTCCGGCCTGTTCGTGGTGCAGGCCGGCCACGGCCGCGTCGAGCTCGCCGAGGCCGCTGCCAAGCAGGCCAAGGAGCTCGCCTTCTTCCCGGTGTGGAGCTACGCCCACCCGAAGGCCGTCGAGCTGGCCGAGCGCCTGGCCAACTACGCCCCGGGCGACCTGAACAAGGTGTTCTTCTCCACCGGTGGCGGCGAGGCCGTCGAGACCGCGTGGAAGCTGGCCAAGCAGTACTTCAAGCTGACCGGCAAGCCCACCAAGTACAAGGTCATCTCGCGTGCGGTCGCCTACCACGGCACCCCGCAGGGCGCCCTGTCGATCACCGGCCTGCCGGGCCTGAAGGCCCCGTTCGAGCCGCTGGTGCCGGGCACCCACAAGGCCCCGAACACCAACATCTACCGTGCCCCGGCCTTCCTCGAAGGCCCGGACGGCACCGTCGACCCCGAGGCCTACGGCCGCTGGTGCGCCGACGAGATCGAGGTGGCGATCCTCAACGAGGGTGCCGAGACCGTCGCCGCCGTCTTCGTCGAGCCGGTGCAGAACGCCGGTGGCTGCTTCCCGCCGCCGCCCGGGTACTTCCAGCGCCTGCGCGAGATCTGCGACCGCCACGACGTGCTGCTGGTCTCGGACGAGGTCATCTGCGCCTTCGGCCGCCTGGGCACCATGTTCGGCGCCGACAAGTTCGGCTACCAGCCCGACATGATCACCTGCGCCAAGGGCATGACCTCGGGCTACTCCCCGATCGGCGCCACGATCATCTCGGACCGCCTGGCCGAGCCGTTCTACAAGGGTGACAACACCTTCCTGCACGGCTACACCTTCGGTGGCCACCCGGTCTCCTCCGCGGTGGCGCTCGCCAACCTCGACATCTTCGAGCGCGAGGGCCTGAACCAGCACGTGCTGGACAACGAGGCGAACTTCCTCGGCACCCTGAACAAGCTGCGCGACCTGCCGATCGTCGGCGACGTCCGCGGCAACGGGTACTTCTACGGCATCGAGCTCGTGAAGGACAAGGTCACCAAGGAGTCGTTCAACGACGACGAGGTCGAGCGCGTGCTCTACGGCTTCCTGTCGAAGGCGCTCTTCGACAACGGCCTGTACTGCCGCGCCGACGACCGTGGCGACCCGGTCGTCCAGCTGGCCCCGCCGCTGATCTCCGACCAGTCGACCTTCGACGAGATCGAGCAGATCCTGCGGACCAGCCTCACCGACGCGTGGGCCAAGATCTGACGACCTGATCTTCCTTCCCCACCCTCCGCCGCAGGGCGGTCCCGCTCCCCGCGGGACCGCCCTGCGGCGTTTCCCGGACGATCTCTCGGACCAAACACGCCTGTTTCCGGGTGATTTGCCCCTGATGGGCCAGTGCGCCGCCACCGCGCCGGGCCCCGGTCGTTCTAATCTGACGACTGTCATATCCCTGCGGCCACCCAGGATGGAACCTCATGTCAGCGGCCCCGCCTGACAACGACGTGCTGTGGGCCCGGGGGATCGTCAAGTCCCATCACGGCACCCCCGCCCTGCGCGGCATCTCGCTCGGCGTCCGGGACGGCGAGGTGCTGGCGGTCACCGGCCCGCGCGGCTCCGGCAAGAGCACCCTGCTCGGCTGTCTCTCCGCCCTCATCCCGGTCGACGAGGGGGAGGTCTGGTTCAACAGCGCCCCCGTCCACACCCTCGGCCGGGCCGGCCGCGAACGGCTGCGCCGCGACCGCTTCGGCTTCGTCGGCTCCGAACCGCACCTGGTGCCCGAGCTGACCGCCCGGGAGAACGTCGCCCTGCCCCTGCTGCTGGCCGGCGCCGGCAACAAGGCCGCGTACACCGCCGCCACCGAGTGGCTGGAGCGGCTCGACATCGGCGACATCGCCCGACTGCGGCCCGACCGGCTGATCCAGAGCCAGCGCCAGCGGATCGCCGTCGCCCGCGCGCTCGCCCCGCTGCCCCCGGTCGTCTTCGCCGACGACCCGACCGCGCCGCTGCACCGCGAGGCCGCCGACCAGATCCTGCGGATACTGACCAGCGCGGCCCGCTCGCACCAGCTCACCCTCGTCCTGGCCACCCACGACCCCGAGCTCGTCCGGTACGCGGACCGCGCCGTCGCGCTCGTCGACGGACGGCTGGCCGCCCCCGCCGCCCCCGTCCCGCGCGGCACCCCCGGACCGGCCGGAATCGCCGGAACCGCCGGAACCGCCGCCGCGCCGGGAGCCACCGGAGCGTCCACCGTGTCGGCCACGCGCCGATGACGCCGCCCCGCCGCTGAAAGAGTCGACGTGTTCTATCTCCGTCTGGCCCGGGGCTACCGGGTGCCCGACCTCGGCCGCTGGCTGCTCACCGCGCTGGCCGGCGCGGTCGTCGCCGCGTTCCTGCTGCGCGCCCTCGGCCGGGCGATGAGCGACCCGGCGGGCGGCGCCGACGCCGTCGCCCGGCTGCTCTGGTGCCTGCCCCCGCTCGCCGCGGTCGCCTGGTTCGCCGCCGTGGCCGCCCGCGCGGTACCGGCCCGGCGCCCCGAACGGATCACCGGCCTCACCGCGGCCGGCGCCGGCTCCGCCCGGATCCGGACCCTGATCGCCGGCGAGATCGCGCTCGCCTGCACCCTCGGCTCCGCGCTGACCCTGCTGCTCTTCCTGGTCCTGCGCAACGACATCGCCGGGCCCTCGCTCGCCCCCGAGGTCGGCATGGGCCTTCCGCTGCCGGCCGCCGCGCCCGTCACGCTGATCGCCCTGGTCCCGCTCACCGCGGGGATCGCGGCGGCCACCGCGGTGCCGATCGCCGAGACCCTGCCCGGCAGGCGGCAGCCCGTACCGACCGGCTTCGGCCCCCTGCGGATCGCCCTGCCGGTCGGACTGGCCGTGATCGGCCTCGCCCTGGAACTCATCGCGCTGCGTCCCGGCGCCGCCGCCGACGGCCGCCCGATCCACCTGCCGGCCGGGCTCGGCTCCACCAGCACCGCCGCGCTGGGCGGCTGGGCGGCGAGCGCCGTCGGGCTCGCCCTGCTCACCGGACCGCTGCTGTCCTGGACCGGAACGCTGCTCGCCGTCGGCCGGCCGACCCCCCTGCGGCTGCTCGCCGGACGGGGGCTGACCGCGCAGGCCCGCCGGCTCGGCCCGCCGCTGGCCGTGCTCACCCTGGCGGTCGCGGTGGTACTCACCACCATCCGCTACTGGATCGGGGTGCCCGGCAGCGCCGACACCCTGCCCGCCGTCGAGGCCTGTCTGGTGCTGGGCTGTGCGGTGGCCGCCGTGGTGTCCCGGCTGGCCGAGCTCCGCACCGCCCGCCGGGACGTCGCCGACGCCTTGCTGCGGATCGGCACCCCGCCCCGGTTGCTGTTCGGTGCGGTGGCCCTGCGGACCCTCGCGGTCGGCACCGTGCTGCTGGTCACCGGCGGGCTGACCGCCGCGCTGGCGGCCGCCGGTCTGCGCTGAACCGGCGCGCGCACCGGGCCGGGCCCGGCGGGGCCGGCCCGGTGTCTCAGCCCGCCGCGGCGAGCTGGCCGCAGGCGCCGTCGATCTCCTGGCCGCGGGTGTCACGGACGGTGGTGGGCACGCCGTGCGCCTGCAGCCGCCGGACGAACTCGCGCTCGTCCTCGGGCCGGGAGGCCGTCCACTTGGAACCCGGCGTCGGGTTCAGCGGGATCAGGTTGACGTGCACCCGATGGTTCTTGATCAGCCGGCCGAGCAGGTCCGCCCGCCACGCCTGGTCGTTGATGTCCTTGATCAGCGCGTACTCGATGGAGATCCGGCGACCGGACTTCTCCGCGTAGTTCCACGCCGCGTCCAGCACCTCGGCGACCTTCCACCGGGTGTTGACCGGCACCAGCTCGTCACGCAGCTCGTCGTCCGGGGCGTGCAGCGACAGCGCGAGGCGGCAGGAGAGGCCCTCGTCCGCGAGGCGGTTCATCGCCGGCACCAGGCCCACGGTGGAGACGGTGATGCCGCGCTGGGAGAGGCCGAAGCCGTCCGGCGCCGGGTCGGTGAGCCGGCGGATCGAGGCCAGCACGCGGTTGTAGTTCGCCAGCGGCTCGCCCATGCCCATGAAGACCACGTTGGAGAGGCGGGCCTCACCGCCCGGGATCTCGCCCTCCTTGAGCGCGCGCATCCCGGCCGCGATCTGCTCGACGATCTCGGCGGTGGAGAGGTTGCGCGTCAGCCCGGCCTGGCCGGTCGCGCAGAACGGGCAGTTCATGCCGCAGCCCGCCTGCGAGCTGATGCACATGGTGACCCGGTCCGGGTAGCGCATCAGCACCGACTCGACGAGCGTGCCGTCGAACAGCTTCCAGAGCGTCTTGCGGGTGTTGTCGTCGTCGCACGACACGTGCCGGACCACCGACATCAGCTCGGGCAGCAGGCTCTCGGTGAGCTTCTCCCGGCTGGCGGCGGGGATGTCCGTCCAGCTCGCCGGGTCGTTCGACATCCGGCCGAAGTAGTGGTTCGAGAGCTGCTTGGCGCGGAACGGCTGCTCGCCCAGCTCGGCGACGGCCTCCTTGCGCTCGACGGGGCTCAGGTCGGCGAGGTGTCGCGGGGGCTTGGCGCCACGCGGCGCGACAAAGGTGAGTTCTCCGGGCTTAGGCATGGTTCATCCAGTGTCGCAGACGCCGAGAGCTGACCCCTGCCGCACAAGGGGTGGGAGAGTCAGCATTGGCCGCCATCTGTCATCACTGGCCGCCCCCGGACGGCCCACAGACGGCCCAGCCCGGCCGCATCGAGCCGCTGCACAGTCCAGATCTTGCCTATTGCTTCTGCAATAGAATTCCTAGACTGGTTCGCACCAGTCAACACCAGGGAGTGTGTGTGGGCGAGAAGACCGACCTCATCGAGCAGAGCGTCCGCGAGTGGATTACCTCCGGCGAGCTGGCCAGCGGCGCCAAGCTGCCATCCGAGCGCACGCTGTCTGCCGATCTCGGGGTCGGCCGGACGACGGTCCGGCTGGTTTTGGCGAAACTCGCCGCCGAGGGCCTAGTGGTCGCCCAGCATGGAAGCGGCTACTTCGTCAGCACCGGCAGCCCGGAGGGGCATGTGACAGTCAAGGCACCGCACGGCGAGCTGGAGCCGTGGCGCATCCACGGCGAACGCCTGGTCTACGACAACGAGTGGGTGAAGCTCGCGCTCGTGGACGTCGAGCCCCCTGGGGTCGAGCGCTTCGAGCACCACGTGGTGCGGCTGCAGCACGTGGCCATCACGGCCGTGGTGGACGACCAGGACCGCGTCCTCATGCTTTGGCGCTACCGCTTCGTCCCTGGCCGGTTCGGGTGGGAGCTTCCCGGCGGAATCGTGGACGCCGGCGAAGCGGCCAGCGCCGCCGCCGCGCGGGAAGTCGAGGAGGAAACGGGCTGGCGCCCCGACTCGATCGAGCACGTCGTCACCTATCAGCCCATGGTCGGCATGGTGGACTCCCCTCACGAGATCTTCGTGGCCAGGGGCGCCACCAAGATCGGAGAGCCGACCGACGCCGAGGAAGCCGGGCGGATCGAGTGGATCCCCCTTGCTGAGGTACCGGGCCTGATCGCTCGGGACGAGCTGCTCGGGTCGGGAACGCTCGTCGCGCTGCTCCACCTGCTGGCCAACCGCCCGCCCCGGCCTACAGGCGCCCAGTAAGACCCTCAATCCGCCTCCTGTGCCGAACCGAACCCGTTCGGTTCGCCAGGAGGCGGGCCTGTTGCAGTTGCTCTCGCGCCTGCCCGTACTCACCTCGTACCAGGTGAGCCTGTGCCAGATCGCATCGCAATCCCGCCGTTGCCCTCATGAACGCCGGGTCCATCCGGTCAAGAGCCACGTACAGCTCAGCCAAGGCAGCGTCCTCGCCCAGCATGGCAAGCGCGTTACCGCGCCACCGTGCCAAGTGGTTGGCATTCAGGAAGATGCTCAGCATGTCCGGGTCCCGCGCTTCGTCACCGGCCGGCAGTACCGCCGCCGCTTGGTCAAGCGCCCTACGGCAGTCGTCCGACAGGCCTGCCTTTGCACACAGCTCCGCCTCCGCTGCGAACAGCCAGGCAGCAAGCCGCGGGGACACCTTGCTGCCTCCGGTGCGTTGAGCATCGCGCACCAGGTCCACAGCCATCTCCGCACGCCCAGCATCGGCCAGGACATAGGCCTGCTCTGCCATAGCGTGAGCCAGGTACATGGGTTGCTCAGCTTCGGCCGCTGCCCTCTTTCCAAGCTCGTAATGGCGCCATGCGCGCTCCACCGCACCCGCGTCGAGCGCCTGCCATGCCGCGAGGGTGGCGGCGCCCGCAAGGGCGGTAGCCACGGGGCGTCTGGCGTCCGGGAGAACAGCAAAGGTCAGAGCGTCTTCGAGGGCATCGAGGTGCGCCCGCATCTGGTCGACCAACCCTGCTGCGCCCATCTGCCGATCGACGCTCCGCAGTAGCTCTGTCTGGCTCAACAGAGTGTCCACCATGCCGAGGCTCAGGTTCCGTGCCGAGTCAATGCGGCTGATCAGCTCGTCGTAGCCGTCGGCGGCGGCCGGCGCCAACGGTGAAGCGCCGAACAGCTCGTCATCGGTCTTCCCGAAAAGGGCCCGCAAGATGGCCGCGTAGGTGCCGGACACTGCCCGCCGGCCGTTCTCCCACTCCGAGATGTACACCTTCAGGCTGGCCGGTGACGCCACGTCCAGAAGCCGCTTCTCGGCATACCGAACGATCTCGCGCACCAGCCGCTCCTGAGACCAACCGCGATCCTTGCGAGCCTGCCGTAGCCGTTCCGTCATGTGCCCACCCCTGCCGTGGTGACGCCGTTCGCCCACAGCATGCCGCACTCGAACGGTCCGGCATGGGGGGTTAACAAAACTGGGTTAACCCCTGCTGGCTACCGGGTCGTTGGCCTACGCCGTTTCATAGAGATGCGACCGGAACTGACGGACCGATAGAGAAGTGCTTGACACTGGTGCGCACCAGTTGCCAGACTACTGGTGCGCACCAGTTGAGAGGTGGTCAGCCCCCACGGGGCTGACCACAAAAGTCCAGGTAGACGCAGTGGGAGCGGCGCCCAATCCGCCAAGAAAGACCGCCGCTCCCGCCCCATGAAGGGAGTTCCATCATGCACGCTTCGCTCGCCCCCCAGCCACTGACCGTCGGCCCCGTCCGCTCCCAGGTGAGCGTGTTCGGTGACCAGGACGAGTACGAGACCGCCCCGCGCGTGGCGGTGCAGATGACGCTGCACCTGACGTTCGCGGAGATCCTGGGCCGCCTGCTCTTCACCCCGAGCGCGCTGCTGATGCACGAAGACCTGGAGCCCGGCAACGAGTCCAAGGTCATCGAGTGCCTGTGGTTCACCATGGCGCAGACCGGCCTGGACGTGGCCGAGGACTACGCCGACATGGCGATGGACATCTACACCGGCCGCCGCGCCTCGAACCTCCACGCCTTCACCCTGAGCCTCGGAACCGTCATTACCCACATCTTCGGCGTCACCTCTCCGGAGGCGCCCGCCGCCGCTCAGGCCTCCTCGGAGATGCTGGCCGACCAGGGTGCGGTGCGCCTGTGAACGCGTCCCAGACGCAGCTGCTCGCGGAGCTGGCCGGGTACGGCTCGGACGAACCGCTCCGGCTCGCCCAGGTCGCCCAGGCGCTCGGTATCTCCGAGGAGACCGCCCGCCGGGAGGCGAAGTCCGGGCGGCTCCCGTCCTACCGGGTCGGCACCGGCCGGGGCACCTACCGCATCGACCGCGAGGCGTTCCGGGCCTACCTCAGGGCCCAGGGCATCCCCGTCGGACGGGCCGTGCTCACCGGCTGACCACCCGACTCGGGTGAGCGTTCACCGACGCTCACGGGCGCTCACCCGACCGTCCGACCGGCCCCGGTTTCAACCACAGTCGGCCGGCCTTCAGGCACCCGACCGGCCCGGTGAACACCCGACCGTTCACGGCCACTCACGGGACCGTTCCCGCGTTCCCGAAAGCCGTTCCCGCCCTTTACCCCCGGGCATCGGTCGCCCCCTGACCAGGCATCTCGACCCGACCGGTACCCGACTCCCGACCATGCAGGAGCGACTGTGACCAGTCAGAACGGGGCCGACTGCCGCGCCCCTGAAACGCCACCACCTGCCACTGAAACGGGCGCCCGTGGACCTGAAACGGCGGGCTGCCGGGAGCGGTGAACACCGGTGAGCGCCTGCCGGTCCCTGAAGCGTTCATCCCCTCCGACCGGGTGGAGGTGAAACGCCCCGGGGCGTCGCTGAAGCTCGGACCGGTGCCCCTGAAACGGCCCGGGTGAGCGGCCGGTGAGCGCCGGTGAGCACGCGGCCGACCGTCGACCACCGGAGGCCGGAGAAGCGCTGTTCCGGTCTCCGCCGGTACCCGACCGACGAGACCACCCGGCCCGCCGCGCGACTCACAGCAAGAGGAGCACCCCGGGCCCCTGGTGCTCCTCTTCCTCCCCCGACGGCCGGGTGGCCACTTCACCACCGACCGCCCCTCCCCCTCGCTGATCAGCAAGAGGGCTCCGCGCTGGTGAGCACCCGACCGATGAGCGGCACCACCGCTTCTGAAAGGCGCTGCTCCTTGGCGGGGCGGGGCGACGGCGCCCGACCTGCCCGCCCGGTCCCCCTGTGGAGAAGCGCTTTCCCCGCCCCCCCGACCGAGGAGTCCACCGATGCGAGACCCACCAGTCGACCGACCACCCGACCGCACCTCCTGACCGACCCGCGAACCGCCGGAGAACCCGTGTCTGTCGAAACCCTCCCCACCACCCCCGACGGCCGACCACAGGCCCCCACCAACCCGATGTACGACCCCGCCCCCGGTCTCGACCGCCCCACCCGGCCGGGCCCCGTCCCGGACCCCGAAGTGTTCTGCGGCTGGGTCGGCGACACCGTCCGCGACCTCGACCCGACCACCGAGGCCGACCCCGTCGCCGTCCTGGTCAACCTCCTGTCCGCCGGAGGCGCCGCGATCGGCCCCGGGCCGTTCATGTGGATCGGCAACGACCGCCACCCCGCCCTCATCTGGGCACTCACCGTCGGCGCCACCGCCGCCGGCCGCAAGGGCGCCGCCACCAACACCGCCCGGCGCCTGCTGAAGGCCGCCGCCCCGGACTTCATCGCCACCAACACCCGCTCCGGCCTCTCCTCCGGCGAAGGCCTGATCGAGATGGTGCGCGACGGCGACGGCGACAAGGACCCCGGCGTCATCGACAAGCGCCTGTGGGTGGTGGAGTCCGAGTACGGCGTCACCATGGCCCGGGGACGGCGCGAGGGCTCGTCCCTGAGCGGCATCCTGCGCCAGGCCTGGAACGGCGAAGACCTCGGCGTGATGAACCGGGAAGCGCTGCACGCCACCGCCCCGCACATCGCCGTCATCGGCCACATCTCCCCCCGTGAACTGCGGGCCAAGATGCAGGACGCCGAGATGGCCGGCGGCACCTACAACCGGTTCCTCCCCGTCTTCGTCCACCGCACCCTGCTCGACCCCGACGGCCAGGGCGCCCCCGACCAGCTCATCGACAACCTCGCGTCGGCGTGGAAGACCGTCCTCACCGACGCCCGCCACGTCGGCGAAGTCCGGCTCACCCCCGAGGCCGCCCAGCTCTGGCGCGAGGAGATCTACCCCGCCCTGTGCGGCGACGAGGCCGACGAAGGACCGATCGCCGAGTTCACCGCCCGCGCCGCCCCCTACGCCAAGCGCGCCGCCATGGTCTACGCCCTGCTCGACCACACCGACCGCATCGGCGAGACCCACCTGCGCGCCGCCTGGGCGCTCGTGCGCTACGCCCGCGCCAGCGCCGCCCACATCCTCGGCCCCACCGCCGCCGCCAGCACGGGTGACCCGCACCTGGACAAGCTGATCAACGCGGTGAAGACCGCCGGGCCCGCCGGAATGACGCAGAGCCAGGTGCAGGTCCTGCTGAAGCGGCTCAACGCCACCCAGCGCGCCGCCGTCACCGCCCGGCTGGTGCAGTTGCCCGGCTTCGCCGCCGCCCAGCTCTCCACCGGCGGACGCCAGCAGACCACCTACCTCTACGCCCCGCCCGACTGACAGGCGGTCCGGAAAGGCCGGAAAGGCCGGAAAGCCCTCTGACCTGCGGAAACGGCTGGCGGAAAGTGGTCCGGAAAGGTCCGGAAAGGGGTCCGCGAACCCCCGGCCCCGAACCTCCCGGACCCTTTCCGGACCTTTCCGGACACCTTTCCGCCACGCAAAACCGCAGCTCAGACCCCTTTACGGCCTTTCCGGCCTTTCCGGACCACCCCCGGACCCGAACGGAGACCACCGCCATGCCCCGCACACCCGCCACCCGCCCCGCCCCGCCGTTCAGGAAAGCGGACGCCCCACTGGCCGCCACGACGCCCCGGGCACGCTCCCCACCAAGCCCCTGCCGCCGTCCACAGCCCACCGGGCCTAGCATCCCCCCTCGCTAGACCTAGCGACCCCGCTAGCGAGCAAAACCCGCTCCGACCAGCCACCTAGCGCCTAGCGCGCCCGCCCGCCGAGCCCCGGAAACGGCCCACAGCCCGCCCCGGCACCCCGCCCCCGATCGCTAGGGCCGGTGACTGCTCGCAATCTCCCCCCACCCACCCCCCACTCCGGAAAGGCACTCCCCCACCCGCTCAGGCGCCTGGGAGGACGCTCTCCGGCCGGGTGGGGGGTGGGTGGGGGGTCACCCTCCGTCACACCCTCGGAGACCACCTTGGCCAACCATCGCGCCCCGTCGACCGCCACGGCCCTCCCCACTCGCTTCCTCACCCCTGAGGACATTGCCTCCCTGTTCGGCGTCCCGCTGGAGACCGTCTACCAGTGGCGCCGCAAGCGCACCGGCCCGCCCGGCTTCCGCGCCGGCCGACACGTCCGCTACCACCCCGACGCCGTCGCCCAATGGGTCACCGAACAGACCGACCAGGCCGCCTGAAGCACCAGGGAGCCGCGAGGGAGGCAGGGAGAACTCCCTCCCCACCTCCCTGACGCCCATCCCTGCCCTGATCAGCGGCAACACCGCCACAGGGAGGCAGGGAGGCGCCCCGCAGGCCCCGCCGAGCACCCCGGAATCCGGCCCTCTCCCGGCACCGGGCGCCTCCCTCCCTGCCTGCCACACCCACACCACCGACCCGAAGGAGCGGCCCCATGGCCGGCCACATCCAGGACCGCTGGTACAAGACCGAGACCGGCCCCGACGGCAAGCCGAAGCGCGTCCGCACCGACCGCCACGGCACCGGAATGCGCTACCGGGCCCGCTACGTCGGCCCCGACGGCACAGAGAAGAGCAAGAGCTTCCCCGATCGCCAGAAGCGCCAGGCGGAGGACTGGCTCACGCGGATCGAGGCCGACATGTCGCGCGGCCAGTACATCGACCCGAAAGCCTCGCGCACGACGTTCCAGCAGTTCGCGGAGCGGTGGCTCAAGGCACAAACCACGGACCCGGCCAGTCAGGTTCTGGTGGAGACCAGGTTGCGCCTGCACACGTTCCCCCGGATCGGTCGACGGCCGCTCGACTCGTTCCGACCGTCCCACATCCAAGAGCTGGTCAAAGAGCTGGAACGGAGTCCGATCTCGGGCGGGTACGCGCGGAACATCTACTCCGACGTGCGGGCGGTCCTGTCGGCCGCTGTGGACGACGGGCTGCTGAGCCGCAATCCGTGTGGTGCCGCGTCAGTCCGCCCGCCGGCCGCAGAGGCCCGCCGAATTGTGCCCTGGCTCCCGGAGCAGGTTCTCGCAGTGCGCGGTGCGCTGCCGGAGCGCTACCGGGCGATGGCTGATCTGGGCGCCGGCTGTGGGCTGCGACAGGGTGAGATCGTCGGTCTCGCGGAGGATGACGCGCTCGACTTTGAGGGGGGCACGGTACGGGTGCTCCGCCAGGTGAAGCAGATCCGGGGAACGGCGGTGTTCGCTCCCCCGAAGTGCAACAAGGAACGCGACGTGCCGCTCCCCCGATCCGTGGCCGCTGCCGTGCGCGCCCACATGGACGCGTGCAAGCCCGTACCGGTGACACTCCCGTGGAAGACCCCGGACGGTCCGAAGGTCACTTTCCGTCTGCTGTTCAGCAACACGGCCAACGGCCCGGTCTGGCGGAGCAACTTCAACCTTCAGGAGTGGAAGCCCGCCATCGCGGCGGCCGGCCTCATTCCGACGCCGCGCCGGGGCGAGCCTTACGCCTCCGCCCGCCAGCACGGTATGCACGCCCTGAGGCACTTCTACGCCTCGGTCCTGCTCGACGCCGGGGAGAGCATCCGGGCGGTGAGCGACTACCTCGGTCACGCCGACCCGGCCCTGACGCTCAGGGTCTATGCCCACCTCATGCCGAACAGCCAGGACCGGACCCGGAAGGCAATCGACGGGCTGTTCCTGCCGGGCGAGTCGACTACCTGACGGCCCAGGGACGGCCCGGCAGACGCACGAGGGCCCCCGACCGGTGGCAAACACGCTGGTCGGGGGCCCTTCGCTGCCTCACCCGTCAGTGTTCTCCGGGCTTAGGCATGGTTCATCCAGTGTCGCAGACGTTCGGACCTCGCCAGACGGCCGAGGGGCTCTGGACGCCAGGCGTCCGGAGCCCCTCGACGGCTCCCACCGTTCGGATCCGCCCGGCCGGCTCAGCTGCCGACGAAGGCCGCCAGCAGCAGCCAGACCACCGGGGCGGTCGGCAGGAGCGAGTCCAGCCGGTCCATGATGCCGCCGTGGCCGGGCAGCAGCGTGCCCATGTCCTTGATGCCGAGGTCACGCTTGATCATCGACTCGCCCAGGTCCCCCAGGGTCGCCACGACCGCCGCGCAGCCGCCCAGGATCAGGCCCTGCCACCAGCTGCCGCCGTCGATGATCAGCTCCATCAGCAGCGCGCCCGCCAGCATCGACAGGCCGATGCCGCCGGCCAGGCCCTCACGGGTCTTGCCCGGGCTGATCGTCGGGGCGAGCTTGTTCTTGCCGAACTTGTAGCCCACCGCGTAGGCGCCGGTGTCGCTGCAGACGGTGACGATCAGGAACAGCACGATCCGCTGCGGGCCGTCGTCCGCCGCCAGCATCATCGCCACGAAGGTGGCCAGGAACGGCACGTAGAACGCGGTGAAGATGCCCGCCGTTATGTCCCGCAGGTAGTTCTCCGGCGGCTCGGCCATCCGCCAGACCATCACCGCCAGGCCGGTCAGCGCCAGCGAGGCCGCCGCCCACTGGACGCCGGCCCAGTACCCGGTGGCGATCATCGCGATGCCGCCCGCGACCAGCGGGACCAGCGGCGCCTTGATCTGCTTGCGCTCGGCCAGCCGGCTGGTCAGCTCCCAGATCCCGACCGACACGGCCGCCATCACCACGAACAGGAACAGCGCCTTCACCACGAACAGCGAGGCGATGATCACCGCGCCGAGGCCGACGCCCACGCCTATCGCGGCCTGGAGGTTGCGACCGCCGCGCTGCTTGCGGGGCTGCGGCTGCGGAGCGGGCTGGGCCACGGGTGTCTCCTGCCCTGGGTGGGACAACGGCACAGGGTGGGGCTGCCCGGCCGCCGGGTGGCTCTGCGGCGGCGCGGAGTACGCCGGGACGCCCGGGTACGGCGGGCCGCCGCGGCCGGGAGCCGGGGCGGTCTCGTCGGTGATCGCGCGCAGCACGACCGTCTCCGCCGCGCCCGGCACCGCCGTCCGGGGCTGCTCGTCCCGGAACAGCGGTCCGCTCAGCCGACCGGCCTCCCGGGTCGGCCCCTCGGCGGGGTCGGGCCCTGGGTCGGCCGGCACGGGGGGCATGACCTGAGTCTCCTCCGCGTCACCGCCCCAGTACACCGGAGGCTGCTGCGAGTGACCCGTTCGGTGGCCGGGGTCACCCGCAGCGCCCGGTGCGGCCGGCTGCGGCGCGTGCGCCGGCCGGTACGGGGGGTGCGGCTGGTACTGCTGGTGCTGCTGATCGGATGGGCCCCAGTAGCCAGGGGCGTCAGGGGCGTCGTTCATCAGACTTCGAGCAGCTCGGCTTCCTTGTGCTTCAGCAGCTCGTCGACGGCGGCCACGTACTTGGCCGTGGTGTCGTCGAGCTCCTTCTCGGCGCGACGGCCGTCGTCCTCGCCGATCTCGCCGTCCTTGACCAGCTTGTCGATGCCGTCCTTGGCCTTGCGGCGCACGGAACGGATCGAGACCTTCGCGTCCTCGCCCTTGCCGCGGGCGACCTTGATGTAGTCGCGGCGACGCTCCTCGGTGAGCTCGGGGAGCACCACCCGGATGATGGACCCGTCGTTGGACGGGTTGACGCCGAGGTCGGAGTCGCGGATCGCCTGCTCGATGGCCTTCAGCGCGGTCTTGTCGAACGGCGAGACGATGGCCATCCGCGGCTCCGGCACGGAGAACGAGGCCAGCTGGTTGATCGGCGTCACGGCGCCGTAGTACTCGGCCACGATCTTGGCGAACATCGCCGGGTGCGCACGGCCGGTCCGGATGGCGGCGAAGTCGTTCTTGGCGACCTCGACGGCCTTCTCCATCTTCTCCTCGGCCTCGAGGAGGGTCTCTTCGATCACTGTGTACTCCCTGTCCGGTTCATCTGCTGTTGTCCCGACCGGTGTCGGTGTCGAAGCCGGTCGCGGTGTGGCGGCCGCCGAACGCGGTGCCGGCGTAGCGACGCCGTCCCGTACGGCTGATTGCTGCTCAGGCCCGGACAGAATCCTGGCTGATGAGTGTGCCGATCTTCTCACTCTTCACCGCACGCGCGATATTGCCCTCCGCCAGCAGCTCGAAGACGAGCATCGGGAGGTTGTTGTCCTTGCACAGCGTGATCGCGGTGAGGTCGGCGACCTTGAGGTCGCGCGCGATGACCTCGGAGTACTCCAGCGCGTCGAACTTGACCGCGTCCGGGTTGGTCCGGGGGTCGGAGTCGTAGACGCCGTCCACGCCGTTCTTGCCCATCAGCAGCACGTCCGCGTGGATCTCCAGCGCACGCTGGACGGCCGTGGTGTCGGTGGAGAAGTAGGGCATGCCCATACCGGCGCCGAAGATCACCACACGGCCCTTCTCCAGGTGCCGGACGGCGCGCAGCGGCAGGTACGGCTCGGCGACCTGGCCCATGGTGATCGCGGTCTGGACCCGGGTCTCGATGCCCTCCTTGACCAGGAAGTCCTGCAGCGCCAGGCAGTTCATCACGGTGCCGAGCATGCCCATGTAGTCGGAGCGGGCCCGGTCCATGCCGCGCACCTGGAGTTCGGCGCCGCGGAAGAAGTTGCCACCACCGATGACCACCGCGACCTCGGTACCGGCGCGGACGACCGTGGCGATCTCACGGGCGATCGCGTGCACGACGTCCGGGTCGACGCCGAGTCCGCCGCCACCGGCGAAAGCCTCACCGGACAGCTTCAGCAGCACCCGGCGGGGCGAGCCGGCCTGGGGGTCCTGCGCGGTCTCCTGCGTCTCCTGCATGGACTTCTCCTTCTACACCTACTGGTTCACAGGCGCGGGTGTGCGGATCCCCGACCTGCGCGTACACGCGAGGAGGCCACTGCCGCGGGAACCGGTACGGTGTCCTGCACGGCAATGGCCTCCTCGTCGTTCATGGTGCCGACGCGGCCCGCCCATAGACGGATGACGCTGGGTGAGCCCGTTCGGCGCGTCCCTCCCGCCCTGGTCAGCGGGCGGGGGCGGTTCCCAGCCTAAACGTGCCGGGAGTCCGGTGGAACGTGGCTCAGGCGCCGACGCGGAAGCGGGCGAAGCGCTTGAGGGCGACGCCGTTCTCCTCGAGGACCTTGGCGACGGTCTTCTTGTTGTCCTTCGCGAAGGCCTGCTCCAGGACGGAGAACTCCTTCACGAAGCCGGTGACGCGACCCTCGACGATCTTCGGCAGGGCAGCCTCGGGCTTGCCCTCCTCGCGCGCGGTGGCCTCGGCGACGCGACGCTCGTTCTCGATGTCCTCGGCCGGGATGTCCTCGCGGGAGAGGTACTTCGGCGCGAAGGCGGCGATGTGCTGCGCGACG
This sequence comes from Kitasatospora sp. NPDC086009, assembly GCF_044540385.1. Taxonomy (NCBI): domain Bacteria; kingdom Bacillati; phylum Actinomycetota; class Actinomycetes; order Kitasatosporales; family Streptomycetaceae; genus Kitasatospora; species Kitasatospora sp. NPDC086009. Next base: position 34,180 of record NZ_JBITSA010000020.1, read on the forward strand.
TCCTTGGCGACCTCGGCGTTCTCCTTGTCCAGCTCGACCAGGACGCCGACGGCCGGCGGGAGGTCGGGGCTGGTCTTGTGGAGGTAGACCGCGACGAAGCCGTCACCCGCGAACTGGGCGAAGCGTCGGAAGACGATCTTCTCGCCCAGGGTGGCGTTGGCCTCGTCCACGAACTGCTGGACGGTCTTGCCGGGCTCGATCTCGGAAGCCAGCGCGGCGTCCAGGTCGGCCGGAGCGGACGCGGCGACGTGGGCGGCGATCGCGTCGGCGACCTGCACGAAGTTGTCACCCTTGGCGACGAAGTCGGTCTCGCAGTTGATCTCGACCAGAACGCCGGACTTCTTGTCCTCGGCGATCAGCGCGGCGACGGCGCCGTTGGAGGCGTCACGGCCCTCGCGCTTGGCGACGCCCTTCTGGCCCTTGATGCGCAGCAGCTCGACGGCCTTGTCGACGTTGCCCTCGGCCTCGTCCAGAGCCTTCTTGCAGTCCATCATGCCGGCGCCGGTGAGCTCACGGAGCTTCTTGACGTCCGCGGCGGTGAAGTTCGCCATGGTGTGAATCTCTTCTCGCGTCTCGCGTGTCTGCGTGGGGTTGTGCCGGGACCGCTGGTTCGGTCCCGGCACGGGAGAGAGGGGCACTTACCGGTGTCGTACCGGCGAGTGCCCCTCACCCTTGGTACGTCAGGCCTGCTCGGCCGGAGCCTCGTCGGCGGCCGCAGCCTCGGCGACGGGGGCCTCGGCGGCGGGGGCCTCGACCTCGGCAGCAGCCTCGGCGGCGGGGGCCTCGGTGGCGGCGTCGGCGTCGGCGGCCGGAGCCTCCTCAGCCTTCTTCTCGCCCTCGATGAGGTCCTTCTCCCAGTCGGCCAGCGGCTGGTCGGCGCCCGGCTCGGCCTTCGCGTCGCCCTTGGCGACACCCGCGCGGGACTTGAGGCCCTCGGCGACGGCGTCGGCGATCACGCGGGTCAGCAGGGTGACGGAGCGGATCGCGTCGTCGTTGCCCGGGATCTTGTAGTCGACCTCGTCGGGGTCACAGTTGGTGTCGAGGATCGCGACGACCGGGATGTTGAGCTTCCGGGCCTCGCCGACAGCGATGTGCTCCTTCTTGGTGTCCACGATCCAGACGGCGCTGGGAACGCGCTGCATGTCGCGGATACCGCCGAGGGTCTTCTCGAGCTTGGTGTGCTCGCGCTCCAGAACCAGGAGCTCCTTCTTGGTGAGGCCGGAGCCGGCCACGTCCGTGAAGTCGATCTCGCCGAGCTCCTTCATCCGCTGAAGGCGCTTGTAGACGGTCTGGAAGTTGGTCAGCATGCCGCCGAGCCAGCGCTGGTTCACGTAGGGCATGCCCACGCGGGTGGCCTGCTCGGCGATGGCCTCCTGGGCCTGCTTCTTCGTGCCGACGAAGAGGACGCTGCCGCCGTGGGCAACGGTCTCCTTGATGAACTCGAAGGCGCGGTCGATGTAGTTCAGCGACTGCAGGAGGTCGATGATGTAGATGCCGTTGCGCTCCGTGATGATGAAGCGCTTCATCTTCGGGTTCCAGCGGCGGGTCTGGTGACCGAAGTGGACGCCGCTCTCCAGCAGCTCCCGCATCGTGACGACGGCCATAGCCGTACTCCTAAGGTGTTGCGCCCGGCTCCGCGCAGTCGACGTGGTGGGTCGCGCGGTGGCGCTCCCCGCTCGGCGTCTGCGTACGGCCGGGTCAGGCTCGGTTTTGTCCGTGACAGTCAGGTGACAGTCACGCCTGACGCCCCGAACGTGCCGAGCCGCTTCGGCCCGAGTGGTCCGGAGACCCTTCGGGCTCGGCGGACCGAGCGGCACTCGCACCTGGCGGGGGCGGCGGCTGAGCCGCATCCGTCCACCGGTGGCGGGGCGTGCGAAGTCGACCCGGCGGACCGGGTCGCGTGTGAAGTGTACGGGAAGCGCCGAGCCGCGGGCGACTCCACAGGGACGGGAGGTCGGTGGGGAGGCGGGCGGGGAAGCGGGAGGGAGGGTGGACGGGACCGCGCCCGGGGACGGCCGGTGGGGCAGTGGACGGGGGCAGGACGGCGGGGGCGGTGGGGCGGCCTGGCCCGGGCTGGGGTAGGGAGGCCGGGGGGGTGGGGGGCGAGGGGGTGCGTGCAGGGGTGGATGCGGGGGCGTGGGGGCGTGCTCGGAGGAGCTCGCGCCGGGGGTGCACTCGGGGCGCGTCACCCGTGGGAGGGATGGCGGCTGTCCACAGGGCCCGGTTGTCCACAGGAATCGGGGTGGGGCTGGTCGGGCTCGCGCACCCCGGAGAACCTCGGCGGCATGACAACCGCCCTGGAAGCCACCGCTCCGTTCGTTCCGCCCGTCTCCCCCGCCGCGCCGTCCGGGATCACGTCGTCCACCACCGCGTCGTCCGGCGCCGTCGGCGGGGTCGGGGGCTTGTCGTCGCCCCCGCCACTCGGGCCGGGGCCCGGACCCAGCCGCCGGCTGCTGCTCGCGCTTGTGACGGTGGCGGCCCTGCTGCTGACCGTTCTGCCGGGGCCCGTGGGCCATGCCGCCGAGACGGCGGGGCACGGCTCTCGCGACTCCGTGGATGCCGGTGACGATGACGGTGCCAGTGCCAGTGCCAGCGGCAGTCTCGGGGGCGGTGCCGGTTCCGGGGGCGGTGCGGCTTCCGGGGGCGGACGGGTGTGGCCGGTGGGCGGCCCGGGTGGGCTGGTCAGGCGCTTCGAGGCACCGGCCACACCATGGGCCGCCGGACACCGGGGCGTCGATCTCGCCGCCACGGGTGGTGCGGACATCCGGTCGGCCGCCCCCGGGGTGGTCTCCTTCTCCGGCCTGGTGGCGGGCCGACCGGTGGTCACCGTCACCCACCCGGCCTCAGGATCTCCGCCGCTGCGGACCACCTATCTACCGGTCACCGGGAGCCTCGCCACCGGCACCACCGTCACGGCCGGCGAAGTGATCGGGCAGCTCACCCCCGGTGCCGTCCACTGCGCCGGCCACGACTGCCTGCACTGGGGGCTGCTGCGCGGCGACCGGTACCTCGATCCCCTGGCCTTCTTCGGAGCCGGAGCGGCCCGACTGCTCCCGCTCGGACGGGAGCACTGAGACCGGCGCACGGACGGGAGCGCCGGGCCCGGCTCGGTCAGCTCCCGCCCAGGCCGTGCAGGGCGAGCGCGACCGCGGCGTCCGCGATCACTTCCTGGCTCGGGGCCGGTCCACCGGCAGGACGCTGCTCGGCCTGCCGAACGGCGGCCTCCACGATTCCCTGGAGCAGCCCGGCAGCCAGCCGCGGCTGCTCGTGACCGAGGTCCTGGAGGGCCTGGACCACCAGGCCGACGAGCTTGCCGTGGGCCGCCCGGATCCGCTCGCGCGCCGCTTCGTCCAGCTCCAGCGCCGAGATCGCCGCCACCGCCCGGTGCCGAGGGTCCCCGGCCAGCGCGAGCTGACCTCGGACGTAGGCCTCGATCCGGGCCGCCGCGGTGTCGCAGCTCTCCATCCCGGCCTCGATCTCGGCCGCCCAGAGCGGGAAGTCGACCTCGCAGAGCAGCTCGACCACGGCGGCGCGGGAACGGAAGTACTCGTAGACCGAGGAGCGCGCCAGACCGGTGCGCGCCGCGAGCGCGGGGAAGGTCAGGGCATCCATTCCCCCCTCGGTGAGCAGGCTGCGGGCAGCATCGAGGAGGGCTGCCCGCTGCAGCTGTCGGTGCTCGGCCAAAGTGGCCGCTCGGATCTTCGGCACTGTCCCACTGTACGGAGCCCTACACCCCGCCGATACGGCGCCGCGCATGACGGGGTGCGTGGAGGGGATCCGGCGGCAGGGCGGAAGCACCCCGCAGGCGGCCCGCAAGGGGTCGGAGCTGCTGAACGATCGGGTGCCGAAGGGGCCGCTACCGGATGTCCGACAGCTTGGCTCGCAACTGCAGCACCGACTTGGTGTGGATCTGGCTGACCCGGCTCTCCGTCACCCCCAGCACCTGGCCGATCTCCGCGAGGGTGAGGCCCTCGTAGTAGTAGAGCGTCACGACGGTCTTCTCCCGCTCGGGCAGGGTGTTGATCGCCTGTGCCAGTAGTCTGCGCAGCTCCCGGTCCTCGGCCACCTCCACGGGGTTGTCCGCGCCGCGGTCCTCCAGGGTGTCGCCCAGGCTCGGCCGGTCCCCGCCCTCGCCCACCGGGTGGAGCAGTTCGTCCAGCGCCACCACGTTGGCGAGGGAGAGCTGGCTGAAGATGGCGTGCAGGTCCTCGATCGCGATGCCCATCTCGGCCGCGACCTCGGGCTCGTGCGGTGTGCGGCGCAGCCGGGCCTCCAGGGTCGCGTACGTCCGCTCGACCGCCTTCGCCTTCTGCCGCACCGAACGCGGGATCCAGTCCAGGGCCCGGAGCTCGTCGATGATCGCGCCGCGGATCCGGCTGATCGCGTAGGTCTCGAACTTGATGGCCCGATCGATGTCGAACTTCTCGATCGCGTCGATCAGCCCGAAGACACCCGAGGAGACGAAGTCCGCCTGCTCGACGTTGGAGGGCAGGCCGACCCCGACCCGGCCCGCCACGTATTTGACGAGCGGCGAGTAGTGCAGGATCAGCTGCTCCCGCAATCGCTGGTCGCCCGTCTCCTTGTAGGAGCGCCAGAGCGCTTCCAGCGCCGTGCGGTCGGAGCCGACGCCCGACTCCCGCCGTGGTGCCGGCGTCCCGACGGGAGCGGGCACCTCCGCGGGTGTGGACGTCTCCGCGGGTACGGGCGCGGCGTCCTGGCCCTGGGCCGGGCTGGGGACGGCGGCCACCTCGGGGGCGGTAGCCACCTCGGACGTACCGGCCGCTTCGGAAGCGTCCGGCGGACCGGGCTCGTCCGGCCGACCGGCGTACGCGCCGGTGTGCGCCGGTCGGCCACCCTGCCGGGCAAGGGCCCCCATCGCACCCGTCGCCTTGGGCGGGAACTCGGTCACGGGGCGCCGCTCGGTCCGCGGCCCTCCCGAGGACCGGGCGCCACCGGTCACTCTGTGTCCGGGAATGTGTGTGGGCATGCGTTGGTCTGCGCCGTTCTGCCGAGTCATGTGCTGATAGGGAAGGCATGGCGAGCGTAGCGTGACCGACTCACTGCAATGTGCTACCGCCACTCGGTCGTCCCCCGATCCGGTGGCGTTCGTGTCGCCAGGGCCCGGCAGCGGGAGTGAATGCCTCGACCGGCGATTCACCGCCCCACTTCCCGCCGACGGCGGCGCACCCGGCCGCCTCCCGATTCGTCCTGATCCGCCCGATCGGTCACCGGCCACGCACCAGTCGCCAGTGGGCACCGTGCCGTTCCACGAATCCGAGGGACCCCAACTCATAGAGCCGGTGGAGCACTTCGTCCGGCGGGAGACCCGACTGCCGGGCCAGGCGCTCCACCGGCGCACCCTCCGCCGTCGCCGGCACCGCCTCCAGGACCCTCGCCACGACCGGCTCCAGGAGGTCCCTCGGCAGCACCGGCCCGCCGCGCTGGGGCGCGAGGTCGTCACCGATCGCGCCGATCAGCTCGGCGACCTCCGCCGCGTCGGTGACCAGCGTGGCGCCGCCGCGAATCAGGGCGTGCACTCCGGCCGAGAGCTCCGACGTCACCGGGCCGGCGACACCCATCGTGTGCCGGTTGAGGTCCCGGGCGCGTCTGGCCGTACTCAGCGCCCCACTGCGCAACGCCGCCTCGACCACCACCGTCCCTCGGGTGAGGGCCGCGATCACGCGATTGCGTAGCACGAACCGGAACCGGTTCGGGTGCTCCCCCGGCGGAAGCTCGCTCAGCAGCAGTCCCTGGGAGGCGATCCGTCGGATCAACTGGGCGTTGCCCCTCGGGTAGGCCACATCGACCCCGCAGGCGAGGACTCCGATGCTCATCCCCCCGACGGCCAGCGCACCCCGGTGGGCGGCCGCGTCGATCCCGTACGCCGCGCCGGAGGCCACCACCCACCCGCGTTCGGCCAGTTGCGCCGACAGCTCCCCCGCGACGTGCGCTCCGTAGGCCGTGCAGGCCCGCGCGCCGACGACCGCGACCGAGCGGAGGGCGAGCAGTCGCAGGGAACCCGTCCCGGACACCCAGAGCCCGAGCGGTCTGCCGGCTCCCAGGTCGTCGAGTTGGCTCGGCCATTCCGTGTCGCCCGGAATGATGAAGCGCCCACCGGCCGTACGCACTCGCTCCAGGTCCGCGACGGGGTCGACGTCGGCCAGCCTGGCCCGGTAGGCGGCGAGCCGCTCCGCGTCCAGGCCCGGATGGTCGGGGACGGTGCCGTCCCTGATCGCCCGGACGACGTCGGCGGCGTCGAGCTGGGTGAGCCACCGGCCCAGGACGGCGTCGCCCGGTTCGCTGAGCCTGCTCAGCGCTGCCCTGGCGAGACGCTCGGGCTCGGCCTCCCGCCCCGCTTCGGAGGGGTGCTGAGGGTGGTTCATCGTCTGGTTCATGCTCAGGTCTCCTTGTCGCTCGGCCGCTGATCGGGTGTCGCGGCAGGTGGACCGGCACGGAGCAGCCGGTCGCCCTTCGGCCCGGCCGGCGGCAGCGGCTCGCCGCCGAGCCGGCCGAAGGAGCGCTCGGTCAACGGCAGCCCCTGCTCCACACCGGTGCGGAGCACCAGGGCCGTTCGTACGTCCCGCTGGTCCGGCCGGTCGCGCCCGGCGAGATCGGCGACCGTCCAGGCGACCCTGAGCACCCGGTCCAGGCCGCGGGCGGTCAGCAGACCGCGCTCCAGTTGTCGGGCGGCATCGTTCAGCGCGTTGGGGCCGAGCTGCCATCGGGTCCGCAGCTCATGGCCGGGCACTTCGGCATTGGTCCGCCACGGTGTGTGCGCCAGCCGTGCCGCCGCGCGCTCCCGCGCGGCAAGCACCCGGGCCGCCACCGTCGCGGTGCTCTCCGCCGTGGTGTCCCGCTCCATCAGCTCGACCCTGGTCACCGGAGCGACCTGGACCTGGAGGTCGACCCGGTCGAGCAGCGGTCCGGACAGCCGCCCCTGGTACCGGCTGACCATCGCCGGAGTGCATTCGCACCCCTCGCCCCGCCGCGAGTACCGCCCGCAGGGACAGGGATTCGCGGCCAGGCAGAGCAGGAACCTGGCCGGCAGCCTGAGCGATCCGGCCGATCGGGCGATCACCACCTCCCCCGATTCGAGCGGCTGGCGCAGCGCGTCGAGCACCCTGACCGGGAACTCCGGCGCCTCGTCCAGGAACAGCACACCCCGGTGGGCCAGCGAGACCGCACCCGGTCGGGGCAGGCCACTGCCGCCGCCGACGATGGCCGGCATGGTGGTGGAGTGGTGCGGTGCGCAGTACGGCGCGCAGCCGATCAGTGGCCGACCGGCCGGGAGCAGTCCGGCCACCGAGTGCACGGCGGTGACCTCCAGGGCCTCCTTCTGGGTGAGTGGCGGCAGCAGCGCCGGGAGCCGCTCCGCCAACATGGTCTTGCCCGCGCCCGGTGGACCTTTCAAGTACAGGTGGTGACCACCGGCGGCGGCGATCTCCAGGGCGCGTCGGGCCTCGTACTGGCCGGCGACGTCCGCCAGGTCCAGCCGGGCGGCTCGGTCGTCGGGCAGTCCGCGCACCCCTGCGGTGGGGAGCATCAGCCCGGCCATCAGGGGATCCGGGCGGCCGCTGATCGGGTCGGGCGGCTCCTCCGGCTCGGGTGCGCCGGTCAGGACGGCGACGAGCTGCCGCAGGCTGCGCACGCCGATGACGGTCACGCCTGGGACCAGGGAGGCCTCGGCGGCAGTCTGTTCGGCCACCACGACCCGCTGGTAACCGGCGTCGGCGGCGGCGAGCACCGACGGCAGGATGCCGCGTACCGGGCGCACCCGCCCGTCGAGCCCCAGCTCGCCGATGATCAGCAGTTCGGCGATGGAGGACGGATCCAAGCGCTCGGCGGCGGCGAGGACGGCGCAGGCCACCGCGAGGTCGAAGCCGCTGCCACTCTTCGGTACCGAGGCGGGGCTGAGTCCGACGGTGAGCTTTCGCTGCGGCCAGACCTCGCCGCTGTTCACCAGGGCCGCGCGCACCCGGTCGCGGGCCTCGGAGAGGGCTTTGTCGGGCAGACCGACCAGGGTGAAGGCGGCGACTCCGGGCTCCAGATCGGCCTGGACCTCGACGATCACACCGTCGACGCCGACCAGCGCGACGGAACAGGTACGGGCGAAGGCCATCTCAGACCACCCCCCTCAGGTGGTCCACCGAGGCGGCACCCCGGGCCCGGTTGATGACGGCCACGAGGTCGATCCGGACGCCGCCGGGCGGCACGGGCGGCCACTGCGGGTCCGCCGGCGTGGGGCTGTACCCGGGGCCGGCCAACCTGGCGAAGTGGCCGGGCCAGCGCTCCGCCACCCAGCGCTCCGCCAATCGCTGGAGTCGGGCGGCCTTGGCTCGGTCGATGGCCTCGCTCGGCTGCTGGAATCCCCGCTCGGAGCGGGTCTTCACCTCACAGACGGCCAGGGTGTCGCCGTCGAGGGCGACGATGTCCAGCTCGCCCTCGACGCAGCGCCAGTTGCGGTCCAGGATCCTGAGGCCGCTCTCGGCGAGCCTCCGGGCGGCGACCCGCTCCCCATAACGGCCCAGCCCGTTGTTCGTGCCGCGCCCCGACAGGGCCTTCCCCGGACCGCCCCGCTCAGGACCGGCCTGCTCGGGAACGGCTCGCTCAGGACCGGCCTTCTCCGGGTCGGCCTGCTCCGTGCGTGGCGGAGCTGGCCCGTTTCCGAGCCCGGACAGCTCCGCCTGGTACTCCTCCGGCGCCCTCGCCGCCCTGCGCCGGGCCTGCCCACTCGGTCGGGCCTTGGGCGTCTCACTCTGCTTACGCGTGGTGCGCTTGGTGTCCTGCACGGTGACCACCTCCGACGCGGAGGTTTCCGTGCGACCCGGGACAGGGCCAGAGGGTTGCTATTTCCTGTGGATAACCCGGGCCTGTGGATAACTTCTGTCACTCGCAGGAGTGAGAATCCCGGGAAAGTCGAAATTCCCCTGGACACCGCGGGACCGAGCGGTCCAACGTCAGTTTCCGAACCCCGACTCGTCCGAGGGCAGCTCCAGATCGCTCTTCGCGAGCTCCTCGATGTTCACGTCCTTGAAGGTCAGCACCCGGACCTTACGGACGAACCGGGCCGGCCGGTACATGTCCCAGACCCACGCATCCGCCATCGACACCTCGAAGAAGACCTCGCCCTGGACCGAGTGCACCTGCAGCTCGTAGTCGTTGGTGAGGTAGAAGCGTCGCTCGGTCTCAATCACGTACTTGAACAGGCCGACGACGTCCCGGTACTCCCGGTAGAGCTTGAGCTCCATCTCGGTCTCGTACTTCTCGAGATCTTCGGCACTCATCCAGGCGTCCCCTCAACTTGTCACGTCCACCCATTGTGGACCACCGCACTCACCCTCAGAGCCTTACCGGCGTGACTGGCGGCCCCTCGGCCAGCAGTCGCCCCACGAAGTCCGCCAGCCCGATCGGATAGATCGTTTCGGCGGTCTCCCCCAGCTCCTCGACCGTCCACCAGCGTGCCGCGAGCAGTTCGGCGTGCTCGTCCCTGCCCATCCTCGAATGATCGAGCACCGTCTCCACGGTCCGGGCCAGGTGGAACCACTGCTCCTGTTCGTAGCGCTGCTCCCGAAAGGAGTACGAAACCGTGTCGTACGCAACCACGGGCCCCAGGTCCACGCCCCGCAGCCCCGTCTCCTCGGCGAGCTCGCGCACCGCGGCCTCGCGAATGCTCTCCCCCGGTTCCAGGCCTCCTCCGGGGGTGAACCACCAGGTGACGTCCGGCACCACCGGATCCGAGCCCCGGAAGAGAAGCAGGCGGTCCTGCCCGTCCAACAGCAGGATCCGTGAAGCCTTGCGGTGCTTGGCCGTCATCGCCGCCCTCCCCCCTCCCCTCGTTCGTCGGGCCGATCCCCTCGATCCTGCCACCCGGCAGGACCTGCCGGGGCGATGTTCGGCAGAGCGATCGGGCCACGGTCACCGGCGGTCGCGCGGCCGTCGGCGCCGACTCGAACTGAGGCTGCGCCGCCGACCGGGGCGGCGGCGCCCGCCGGAGCGGCGGCTGTGGCACCCGTCAAGCGTCGCGGCGGCGTCCCAGCCGGCGGGCCGCACCGGCCGCCCCGCTCACCCCACAGGTCACGACGATCATCGCCGCGCCTACAACGGTGGCGTAGAAGGCCGGCTCCAACGGTCCCGGCTCGCCGGCCTTGGGCCCACCGAGCGCGTCGAAGGCGGTGGTGCGGGCGAACAGACCCGTCCGGCCGAAGGGCAGGACGGTGGCCTCCACCCGGGCCTCCACCTCGGTGGCGGGGATCGTGCCGCCGTCGACCTCCAGGTGGAGGCGGGAGTCGAGCGACCCCTGCCGGTTGTCTCCCAGCAGAAAGAGCCGGCCAGGAGGCACGTCCACGCTGAACGCGCTCCCCTGCGGGCCTTGCGCCTCCAGGTACGGCTCTTCCACCGGCTTGCCGTTGACGGTCAGCCGTTGGTCGTCCCCGGTGGTCGCCACGGTGTCCCCGCCGACCGCGACCACGCGCTTGACCATGAGTTCACCGCCCCACGCCTGGTCGCGGAAGACCACGACGTCACCCCGGCCGACATCCTTGCCGTCGATCTGCCGGGCGACGACGGTGTCTCCGACCTTGAGCGTCGGGGTCATCGAGCCGGTCGGAATGCCGTACGGCCGGTAGTCCAGCGCCATGACCACGAAGCCGCCGACCAGCAGGACCAGACCGAGCCCGATCAGCACGCCCTGCAGCACCGCGGCCGGCTTGGGCCGGGACCGTCCGGGCGCGGGCGGGCGGTCCGCCGTCGGTGTCGCGACACTGCTCATCGAAACCATCCACCCCTGCCTGACCCGGGACCGCTCATGGCACGCCGGGGCCACAGGCGGAAAACCCGGCGGGCCGTGGCACGTCCGAGCAGATTACTCGTCGGTACCACGGCCCGCGCAAGACCCGGGGGCGACCCGGTGGTGGTCAGGACCGCTTCGCGCGCTCCGACCGGCCCTTCAGCCGGCGCACCAGCGGAAGCAGGCCGACCGCGCCGACCGCGCCGGCCACGGGCGGAACGAACGGCACGGCCGCCGCCAGACCCTTCTGGTCGAAGGTGTCCGGCACCGGCAGCGTCGACCAGTGGTTGATCGGCCAGGCCACCACGAAAGCCCGTCCGATGACCTCGTCCACCGGAACGGTGCCGCCACCCGGCTGGTCCATGTGGAAGCGGGAGTCCAGCGAGTCCGCGCGGTGGTCACCCATCACCCAGATCCGGCCGTCCGGCACCTTCACCGGGCCGAAGGGCTTCGTCCCGCAGGGGGTGTTACCGGGGAACACATACGGCTCGTTGAGAGCGATCCCGTTGACCTTGACCGGCCCCTCGCCCTCGCACTCGACGGTGTCCCCACCGACCGCGATGACCCGCTTGATCAGGTCCTTCTCGTTCTCGGAGGGCATCAGGCCGACGAAGCTGAGCACGTCCTGCACCCCCCGCACGAAGGAGTTGTCGCTCTGCTTGGTGGGCTCGTCCGCCAGCCAGCCGCCCGGGTCGTGGAACACCACGACCTCGCCCCGCTCGGGCTCGGCTCCGAACCACGGGGTCAGCTTGTCCACCAGGACGCGGTCGCCGACCTGAAGCGTGTTCTGCATCGACTCCGACGGAATGGAGAACGCCTGGACGAAGAAAGTTTTGATCACCAGCGCCAGGACCAGCGCGATGCCGATCAGAATCGGCAGTTCCTTCCAGAACGAGCGCTGCTTGTGCTCCTTGCCGCCGGCCTTCTCCTCCGACCCGCCGTCAGAGCTCACGTCGTCCCGGGCGTCGGAACCGTCGCCCGCACCACGGCCCTGCTCGTCCGCGGACTGAACCGCCGCGTCCTCCGCGGAACTCGAAGACACCGCGGACTCCGTCGACCGTTCCGCCCGATGACCGGAGCCCTCGGGCTCTCCGGCGCCTGAGCGGGCGCCGATCACCAAATCCCCCACAACGTCTCCTCCCAGCTGTGCGGACGCCTGCGCGTCCGCGCTCACAGTGCCGCACAGCGGGCACTACCTCCACCATCGACCGTGCCCCGGCGCCAGGGCCGCCCTCTTCGGGGACACCTGACACCGGCACAGCCTCCGGACGCGGCCGTTGTCGCGTACCGGCCGCACCAGCACTTCTCTATCACTCCCAGGCATCCGGCTCGCGCTCCCACGCACGCCGGCCGGCCCTCCACCGGTCAGCCGGGCCTACTCCCGAGGCCGCCCAGGCCTTCGGCCGATGAGCGGAAGGATGCCCAACACACCCATAACGAGCGGAGGTTCCTTCGGAAGCGGCCCAACATCCATCGCTTCCGGCCCAGTTCCACGGACGTCCGCGGACCGGGCCAGCGAGGAGAGTGAACCCGGCGCATCAAGTTGATGGACCCGGCCGACCGGCCAGGCCACCACGAACGCCTGACCGACCACACCACTCAGTGGGATGGTGCCCTGCCCCGGATTACCCATGTGAAAACGGGAGTCGGCCGACACATCCCGATGGTCGCCCATCACCCAGAGCCGCCCCTGCGGCACCTTCACCTTGAACGGCTGGCGGGACGGCGGGTTGCCCGGCGACAGGTACGGCTCGTCCACCGCCGTGCCGTTGACGCTGAGGCGGCCCTGCTCGTCGCAGCACTCCACGGTGTCCCCGCCGACACCGATCACCCGCTTGATCAGATCCTGCTCGCTGTCGGACGGCAGCAGCCCGACGAAAGTGAGGACCTGCTTCGCCCCGCGAAGCACGGGCCCGTCCGTGGACGGCTTGTGATCGGCCTCCAGCCAACCGCCCGGATCCTTGAACACCACGACGTCGCCGCGCCCCGGCTCGGCACCGAACCAGGGGGTGAGCTTGTCCACCAGCACCCGGTCGCCGATCTGGATGGTCTGCTCCATCGAACCGGAGGGGATGACGAACACCTGCACCATGAAGGTCTTCATCACCAGTGCCACCAGCAGTGCCACCAGGACGATCAACGGGATCTCGTGCAGGAGCGAGCGCTTGCGGCGGCGGGCGGCCCGGCGGGCGGTACGCCGACGGTCGGCCCGCCCGCGGATGGGCGTCGCTGCCTCCAGGCCGGTCGCCCCCGGTCCGCGTGCTCCCGCCGGATCGTCCGGTACCGCGTCGGACGGTCGGTCCGCCAGGCGGCCCCTACCTCTGGTCCCCATGGCCACCGGTCCCCCCTACCGCGGCGAACGCCGCCGACCGGTCCAGGCCGGTCCAGTGGCCGACCGGGTAGACCACCCACTCCGCCCGTCCGATCACCTTGCCCTCGGGCACGAACCCGCCACCGGGCTCACCCAGGTGGTCCCGCGAGTCACGGGAGGCATCGCGGTGGTCCCCCATGACCCACAGCTTTCCGGCCGGCACGACCACATCGAAGGCCACCTTCGACGGCTCGTCCCCCGGTGCGAGGTAGGAGGACTCGTCGACCGGTACGCCGTTGACGGTGATCCGCGCGCCCGGCCCGGTACTGGTCACCCGGTCCCCGCCGACGCCGATGACGCGCTTGACGTAGACCGAGTCGTCGGCCGGCGCAAGTCCGAGATCCCGGACGAGCGAGCGCAGTGCGTTCCCGAACCCGGTCGGCTCGGCCGACCCACGCAGGAAGGAGCCCCTCCCGTCGAAGACCACCACGTCACCGCGCTGCGGATGCCCTCCGAAGGAGTAGGCCAGTTGGTTCGCGATCAGGCGGTCGCCCGGGCGCAGGCTGTTCTCCATCGACCCGGACGGCACCGCGAACGGCCGCGCCACGAATGCGTTCACCAGGAGCAGGGACAGCAGGCAGATACCCACCAGCAGAAGGAGGTCACGCGAGCGCGAACGAGACACCACCCCGGGCTCGTCCACCGAAACGTCGGCCGAAACGTCCGCCGAGTCCTCCACCGAGCCGTCGGCCGAGGTCCGCTCGGATTCCGGGACCGCCTCCCGGGGCGCCTGGGCCTCGGGGACGCGCCGGGTGCCCGGCTCGAGCACCGGCTCCACCATCGGCGCCGTGGCGGGCACCGGCGCCGTGGCGGGCGCGGTCGTGGAAACGGCCGCGGACCGCGACGGCGAGTCCGCACCGGTGGGTGCGGGACAGCCGTCGCGGTCCGCGGATGGTTCGTGCGTGCTCATCGGGGGGTGAGCTTACCGTGCGGCAGCCGCGCCCCCTAGAGCGCTCCGATCCCCCGGGAGTACCGGGGGACGGTGGATCAGCGGTCGCGCTTCTCCTTGATCTTCGCGGCCTTGCCGCGGAGGTCACGCAGGTAGTACAGCTTGGCGCGGCGAACCGCACCGCGGGTCACGACCTCGATCTTCTCGACGACCGGGGTGTGCACCGGGAAGGTGCGCTCCACGCCGACGTTGAAGCTGACCTTGCGAACGGTGAAGGTCTCGCCGACACCGGCGCCGTGGCGGCGGATGACGACGCCCTGGAAGACCTGGACACGAGAGCGGTTGCCCTCGATGACCCGGACGTGGACCTTCAGGGTGTCACCGGCGCGGAAGGCCGGAATGTCGCTACGCAGCGAGGCCGCGTCGACAGCAGCGAGCTTGTTGCTCATGTTGCTCTCCATCGCAGGCGCCACGGGCCGCCCACGGAAGTTCGTCACAATGGGGTTCGCTGCGGGCCGCATCGGTTGGCGATGTTCCCCCCGTGGCGAGGGCACCGGACCACGTGACTCCTACGTGAGGAGACCAGCGACAGACAGCAGCGACCTATTGTTCCACACCGTCGACCACAGACCGAAATCGACCGAGCTGCTCGTCCCAGGCCAGGCCGAGGATGCTCAGCGCCTCACGGTCCTTCTTGTCGAAGCCGCCGTACTGCCAGCGCTCGACCAGATCGGGGCGGTTCGCCAGGGTCCGGGCGAAGGCCTGCTCGCGCCGCCAGCGGGCGATCCGGCCGTGGTTGCCGCTGAGCAGGACGTCCGGCACGGTCCGGCCGCGCCACTCGGCGGGCTTGGTGTAGACCGGGCCCTCCAGCAGGTCGGCCATGGCGCCGGGCGCGAAGGAGTCGTCCCGGTGGGACTCGGCGTTGCCGAGCACCCCGGGCAGCAGCCGGGCGATCGCCTCGACCATCACCAGCACGGCGACCTCGCCGCCGGCCAGGACGTAGTCGCCGATCGACACCTCGACCACCGGCATCCGGGTGGCCGCCTCCTCGATCACCCGCCGGTCGATGCCCTCGTACCGGGCCGGAGTGAAGGTGAGCCACGGGCGTCCGGCGAGTTCCTGGGCCAGCTCCTGGGTGAAGGGGCGCCCGCTCGGGGTGGGCACCACCAGCGTGGGCACCTCCCCGTCGGGGCCCGCGCTCAGCACGCCGTCCAGCGCCTCGCCCCACGGCTCGGGCTTCATCACCATGCCCGGTCCGCCGCCGTACGGGCTGTCGTCCACCGTGCGGTGGATGTCGTGCGTCCAGCCGCGCAGGTCGTGGACGTGCACATCCAGCTGACCGCGGGCGCGGGCCTTGCCGACCAGGGAGATGTTCAGCGGCTCCAGGTACTCGGGGAAGATCGTGACGACGTCGATCCGCATCCCGTCCTGGACGCCCCGCACCGCGGGCGGCTCCTGCGGCGACAGTTCCTCGGCGGTCACTCCGACTCCTCCGGATCCACCGACTCGTCCGACCCGTCCGACCCGTCCGACCTGTCTGACCCCTCCGACCCGTCCGACGCATCCGCGTCGTCCGACTCGCCCCGCACGACCTCGGCCTGCTCCGGGTCGATCAGGCCGCCCGGCGGGTCGATGACGACGCGCTGGTTCTCCAGGTCGATGGTCGGCACGATGCGGGTGACGAAGGGCACCAGCACCTCCGTCCCGTCGGGCTTCTCCACCGTGAGCAGGTCCTGGTAGGGGAGGTGGACGACCTCGGTGAGCTCACCGACCGGGGTGCCGTCGAGCAGGACGACGTCCAGACCGATCAGCTGGTGGTCGTAGTACTCCTCCGGGTCCTCGGGGCTCTCCTCCGGGTCGACCTCGGCGATCAGGACGGTGCCGCGCAGGGCCTCTGCGTCGTTGCGGTCCTTGACGCCGGCGAAGCGCAGCAGCAGCCGACCGCTGTGCACCTTGCCGGACTCGACGGTCAGCGGTCCGGCCGACGCGGGGTCGGTGAGGAGGACGGCACCGGGACCGAGCCGGAGTTCCGGCTCATCGGTGCGGACCTCGACGCTGACATCCCCCTTGATGCCGTGGGCGCGGCCGATCTTACCGACGACGAGCTGCACGGTGATCGTTCTCCTGGGTGCTGGGTGCTGGGTGCCGGCGCTGGGCACTGGGTGTGGGTGCTGGTACGGGGTACCAACGGTGTGGTCGCCGTGACGGGTCCCGGCACTGGAGCACAGGGCCGCGGAGGCGGGGGCACGGCGAGAAGGCGGTCGGGAACAGAGAAAGGCCGGCCGGGACGACATGCGTCCCGACCGGCCTCAAGCCTGACGGCTGAACGAGCAGCAGCGTCAGCGAATGCTGTCCACGTCGACCAGGTCGACACGGACGTTGCGACCGCCGAGGGCGCCGACAACGGTGCGTAGTGCACGCGCCGTGCGGCCGCCCCGGCCGATCACCTTGCCGAGGTCATCGGGGTGCACACGCACCTCGATGGTGTTCCCCCGACGCAGGTTGCGCGAACGCACCTGCACCTCGTCGGGGTGCTCGACGATGCCCTTCACCAAGTGGTCGAGGGCGTCCTCGATCACGATCAGGCCTCGACGGCGGCGTCGGCGTCAGCCTCGGCCTTGTCCGACTTCTTGGCCTTCGGGGTGATGGCAACACCGGTGGTGGCGTCCTCGAAGCCGGCGACGGCCTTCGCGAACAGGTGCGAGAAGTCCTCGACCTTGGGCTCGGCAACCAGCAGCGGAGCCGGGGCCGGCAGGCCCTTGAACTTCTGCCAGTCGCCGGTCAGCTTGAGGATGGCGAGAACCGGCTCGGTCGGCTGGGCGCCGACGGACAGCCAGTACTGGGCGCGCTCGCCGTCGACCTCGATCTTCGAGGGGTTGTAGGTCGGCTGGTAGATGCCGATCTCCTCGATCGCGCGGCCGTCACGCTTGGTGCGCGAGTCGGCGACGACGATGCGGTAGTGCGGGGAGCGAATCTTGCCGAGACGCTTGAGCTTGATCTTGACTGCCACGGGAGTGGATTCTCCTGGTGTTGACGTGGGTGAGCGGCCGCACCGTCGCGTGGGGTTGCGAGGCTGGCCGTTCAAGGGACACGCCAGCCGTAGGAGAGAGGGGTCCTGCTCGGCTGCCGAGTACTCAGCTGTCCATTCTGCCATACCGGCGCGAACCGCCTCGCCGCCGCCCGCTCGGCCCGACCGCCACCGACCACGGCCCGAAGCCGCCCGGTCAACGCCCGGTCACGCTGAGAAGCGCTCGTCCGGCACTGCCCGGCACCCGACCGGCACAGCCCCTCCCCGGAGCCGCCCGACCGACACCCGGCCCCGGCCCGCCACCGCCCCCCACCGGCCCACCACTCGGACCGCCGCACCACCGGCCGGCGCGGTCCACCCGTGGCCGACCGCCGAAACAGGTCGACCGGGAGCCCCCGCTCCCGGTCAGCCCAACACATCACAGCCACCGGTCAGGGCCGCCGATCGGTCGTCCCGATCAGCCCTGCCGGCCGAGGCCGTCGATCGCTCCGGCCGGACGCACTGCCCGCACAGTCGCCGGCCGGCTCCCCACGCTACGCGATCTTGAACGGCTGCTGGCAGGCACCGCAGACGATGGACGCCTGCGCGAGGACCGACGGCACGACGCGGACGTTGCGCCCGCACCCGCAGACCGCCTTGACCCGGACGCCGCCCCCGGAGGAGCCGTGCCGGGCCGCCGGGCCGCGGAAGGCGCGCGAGACGCCGTCCCCGGCCACCGCCTCCTGGTGGGCGCCGAGGGCCCGGTCCAGCCGCTCGATGGTCTCGGCGTACCGCTCCTGCGTCTCCTTGAGCATGGTCACCTGGGAGAAGCCGCTGCTCGCATGCGGCTCGACCGGGTGCGCCAGGCCCAGCTCGGAAGCCAGGAGCAGGAAGCGCCGGTTGTGGTAGCGGCCGGCCCGCGAGGTGTCCCGGATGTCCCGGGCCGCGGCCAGACCGTGGGCAGCCTCGTGGAGGAGCCGCTCGAATCCGAGCCGCGTGCCACAGGCCGAGGAGGACTCGCCGATCAACGCCTCGGGCGAGGCGAGGTCGGGGAGGTCCTGATGGAAGGCCTGGATGTCACTCCAGGCGGCGGCCAGTTCGGCCGCGAGAACGAGGGGCTGTGTCGTGCTCACGCTAGACCAACGACGGAGTGCGAGCCGATGTTCCGCGTGTTCCCGATCTCCTGGAATTCCCAGGAAACTCTCAGGAATGTACGAGCGCGCGCGAAATGCGCGTTCCGGATCTGACGCAAGACCAACCCCCTGCCGGTTTGGGCCCGTCGTAGCTCGGCGGACCTCGTCATTTCCGTCCGGGGGGCGGGCTGTCGCACCCAGGACGTACGGCCCGCGGTCCTGTCGAGTTGACAGGGCCACGGGCCGTACACCGTACCGCTATTCCGTTAATACCGGCAGTTGACCGGCCAGTAGGGATGTCGACTGGTGAGACGGCCACCGGACGGTTACCGCCGGAATTCCCGACGGCGGTTGTCGACCGGATGTCCGACGGATGTCTCACGGTTGTCGGGCAGCTGCCGGATCATTGCCGTCAGCTGCCAGAAATCGCCAGTACCTGTCGGTTTCCAACATCGACGACCAACGTCAGCCATCGCCTCGCCCGGGGCGTCCCGAGACCGCACCAGGCCCGTCCCGCGGGCCCGCGGGTCAACCGGCCCGAGATCCGCCGGTGCGCCCACGTCCGAGCGGCCCAGCGGCCCGAGCACCACCAGAAGCCCCAGCAGCCCCAGCAGCCGCAGCAGCCGCAGCAGCCGCAGCAGCCGCAGCAGCCGCAGCAGCCCAACGACCCGAACGCCCCCGCAGACGCGGATCCGCCGGCGCACCGCTGCAGGTGCGCCGGCGGATCCGCGCGCCGTTCAGTGGGCGGCGCGGGCCGTTCGGTGGACGTGGCCGGTCAGCGGCCGGTCAGTCGCCGCTCAGCAGCCGATCAGTAGGCGCGGGCCACGATCGCGATGTTGCCGTCCTGGTCGTCCGTCTGCGGCACCGAGCCGTCGGCGGCCACGATGCAGCGCACCGAGACGCCCTGCTCGGCCAGCTTGGCCTCGCCCTCCGGGCCCAGCTCGGCCCAGGAGATCCGGCCCCAGCCGGTGGCGGCGGCCTCGACGGCCTCGTCCAGGTTGGTCACGTCGACCGTGCGGGACTCGCGGCGCTCGCGGGACTGGCGCAGCAGCAGCGCCTGGTCCTCCTCCAGGACACCCGGGAGCAGCTCGGCCAGCGCGTCGATCGAGACCGGCTCCTTGCCGCCGGGGATGCGGCGGGCCAGCATCGCGGTGCCGTTCTCCAGGTCGCGCGGGCCGACCTCGATGCGCAGCGGCACGCCCTTGAGCTCCCAGTCCACGGCGCGGCGGCCGAACGGGGTGTCGGTGCGGTCGTCGACGACCACGCGGATGCCGACGGCCTCCAGCCGGGCGCCGATCTCGCGCACCTTGGCGATGACCGCGTCGTCGCCCTTGATGGCGAGGACGACGGCCTGGACGGCGGCCAGGCGCGGGGGCACCCGCAGGCCGTTGTCGTCGCCGTGGGACATGATCAGGCCGCCGACCATACGGGTCGAGACGCCCCAGGAGGTCTGCCAGACGTACTCGCGCTCGGCGCCCTGGAGCTGGTAGGTGGTGTTGAACGCCTTGGCGAAGTTCTGGCCCAGCTCGTGGCTGGTGCCCATCTGCAGCGCCTTGCCGTCGCCCATCATGCCTTCGAGGGTGAGGGTGTTGATCGCGCCGGCGAAGCGCTCCTTGGCGGTCTTGCGGCCGAGCACGACGTCGATGCCGAGCACGTTGGTCATGAAGTCGCCGTAGACCTGGGTGTGGATCATCGAGGCGTACTCGCGGGCGTCCTCGTACGTGGCGTGGGCGGTGTGGCCCTCCTGCCAGAGGAACTCGGTGGTCCGCAGGAAGACCCGCGGACGCAGCTCCCAGCGGACCACGTTGGCCCACTGGTTGATCAGCAGGGGCAGGTCGCGGTGGCTCTGCACCCACTTCGAGAAGTACTCGTTGATGATGGTCTCGGAGGTCGGCCGGACGACGACCGGCTCGTCCAGCTGCTTGCCGCCGCCGTGGGTGACCACGGCGAGCTCGGGGGCGAAGCCCTCGACGTGCTCCGCTTCCTTGGTCAGGTAGGACTGCGGGATGAACATCGGGAAGTAGGCGTTCTGCGCGCCTGCCTTCTTGATGCGGGCGTCCATCTCCTGCTGCATCCGCTCCCACAGGCCGTAGCCGTACGGTCGGATGACCATGGTGCCGCGCACCGGACCGTTGTCGGCCAGCTCGGCCTTGTTGATGAGGTCCTGGTACCAGCGCGGGAAGTCGTCCGCCTGGGGGGTGAGAACGGGTGCCTTTGCCATGGGGCGAATGGTACGGGGACAAGGGGCCTGACTTCGAATCCGTTCCACGGAACCGGTTCGCGCGCAAGCCGTCCCCTTCCCGCCCGGGCCGGGACGGTGCCCGGGCCGCCCGGCGGCCGAAGGGCGCCCCGGTTCCGCCAGGGGGCGCACGACCGCGACACGCGCGCACCACCCTGCACCCCTCTGGACGCCGCGCCCGAGCCGCTGTTCGCTGGAGTGGGGCGGGACTTTGGGGGAGCCGTAGCAGGACACCGAAGGACCGGATGGGAGGCCGCGATGGCTTCAGCTCGAACGACCGGCACGACCGTACGACCCACAGGCGCACATCCGCACGACCGGCGGGCCGCGGGGGCGTGGCCCGCGCGGGCGCGCGACTGGGCGGAGATCCAGGAACGCATGCTGGTACCGCTCTACGAGGCGGTCTACGCCCGGCTGGAGGTCGGCCCGGCGAGCAGCGTGCTCGGCCTGGGCTGCCGCTCCGGCCTGGCGCTGCTGCTGGCCGCCGGGCGGGGCGCCCAGGTCGCCGGTCTGGAGCCGCACGACGAGCTGCGCGAGCTGGCGCGGGACCGTCGGCTGAAGGTGGGCGCGGGTGCCCGGCCACCGGCGGAGGTCCCCCGCTCGGCCTATTCGCTGGTCACGGTTTTCGAGCAGCTGCCGGGGGCCGCCGATCCGCAGCGCGTGGTGACCGACGCGGCCCGGCTGACGCTGCGCGGCGGGCACGTGGTGCTGGCCGCCTGGGGCCCGCCGGAGCGCTGTGAGAGCGCGGCCGTCCTGGACGTGGCCCGGCGGATGGCGGGGCGCACCACCGCACGCGACCCGTTCGGGCTGAGCACGCCCGGCGCCCTGGAGGACCTGCTCGGGCCGGCCCGCCTGCGCCCGGCCGGCAGCGGCCGGGTGAGCTGCCCGTTCGCCTATCCGGACCTGGACAGCGCGGTGCGCGGACTGCTCTCCACCGGCCTCTACGACGCGGCGGCGGACTTCTCCGGGCTGTCGCTGGTGGCGAAGGAGCTGGAGGAGGCGCTGCAGCCGTACCTGCGGCCGGACGGCTCGGTCCGGATGGAGAACGTGTTCCGGTACCTGATCGCCGACCAGCCGCGGTAGCCCGACCGGCCCCGGAGCGACCGGCGAGCGACCACGTGGCCCACGGCGCGACAGAACCGCACCACGGCACCACCGAGCCGCCGAACAGCCCGAACAGCCGAACAGCCGAACAGGACAGCCCAGCCGCCGCACCGCCCCACCACCGGAGCCGGACCGGGGGCGCCCGCAGCCATCGCGGACGCCCCCGGTCGGCCGGCTCACGCCTGGTCGAGCGCCTTCCGGGGCACCCCGGCGGCCCGGTACGCCGCCTCCTCGTCCAGCGTCTCGGCCTCCAGCAGCGCGGCCGCCAGCGCGTCCAGCCTGGCCCGCTGCTCGGTCAGCAGCCGCACCGCCTCCTCGTAGCACTCGGCGACGATCCGCCGGGCCTCCTCGTCGACCGCGTCCAGCGTGGTCGGCGCCGCGGAGAGCCCGTACGCGCCCTGCGGGTCGGAGGGGACGGCGGTGAGCCGGCCGACCCGCTCGCTCATCCCCCAGCGGCCGGCCATCCCCCGGGCGATGTTGGTGACCTGCTCCAGGTCGCTCTCCGCACCGGTGGTGATCACCCCGTAGACCACCTGCTCGGCGGCCATCCCACCGAGCGCGCCGATGATCCGGCCGCGCAGGTAGGGCTCGGTGTACGAGTAGCGGTCGGTCTCGGGGGTGGACAGGGTGACGCCGAGGGCGCGGCCGCGCGGCACGATGGTGATCTTGCGGACCGGGTCGGCGCCGGGCTGGAGCATGCCGAGCAGGGCGTGGCCGCTCTCGTGGTACGCCGTGCGCTCCCGCTCGGCCTGCGGCATGACCAGCGGCCGGACGGCGCCCAGCTGGACCTTCTCCAGCGCGTCCGAGAGGTCCCGCTCCCCCACCGCGTCCTGCTTGCGCTTGACGGCCAGCAGGGCGGCCTCGTTGACCAGGTTCGCCAGCTCGGCGCCGGTCATGCCGGGGGTGACCTTGGCCAGCTGGTGGAGATCGGTGTCCCCGGCCAGCGGGACGGCCCGGGTGTGGATCCGCAGGATGGCCGCGCGGCCGTCGCGGTCCGGCGGGCTGACGGTGATCCGCCGGTCGAAGCGGCCGGGGCGCAGCAGGGCCGGGTCGAGGACGTCCGCCCGATTGGTGGCGGCGATGACGATGACGCCCTCGGAGCCGGTGAAGCCGTCCATCTCGGTGAGGATCTGGTTGAGCGTCTGCTCGCGCTCGTCGTGGCCGCCCATGCCGCCGCTGCCGCCGCGCTGGCGGCCGATGGTGTCGATCTCGTCGATGAAGACGATCGCGGGGGCGACCTTGCGGGCCTCCGCGAACAGCTCCCGGACCCGGCCGGCGCCGACGCCGACGATCATCTCGATGAACTCCGAGGCCGAGGCGGAGAAGAACGGCACGTCGGCCTCGCCGGCGACGGCCCGGGCGAGCAGGGTCTTGCCGGTGCCGGGCGGACCGGCGAGCAGCACCCCGCGCGGCATCTTGGCGCCGAGCCGCCGGTAGTGCTGCGGGTTCTTCAGGAAGTCGACCACCTCGGCGAGTTCGGCCTCGACCTCGTCGATGCCGGCCACGTCGGCGAAGGTGGTGCGCTTGCCCTGCTCGGCGGTGACCGGCTTGGGCGGGGCCTTGCGGCCGAGCGGGCCGCCGCCCATGCCGCCGGCCATCCGGCGGGCCAGCAGCACCCAGATCAGGATCAGCAGGAGCATCGGGGCGAGCGAGATCAGCAGGTTGGCGAGGAAGCTGCGCTGCTGGACCACCGGCTTGGCGGTGACCTCGACGCCCTGCTGCTGGAGGGTGGTCCAGAGGCTGTCGCCCGCGAAGGACGGGCGCTGGGTGTCGAACTCGGTGTAGTCGCCCTTGGCGCCGTCCGGCTTGGGTGCCGCGTTCTTGAGGGTGCCCTCGATGGAGTCGCCCTTGGAGTAGATCTTGGTGACGTTGCCGTTGTTGAGCTGGTTGTTGAACTCCGTGTAGGAGATCGTCGTCGCGCCGGCGTTGCCGAAGAAGGACAGCAGCAGGTCGGTGATCAGGAACACCACGAGGGCGGTGAGCACGAGGCCGATCCAGCCGCCGGGCATCTTGCGACGGGGCGGCTGCGGGGGTGGGGCACCCTCGGAGCGCCAGGGCTGGTCGGGGGTCCGGCGCGGCGGTACGGGATCGGTCACCTGTCGGACAATACGGACATTCATCCGGGTGAGACAGCCGCAACGCCGCGCCCGCACGGCCGCACCACGGGCACCCGGGGCGCCCCGGACACCCGCCAGCCGCGCCGCTCCCCCCGCGCCGCTCTCCCGCGCCGCGCCGCGCTACTCCCCCGCGCCGGGCCACTCCTCGGCGGTCAGCGCGAACCGCTCGTGGTCCCGCCAGGCGCCGCTCAGGAACAGCATCCGGGGCGTGTACCCCTCGTGCCGGAAGCCGAGCCGCTTGGCCAGCCCGATCGAACGCGCGTTGTCCGGCTGCACGTTGATCTCCAACCGGTGCAGGCCGAGACCGCCGGCCGTCTGCGGGGCGAAGCAGCGGTCCAGCACCAGCCGCATGCCCTCGCTCATCCGGCCGGTCCCGGCGAACGGCACGTACGAGTCGTAGCCGAGCGCGCCGTTGCAGAACCGGCCCATCACGATGTTGGCGACGTTCACCTTGCCGACCAGCCCACCGGTGGCCTGATCGACGATCAGGAAGGTGCGCAGACCGGCGCCCTGGCGCTCCAGGAGATCGGGGAGCCCGTTCGGCTCGACCGGGTTCCACCGCCCGATGTGCTCGGCGGACCGGCGGACAGCCTCGGCGTACGGAACCTCGTCGTCGGCCCGTGGGGCCCTGATCGTCACTCTCACCCCACCATCATCGGACATGTGAACGGCCCGCCACCCGGATACCCCGGGTGGCGGGCCGTTCGAACGCCGACGGCGGCCCCGGACGGTGCCGGGGGCGGGCGGCGGCGGGAACCGCGGCAGGACCTGCAACAGGACCTACAGCAGGTCCTTGAACTCCTTGGGCAGCTCGAAGTCGGACGGGCCCTTGCCCGCGCCGAGGCCGAAGGCGCCGCCCTGGGCCGGCGGCTGGCCGGCGCCCGGGCCGAGCGCGCGGCGCTCGGCGGCCGCGGCCTCCTCCTGCGCGCGCTTCAGCGGGTTGCCGCTCTTGCGCTTGCCCTTGGCGGCCGGGGCCTTCTTGGCGGACTTCTTCGAGCCGCCGCCCATGCCCGGGATCCCCGGCATACCGGGGATGCCCTTGCCGGAGGCCATCGCCGACATCATCTTGCGGGCCTCGAAGAACCGCTCGACCAGGTTGTTGACCTCGCCGACCTGGACGCCCGAACCCTTGGCGATGCGCAGCCGGCGCGAGCCGTTGATGAGCTTGGGGTCGGTCCGCTCGGCCGGGGTCATCGACTTGATGATCGCGCCGACGCGGTCGACGTCCTTGTCGTCGATGTTGTTGATCTGGTCGCGGATCTGGCCCATGCCGGGCAGCATGCCCAGCAGCTTGGAGATCGAGCCCATCTTCCGGACCTGCTCCAGCTGGTCCAGGAAGTCGTCGAGCGTGAAGTCCTTGCCGCCGCCCTGCAGCTTGGAGGCGATCTTCTCGGCCTCGGCCTGCGAGAAGGTCTGCTCGGCCTTCTCGATCAGCGAGAGCATGTCGCCCATGCCGAGGATGCGCGAGGCCATCCGGTCCGGGTGGAAGGCGTCGAAGTCGTCGACCTTCTCGCCGTTGGAGGCGAACATGATCTGCCGGCCGGTGACGTGCGCGACCGACAGGGCGGCGCCACCGCGGGCGTCGCCGTCGAGCTTGGACAGCACCACACCGGTGAAGTCGACACCGTCGAGGAAGGCCTGCGCGGTGGTGACCGCGTCCTGGCCGATCATCGCGTCGACGACGAACAGGACCTCGTCCGGGTTCACCGCGGCCCGGATGTCGGCGGCCTGCTGCATCAGCTCGGCGTCGATGCCCAGACGGCCGGCGGTGTCGACGACGACGACGTCGTACTGCTTCTGCTTGGCGTACTCGATCGAGTCGCGGGCGACCTGCACCGGGTCGCCGACGCCGTTGCCCGGCTGCGGGCCGTAGAAGGCCACGCCCGCGCGCTCCGCGACCACCTGGAGCTGGTTGACGGCGTTGGGGCGCTGGAGGTCGCAGGCGACCAGCAGCGGGGTGTGCTTCTGCTGCTTCAGCCAGTGGCCGAGCTTGCCGGCGAGGGTGGTCTTACCGGCGCCCTGGAGGCCGGCGAGCATGATCACCGTGGGGCCGCTCTTGGCGAACCTCACCCGGCGGGTCTCGCCGCCGAGGATCGCGATGAGCTCCTCGTTGACGATCTTGATGATCTGCTGGGCGGGGTTCAGCGCGCCGGAGACCTCGGCGCCGAGGGCGCGCTCCTTGACCTGCTTGATGAAGGCCCGCACGACCGGCAGCGCGACGTCCGCCTCCAGCAGCGCGATGCGGATCTCGCGGGTGGTGGCGTCGATGTCCGCCTCGCTGAGGCGGCCCTTGCCCCGGAGGTTCTTGAACGTCGCTGCGAGGCGATCGGAAAGGGTGTCGAACACGTCGTCGCGGGTCCTCTGCGGCATCGGGATCAGTACGGTCGTCGCCCCCAAGGGTATCCGGCCGCCCTGGCAACGGTCTCCACCCCCGGACGAACCGGCCCGGGGGCGCCCGGAGCGGGCGGCTCCGACGGCCGCCCGCAGGCCCCGCGGCCGCCCCGCGAGGGCGGCGACGGGGCTCCGGCGGGCGTCGGGGCCCGGTCAGCCCAGCGCCGCCCGGACGGCCTGCGCCACCTCCCCGGCCCGCCGGCCGGAGAGCGGCCGGCCCGCCTGGTCGGTCAGGTAGAAGGAGTCCACGGCCTCCGCCCCGAGCGTGCTGACGTGCGCCGTCCGGACCCGGACACCGGCGCCGTCCAGGGCCCGGCCGATCCGGTGCAGCAGGCCGGGGGCGTCATGGGCGCGCACCTCCAGCACCGTCGCCGTCGCCGAGGCCACCTCGGGCGCCACGGCGACCACCGGTGGCGGGGTGGGGATGCCGCGCCGGCGCGGGGCGGCCGCGTCGCGCTCGGCGAGCCGCCGCGAGACGTCCAGCGAGCCGTCCAGCGCCCGGCGCAGGTCGGCCCGGAGCCGGGCCGCCTCGGGCAGCTCGCCGAACTCGGCCGCCACCGTCCAGGACAGCAGCAGGACCGGGCCGGCGCCGATCGGGTCCAGCTCGCGCAGGCCCGCCGAGCGGACGGTCAGCCGGTGCAGGGCCAGCACCCCGGCGACCGTGCCGAGCAGACCCGGCCGGTCGGGCACGGCGAGGGTCAGCCGCACGCCCATCGGCTCGGCGCCCGGCTGGTCGTCCCCGTCGGCCTGGGCCAGCAGCGAGAGCGCCGGACCGCCCGTACGGGCCGCCTCGACGGCGAGCCGCTCCTGTTCGGCGGTCGGCGCCGCCTCCCCGGCGTGGGAGCCCCACCGGCCCGGGTCGGGCGACGGGTACGCGCCGGCCAGCCGGTCGGCGGCCCGGGCCGCCAGGCCCTCCACCAGCGAGGCCCGCCAGCGGCTCCAGGCGGCCGGGCCGGTGGCGGTCGCGTCGGCCTCGGTCAGCGCGTGCAGCAGCTCCAGCTGCGGCAGGGTGGCGACCACCTTGGTGATCGCCTCCACCGTGGCGGGGTCGTCCGGATCCCGCCGCGTCGCGGTCTCCACCAGCGTCAGGTGGTGGCGGACCAGCACGGCGAGGGTCTCCACGGACTCGTGGTCGAAGCCCATCCGGGCGGCCACGTCGCGGACGATCACCTCGCCCGCCTCGCTGTGGTCGCCGGGCCAGCCCTTGCCGATGTCGTGCAGCAGCGCCGCGACCAGCAGGAGGTCCGGCCGGGCCACCCGGCGGGTCATCGCGGCGGCCCGCACGGCCGTCTCCACCAGGTGCCGGTCGACCGTCCAGCGGTGCACCGCGTTGCGCTGCGGACGGCAGCGCACGCGCTCCCAGTCCGGCAGCAGCCGGGTGATCAGCCCCTCCGCCTCCAGCGCCTCCCAGACCGGCAGGCAGGCCTCCCCGGCGCCGAGCAGGGTGACCAGTTGCTCGCGCGCCTCGTCCGGCCAGGGCACCGGCAGCGGGCGGCACTCGGCGGCCAGCCGGCGGACCGTCGCGTAGGAGATGGTGAGCCCGTTCTGGGCCGCCGCGGCCGCCGCGCGCAGCGGCAGTACTGGGTCGGCGGCCGGGCGGGCCCCCTGGGCGAGCACCGCCTCGCCGTCCTGCTCGACGACGCCCTCGGCGAGCGGCCGGCGCTGGACCGCGCCGCGGGCCACCGCGCCGCCGCCCCGACCGGTGCCGGTGAACGGGAAGGAGAGCCGGGAGGAGCGCCGGCCCCGGGTGGTCCTGGCGGCCAGCACCCGGTCCACCGCCCGCCAGGTGACGTCGCTCGCGTAGGCGATGGTCCGCGCGGCCTCGTACACCTGGCGCAGCAGGGTGTCGGCGTCCAGTACGCCGAGCCGTTCGGCGACCTGGTCCTGGTCCTGGAGGCTGAGCCGCTCGGTGGCCCGGCCGGTGACCAGGTGCAGCGCGTCCCGCACGTCCGCCAGCCGCAGGGCGGCGGCGTCCAGGCCGTCGCGCGGGGCGTCGGCCAGCCAGGTGGCGGCGATCGCGTTGAGCGCGACCACGTCGCGCAGGCCGCCGCGGGCCTCCTTGAGGTCCGGCTCCAGCAGGAAGGAGAGTTCGCCGTGGCGCTCGGCCCGCTCGCGCCCGAGTTCGCGCAGCTCGGGTAGGCGGTTCGGGGCGCCGGCGCGCCAGTCGGCGAGCACGGCGGAGCGCAGCCCGGCGGTGAGCTCCCGGTCGCCGGCGATGTGCCGGGCGTCGAGCAGGCCGAGCTGGGCCTTGAGATCGTCGGCGGCGACGGTCCGGGCCTCGGCGAGGGTGCGGACGGAGTGGTCGAGCGAGGCGCCGGCGTCCCAGACCGGGTACCAGATGCGTTCGGGCAGTTCCGGGTCGAGCGGACCGTCGTGCAGCAGCAGGACGTCGAGGTCGCTGCGCGGGGAGAGTTCGCCGCGCCCGTAGCCGCCGACCGCGACCAGGGCGACGCCGGCCGGGGCACCGGCCGCCGCCAGCAGTCCGGCCAGCCACTCGTCGGTGAGCGCGGCCAGCGCGGTGCGGCGGGCGGTGCTGACGAGGCCGGGCGTGTCCAGCAGTCGGGCCCGGGCGGTGCCGTGGTCGGGCGGGCCCGACTCCCCGGACGGGCGCTCGGGGGGAGTCGCGGGCCCGGCGGCGGGCCGGGAGGGCGGGTCGGGCTGCGTGGTCATCGGGGGTCCCCGTCCGTCGTCGTCCGGTCTGAGCGCGCGCTGGTCGAGCGGGCGGCGCCCGGGTCGCGCGAGGAACGCCGATTCGCGCGAGGAGCGCTGATACGCCGTCAGCGGACCCGCGACCACGGGGTGGTCACGGGCCCGCCGGCGGGATCGTGCTGAATGCTAGGCCCTGTCCTGGAGGAAGGGGTCCTGGTCAGAGGGCGTCGGGGCCGCGCTCACCGGTCCGGACCCGCACGGCGGTCTCGACCGGGACGCTCCAGACCTTGCCGTCGCCGATCTTGCCGGTCCGGGCGGCCTTCACCAGGACGTCGATCAGCTGGTCGGCGTCGTCGTCCTCGACCAGGACCTCGATTCTGACCTTGGGTACCAGGTCCACGGTGTACTCCGCGCCCCGGTAGACCTCGGTGTGACCTCGCTGGCGGCCGTAACCGCTCGCCTCGGTGACGGTCAGCCCGTGCACCCCGAAGGCCTGCAGGGCGGCCTTCACGTCGTCCAGGCGGTGCGGCTTGATGACTGCGGTGATGAGCTTCATCAGGCGTCGACCCCGGTCTTCTCGGTGCTCTTCCCGGCGGCCCTGGCGGCGGGCCCGGACGTGGACTCGGCGACCACCGCGGCGGTCATCCTGGCCGGACCGGCCCCCAGCGCGCTGAAGTCGTAGGCGGACTCGGCGTGCTCGGCCTGGTCGATGCCGGCCACCTCGACCTCCTCGGCGACCCGGAACCCGACCGTGCTGTCGATCGCCTTGGCCAGCAGCCAGGAGACGACGAAGGAGTAGGCGGCGACCACGGCCACGCCCATCGCCTGCTTGCCGAGCTGCTCCAGGCCACCGCCGTAGAACAGGCCCTTGGCGGTCTGGCCGACGGTGCCGGTGGCGAAGAGGCCGACCAGCAGGGAGCCGATGGCACCGCCGACCGCGTGCACGCCGACCACGTCGAGCGAGTCGTCGAAGCCGAAGCGGTACTTGAGGCTGATCGCCGCGGCGCAGACGGCGCCGGCGATCAGGCCGATCGCGACCGCGCCGAGCGGGCTGACCGAACCGCACGCGGGGGTGATGGCGACCAGACCGGCCACCGCGCCGGAGGCGGCGCCCAGCGTGGTGAACGCGCCGTGCCGCAGCTTCTCGTAGATCAGCCAGCCGAGCAGCGCGGCCGCCGTGGCCACCTGGGTGTTGACGAAGGCCATCGCGGCGACGCCGTTGGCGGCCAGCGCCGAGCCCGCGTTGAAGCCGAACCAGCCGAACCAGAGCAGCCCGGAGCCGAGCATGACCAGCGGCAGGCTGTGCGGGCGCATCGGGTCCTTCCGGAAGCCGACCCGCTTGCCCAGCACCAGGCAGAGCGCCAGGCCCGCGACGCCCGCGTTGATGTGCACGGCGGTGCCGCCGGCGAAGTCGATCACGCCGTTGCGGTCACCGAGCCAGCCGCCGTTGCCGCCGTCGAAGAAGAAGACCCAGTGCGCGACCGGGAAGTAGACGACGGTCACCCAGAGGGCGATGAACAGGCCCCAGGCGGTGAACTTGGCGCGGTCCGCGACGGCCCCGCTGATCAGGGCCGGGGTGATGATCGCGAACATCAGCTGGAAGGCGGAGAACGCGGTGACCGGGATGGTCCCGGTCAGGTCGTTCAGCCCCACCCCGTGCATCCCGAGGAAGTCCAGGTTGCCGATCAGCCCGGCGCCGGCGTCGGGGCCGAAGCTGAGCGAGTACCCGTAGAGGACCCAGAGCACGCTGACGATGCCCAGCGAGAGGAAGCTCATCGCCAGCATGTTGAGTGTGCTCTTGGCCCTGACCATGCCCCCGTAGAAGAAGGCCAGCCCGGGGGTCATCACCATGACCAGGGCCGCGCAAATGAGCACGAAGGCGGTATCGCCCGCGCTGAAGCCGTCCGGCATCGGCGTCTCCTCATGAATGGAAGCCGCTCCACACCCGGGATACCTGTCCCGTGCCACCCGGGGTGTCGGCGATGGGAGGAGCGTGCCGAAGTCGGGTTTCGACCGATGCGACCCGGTGTTTCGCGACCGTGACGACGGCGACGCGCGGGTTACGCCTACGTGAACCACGGCCCTGCCGCCGGGCCCGGTGGGTTACCGTGCCGCCCCGCGGCACGCGCGGTGCCGGACACACCACCGACCGTGGCGGCGGCGGCCGTCACGGTCGGTGGGGGCTGGGGGCCGGGGGGCTGGGAAGGCTGGGGGCGGACGCCGGTGCGGGTCAGACCACCGAGACGTACTCCGGGATGTCCTGGACCACCCGCTCCTTGAGCCGGCTGATCGCGTCCACCCCGCCGTACCGGGCGGCGGCGGCCTCGGTGGTCTTGCGGACCCTGGAGTTGAGCCGCTCGGAGCGCACCTTGGTGGCGATCTCCACCGCCTGCTCGGCCATCACCACGGCCTGCTCGGGCTCACGCTGCAGCAGGTGCACGCTGGCCATGCCGATCAGGTTGAAGGCGTAGGAGCGGACGTGGTCGCCGTCCTGGCGGAAGAGGTCGACCGCCCGCTCCATGACCGGGGCGGACATCGAGGCGTACAGCTCGGCCCGGTCCGAGTGGTAGGCGAGGTCGCGGAAGGAGTGCGCGTTCTCGGCGTTCAGCTCGGCCGGCGAGAAGAACTTCAGCCAGTCCGGGTCGCCGTCGCCCTCGCGGATGTCGGTGAAGGTGTCCTCGGCCAGCCGGACCGCCCGGGCGCAGCGGTTCACCTCGCCGATGGTGGCGTAGGCGCGCGCCTCCATCGCGTACAGCAGGGCCTGCTGGCGCGGGGTGGCGGTGTCCCGGCTGCCGTACTGGGCCAGGTGGATCAGCTCCAGGGCGTCCTCGCCGCGGTTGAGGTGGATCATCTGGCGGCTCATGTCGGTGAGGATCAGCGCGCCGAACGGGCGGTCGCCGGCCTCCTTGGCGGCGTGCAGGGCCAGCACGTAATACTTCTGCGCGCTGGGGTGCATGCCGACGTCGTAGGACATCCAGCCGGCCAGGTGGGCCAGCTCGGCGGTGAGCCGGAACAGCCGCCGGGTGGTCTGCTCGGGGTAGGTCTCCTGGAGCAGGTCGGTGACCTCGTGCAGCTGGCCGACGACGGCCTTGCGGCGCAGCCCGCCGCCGTTCTGCGCGTCCCACTGCCGGAACATGACGGTGGTCTGCTCCAGCAGTTCCAGCTCGGGCTCGGAGAGCCGGCCGGTGAACGGCTCGCCGCCGTTGGCGGCGGTCAGGATCGGGGTGGGCGCGCCGTTCGGGCCGGGGGCGAGCCAGCGCTGCATCGGCTCGATCAGCGCGGCGCCGGCCGTCATGGCGAGCGAGGTGCCCAGGAAGCCCCGCCGGTTCAGCATCAGGTCGCTGCGCGAGTAGTCGCTGATCAGCTGGACGGTCTGCGGGGCGCTCCACGGCAGGTCGACGCCGCCGCCGACGGTGGAGACCGGGATGGCGGCCCGCAGCCCGAGGTCCTCGATGGAGACCACGGAGCCGAAGCGTTCGGAGAAGAGCTCCGACATGATCTTCGGGATGGGCTCGCGGGGCTGCTCCCCGTCGAGCCAGCGCCGCACCCGCGAGGTGTCGGTGGACACGTGGTGGGCGCCGATCTGGCGGGCCCGGCGGTTGACCTGGCGGGCCAGTTCGCCCTTGGACCAGCCGCTGCGGGCGAACCACGTGGTCAGCTTCTCATTGGGTTGCTTCTCTGCCATGGGAACGTCCCCATCCCGCCCGGCCCCTGCGGGGCCCCGATCGTGACCGCCCGACGGTTGCGGGCTCTTGCCAGACGTGCTGCTTCTCTTCCGTACCCGAGGTGCTGTCGAGACCGCTGGTCGGACCACTCGTCGCACTGGTGTGCCATCCTCGCGGACGAGCCGTCAGATTCCCCAACTCCCGCCCCCACAGGGCCGGAAGCGGACTCCCCGACGATGTCTGCGTGCTGAACGTAACGCCCCGCACACGGTCCCGGGGAGCGGCCCTGGCGAAACGCCACCTTTCGCCACCCCCAGGAGTGAACCGATCCAAGACCGCACACGCTTCACTGGATAGTCCCGGCGGTCCGGCATATGCGGGCTGCCAAGTCCCCACCGGCACCACGGCCCCTCACCTGCAACCCACGGCAGCCCCAGGCGAGTTTGCCGCCCGCCCCGGTAGACGGCCGCCTCGTGGACACGACGATCCGGCACGGGCACCGCCCCCCACAAGGCGGCGCCCGAGGCGCAGAGCCGGAACAGGCGCACGCCATGCGCTGCGCGCCGCTCCCGCACCACGCACGACGCAACGGACAATCAACACAAAGTCACCATCCCGTAACCATCGGCAACGAGAACCTGTTGGGGGAGGCATGGACAACCTGTTCGGCGAACTTCGACTGGGGCACCTGCGGTTGGCCCCGCTGAGCGCACGCCGCCGCACCCGGGTGACCGCGTCCCGGGCGGCCGCGGAGTACACCGGCCGCTGGGGCTGGGCGGTCACCGTCGGCAACCAGGCCGGCCCGGCGGCCGCGGCCCGCTGCCACTGCGGTGCCGCCCGCTGTGCCGCGCCCGGTCTGCATCCGGCCCCCGGCGGCGCACCGGCGGACCGCACCGGTACGAACGTCTCCGTCCTGTTCCCCACCGGCCGCGCCTTCGACGTCCTGGACGTCCCCGAGCAGGCCGGCCTCCAGGCGTTGGTCCGGCTGGAGCGGATGGGCACCCAGGTCGGCCCGGTGCTGGCCTCGCCCGCCGGCCGGCTGCAGTTCCTGGTCGCCGCCGGCACCGCCCGGCGGCTGCCCGACCTGCTGTACCGGATGGGCTGGGACGACGCCGCGCTCGACCTCACCTGCCACGGCGAGGGCAGCTACGTCGCCGCGCCGCCGACCGTGCTCGGCGGTCTGGGCCCGGTCCGCTGGCTGCGCCGGCCCACCCGTGACAACGCCGGCTGCCCGCCCGAGGCCCGGTTGCTGCTCGGCACCCTCGCCTACGCCTGCCACCGCGGGCGCGAGCGCAGCGCCGAGCCCGCCTGGCTCGCCTCGTAACCACCCCGCCCGCCGGCCCCGAGGGGCCGCCGCCCGCTCCCCACCGCGCCGCCCCGGAAGACGCCGGGACACGCCGAAGGGCCCGCCCCGACCGGAGCGGACCCTTCCTCGGACAGCGGCCGGGGCTCAGTCCCCGATCAGCGCGTCCACGAACGCACCCGCCTCGAACGGCGCCAGGTCGTCGGCGCCCTCGCCGAGCCCGATCAGCTTGACCGGGACACCCAGCTCCCGCTGCACCGCGACCACGATGCCGCCCTTGGCGGTGCCGTCCAGCTTGGTGAGCACGATGCCGGTGATGTCGACCACCTCGGCGAAGACCCGGGCCTGGATCAGACCGTTCTGGCCGGTGGTGGCGTCCAGCACCAGCAGCACCTCGTCCACCGGGCCGTGCTTCTCCACGACCCGCTTGACCTTGCCCAGCTCGTCCATCAGGCCGGTCTTGGTGTGCAGCCGGCCGGCGGTGTCCACCAGCACGGTGTCGGCGCCCTCGGCGATGCCCTCCTTGACCGCGTCGAACGCGACCGAGGCCGGGTCCCCGCCCTCCGGGCCGCGGACGGTCCGCGCGCCGACCCGCTCGCCCCAGGTCTGCAGCTGGTCGGCGGCGGCGGCACGGAAGGTGTCGGCCGCGCCGAGCACCACCGAGCGGCCGTCGGCGACCAGCACCCGGGCCAGCTTGCCGGTGGTGGTGGTCTTGCCGACGCCGTTGACGCCGACCACCAGGACGACGGCCGGGCCGGCCTCGTGCTTGGTGGAGTGCACCGTGCGGTCGGCGTCCTTGCCGACCAGCTCGACCAGCTCCTCGCGCAGCAGGGCGCGCAGCTCGTCCGGGGTGCGGGTGCCGAGCACCTTCACCCGGGTGCGCAGCCGCTCGACCAGCTCCTGGGTGGGGGCGACGCCGACGTCGGCGGTCAGCAGGGTGTCCTCGATCTCCTCCCAGGTGTCCTCGTCGAGGTGCTCGCGGGAGAGCAGCGACAGGAGGCCCTTGCCGAGCGAGTTCTGCGAGCGGGAGAGCCGGGAGCGCAGCCGGACCAGCCGGCCGGCGGTGGGCTCGGGGACTTCGAGGGCCGGCGCCTGCTCGGCCTC
This sequence comes from Kitasatospora sp. NPDC086009, assembly GCF_044540385.1. Taxonomy (NCBI): domain Bacteria; kingdom Bacillati; phylum Actinomycetota; class Actinomycetes; order Kitasatosporales; family Streptomycetaceae; genus Kitasatospora; species Kitasatospora sp. NPDC086009. The sequence goes on from NZ_JBITSA010000020.1 coordinate 68,938, forward strand.
GACCGCCTCGGGAGCCTCCGGGGCCGCCTCCGCCTCGGGGAGCTCGACCTCCTCGACGGTGCGCCGCGGCTCCTCGGTCGGCGGCGCGGCCTCCTCACCGACCTGGGGCTCCCGCGGGGTCCCGGGCGGTGTGATGACCGGCGGCCGCGCCTTCGGGGGGAGCTCCCGGCGTCGTCTGCCGGAGACGACCAGGCCGGCGACCGCGCCGACGGCCAGCACGGCGATGACAACGGCAAGGATCACGTATTCCACATCAATCTCCTTCTCGGGATCCCACGACAGAGTGATCCTTCGGTCACCGACGCACGGGGCGTCGCCGCCTCCCTTACGCCGACGCGGTGCCGTCCGGCACCGGTCGGGGCTTGGCCGTCATGAGGTCGTCAAGCGGCTGAATCAGAAGCCCCCTCGCGCGCGAGGGGGAGGAGTCACAACCCGTCCAGTATCCGTGATCGGGTCGCCCACGGGCAGCTGCCCCGGCGTCGGCCGGTGGATCACCCGGTCGGACGGGCGGCGGCGGCCGCCTCCCGCTGCCCGGCCGGCTGCGCGAGCGGCCTGCGCCGACGGGCCGGGGGCGCCCCCTCCCGCAGCCGCTGGCTGATCACCTGGGAGATGCCGTCGCCCTTCATGGTCACGCCGTAGAGGGCGTCGGCGGACTCCATGGTCAGCTTCTGGTGGGTGATCACGATCAGCTGGGAGCTCTCCCTCAGCTCCTCCATGATCCCGACCAGCCGGCGCAGGTTGGTCTCGTCCAGCGCCGCCTCCACCTCGTCCATCACGTAGAACGGGCTGGGCCGGGCCTTGAAGATCGACACCAGCAGCGCCACCGCGGTCAGCGAGCGCTCGCCGCCGGAGAGCAGCGAGAGCCGCTTGACCTTCTTGCCCGGCGGCCTGGCCTCCACCTCGACCCCCGTGGTCAGCATGTTGTCCGGATCGGTCAGCACCAGCCGCCCCTCGCCGCCGGGGAAGAGCCGGGAGAAGACGCCCTCGAACTGGGCGGCGGTGTCGTGGTACGCCGAACTGAACAGCTGCTCGACCCGCTCGTCCACGTCCTTGACGATGTCCAGCAGGTCGCGCCGGCTCCGCTTGAGGTCGTCCAGCTGCTCCCCGAGGAAGGTGTGCCGCTCCTCCAACGCCGCGAACTCCTCCAGCGCCAGCGGGTTGACCTTGCCGAGCTGCTGGTAGGCCTTCTCGGCGGCCCGCAGCCGCTTCTCCTGCTCGGCCCGGTCGTACGGCCGCGGCTCGCCGGGCTCCCCGCCGTCGTCGGGTGCCGGCGCCGGGACGAGCCGGTCCGGCCCGTACGAGGCGAGCAGCTCACCGCCCTCGATGCCGAACTCCTCCAGCGCCCGGGACTCCAGCTGCTCGATCCGCAGCCGCTTCTCGGCGCGCAGCACCTCGTCCCGGTGCCCGGCGTCGACCAACTTGTCCAGCTCGGCCTTGAGTTCGCGGCCGTGCTCGCGGTGCTCCCGCAGCTGCGCCTCCCGCTCGGCGCGCGCCTGCTCGACGGCGGCCCGTCCGGCGTCGGCGCGGGCCAGCGACACCTCCAGGCAGGCCAGCAGCTGTCGGGCGCCGGCCGCGACGGCGTTCGCCACCCGGGCGTCGTGCTCGGCGCGCTCCCGGCGCTCGGCGGCGCGGGCGCGCGCCTCGCGCTCGGTCCGCGCGGCCCGGTCCAGCTGGTCGGCCCGCCCGGCGAGGGCGCGCACCCGCTCCTCGTGCGTCCGCACGGCGAGCCGGGCCTCCAGCTCGGCCTGCCGGGCGCCGGTGGCGGCCGTGGCCAACCGCTGCTGTTCCGCGGCGTCGGGTTCGTCCTCCCCCGCGTCGGCCGACTCCTCGGCGGCCGCGAGCCGTCCGGCCAGCTCCTCGGCGGTGTCGAGCAGGTCGGCCAGCCCCTGCTCGGCGCGACCGGCCGCGGCCGCGAGCCGTTCGGCCTCGCCGGCGGCGGCCCGGGACTGCCCGCCGAGCCGGCCGAGTGCGCCGGCCACCTCGGCCCGCTCGCGCTCCGCCTTCCGCCGGGTGGTGGCCAGTTGCTCCAGCCCGGCGGCCGACTCCCCCCGGAGTTCGGTGAGTTCGGCCAGCTGTTCGGCCGACTCGGCGCAGCGGAGGTCCAGTTCGCCGATCGCCCGGGCGGTCTCGTCGACCGCCGCCTGGGTCTCCAGCAGGCTCGGCGCACCGCCCGCGCCGCCGTACGCGAAGCCCGCGCCGAGCCGGTCACCCTCGGCGGTGACCGCGGTCAGCGCCGGGTGCTCCGTCACCAGCCGCACCGCCTCGTCGAGCGAGCCGACCACGGCGACGCCGGCCAGCAGGGCCCGCGCGGCCGGCAGCAACGGGGCTGGGCCGTCGACCAGTTCGGCGGCCCAGCGGGCGGTGGGCGGCAACGGCGGCGTCGGCGCGGCCGGCTCGGGCGCGCCGGCGATGAGCAGCGCGGCCCGGCCGGCGTCCGCCGCGCGCAGCAGGCGCAGGGCGTCGGCCGCCGTGCCGGGCGAGTCGACCGCCACCGCGTCCGCGGCGGCGCCGAGGGCGGCCGCGACGGCGCTCTCGTGCCCGGGCGCGATCCGCAGCAGCGTGGCCGCCGGGCCGAGCAGGCCGGTCAGCCGGTCGGCTGCCGCCAGCAGCGCGCCGGTGCCGTCCTTGCGGCGCAGCCCGAGCGCCAGGGCGTCGTGCCGCGCGGTCAGCCCGGCCCGCTCGCGTTCGGCGGCGCCGGCGGCCTCGCGGGCACCGGCCAGCTCGCGTTCGACGGCGGCGAGCCGCGCACGGGCCGCCTCGTGGGCGGCCTCGGCCCGTTCGTCGTCCCCCGCCGAGGCGTCGACCTGCTCCCGCAGCTCCTCGTAGGCGGTCCGGGCGGCCTCGGCGCGCAGCAGTGCCTCGTCCCTGGCCTCGGTGAGCCGGCCGATCTCGGCCTCGGCGGCGGCGGCTTTGGACCGGGCGGCCGCGGCCTGCCCCTGCAGCCGGGCCAGCCCTTCGCGGCGGTCCGCGATGGCCCGGGCGGCGTCCTTCAACCGCCGTTCTTCCGCGGCGAGTTCCCGCTCCAGCTCACCCCGGGACTCGACCGCCTCGGCGAGCGCGTAGCGGGCCTCCTCCAGGGCCTCGGCCAGGGCGGCCTCCTCCTCCCGGACGTGCTCGGCCTCGCGCTCCAGCTCTTCCGGGTCCCGGCCGCGCCGCTCCTCGACCGCTCCCCCCGCGGCCGCGTGCCGGGCCCCGGCCTCGGCCAGCCCGACGGTGCCGCGGGTCCGCTCGGCCAGGGCGGAGAGCCGGTACCAGGTCTGCCGGGCCGCCTCCAGGCCCGGACCGAGCTGCTGGACCTGCGCCTCCAGGACGGCCTCCCGCTGGATCGCCCGGGACAGCTCCTGTTCGACGGTGGAGCGGCGCAGCTTCAGCGCCAGTTCGTCGGCGACCTCGGCCTCGACGGCGGTGCGCAGCGCGAGCAGGTCGTCGGCGAGCAGCCGGAGCCGGGCGTCGCGCAGTTCGGCCTGGATGCCGGCCGCGCGTCGGGCGATCTTCGCCTGCCGGCCCAGCGGTCCGAGCTGGCGCCGCAGTTCGGCGACCAGGTCCTGCACCCGGTTGAGGTTGACCTGCATCGCGTCCAGCTTCCGCAGCGCCTTCTCCTTGCGCTTGCGGTGCTTGAGGACGCCGGCCGCCTCCTCGATGAAGGCGCGGCGGCCCATCGGGTCGGCGTGCAGCACGGAGTCGAGCTGTCCCTGCCCGACGATGACGTGCATCTCGCGGCCGATGCCGGAGTCGGAGAGCAGCTCCTGGATGTCCAGCAGCCGGCAGGTGTCGCCGTTGAGCGCGTACTCGCTGCCGCCGTTGCGGAACATCGTCCGGGTGATGGTCACCTCGGCGTACTCGATCGGCAGCGCGCCGTCGGAGTTGTCGATGGTGAGGCTGACCTCGGCGCGGCCGAGCGGGGCGCGCCCGCTCGTCCCGGCGAAGATGACGTCCTCCATCTTGCCGCCGCGCAGCGACTTGGCGCCCTGCTCCCCCATCACCCAGGAGAGCGCGTCGACGACGTTGGACTTGCCGGAGCCGTTGGGGCCGACCACGCAGGTGATCCCGGGCTCGAACCGCAGGGTGGTGGCGGAGGCGAAGGACTTGAACCCGCGCAGGGTCAGACTCTTCAGGTGCACGCGCCGCTCTCCTCGTCGCTCGCCAGGGCCCCAGCGGCGACTGTATCCGGACGGACCGGCGCCGACGGCGCCCGGACACGACGAAGGGACGCCACTCAGGGCGCCCCTTGCAAGCTGCGTCCCTTATCGGGGCGGCTCAGTGCACTGCTGCGTCGATCTGCGAGGACCGGGCGGGACTCAGGTGAGAGCCGGCTCCCGCTGATCCAGATCGATGCTGTTGAGCAGCGAGTGCTCGTCAGCGACAGCGGTGAGCGCGTCGTTCTCGGCCTGCATCCGAAGGAGCTCGGACTCAAGATCCTGGACACGCTGCTGAAGCCGTCGCACCTCGGTGAGCATTCGCGGGTCGGGGCCGCCGACGTACCCGAGAAGCGCCTTTGCCATGATGAATGGTCCTCCACGCTGAGTGACCGAACCGGAACGGTACAGGTCTAGGGGGAAGGGGGACGCACGCGCGTCGCGCCACCGGCAGTGCTGGCTGGGCACTACGGCACAACCACCGTGAGCTGGGCTCACGAGGGCGTGCGCCTACCGGGTAAACGCGGTCGTGTGCGCGGGCTTCCAGCGTCTCACCAAAGACGGAAAGGGTCAACACGATCACCGCACGCTACCGCGCCCCTGTCACCTGCCTGGCGGTGTGGTCACACCAGGGGGGATCTCGGGCCGGTCCACCAGTCGCTCGTGGATCATCGTTCGATGCGGAGTCAACCACGAGTCTGCCCAGATGGCAACCGTATGACACCGAAGGCCGCCGATCATTTCACGGGGGCGGGCCCCGGCCCGTCCGCCACGGCGCGCGGGGCCCCGGTCAGCGGATCTCGAAACCCGGGTAGCCGGTTCCGACGGCCGTCCAGATCTCCGTGACCCCGCTGACGCGGCCGGGCGTGTCCGGGCCGCGCAGCAGCGCCAGCAGATGCTCGCAGTCGGCCGCGAGTCCCTCGGCCACCACCTGCACCCGGCCGTCGCCAAGGTTGCTGGCGTAGCCGGTCAGCCCGATCTCCAGCGCCCGCGCCCTGGTCCACCACCGGAAGCCGACCTGCTGGACCTTGCCCCGCACCCAGGCGGTCACCCGGACCGGTTCATCACTGTGGGCGTCGCGACCGTGCATGGCCCCGACCCTATCGGGCCGGATCGCGGGCCGCGCTACGGCGCCGTGGGGCCGGCCATCGTCCAGTCCGGACTGTGGATCTCCGCCCGGAGGTCCCCGCGCCGGCCCTCCTCGCCGCAGGTGCGGCAGACCCAGGCCGGGTCGTAGGGGTGCGGCTCGTGCCCCTCGGGGCTGTGCTCGAAGCTCACCGGCGGCTCGGGGAGCAGCCAGCGGTCGCCCCAGCCGAGCAGGGCGTGGGTGAGCGGGGCGAGGTCGCGGCCGGCCTCGGTCAGGTGGTACTCGTAGCGCGGCGGCCGCTCGCTGTAGGCGCGGCGCTCGACCACGCCCGCCTCCTCCAGCGCGCGCAGCCGGGCGGTGAGCCGGTCGCGCGGAGCGCCGGTGTTGCGGGCGATCCGGTCGAAGCGGTGGTTGCCGTAGAACAGCTCGCGGACGGCGAGCAGGGCCCACTTCTCGCCGACCACGTGGAGCGCGGCGGCGATCGAGCAGGGCCGGCCGGGGAGGGCGGGCGGGGCCGGAGGCGTGTGGGAGGTCACACCACCAGCCTGCCACACAGGGTTGCGTTCTCAAACCTCCTCGGGGGCACCACCGGCAGGGCCCGCGGCCCCCGCCGTCCACCGGCGGGGGCCGCGGGCCCGGTCGTCACGCCGCCGGGGTCAGAAGCCCCCGCCGAAGTCACCGCCGCCACCGTCGAAGCCGCCACCGCCGCCGAAGTCGCCCCCGCCGCCACCGTCGAAGCCGCCGTCGAAGTCACCGGAATCGAAGTCGGCGCCGGAGAAGTCGCCGCCGTCGTAGCCGGAGCCGCCGTCGTAGCCGGCCCCGTAGGCCGGGGAGCTCATCATCGAGCCGAGCATGGTGCCGACCAGCAGGCCGGGCAGCAGCCCGCCGCCGCCGAAGCCGCCGAAGTAGCCGCCCGCCCACGGGCCGTACGCCGGGCCGGCGTTCCAGTACGGCTGCGGGCCGTGCTCGGTCGGCACGGTCCGGATCTCCGGGTCCTGCCCGGTGGCCAGCCGGTCGGCGTCCGCCCGGCAGACCGGGACGGTGCGCGCCGCGCCGCCGGCCGGTGCCCAGTCGGCGTCCCGCACGGACGGGCCGTGCCGCGGGTCGAAGAAGCACGGCGGCCGGCGCTCGGGCAGCGGCCGCTTCGCGCGCCGGGCGTCCAGGGTGGCCAGCGCGAACCGGCCGTCCTCCAGTGCTTCGGTGACCGGCTTGACGTCCTCCGGCCCCTTCGCCTCGTCCATGCTGCGCTTGGCCCGCTCGTAGGAGTCCAGGGCGTGCGTGTAGTCGGCCCGCTGGACGTCGTCGGCGTCCGGGGCGCCCGGGCTGAAGTCGAGCCGGTCCAGCTCCTCGCCGAACGCGGTGATGTCCTCGTCCACCACCCGGCGCAGCTGCGCCAGTTCGGCCCGGCGCCGCTCCTCCTTGCGCTTCTTCGAGCGGCGGAAGAGCAGGAACACCCCGGCGCCGGCCAGTGCCAGCAGGGCCAGCGGGACGACGACCGCCGCCACCGAGAAGCCGCCGGAGCCGCTGTTCGCCCCGTGCCCCTTCACCTGGGGCGCGGCGGTGTCGACGAAGTCGTTCAGGGTCGCGTCGATGTCGCCCGGGTGTGAGCGCGCGGACGCGCCCGCGATGCGCTCGGCGCTCGTGGTGGCCAGCGCGGCCTTGTCGGACTGGGCCAGGAACCGGTCACCGCGCCAGATGCCGTAGACACCGGTGATGCCGACCTTGGTCCGCAGGTCGGAGAAGACCGTACGCGCGCCGTACGGGTCCGCCGCCGGGACCACTGCGATGAAGATCGGCTTGTCGGCCTTGCGGATCTTCTCGGTCAGGGCGTCGGCCTGGCCCTGGCTGAACCGGCCGGTCATCGCCGGGTCGACGTAGACCCGGCCCTGCTTGAGCGCGGCGGTGGCGTCGTCCAGCCCGCCGGCCGCGGCGGCCGCCGGGGCCAGCACGAGCAGCAGCCCGAGCAGCAGCGCCACCAGGGTCGACAGCCCGGCACTCCGGGAGCGTCGTCGAGCGAGGGTTCTCATGCCATCGACGCTACCCCTCCTGCCACGTCGACAGGGCATCCCCTTCGCGTACGGGCGGCCCCGCGCACCCCCACCGTCCGCCGGGGTCGCTCCCCTCCTCGCGGATGATGTTTCCCCCGGCCGCCCCGGAGACGGGCCGCGGCGGGAACCCGGCCGTCGGCCCGGTCGTCCGTCCCGGCGGGTCCACGGGTGGTCGAGGAGCGCTCGACGGCCGATCGGACCCTCTCCCCCGACCAGGCATAGTGGTGGCCGGGCCTCGGCCCCCTTACCTACTCCTGACCTCTTCTCCCGATCGGAGCATCTGGGTGTTCATCGGCCTCGTCACCGCCGTGGCGGCCTCCGCCTGCTACGGCACCGGTTCGGTCCTGCAGGCCGTCGGATCACGTCGCTCCGCCCGGGAGGAGGCCGCCGCCGCGGGCAGCGGCTCGGCCGGGGTCACCGCACACGGCGGGCCCAGCCTCGCCTCCACCGCGAAGGCCGCCGTCACCTGGGAGTTCATCCTGGGCACCGTCCTCGACTTCATCGGGTTCGGACTCGGCGCCCTGGCCGCGCGACTGCTGCCGCTGTTCCTCTCCCAGACCATCATCAGCGCCAATCTGGTGATCACCGCGGTGCTGAGCATCAAGCTGCTCGGCATCCGCCTCAAGCAGCTGGAGTGGGCGTCGATCGGCGTGCTCTGCTCGGCGCTGGTGCTGCTGGCCGTCTCCGCCGGGCCGGAGGGCGGCCACCACGTGGAGATGTCCTTCCACTGGTGGCTGCTGCTGATCACCACCGTGCTGCTGGTCGGCGGCGCCCTGCTGGTGCGGCGGATGGGCGCCAACGGCGCGATCGTCGCCGGTCTGCTCTCCGGCCTCGGCTTCGGCGCGCTCGGCGTCGGCGTGCGGATCCTCAACGGCGTCGAGCCGTTCGACCTCGGCGCGCTGCTCTCCGACCCCGCCCTGTACGCGATCCTGGTCGGCGGCATCGGCGGGATGTACGTGCACACCGTGGCCCTGCAGATCGGCTCGGTGAACGGCGCGACCGCCGCCCTGGTGGTCGGTGAGACGGTGCTGCCCGGCGCCGTCGGCGTCCTCTGGCTCGGCGACTCCTCCAAGGAGGGCCTGGCCTGGCTCGGCGCGGTCGGCTTCCTGCTCGCCGTGGTCTCGGCGGTCGGCGTCGCCTACTTCGGCCAGGACACCCACGGCCCGGCCGGGTCCGACCAGCCGCAGCCCGAACTCACCAAGCGGTAGCGCCGGGTGGCCCCGGACCGGGGCCGCCCGGGCTCAGGCCCCGCTGCGGGCGCGCGGGACGCGCTGGCAGCGGGGGCAGAAGTAACTGGAGCGGTTCATCCAGGCGGCCCGGCGGATCGGGGTGCCGCAGCGGCGGCACGGCTCGTCCTCGCGGCCGTAGGCGTCGAGGTCCCGGGAGAAGTACCCGCTCTCGCCGTTCACGTTGACGTAGAGGCTGTCGAAGCTGGTGCCGCCGACCGCGAGGGCGGCCGTCATCACGTCCCGCGCGTGGGCCAGCAGGACGGCGGCCTGCGGACGGGTCAGCGCCGTGGTCGGGCGGTCGTAGTGCAGCCGGGAGCGCCAGAGCGCCTCGTCCGCGTAGATGTTGCCGACCCCGCTGATCAGCGTCTGGTCCAGCAGCGCCCGCTTGACCGTGGTGCGCCTGGCCCGCAGCGCTGCCACGAAGGCGGCGTCGTCGAAGCGGGGGTCGAGCGGGTCCCGGGCGATGTGCGCGATGGAGAGCGGGGTGGCCTCCGGGTCACCCTCCTCGGCCTCCTCGACGGCCAGCCCGCCGAAGGTCCGCTGGTCGACGAAGCGCAGCTCCCGGCCGCCGTCGGTGAACCGCAGCCGCACCCGCAGGTGCTTCTCGTCGGGCACCGACGGGTCCTGGACGAGCAGTTGGCCGCTCATCCCCAGGTGACCGATCAGCGAGAACCCGCCGACCGGCGAGCCGTCGGCCGCGGTGGACAGCGGCACCCAGAGGTACTTGCCGCGACGCTGCGCGGCGCCGAGCGTGGCCCCGGTCAGCCTCGCGGTGAAGTCGGCCGCACCGGCCGGCTGGCGGCGCACCGCCCGCGGGTGCAGCACGTCGACGGCGGCGACGGTCCGCCCGGCGACCCAGTTCGCCAGACCTCGGCGGACGACCTCTACCTCGGGGAGTTCGGGCACGGGAAACAAGCCTCCTGCGACTGAAACATGCAGGAGGAAGAGTACTGCGTGCTCAGGCGCCGGCGGGCAGGCGGTCGGCGTACTTCTCCTTGATCGCCCGCCAGGCGCTCTCCGCGGCCTTCTGCTCGGCTTCCTTCTTCGAGCGGCCGACGCCGCTGCCGAAGTCCTCGCCGGCCACCCGGGCCGCGGCGGTGAAAGTCTTCTCGTGGTCCGGACCGGACTCCTCGACCACGTACTCCGGCACTCCGATGCCCACCGAGGCGGTGAGCTCCTGGAGGCTGGTCTTCCAGTCCAGGCCCGCGCCCAGCTGGGAGGACTCCTCGATCAGCGGGTCGAAGAGGCGGTGGACGAACTCGGTGGCCGCGTCCAGGCCCTGGTCCAGGTAGACGGCGCCGATCACGGCCTCGACGGTGTCGGCGAGGATCGACGACTTGTCGCGGCCGCCGGTGCCCTCCTCGCCCTTGCCGAGCCGGATGAACGTCCCGAGCTCCAGGCCACGGCCGACGTCGGCGAGCGCGCGGGAGTTGACCACCGCGGCGCGCAGCTTGGCGAGCGTGCCCTCCGGGACGTCCGGGTGGACGCGGTAGAGGGTGTCGGTCACCACCAGGCCCAGCACCGAGTCGCCGAGGAACTCCAGGCGCTCGTTGGTGGGCAGCCCGCCGTTCTCGTACGCGAACGAGCGGTGGGTCAGGGCACGCACCAGAAGGGCGCGCTCGAGCGTGTACCCGAGGCGCCCTTCCAGGACGTCGTATTCGGTCGAAGCCGGCCCGCCGGCCTTTCCGCCGCCCGAAGAAGCCTTCGGGGCGATGGTCGCCTTGCGGGAAGAGTTACTGTCCGACATCGATCCGTACACCCCGCCGATCAGACCGAGAGGACCTGGCGACGGTTGTACGTGCCGCAGCTCGGGCACGCGATGTGGCCGAGCTTCGGCTCGTGGCAGCTGTCGCACGCCACGAGGGCCGGAACGACGGCCTTCCAGTTGGAACGGCGGTGGCGCGTGTTGCTGCGCGACATCTTCCGCTTCGGAACAGCCACGGCTACTTCTCCTGGTTCTCGGCGGCACCCTCACGGGTGTCGCTGTTCTTGATTCCGTCACCCTCGTCGCCAGGGGCGGCGGAGAGTCCCTGCAGAGCCGCCCACCTGGGGTCGGCGGCGTCGTGGTGGTGCGCCGGGTCGTCGCTCAGGCGCGCTCCGCACTCGGAGCACAGGCCCAGGCAGTCTTCCTGGCACACCGGCTGCAGCGGCAGTGCGAGCACCACCGCGTCACGCAGCACCGGCTGGAGGTCGAAGAAATCGCCCTCCAGACGGTAAGTCTCGTCTTCCGAGTCCTCGTCGAGGTCGTCCGTCCCGGCGGTGCGGGCACGGTGACGCTCGTCGGACTCCGGGTAGTAGTACAGCTCCTGGAAGTCCACGTCGAGGTCGTCCTCGACCGGCTCCAGGCACCGCACGCACTCGCCCTCGATCACGGCCTCGGCGGTGCCGGTCACCAGCACGCCCTCGACCACCGACTCCAGGCGGAGCTCCAGCCGCAGTTCGCTCTTCTCCGGGACACCGATCACATCGATGATCCCGAGGCCCTCGGGGGCTTCCAGGGTGCGGGACACCTTGCGCAGCGAGCCCGGGCGACGGCCGAGCTCGTGCGTGTCGAACACGAGTGGGTCGCGGTGGTCGAGGCGGTTCAAGGTGTCCTGACTTCCTGAGAAAACTGATGCTCGGTGCTGCTCACCGGACGATGCGCGGGCAGACCGACGGCCCGACACGGAGAGGCCGGAGTGGTCAGACTACCGGAGTCTCCCGCCAGGCCCAACTTCGCCCACGGAGGGCGAGCGGGCTCAGCGGCCGCCGAGCTCCCGGAGCCTGGTCATGTCGATCATGCTGGTGTCGAAGAAGCTGGTCTCGTCCAGGCCCGGCTGCTGCGGGACGGCCGGCGGGTTGGCGGGCTGCTGCGGGTAGCCGTAGGCGTCGTACTGCTGCGCGGCGTAGCCCTGCTGCTGCTGCGGATAGCCGTAGCCGCCCTGCTCCTGCGCGGCCGGGTACCCCTGCTGCTGGTGCTGCTGCTGCTGCCCGTAGCCGTACTGGCCGCCGTACGGATCGCCCTGGCCCGCCGGGTCGAAGCCGCCGCCGTACACCTCGGCGTACTGGCCGCCCGGCTGTTGCGCGGCGGCGTACTGGTCGACGCCGGGCGCCTGCCAGCCGGCCGCGGCCGGGGTCTGCTCCGGCCAGGTCTGCTGCTGCGGCACCTCCTCGCGGTACCACGGCACCTCCTCGCCGTCGGCGTCGGTGGCGAAGCCCGCCGCCACCGCCTCGGCGCGGTTCTTGGCCTGCTGGGCCTCGTCGGCGGCGGCCAGGTAGGCACCCAGCTCGTCGATCGGGGCCTTGCCGAGCAGCTTGTCGCGGCCCTTGCCGACCGCCTCCAGCGTCGCGCTGAGGACGTTCTCCAGGGTGGCGAGCTTCACATCGACGTACTCGTCGACCTCGGGGCTCGGGGTGATCCGCGGCTGCGGCCGGAACTCCTCGCCGTCGGTCTCGCCCTCGTACGGGGTCTCGAAGACGCTGGAGTCGCCGCGCAGCTTCGTCCGGCCGCGGCCGACCGCGCCGAGCGTCTTGGTCAGCACGACCTCGAAGTTGGCGAGCTTGCTGTCCACGTAGTCGTCGGCCTCGGCGCGCTTGGTCTCGACCTCGGCACGCGCCTCCGCGAGGATGCGGTCCGCCTCGGCCTGGGCCCGGCGGACCACTTCGGTGTCGGAGATCAACGAGCCGCGCTCGGCGTGCGCGCCCTGGATGATCCGCTCGGCCTCCGCCTCGGCGCCGGCGACCACCTGCTCGTGGTCGGCCATCACCGACTGGGCCTGGGCCAGCTCGGCGGGCAGTGCCGCCCTGAGGTCCTGGAGCAGGCCGACCAGTTCGGCTCGGTTCACCACGCAGGAGGCCGACATGGGCATCGAGCGGGCGTTCTCGACGGCCGCGACGATCTCGTCGACCTTGTTCTGCACGTCCACGGGGCTTCGTCTTTCCGTGTGCCGCCGACGGTCCGGCGGAGGCAGGCCCGGCGCGGTGGACCTCACCGCAGGGCAGGAACACAGACTTTACGGCCACGGCGGGGCGAGGTCACAACGCCCGGACCGGGCTGCCGGACCGGCCCCCGGACAACTGGTGACGAATCGGCAGAAACGGACCGGCCCGGCTCCGGCCCGGCGGCTACTGGGCCTTCCGCTGCGCGATCCGCTCGACCAGCCGGCGGTGCACCGTCTCCGGCAGCAGGTGCGAGACGTCGCCCCCGTACGAGGCGACCTCCTTGACCAGCGTCGACGACAGGAAGCTGTACGTCGGCGAGGTCGGCAGGAAGAGCGTCTCGACCCCGCTCAGCCCGTGGTTCATCTGGGCCATCTGCAGCTCGTAGTCGAAGTCGCTGACGGCCCGCAGGCCCTTGACGATCGCGGGGATGCCGCGCTCCCGGCAGAAATCCACCAACAGGCCGAGGTGCGACTCGACCACGATGTTCCCGTACTGGGCGGTGGTCTCCTCGATCAGCGCGATCCGCTCCTCGATGGTGAACATGCCCTGCTTGTTCCGGTTCACCGCGACCGCGACGTGCACCACGTCGTACAGCTTCGAGGCCCGCTCGATGATGTCGAGATGACCGTTGGTGATCGGGTCGAACGATCCGGGGCAGACGGCGCGGCGCATGGCGTGGATGCTCCCTCGTGGGGTGACGGGTCCTGCGGGCCTCGGCCCGCTACGAGTGTGGGCGGCCCTCGGCGGCGGCGCGACCGTACCAGAGCGTGCCCTCGCCGTAGCGGCGCGAGCGCAGTACCTCGAAGCCTTCGGGCCAGCCGAACTCGCCGCCTCGGGTGCTGCGCTCCACGGTGACGAGTGCGTCGGCCGCGAGCCAGCCCCCGGCCAGGAGTGTGATCAGCATCTCGCGCACCTCGTCGTCGGTGACGACGTACGGCGGATCGAGGAAGGCCAGGTCGTACGGGGTCTCCGGGGCCGGTCCCGCGATCACCTTCTCGGCCCGGGAGGCCACCACCACCGCGCCCGGCAGGTCGATCGTCCGGACGTTCTCCCGGATCACCCGGGCCGCCTGGCCGTCGGCCTCGACCAGCAGGACGTGCTCGGCGCCGCGGGACAGCGCCTCCAGGCCGACCGCGCCCGATCCGCCGAACAGGTCGAGCATCCGGGCCCCGTGCAGGGTGCCGCGCAGGGCCTCCAGCGTGGAGAACATCGCCTCGCGGGCCTTGTCGGAGGTCGGGCGGGTGCTCCGGCCGGGCGGTACGGCCAGCCGGCGGCCGCCGGCCGCCCCGGCGATGACGCGGGTCATGGTGGTGGGAGGTCCTTTCGTCGCTGCCCGACCACGCTATACGGCCCCCACCCGAAGGGCCGCCCCGAACCCCTCGCCGCAGCCCCGGCGGAGGGCTGCGGCGAAGGTCGCGGCGAGGGCCGCGGGATCAGCTCGCGTCGGCCGCCGTCGACTGGGGCGGGATCGCCGCGCCGAGCAGCGCCGGCGAGGCGTAGCGGGACCACGAGAGGCAGCCGTCGGGCGGGCAGAACTCGGGGCGGCGCGGGTCGTGCCCGAGCTCGCGCAGCTTGGTGCGGACGGAGTCGGGGGTGCGGCCGAAGCGGGCGGCGATCCGGGCGACGGTCTCGCTGTCGTGGAACCGCCGGACCAGCTCCTCCTCGTGCTGCGGCACCCAGGGGGCGCCGTGTCCGGGGTAGAGCTCGCGCAGCACGTCACGGTCGGGGATGGGCTCGGAGACGTCGGCGACGATCGCCAGGGCCCGGAGCGCGCGGTTGAGCGCGATCCGCAGCGAGGCGACGTCCTCGACCGGCAGGCGGAGCTTGCCCGAGGCGAGCGGCGCGGCGGCCGCCCCCTCGCGCCAGCCGGTCAGGGTGAGGGTGACCTCGCGGTCGTCGTCGCTGGCGAGTTCGATCCGGAAGACCTTGTCGCCGAGCGGGAGCTCGTTGAGATGACGGAATGCCATGGCAGGACCCCCAAGTGTCGTGCCAGGTACGCACCTTGAGGGTGCGTCCTGAACAACTACATTCTCTCGCGGGGGTCTGACAATCGGCCCTGGCGGTCAGCCCTCACGGGCGGCCCGGGCACCGGCCCGCCGGCCGGGCTCCCGGGGGCTCAGCCCTTCTCCAGGTACTCCGCGCGGTCGGCGTCCAGCAGGCTCTCCAGCGCGGTGCGCAGGTCCGGGTGGGCGGCCAGCTCCGGGTCCTCGGCGACCAGCCGGGTGGCCTCGGCCCGGGCGGTCACGATGACCTCCTCGTCCTCCAGCACGGAGAGCACCTTCAGCGAGGACTTCACCCCGGACTGCGCCTGGCCCAGCACATCGCCCTCGCGCCGCTGTTCGAGGTCGATCCGGGACAGCTCGAAGCCGTCCAGGGTGGCGGCCACCGCGTCCAGCCGGGCCCGGGCCGGGCTGCCCGCCGGCATGTCGCTGACCAGCAGGCAGAGGCCGGCGGCGCTGCCGCGCCCGACCCGGCCGCGCAACTGGTGCAGCTGGGAGACGCCGAAGCGGTCGGCGTCCATGATCACCATCGCGGTGGAGTTGGGGACGTTGACCCCGACCTCGATCACCGTGGTCGCCACCAGGACGTCCACCGCGCCGGCCGCGAACCGGCGCATCACCTCGTCCTTGGCGTCGGGCGCCAGCCGGCCGTGCAGGATCTCCACCCGCAGCCCGGCCAGCGGGCCCTTCAGCAGCTTCTCGGCGGTCTCGACGACCGACAGCGGGGGGCGCCGGTCGTCGCTCCCGGCGCCCGCGTCGGGCTCCGCGCCGGTGAGCTCCTCCAAGTCCTCGGCCGGGACCGACCGGCGCTTCCTCTTGGCGTCGGGGGCGGGCTCCTCGTCCCCGATCCGGGGGCAGACCACGTACGCCTGGTGGCCCTTGGCCACCTCCTCGCGGACCCGCTCCCAGGCCCGCGCCAGGAAGTTGGGCTTCTCCAGGGCCGGGACGACATGGGTGGAGATCGGCGAGCGGCCGGCCGGCAACTGGTCCAGCACCGACGTCTCCAAGTCCCCGAAGACGGTCATCGCGACGGTGCGCGGGATCGGCGTGGCCGTCATCACCAGCAGGTGCGGCGGCTGCTCGCCCTTGGCGCGCAGCGCGTCCCGCTGTTCGACGCCGAAGCGGTGCTGCTCGTCCACCACGACCAGGCCGAGGTCCTGGAACTGCACCTTGTCCTCGATCAGCGCGTGGGTGCCGATCGCGATGCCCGCGTCCCCGCAGGCCATGTCGAGCATCGCCTGGCGGCGGGCCGGGACGCCCATCGAGCCGGTCAGCAGCACCACCCGGGTGCCGAGGTCCGAGCCGCCCAGCAGGCCGCCCTCGGCCAGGTCCCCCATCATCTCCACGATCGACCGGTGGTGCTGCTGCGCCAGCACCTCGGTGGGCGCCAGAAGGGCGGCCTGGCCGCCCGCGTCGACCACCGCGAGCATGGCGCGCAGCGCGACGAGCGTCTTGCCGGAGCCGACCTCGCCCTGGAGCAGCCGGTGCATCGGGTGTTCGGTGGCCAGGTCGGCGGCGATCTCGGCGGAGACCTTCAACTGACCGTCGGTGAGGGTGAACGGGAGCCGGGCGTCGAAGGCGTCCAGGAGGCCGCCGGCCCGGGGCTCGCGGGGCTTGGCCGGCAGGGCGGAGTCGGCGGCCCGGCGCTGCGCGAGCGCGACCTGGAGGACGAAGGCCTCGTCCCAGCGGAGCCGGCTCTGGGCGCGCTCGCGGTCGGCCTGGCCGCGCGGGCGGTGGATCAGCTCCAGCGCCTCGGGCAGCGGGATCAGTTCGTGCCGCTCGCGCAGCTCCGCGGGCAGCGGCTCGCCGACGTCGGAGAGGTGCTTGGTGAGGGCGGTCTCGACGCAGATGGACAGCTTCCAGCTGGGCATCTGGGCGCTGGCTCCGTAGACCGGGATCAGCTGGCCGGCGAACTGCTGCGCCGCGTCCGACCCGGTGTCCTCGTCGAGCAGTTGGTAGTCCGGTGAGACCAGCTGGCGGGTGCGGTTGAAGACGCCGACCTTGCCGGCGAACAGGCCCTGGGCGCCGGTGCGGAGCTCCTTCTGCCGCCAGCCCTGGTTGAAGAAGACCAGCGAGAGCCGGCTGCGGCCGTCGGTGACGACCACCTCCAGGCGGTCCCCCTTGCGGCCGCGGAACGGGATCAGGGTGACCTTCTCGATCCGGGCCAGCACGGTGACGTGCTCGTCGATCTCCAGCTCGTCCAGGCTGGTGAGCTGGCCGCGCTCGACGTAGCGGCGCGGATAGTGGTGCAGCAGGTCCCCGACCGTGCGCAGCTTGAGGCTGTCGGCGAGCACCTTGGCGGTACGGTCGCCGACGAGCTTGGTCAGTGGTTCATCGAGAGCGCCCATCAGGCCCTTGTTTACACCACCGGACCGACATTCCGGGCGCCACCCGCTGCCCGGCGCCCCGGCCGGACCGCGGCGCCCGCCGCCCGGACCGCTACTCCACGCCGATGAGCAGCGGCGCGGACTCCTGCCCGCCGTGGAAGGCCACCGCGTCGACCTCCGGCCGCCGGTGCCGGGCGTGCGCCACCAGCCGGTCGGCCAGCTCCTCGTCCGCGCCGTCGCCGAGGATCAGGGTGACGAGTTCGCCGCCCGCGCCCAGCATCCGGTCGAGCACGCTGGCCCCGACCTCGGCCGGGGCGGCGCCGATCACCACCACGTCCCCGTCGATCAGCCCGAGCACGTCCCCGGCCTGGCAGACCCCGGCCATCGTCCAGGACTCGCCCTCGGCGACGGCGAGCTCGGCGTACCGGGTGGCGCCGGCCGCCGAGGTCATGGCGACCACGTCCTCGTCGAACCGGCGGCCGGCCTCGTGCACGGCGAGGGCGGCCAGCCCCTGGACCGGTGACCGGGTGGGCAGGACGGCGATCCGCACCCCCTCCTCGCGCAGCTGGTCGGCGGCGGCCCCGGCGGCGGCCCGCAGCTCGGGGTCGTTGAGCAGCAGGACGACCTCCCGGGCGCCCGCCCGGCGGACGGCGGCGGCGAGTTCGGCGCTGGCCGGCGGGCGGTCCGGGTCGGCGTGCAGCACGACGGCGCCGGCCTGCTCGCAGAGGTCGGCCAGTCCCGCACCGGAGACCACCGAGAGCACCACCCGGGTGCGCTCCTCGTGCTCGCCGCGGTCGTCGGCGGTCCCGGCCCGGGCGGCGGCCTCGGCGAAGTGCGTGATCCGGATCTGGTGCGGCCGCCCGGCCCCCAGCCCGGCCTCCACCGCGGCCCCCGCGTCGTCCACGTGGACGTGCACGTTCCAGAGGCCGTCCCCGCCACCGATCACCAGGGAGTCGCCCAGTCCGGCGAGCCGCTCGCGCAGCGCGGGCAGCGCCTCGTCGGGGGCGTCCAGCAGGTAGATCACCTCGAAGGCGGGGTGACCCGGGCCGGGCGGCCGGACGTGCCCCTGGCAGCTCTCGACCGGCCGGACGTCACCGCGCAGCGCGACGGGGCCCATCGGCTGGTGGCCGGCCACCGCGTCGGCGAGCGCCCCGAGGACGGCGACCAGGCCGCGTCCGCCGGCGTCCACCACCCCGGCCTCGGCCAGCACGGAGAGCTGCTCGGGAGTGCGCCGCAGCGCGTCCCGGGCGGCCCGGTACGCGGTGTCGGCGACCTGGCCGAGTCCGTCGCCGGCCCGGGTCGCCTCCCGGGCGGCCACCCGGGCGACGGTCAGCAGGGTGCCCTCGACGGGCTCGGCGACCGCCTGGTAGGCGGCGTCCGCGGCCCCCTGGAGGGCGGCCCGCAGCTGGTCGGCGCCACCGCCCTGGGCCAGCTGCTCGGCGGTGCCGCGCAGCCACTGGGCGAGGATCACGCCGGAGTTGCCGCGGGCGCCGACCAGCGCGCCCCGGGCCATCGCCCGGGCGGTCTCGGCGAGCCCGGGGGCCGGGCCGCCCGCCGGGTCGGTGAACCGGCTCTCCACCGCGGCGGCGGCGGACTCCACGGTCAGGTAGAGGTTGGTGCCGGTGTCGCCGTCCGGGACGGGGTAGACGTTGAGTGCGTCGATCTCCTCGCGGGCCTGGCCCAGCGCGCGCAGGGCCAGCTGGCACCAGCTGCGCACGGCCGGGGCGTCGAGCGTGGTCAGCACCAGGTCTCCTCCGGATGGGACGCCGTGATGGCCTGAGGTTGAACGGCGAGGGTTGGTACCGGCAGGTTATCGGGGGCCGGGGCCGCCGCCGGAAGCGCCGAGCGCGGCGATCACCTGCGCAGACGTGGTAGTTTCGTTGAACGGAAGCAAGCGTTGTATGCTCTTCCGGTTGCCTGGAACAGTCCAGGCTCACCCCATTGATCTGATCTGGTTCACGTGAGTGCTCCGGTGGGTTGGCGGGGTTTCGAACGTAAATGATCTGAAGTCTTGGAGTGACTCCTGTGGCTGCCAACTGCGACGTCTGCGGCAAGGGGCCGGGCTTCGGCAACAGCATCTCCCACTCTCACCGCCGTACCCCCCGTCGTTGGAACCCCAACATTCAGACGGTGCGCGCTGTGATTGGGCGGACGCCGAAGCGGCTCAACGTCTGCACCTCGTGCATCAAGGCCGGTAAGGTCTCGCGCTGACGCGCAGACCGGTAAGCCGGTCCTCCAGGAAGCCGGTCCATCCTCGGATGGGCCGGCTTCCTGTTTCTGGATCCCGGCTCTCCAGTGCCGACCCCTCTCTCCGGGCCTGCCCGGAGCCGCCACGGGCGGGCCCTCGGGCCCGCCCGTGGTCGTTGCGGCCCCGGTGCGCTCAGCGCCAGCGCCAGGCGTGGTCCACCGGGCCGATGCCGGACCCGAGCGCGAAGCCGCCGGCGATCGCACCGGTGATGTAGGCCTTCGCCGAGGCCACCGCCCCGGGCAGCGGTTCGCCCTTGGCCAGCCCGGCGGCGATGGCGCTTGCCAGCGTGCAGCCGGTGCCGTGGGTGTGCCGGTTGTCGTAGCGGGGCGCCCGGTACCAGTGCTCCTCCCCCGGTCCGCCGTACAGCAGGTCGGCGGCCTCGCCCTCCAGGTGCCCGCCCTTCACCAGGACCCAGCGCGGCCCGAGGTCGAGCAGCGCCTTGGCCGCGTCGAGCATCTGCGCCTCGTCCTCGACGGTGCGCCCGGTGAGCTGCGTCACCTCGTGCAGGTTGGGCGTGGCCAGGGTGGCGACCGGCAGCAGCCGCTCCCGGACGGTGGCGACGGCCTCGGCGGCCAGCAGCGCGTCGCCGTGCTTGGAGACGCCGACCGGGTCGACCACCACCGGGGCGTCCACCCCGGCCAGCAGCTCGGAGACGGTCTCGACCAGCTCGATCGAGGCGAGCATCCCGGTCTTCACGGCCTGGACGCCGATGTCGTCCACCACACTGCGGAACTGGGCCCGGACGGCCTCGGCCGGCAGCTCCCAGTAGCCCTGGACACCGAGCGAGTTCTGCGCGGTGACGGCGGTGATCACGCTCATGCCGTGGACGCCGAGGGCCAGCATCGCCTTGAGGTCGGCCTGGATGCCGGCGCCGCCGCCGGAGTCGGATCCGGCGACGGTGAGCACCCGCGGGGGTGCGGAGGAGGGGCCGCCCTGGGGGCGGCCGCCGGGAGCGGGGGCGGAAGACGGG
The DNA here is from genome assembly GCF_044540385.1 of Kitasatospora sp. NPDC086009. Taxonomy (NCBI): domain Bacteria; kingdom Bacillati; phylum Actinomycetota; class Actinomycetes; order Kitasatosporales; family Streptomycetaceae; genus Kitasatospora; species Kitasatospora sp. NPDC086009. Next base: position 88,904 of record NZ_JBITSA010000020.1, read on the forward strand.
AGGGACATGGGCCCCAACCTACCCGCGCCGCCTCAGAGCACGGCTTCGGATTCCGCCCAGCGGTCCTGCGGCACGGTCTTGAGGTGGGTGACCGCCTCGGCGACCGGCACCAGCTCGATGTCGTTGCCGCGCAGCGCGGTGAAGTGCCCGAAGGCGCCCTTGTGGACGGCCTCCACCGCGTGCCAGCCGAACCGGGTGGCGAGCACCCGGTCCCGGGCGGTGGGGGTGCCGCCGCGCTGGGTGTGGCCGAGGATGACCGGCCGGGCCTCCTTGCCGAGCAGGTTCTCCAGCTCGTTGGCGAGCCGGTTGCCGATCCCGCCGAAGGTCCGGTGGCCGAACTGGTCGACGACGCCGTGGTCGAAGCGCATCGTGCCGGGCATCGGGGCCGAGCCCTCGGCCACCGCGATGATGGCGAACTTCTTGCCCCGGGAGAAGCGGTCCTCGACCATCCGGGCGACCGCCTCGATGTCGAAGGGCTTCTCCGGGATCAGGATGCCGTGGGCGCCGCCGGCCATTCCGGCGGTGAGGGTGATCCAGCCGGTGTGCCGGCCCATCAACTCCACCACCATCACCCGCTGGTGGGATTCGGCGGTGGTCTTCAGCCGGTCGATCGCGTCGGTCGCGACATGGACTGCGGTGTCGAACCCGAAGGTGACGTCGGTCGCGTCGATGTCGTTGTCGATGGTCTTCGGCACGCCGACCACCGGCAGTCCGGCGTCGCTGAACATCTTGGCGGCGGTCAGCGTGCCCTCGCCGCCGATCGCGATCAGCGCGTCGATGCCGATGTCCCGGGCGAGGGTCTCGGCGTTCTCCACCGCCCAGGCGATCCGGTCGCGCTGCACGCGGGCCGAGCCCAGGATGGTGCCGCCGAGGGTCAGCAGGCCGGTGACGTCGTCGTGCGAGATCGGCCGGGTGCGGCCCTCGATCAGGCCGAGGAAGCCGTCCTCGATGCCGACGATCTCGTCACCGTGCACATCGGTTCCCCGGTGCACCACGGAGCGGATCACCGCGTTGAGCCCGGGGCAGTCTCCGCCGCTGGTCAGGACACCGATGCGCATGGTGGCTGTGCTCTCCCGCTCCGCAGTGGTTCAGACCACCCGCGTCCGAGGAGCAGCAGGTGGATCCGGTTCAGCGCAAGCCTACGCCGTCCCCCGGCGCGGGCCCGCGCGCCGCTCGCCGGGGCGTCCCGCGCGTCCGGGCCGATGCGCGCGCCCGCGCCGGCCCGCGGCCGCCAGCGGCCACCCGCCGACCGACGCCGCGCTCGCTCCGCTCATTCCGCGAAGTGGTCCCAGCCGCCGACCCGGTCCCAGGGCTCGCCGTCCACCGTCACCCGGCCACCGCGGGACGGCCGGGCCCGGCCGGTCACCTCGCCCACCACCCGCCAGCGGGCGGGCAGTTGGACCCCGCGCGGGAAGGTCGCCACGATCGCGTGGTCCTCGCCGCCGGAGAGCACCCAGACCAGCGGGTCCACCCCGACGGCCTGCCCGATGTCGGCCATCTGTGCCGGGACGTCGAAGTCGGCGGCCCGCAGGTCGATGTCCACCGCGCTGGCCCGGGCGACGTGGCCGAGGTCGGCCACCAGCCCGTCGCTCACGTCGACCATCGCGGTGGCGCCCAACTCGGCGCCGGCCGGGCCCGCGTGGTACGGCGGCTCGGGCCGGCGGTGCGCCTCGACGAAGGCGCGCGGCGAGCGGAACCCGCGCTGCAGCACGGTCAGCCCGGCGGCGGACCAGCCGAGCCAGCCGGTGACGGCGACCACGTCGCCCACCTGAGCCCCGGCGCGCGTCACCGGTGCGCGCCCCTGGAGATCCCCGAGCGCCGTGATGGCGAGGGTGATGACGTCGCCGCGCACCACGTCGCCACCGACCACCGTGGCACCGGCCACCTGGCACTCGTCGCGCAGCCCGTCCATCAGCTCGGTGGCCCAGGTGGTCGGCAGATCGGCGGGGGTGACCAGGCCGAGCAGGATCGCCGTCGGCACCGCGCCCATCGCGGCCACGTCGGCGAGGTTCTGGGCGGCGGCCTTGCGGCCCACGTCGTAGGCGGTCGACCAGTCCCGGCGGAAGTGCCGGTTCTCGATCAGCACGTCCATGGTGGCGACCACCCGGCCGTCCGGCGTCTTCACCACCGCGGCGTCGTCGCCCGGACCGAGGTCGACCGCGTCGGTGAGCGGTACCCGGGCCGTCAGCTCCCTGATGAGTCCGAACTCGCCGAGCTCGCCCACGGTCCCCTGCATCTGCCGTCCTCTCGCGTTTCCATCCGAATCGGAACTGGTGCCCCCCGCTCCCCCGCGCGCAGCGTACGCCCTCCGGGGGTGCAGAAGTCTCCCCTCCCCGGCCCGCTGCGCGGTAGCGTGGTGATCGGAATGCCGGTGAGTCCGTTCCCCACCCCCGAACGCCCGAGCGGGCGATCACGGCGCCGATCCCCGTTCCCAGCCGCCGGGAGGTCCCCCCGTGGTACAGGCATACATCCTGATCCAGACCGAGGTCGGCAAGGCCACCGCCGTGGCCCGGTCCATCTCCGAGATCCCCGGTGTCCTCCAGGCCGAGGACGTCACCGGACCGTACGACGTGATCGTGCGGGCCGAGGCCGAGACGGTGGACGACCTCGGCCGCCTGGTCGTGGCCAAGGTCCAGCAGGTGGAGGGCATCACCCGCACCCTCACCTGTCCGGTGGTCCACCTGTAGGCCCCGGCTACCATCGGCGGGTGGTCCGACAACTCCGCGTCCCCCGCTTCCTGACCGCGCTGCCGGCCCCCGTCCGGTGGCTGGCCCTGCCGCTGGCGCTGAGCTGCACCGTCGTGGTGCTGCTCGGCAGCTGGGGCGCGCCCGCGGCGATCGAGGTGCCGAAGCCGACCGGGAGGGCCGCCGGCTACTGCCGGGACCTGGCCGCGGCGCTGCCCCAGGAGGTGCTCGGCCACGCCCGCAAGGACCCGTCGCCCGGCTCCCCGTACGTGGCCGCCTGGGCCAGCTCGCCGCGCACCGTGCTGCGCTGCGGGGTGGACCGGCCGGAGGCGCTGAACGGCGAGCACGCCAAGGACCTCTCCCCCACCATCGACGACGTCACCTGGTGGGCGCAGAAGCTCGACGACGGCGGATACCGGTTCATCACCACGATGCGCCGGGCGTACGTCGAGGTGACCGTCCCCGGCGGGGCCTTCAGTAATCCGCTCGACCCGGTCTCCGCCCTGAACGGCGTGGTGAAGGCCAACATCCCGTAGCGGCCGGAGAGCACGGGAAGGGCGGTCCGGGAACTCCCGGACCGCCCTTGCGCGGGTGTGCGGCGGGTGCCCGGGCGGCTAGCGCAGCCCGGTCGGGCGGCGCAGCGCCGCCTGGAGCAGCCGGTCGATCAGCTCCGGGTACGACAGCCCGCTGGCCTCCCACATCTTCGGGTAGGCCGAGATCGGGGTGAAGCCGGGCATGGTGTTGACCTCGTTGATCATCCAGCTGCCGTCGTCCAGCAGGAAGAAGTCCACCCGGGCCAGGCCCTCGCAGCCGAGCGCCTCGAACGCGGCGACCGCCTGACGGCGGATCTCGGCGAGCTCGGCCGCACCGAGTTCGGCCGGGATGCGCACCTCGGAGGAGTCGATGTACTTGGCCTCGAAGTCGTAGAACTCGTAGTCGCCGCCGACCAGGACCTCGGCCGGGACGCTGGCGCGCGGGCCGTCCTCGAACTCCAGCACCCCGCACTCGATCTCGCGCCCGGACACCCCGGCCTCGATGATCAGCTTGGGGTCGTGCCGACGGGCCTCCTCGATCGCGGCGTCCAGCCCGGCGAGGTCCTTGACCTTGGTGATGCCGATGCTGGAGCCGGCCCGGCAGGGCTTCACGAACACCGGCAGACCGAGTTCCCCGACCCGCTCGCGGACGGCGGCGCGGCCGGCCTCGCTCTCCCACTCCCGCGGCCGGACGATGGTGTACGAGCCGACGCCCAGGCCGTGCGAGGCCAGCACCCGCTTGGTGAACTCCTTGTCCATGCCCACCGCGCTGGAGAGCACGCCGTTGCCGACGTACGGCACTCCGGACAGCTCCAGCAGGCCCTGGAGGGTGCCGTCCTCGCCCCAGGGGCCGTGCAGCAGCGGGAAGACCACGTCGACCTCGCCGAGCGCCTTCGGCACCGCCCCCGGCTCGCTCCAGACCACCTCGCGGCTGTCCGGGCTGACCGGCAGCACGACCTGGCCGTCGACGGCCTCGGCGACCTGGGCGACGTCCGGCAGCCGGCCGTCGGTGATGGCCATCCGGGCCGGATCGTCGCTGACCAGCGCCCAGCGGCCCTCGTGGGTGATGCCGATGGGCAGCACGTCGTACTTCTCGCGGTCGATCGCCCTGAGCACGCTGCCCGCGGTGGACACCGAGATGGCGTGCTCGGAGCTGCGGCCACCGAAGACGAGCGCTACGCGCGGCTTCGCGGACGGATTCGGGGGGGTCTGTTCGATGCTCATATCGGGTGTGAGACTACCGTGCGAGCCGTTTCCGGGACGTCAACCGCCCCGGTCGCCCGGCGTCGCGCGGTCAGTGCCGCTCGGCCTTGGCCGAGCGCGACATCAGCGCCCGCAGCGCCTCCTGGGTGGGGCGCCCGTTGTGCACCACGTCCACCACGGCCTCGACGATCGGCATGTCGACGCCGCTGCGCCGGGCCAGGTCGAGCACGGACTCGCAGGACTTGACGCCCTCCGCGGTCTGCCGGGTGGCCGCGATGGTCTCGGCCAGCGACATCCCGCGGCCGAGGTTGGTGCCGAAGGTGTGGTTGCGGGAGAGCGGCGAGGAGCAGGTCGCCACCAGGTCGCCCATCCCGGCGAGCCCGGCGAAGGTGTACGCGTCGGCGCCGAGCGCCAGCCCCAGCCGGGTCGTCTCGGCCAGGCCCCGGGTGATCAGCGTGGCCTTGGTGTTGTCGCCGAGGCCCATGCCGTCCGCCATGCCGACCGCCAGGCCGATCACGTTCTTCACCGCGCCGCCCAGCTCGCAGCCGATCACGTCGGTGTTGGTGTAGGGGCGGAAGTACGGCGTGTGGCAGGCCGCCTGGAGCCGCTTGGCGACCGCCTCGTCGGTGCAGGCCACCACGCTCGCGGCGGGCTGCCGGTTGGCGATCTCCCGGGCCAGGTTGGGGCCGCTGACGACGGCCACCCGCTCCGCCCCGACCTTCGCGACCTCGGCGATGACCTCGCTCATCCGCTTGGCGGTGCCGAGTTCGATGCCCTTCATCAGGCTCACCAGCACGGTCTGCGGCTCGATCAGCGGGGCCCAGGCGGCGAGGTTCTCGCGCAGCGTCTGGGAGGGCACCGCGAGCACCGCGAAGTCGGCGCCGGCCAGGGCCCGCGCCGGGTCCACGGTGGCCCGGACCGACCCGGGCAGCGGGACGCCGGGCAGGTAGTCGGGGTTGACGTGGGTGGTGTGGATCGCGTCCACCAGCTCCGGCCGGCGCCCCCAGAGGGTGACCTCGCAGCCCGCGTCGGCCAGCACCATCGCGAACGCGGTCCCCCAGGAACCCGTTCCGAACACGGCACATCGGGTCACTTGCCGGCCTCCTCGGTGCTGTTCTTGCGCGTGCCGGCGGCCCGCTGCCGCTCGGCGGCGGCCGCCTCCGCCCGGTGCCGGGCCGCCGTGCGCATGTCGTAGCGCTCGGCCGGCGGCTCCTCGCCGCGGATGTCGGCCAGCACGGCGGTGATCGCCCGCATGATGTCCTCGGTCGCGTCCCGGAGCACCTGGGCGGTCAGCTCCTGGCCCTGGTACTTGCTCAGGTCCACGGCCGGCCCGGCCGCCACCGTCACCCGGTGCCGCGGGAACAGGTTGAACCGGCCCTTCCCCGAGCCGCCCCGGCCGTACGGCGGGATGATCTCGTGCGCACCCCAGTGCGCCACCGGGATCACCGGCGCACCGGTCATCAGCGCGACCCGGGCCACCCCGCTCTTGCCGGTCATCGGCCACAGGTCCGGGTCCCGGGTGAGCGTGCCCTCCGGGTAGAACTGGACGCACTGGCCGCCGTTCACCGCGTCGATGGCCGCCCGGAACGCGTGCGCGGCGTCGGTCGACTCGCGGAACACCGGGATCTGGCCGGTCTTGCGCAGCATGAAGCCGATGAACGGGACCGAGAACAGCGAGGACTTGCCGAGGATCCGCGGCGGCCGCCCGCTGTTGTACTGCCAGTGCGCGTAGACCACCGGGTCGATGATCGAGTTGTGGTTGACGGCGGCGATGAAGCCGCCCTCCTTCGGCAGGTGCTCCCAGCCCCGCCAGTCTGGCTTGACCAGCGCGGTCGTCACCGGCTTCACCAGCACGGCCGCGAAGCGGTACCAGATGCCGTAATCGGCGTTGCCGAAGCCGGCATACGAGCGGCGGGCCACCCCAGGTCCTCCTCATCCGGTGCGGCACGCGGAGTGCCGCAGTCTCTCGCCTCCCGCGACCCCCGTCGGACGGGGTCGGGGCGCGGAACAGTCTCGCCCGACCGCGGAGCGGCTGTCGAGCAACCCCGCCAGCACGTCGGGCGGGCGTGACCAAACGCACGTCCGCACAGTTCGGACGGCCTGGCGAGGGTTCCGGGACCGGCGTCACAATGACGCCGATGACCCAGGACACCGTACGCCCCAGCGGGCCCGTCGCGCCCCCCGCACCCACCGCAGGCTGGTCGCTGGTGCTGCCGCTCAAGCGGCTCGCCCTGGCGAAGACCCGGCTGGCACCCTTCGCCGGGCCGCACCGCGCGGACCTGGCGCTCTCCTTCGCCCTGGACACCGTGACCGCCGCGCTGGCCACCCCGGGCGTGTCCCGCGTCCTGGTGGTCACCCGGGACGGCGCCGCCGGCGAGCGGCTGGCCGCGCTGGGCGCGGTCGTCGTCGGCGACGAACCGGGCGGCGGCCTCAACGACGCGCTGGCGCACGGCGCGGCGGCCGCGCTGGCGCTCGCCCCGCACGCCCCGCTGGCCGCGCTCTCCGCCGACCTGCCGGCCCTGCGCCCGGCCGAACTGGCCCGGGTGCTGGCCGCGGCCCGGCCGGCTGGGCGGTCCTTCCTGGCCGACGCCCCCGGGTTGGGCACCACGCTGCTGGCCCGCTCCCCCGGCGGTCCGCTCGCACCCGCCTTCGGCGACGGCTCCCGGGCCCGGCACGCGGCCGGCGGCGCCCGCGAACTGCGGCTGGACGACGTGGAGTCGGTGCGCCGGGACGTGGACACCGGCGCCGACCTCGGCGCGGCGCTCGCACTCGGCGTCGGCCCGCACACCGGCGCCCTGTCGGCCCGGCTCGCGCAGGCGCTCGGGCTCCCCGCCGCGAACCGCTCCGGACGGGCGCGGAAGCAACTCTGACCCCCGCTCCGGACGGGCGCGGAACAACTCCCCATCCACACCGGGCCGCCTCCGCGAGCTGCCCCGGAGGCCTGTCGGTGCTGCTCGCTATGCTGCTTCCATGCAGGCCACCGCGTTCACTTTCGACCCCGCCACCCGGGCCGGCTCCGTGCTGCTCGACGACGGGACCCCGGTGCCGTTCGACGCCGCCGCCTTCGACGCCGGCGGCCTGCGGCTGCTGCGCGCCGGCCAGCGGGTGCGGATCCGCACCGAGGGCGCGGGCGACGCCCGCCGGGTGGTCTTCCTGACGCTGCAGACCTTCCCGGACCCCGCCGAGGCGTGACCGGGCCCGCGCCGCTCCACAGCCGCGCGCCGGGGCCGGGACTGACCCCGGAAAACCGAAGAGCCGTGGCGGCCCGACCACCCGGAATTCCGGGAGGGGGTGCGCCACGGCCCTGGAGAGCCGTCCGAGGACTACTTCGCGCTGGTCTTGCGCGCGGTGGTCTTGCGGGTGGCGGTCTTCTTCGCGGGAGCCGTCTTCTTGGCCGTGGCGGTCGCCTTCTTGGCGGTGGCCGTGGTCTTCTTGGCGGCGGCCGTGGTCGCCGTCTTCTTGGTGGCGGCAGCGGTCTTCTTGGTCGCGGCGGCCGTGGTCTTCTTGGCGGCGGCGGCCGTGGTCTTCTTGGTCGCGGTCGCCTTCTTGGCGGGGGTGGCCGTGGTCTTCTTGGCGGCGGCCGTGGTCGCCGTCTTCTTGGCAGCGGCCTTCTTGGTGGCGGCCGGGGCCGCGGCGGCGGCCGAGGCGGCGCGCTTGGTGGCGGCGCGCTTGGCGGCCGGGGTCGCGGCGACACCGCTCTTGCCCGGGGTGAGGGAGCCCTTGGGGGCCTTCTTCACCGAGGGGCCTTCCTTCGGCAGCTTCTTGCTGCCGCTGACCAGGTCCTTGAAGCCCTGGCCGGGACGGAAGCGGGGCACCGAGGTCTTCTTGACCTTGACCTTCTCGCCGGTCTGCGGGTTGCGGGCGAAGCGCGCGGAGCGCTCCACCTTCTCAAAGGTGCCAAAACCGGTGACCGACACCCGGTCACCGGCCACGACGGCGCGGACCATGGTGTCGAGCACTGCGTCGACGGCCTCTGCGGCAGCCTTGCGACCGCCCAGCTGCTCGGCCACCGCTTCGACAAGCTGAGCCTTGTTCACGTCTTCCCCTTCGGAAACGGGCGCCGGATGATTCCATCCGTTCATTTCGCACGTTAGGTATGTATCTGCGGACTTTCAATTACCAAACGCGCGAATCACCCTAGTGTCGCAATGGATTTGCGCGTCGGCGACCTCAGGCGACGGGCGGGCGCCCCTCGTCGAGGTCATGCACAAAGCGACTCAACCGCCTTGCCGCCTCCGGAAGATCGCGCTTGGCGGCCTCGGTGACGATCAGGAGTTGACGGGTGAGAGCGGTCTTTGCATCGGCAGACACGTTCAGCGCATGCACGCGGGCGTGAGCTTGCTTCAACCGCTCGGCCACAAGCGCGTAGAGCGCTGCGACTTCCGGGTCGTCCGGCCCCTCAGCAGGTGAGGTGGCGGCGTCCGGCCGATCGTCAATTCGGCGTTCGGATCCCCGGCCCGTGGACTCCGGTGACGCGGGTTCGCCGCCCGCGTACGGAGGTTCATGGTGCCGGTGCATGTACTGATTGTGCCATCTACCCGCAGTTGTGCTTGCGCGGGGCCTCTGCGGCAATGCCAAATCGGCAATCGGGGGCCGGCGCCGGGGGGTAACTCCGGGCCCGGAACGGCGGATGGTCCGCCCCCCCGAGGGGAGGCGGACCATCCGGTGGAACGTCAGAATGCTTGTTCTCCCGAGCCGCTCAGGCGACCGGCAGAGTACGCGGCTTGAAGGCGGGCCGGGTCTGTTCGAAGGCCGCGATGTCGGGCTCGTTCTGCAGGGTGATGCTGATGTCGTCCAGCCCGTTCAGCAGCCGCCAACGGACATTGTCGTCCAGCTCGAACGGGGCCGTGACGCCCTCGGCGCGCACCTCGCGGGCCTCCAGGTCGACGGTGATCCCGGCCGTCGGATCGGCCTCCACCAGCGCCCAGAGCCGCTCCACCGTCTCCTGCGGCAGCACGACCGTGAGCAGGCCGTTCTTCAGCGAGTTACCGCGGAAGATGTCGGCGAAGCGGGACGAGACGACCGCGTGGAACCCGTAGTTCTGCAATGCCCAGACGGCGTGCTCCCGGGAGGAGCCGGTGCCGAATTCGGGGCCGGCCAGCAGGACGGTCGCGCCCTGGTACTCGGGCCGGTTCAGGACGAACGACTCGTCCTTGCGCCAGGCCTCGAACAGGCCGTCCTCGAAACCGGAACGAGTGACCTTCTTGAGCCAATGGGCCGGGATGATCTGGTCGGTGTCGACGTTGCTGCGGCGCAGCGGCACGGCGCGACCGGTGTGGGTGGTGAACTTCTCCATGCTGCTCAGGCCTCCACAGCGACGTCGGACGGGAGATCGGCGGGTGCGGCCAGTCGGCCGAGCACCGCGGTCGCGGCGGCGACCTGCGGCGACACCAGGTGGGTGCGGCCGCCCTTGCCCTGACGGCCCTCGAAGTTGCGGTTCGAGGTGGACGCGCAGCGCTCGCCGGGGGCCAGCTGGTCGGGGTTCATGCCCAGGCACATCGAGCAGCCCGCGTGGCGCCACTCGGCGCCGGCGGCGGTGAACACCTTGTCCAGGCCCTCCTCGACGGCCTGCAGGGCGACCCGCACCGAGCCGGGGACGACCAGCATCCGCACGCCCTCGGCGATGGTCCGGCCGTCCAGGATGGCCGCGGCGGCCCGCAGGTCCTCGATCCGGCCGTTGGTGCAGGAGCCGACGAAGACGGCGTCCACCGCGACCTCGCGCAGCGGGGTGCCGGCCTCCAGGCCCATGTACTTCAGGGCGTTCTCGGCGGCGATCCGCTCCTGCGGGTCGGCGAAGGAGGCCGGGTCCGGCACCTGGGCGCCGAGCGGCGCGCCCTGGCCCGGGTTGGTGCCCCAGGTGACGAACGGGGTCAGCTGGGTCGCGTCGATGAAGATCTCGTGGTCGAAGACCGCGTCCTCGTCGGTGCCCAGGGTCTTCCAGTACTCGACCGCGGCGTCCCAGTCCTCGCCCTTCGGCGCGTGCGGACGGCCCTCCAGGTAGTCGAAGGTGGTCTGGTCGGGGGCGATCATCCCGGCCCGGGCGCCCGCCTCGATGGACATGTTGCAGATGGTCATCCGGGCCTCCATGGAGAGGCTGCGGATGGCCGAGCCGCGGTACTCCAGGACGTAGCCCTGGCCGCCGCCGGTGCCGATCCGGGTGATGATCGCCAGGATCAGGTCCTTGGCCGTGACGCCCTCGGGCAGCTCGCCCTCGACGGTGATCGCCATCGTCCTGAACGGCGCCAGCGGGAGGGTCTGGGTGGCCAGGACGTGCTCGACCTGGCTGGTGCCGATGCCGAACGCCAGGGCGCCGAAGGCGCCGTGGGTGGAGGTGTGGGAGTCGCCGCAGACCACGGTGGTGCCCGGCTGGGTCAGCCCGAGCTGCGGGCCGACCACGTGCACGACGCCCTGCTCGACGTCGCCCAGCGAGTGGATCCGGACGCCGAACTCGGCGGCGTTGCGGCGCAGGGTCTCCAGCTGGATCCGCGAGACCGGGTCGGCGATCGGCTTGTCGATGTCCAGGGTCGGGGTGTTGTGGTCCTCGGTCGCGATCGTGAGATCGGTCCGGCGGACCGTGCGCCCGGCCAGCCGGAGGCCGTCGAAGGCCTGCGGGCTGGTGACCTCGTGGAGCAGGTGCAGGTCGATGAAGAGCAGGTCGGGCTCGCCCTCCGCGCGCCGGACGACGTGGTCGTCCCAGACCTTCTCTGCGAGTGTCCGTCCCATCGGATTCCCTCCAGCCGGCCGCGTTGCCGGCCTTCTCGTGTTCATCGGGGTCACTGCCTGCGCCGCCCTGTGAGGCGCGCCGCGTGACCTGCACGCCGGATCGGTGTCCACCATGCGGACACTCTGTTGAGGCCGCATTCTGGATGTCTCCCGGGCTGCTGCATCCAGAGTGGCGCTTTTCTCGCCGGATTGAACTTGCGTCTCGCGGAATGAGACTGCAGTCTTAGGGCATGGACAACTCTAGCGGCGTCGGCGTTCTCGACAAGGCCGCTCTGGTGCTGAGCGCACTGGAGTCGGGCCCCGCCACGTTGGCGGGGCTGGTCGCCGCCACCGGTCTGGCGCGGCCCACGGCCCACCGGCTCGCCGTCGCACTCGAACATCACCGACTGGTCACCAGGGACATGCAGGGCCGGTTCATCCTCGGCCCCCGTCTCTCCGAACTCTCCGCCGCGGCGGGCGAGGACCGGCTGCTCGCCACCGCGGGCCCGGTCCTGACCCATCTGCGCGACGTCACCGGCGAGAGCGCACAGCTCTACCGCCGGCAGGGCGAGATGCGGATCTGCGTCGCCGCCGCCGAGCGGCTCTCCGGTCTGCGGGACACCGTCCCGGTCGGCAGCACTCTGCCGATGAAGGCCGGCTCGGCCGCCCAGGTCCTGCTCGCCTGGGAGGAGCCCGAGCGGCTCCACCGGGGCCTCCAGGGCGCCCGGTTCACCGCGACCGCGCTGAGCGGCGTCCGGCGCCGCGGCTGGGCGCAGTCGATCGGCGAGCGCGAGCCGGGTGTGGCGTCCGTCTCGGCCCCCGTGCGCGGCCCCTCCAACCGGGTCGTGGCCGCCGTCTCCGTCTCCGGTCCGATCGAGCGCCTGACCCGCCACCCGGGCCGGCTGCACGCCCAGGCCATCATCGAGGCCGCCAACCGGCTCACCGAGGCCCTGCGCCGCGGCTGACCACCCCTGCCCGCCGACGTCGAAAAGGGCCCGCGCACCGAGGTGCGCGGGCCCTTTTCCGAATCACCCGGGAAATGCGGGCGGAAAACACAAAAGGCCCTGGCGGACCAGGGCCTTGCTCATTTCTGGCTGGGGTACCAGGACTCGAACCTAGACTAAGTGAACCAGAATCACTCGTGCTGCCAATTACACCATACCCCAACAAAGCAATCAGCCGATGGGCAAGCCCACCGGCTTAATGCTCTGGTACCCCCGACCGGATTCGAACCGGCGCTACTGCCGTGAGAGGGCAGCGTGCTAGGCCGCTACACAACGGGGGCATCCTGGCGATCCCTTGCGGGATCAGTACCCCCGACCGGATTCGAACCGGCGCTACTGCCGTGAGAGGGCAGCGTGCTAGGCCGCTACACAACGGGGGCTTGGATCTTTGTTTGTACTGCGGTGGTGCCTGCACTGCGATGGAGCCGACAGTGCCTGTACTGCGCTGGGGTACCAGGACTCGAACCTAGACTAAATGAACCAGAATCACTCGTGCTGCCAATTACACCATACCCCACCAGAGTTGAACCCCTGCGGGCCCTTCTCAGGCGTTGCGCCCCTCGCTCGGTCCCGACGGGGTTTCGCTCCCTCGTCCGTTCCCTCCCGGGCGGCGCAGAAAGAACATTACCCGACGTCCGGCCCCGGTCCAAAATCGATAAGCCCAGGCCGCGGCCGGGGCGGCTGCGGGCCAGGTCAGAACCCGGCCCGCGGCCGCCGGTGGCGGTGCTCAGGCAGCCGGGACGGCGGCCAGCGCGGCGGTCAGCCGGCGCAGCGTCTCGGGGCGCCCGAGCAGCTCCATCGACTCGAAGAGCGGCGGGGACACCCGGCGGCCCGTGACGGCCACCCGCAGCGGCGTGAAGGCGAACTTGGGCTTGATGCCCAGCCCGTCCACCAGCGCCGCGCGCAGCGCGGCCTGGATCGGCTCGGGCGAGAAGTCCGCCAGCTCCTCCAACGCCTTGATGCTCGCCTCCAGCACCGGACGGGCGTCGGCGGTGAGCACCTTGGCGGCGTCGTCCGGGTCGAGCGTGAAGTCCGCCGGGTCGACGAAGAGGAAGCCCGCCATGGTGACGATCTCGCTCAGCACGACCATCCGCTCCTGGGTGAGCGGTGCCACCTTGGCCAGCAGCTCCAGCTGCTCGGCGGTCGGCTCGGCCGGCAGCAGACCGGGCGCCTGGAGGTACGGCACCAGGCGGCGGACGAAGTCCTCCGGGGCCAGCCGGCGCACGTGCTCGGCGTTGATGTGCTCGCACTTCTTGAGGTCGAAGCGGGCCGGGTTGGCGTTGACGTCGGCGATGTCGAACGCCTCGACCAGCTGCTCCACCGAGAAGATGTCGTCGTCCGCGGAGAGCGACCAGCCGAGCAGCGACAGGTAGTTGAGCAGGCCCTCGGGGATGAAGCCGCGCTCGCGGTACAGGTTGAGCGAGGCCTGCGGGTCGCGCTTCGAGAGCTTCTTGTTGCCCTCGCCCATCACGTACGGCAGGTGGCCGAAGCGCGGGGTGCCGCCGTCGCCGACGCCGATCTCGGCGAGCGCCGCGTACAGCGCGATCTGGCGCGGGGTCGAGGAGAGCAGGTCCTCGCCGCGCAGCACGTGGGTGATGCCCATCAGGGCGTCGTCGACCGGGTTGACCAGGGTGTAGAGCGGTGCGCCGTTGGCCCGGACGATGCCGTAGTCGGGCACGTTCTCCGGCTCGAAGCTGAGCGTGCCGCGCACCAGGTCGTCGAAGGCGATGGTGCGGTCGGGCATCCGGAACCGCAGGATCGGCTCGCGCTTCTCCAGCTTGTAGACGGCGACCTGGTCGTCCGTCAGCTCCCGGCAGTGGCCGTCGTAGCCGGACGGGCGGCCGGCCGCGCGGGCGGCCTCGCGGCGGGCGTCGAGCTCCTCGGTGGAGCAGTAGCAGTGGTAGGCGTGGCCGGCCTCGTGCAGCCGGCGGGCCACGTCCGCGTAGATGTCCATCCGCTGCGACTGCCGGTACGGCGCGTGCGGGCCGCCGATCTCCGGGCCCTCGTCCCAGTCGAAGCCGAGCCAGCGCATGGCGTCGAGCAGCTGCCGGTACGACTCCTCGGAGTCGCGGGCGGAGTCGGTGTCCTCGATCCGGAAGACCATCGTGCCGCCGTTGTGGCGGGCGAAGGCCCAGTTGAAGAGGGCCGTGCGGACCAGGCCCACGTGCGGGTTGCCGGTCGGGGACGGACAGAAGCGAACCCGAACGCTCGGGTCAGTGTTAGCCACGCTTGATCACCTTGTTGGTGAGAGTGCCGATGCCTTCGATGGAGACGGCGACCGCGTCGCCGACGTTGAGGGGGCCCACCCCAGCGGGTGTGCCGGTGAGGATGACGTCGCCGGGCAGCAGCGTCATGGCCTCGGAGATGTGGACGATCAGCTCGGCGACCGAGCGGACCATCTGGGAGGTGCGGCCGGCCTGCCGGAGCTCGCCGTTGACCGTGCAGGTGACGGCGAGGTCGCTCGGGTCGAGGTCCGTCTCGATCCACGGGCCGAGCGGGCAGGCGGTGTCGAAGCCCTTGGCGCGGGCCCACTGGCCCTCGCGCTGCTGGATGTCGCGGGCCGTGAGGTCGTTGGCACAGGTGTAGCCGAAGATCACCTCGGGCACCCGGTCCAGCGGGACCTCGCGGCACATCCGGCCGATGACCACGGCCAGTTCGGCCTCGTGGTGGACGTCGGAGGAGAACGGCGGGTACGCGATGGACTCGGTCGGGCCGATCACCGAGGTCGACGGCTTGAAGAAGGTCAGCGGGACGTCCGGGACGTCGTGGCCGAGCTCCGCCGCGTGGGCGGCGTAGTTGCGGCCGACCGCGACGATCTTGTTCGGCAGCATCGGGCTGAGCAGCCGCACGTCCTGGAAGCGGTAGCTCTCACCGGTGGGTTGGGGCTGCCCGAACGGGTGGCCGGCCAGGGCGTGAACCACGAGGGACTCGGGCTGCGCCGGGTCACCCTCGACCACACCGAAGGAGACGGTGCCGGCGGCAGGGCTCCCCTCCCGGACGGAAAACCTGGCAATGCGCACGGCTGGGCTACCCCTCGCTTCGTCGGCCGCCCGGGGCGCGCCCGGGCGCTGGTGGGCGCCGCGCCCGTGTGGGCCCGGCCCCGCTCAATCGTCGACCAGGCTATCGCGTGGGGCCTCCCCCGACCGCTTTGCCCCTGTTCAGCGTGGTTGCGCCCGACCTCGCGGGAACAAACCGAAAGGCGCCGCGAGTGCGGCGCCTTCCGGGTTCGTGCGGGGTGTCAGCTCCGCGGGGCCACCGCCGGGGCGACCATCAGCTGGGTGCGGCGCGGGTTGGCCGTGTTGGTAGGCAGCTCGGTGGCGTAGGTCGCCACGTGCTCGGCCCGGCGGGCGCCCGGGATCCCGCTGAAGTCCTCGACCGAGGCCAGCGTCGTCCGGCGCGGGTTCGCCGTGGAACGGCTGGAGAGCTCGGGACTGGTGGCGGCCGTGTTCGCCTGGGACATCTCGTCAGCACCTCGGGGTCGCGACCGGCGCGTCGACGTGGCGCGACACCGGCCTGAGTGGTTCGGGGAGATTCTGGGCAGGCTGATCGAGGCCGTGCGCCGGAGACAGCAAGGTTACGGATCTCTTTCCACAGCCGCCGTGACCAAAGCTACACATTGTGCTGTGATTTTGCTCACAAATTGAAGAGCAATTCTCCGATATCCGACATATCGCTTCATCAAGTTTCGCCGACAAAACCCCGCATATCGGGCAATCGGGAACCTCTGCACCTCCCGTTGATCTCGGGTCCGGTTGGCATGTATCCGGCAAGTGTCCGAAAAAGGCGGTATTCCGGTCCGGTTACCGCACAGTCAGTGAAATCGCGCGCGCGGTCGGTAGTGTGGCCCCACTCGCCCTGGCGGCCCTTGTTGGGATTCCCCGGCTGTGCTGGAATGCCACGGACCGTGGGTAGGGAGTAGTCCACCCCGGTGCCCGCTCTCCCGGACCGGCCGGGGTGCGGATGGAAACTCCACACCGTCCAGGCTGCGGCGACGCGGCGGGACGCCCGGTCCAGAGGTTGCGACGCCAGTGCAGGGACGTTTCAAAAGGGGTAGCGGCGCCGCGGGTGACCCGGAGTCGCGTGAGCCCGTGGCACCACCCCAGCAGGCGGCGGTGCCCGGCGGCCCCGTCGAGCCGGCACCCGAGGCGGTCGGCCGCCCGGAGGACGACGCCGAACAGGACCGGAAATCGGCCCGGGGCAAGCTCCGCAAGACGCTGACCCGCCGACGGGCCAAGGGCATGAGCCGGCTGGCGATGCGCAACTGGCGGATCCGTACCCGCCTCATCGCGCTGCTCGCGCTCCCGGTGCTGGTCGCCCTCGTGCTCGGTGGGCTGCGCATCCAGACCTCTCTCGAGGCCTCGCAGCAGCTCGCCCAGATGGCCAACCTCTCGGACCTGGCGAAGAAGGCGACCAACCTCGCCGACGCCCTGCAGACCGAGCGGGACATCAGCGCCGGGCCGATCACCCACGAGCCGAACGCCCCGCTCGACGACGACATCGTCAACGCCCGCAAGATCACCGACGACCTGAGCCGGACCTTCACCGCGTCCTCGGACAAGTTCGAGAACCTGGAGCTCTCCGGCGGCAAGGCGCTGCTGTTCCAGATCCGCAAGGACCTGAACTCGATCTCGGACGCGCGCAACACCCCGTACCAGAACAACCAGAACATCCAGTCGACGATCACGGCCTACGACGTGATCATCCGAGACCTGCTGTCGATCACCCAGGACATCGCGCTCGCGTCCAACAACCGCGACCTGGTCCGCGCCACCCGCGCCCTCCAGCAGTTCTCGCTGGCCAAGAACGCCACCTCGCAGCAGCGCGCCCTGATCAGCGCCGCGCTCGCCAACCCCAAGGCCCCCGACCTCAGCCTGAGCGACGAGTCCTTCGGTATCCGGCTGCGCGCCTCCTACGACAACGCGCTCACCAGCTTCAACAACATCTACACCTCGCACGACCTGGACAACCTGCGCGGCCAGCTCAGCTACAACTCGGTGGTCGCCGCCGCCGACCGGTACGCGCGCTCGGTGCTCCAGCAGAGCGGTATCCACCAGACCGAGCCGGTCAGCTTCAAGGACTGGTACGAGCAGGCCACCGCCAAGATCACCGCCGAGCGGCGGATCGAGTCGAAGCTGATCGAGGACCTCGACGGCAAGGCCCAGGAGCTGCAGTCCGCCGCCGACACCGAGGCCCTGATCATCGGTGCCGCCGTCGCGCTGGTGCTGCTGGTCGCCCTCGGTGGCGCCGGTCTGATCGCCCGCTCGATGGTGCGCTCGCTGACGCGACTGCAGTCCGCGGCCGAGGACGTCGCCGAGCGGCGACTGCCCGAGCTGGTCAAGACGCTGTCCGAGAGCGACCCGCACGACGTCGACGTCACCGTCGAACCGGTCGGCATCGACTCCGCGGACGAGATCGGCCACGTGGCCCACGCCTTCGACATGGTGCACAGCGAGGCCGTCCGCCTCGCCGCCGAGCAGGCCCTCCTGCGCGGCAACATCAACGCGATGTTCACCAACCTCTCGCGCCGCAGCCAGGGCCTCATCCAGCGCCAGCTGTCGCTCATCTCCGAGCTGGAGAGCCGCGAGGCGGACCCGGACCAGCTGGCCAACCTCTTCAAGCTGGACCACCTCGCGACCCGTATGCGCCGCAACGGCGAGAACCTGCTCGTCCTCGCGGGCGAGGACCCGGGCCGCCGCTGGACCCGCCCCGTCCCGCTGGTCGACGTGCTCCGCGCCGCCGCCTCCGAGGTGGAGCAGTACGAGCGCATCGAGCTGGCCACCGTGCCGTCGGCCGAGGTCGCCGGCCGCGTCGTCAACGACCTCGTCCACCTGCTCGCCGAGCTGCTGGAGAACGCCACCTCGTTCTCCAGCCCGCAGACCCGCGTCCGGGTGACCGGCCACGCCCTGCCGGACGGCCGGGTGCTGGTCGAGATCCACGACACCGGCATCGGCCTCAGCCCCGACGACCTCGCCGACATCAACGAGCGCCTGGCGAACCCGCCGACGGTGGACGTCTCCGTCTCCCGCCGGATGGGCCTCTTCGTGGTCGGCCGCCTGTCCCTGCGACACGGCATCCGCATCCAGCTGCGCCCCAGCGACTCCGGCGGCACCACCGCGCTGGTCATGCTCCCGGTGGACGTCACCAACTCCGCCGACCGCCGGGCTCCGGCCCGCCCCGGTTCGGCGCAGGCCAAGCAGCAGCGCGGGGTCGCCCCGACGCCGCGCCAGCAGCGCCAGGTGCCCGGCGGTCCGGCTGGCGGCCCGAACGGCGGCCCGGCCGCGCTCGGCCAGGGTCCGGCGGGCGGTGCCCCGCAGGGCCGTCCGCAGCTCGGCCAGGGCGGTCCCGGTGCTCCGGGCGGCCAGGGCGGCCCCGGTGGACGGGCCGGCGGCGCGCTGCCGACCCGACAGGTCGGCCAGTCGCTCCAGGGCCAGCCGCAGGGCCAGCAGGCCCCCCAGGGTCAGCAGGCCCCGCAGGGCCAGCAGCAGGTCCCGCAGGCCCGCCAGAACCCGCAGGGCGGTCTGCCGCAGCGCGGTGCGGGCCGGCAGGCTCCGCCGCAGGGCGGTCCCGGTGCGCTGCCGCGCCGCGGCCAGCAGCAGCCCGGCCAGGGCCAGCCCGGTCCGGGTCAGCCGGGCCAGGGCCAGCAGGGCCAGGGCCCGGGTCAGCCCGGCCAGGGCCGGCGCCCCGGCCAGGAGCGGCCGCGCCCCGGCGGGGACTTCGCCGGCGGTCCGGGCCCCCGGACCGGCGAGCAGCCGCAGCACGGCTGGGCCGACCAGTCGGGCCGTCCGGGCGCGCCGCAGGGCGCCCGCCCGGGCAACCGCCCGCAGGAGGGTCTGCCGCAGCGCCGCCAGCCGGGCCAGGCACCGCAGGGTCAGGCACCGCAGGGCCAGGGCGGCCCCGGCGGCCAGGGCCCGCAGGGTCCGCGCCGTCCGCAGCGCCCCGGCCCGGACGCACCGCAGCGCGAGCGGCAGCAGCAGCAGTTCCCGCCGCAGCAGGCCCAGCCGCTCCCCGCGGCCGAGCCCTCGTCGATGGAGAGCACCGCGCAGTTCGCCCGGCCGCGCTTCGAGGCGAGCGAGATCGACCCGCGTGACCCGCTCGGCCTCGGTCTGGTCGAGCCGGTGCTGCCGAACCCGGCGCGTCCGGAGCCGGTCCGCCCCGAGCCGGTCCGCCAGGAGCCGATGGCGCTGCCGACCGGTCCGTCCGACGGCGGCCCGCAGGGCGGTGCGCCGATCTTCGAGTCGGCCGAGCAGGCCGAGGCGGCGCGGGCGGGTCAGTACCAGCCGCGTCGGCCCGGGACCAGTGCGCCCGGCGTCCAGCAGCAGGGCCAGCACCAGCAGGCCCCGCAGCAGCACCAGCACGCCCAGCAGGCTCCCCACCAGGCTCAGCAGCAGGCCCCTCAGCAGGGCCAGCCGCAGCAGGCCCCGCAGGGTGGGCAGGGCGGGCCGGGCGGGCCTGGTGACGCGCCGTGGCGCCCGTCCGCGAACGACGAGCGCTGGCGCCGGGCCGAGCAGGTCCGGGAGCCCTCGACCAGTGGCGTCACCATGTCCGGTCTCCCCCGGCGGACCCCGCAGGCCAACCTGGTCTCCGGTACCGCCGAGGCGTCCCCGCTGACCGGCCCCCAGGTGTCCCGTGCGCCCGAGGAGGTCCGCGGCCGGCTCACCAACCTGCGCCGCGGCATCCAGCAGGGCCGCCGGGTCGGCGCCGAGCAGGCGGCCGGCCAGGGCCCGGGCCAGGGCAACCAGGCGGGTCCGCAGCATGGTGCCCAGCAGTCCGGATTCGATAGCTTCGGGGGCCGCACCGACGGCAACGGCGCAGATCACCAGGAGCGTTGAGTTGAACCAGATGAGCCAGGCCGCACAGAACCTGAACTGGCTGATCACCAATTTCGTGGACAACACCCCCGGGGTGTCGCACACGGTGGTGGTCTCCGCGGACGGCCTCCTGCTGTGCATGTCCGAAGGTTTCCCCCGCGACCGCGCCGACCAGCTCGCCGCCGTCGCCTCCGGCCTCACCTCCCTCACCTCCGGCGCCAGCCGGATCTTCGAGGGCGGCGAGGTCAACCAGACCGTTGTCGAGATGGAGCGCGGTTTCCTCTTCCTGATGGCCGTCAGCGACGGCTCCGCCCTCGCCGTCCTCGCCTCCCCGGACTCCGACATCGGCCTCGTCGGCTACGAGATGGCACTGCTCGTCGACCGCGCCGGCGCCGTCCTCACCCCCGCACTCCGCGCAGAACTCCAGGGCAGTCTCCTGCACTGAGTGCCCTGAGCGGCGACCTCACCCGTCCCACCTCCCCGCCGGGCCTGACCCGACCAGGCCCGGCGCCTCACCCTCAGCTACCCTCAGGCAGCTGATTTCGCCTCAGCTGGCATCGCCCCAGCTGGAACCGGCTGCCCAAGGCTGCAGCACAAGGAGGACCCATGACCCCGCCTTCGACACCCGCCGGCTCGTACGGCAGCGGGTACGGCAGCGGCTACGGCGGGCAGCAGTCCGACGGCTACGAGCAGCAGCCGCTGGTCCGCCCGTACGCGATGACCGGAGGCCGCACCCGGCCCCGGTACCAGCTCGCGATCGAGGCGCTGATCTCGACCACCAGCTCCGCCGAGCGGACCGGCGGCCTGCTGCCCGAGCACGCCCGGATCGTGAACCTCTGCCGTGAGGTCAAGTCCATCGCGGAGATCTCCGCACTCGCCGGCGTGCCGCTCGGTGTCGCCCGCATCCTCGTCGCCGACCTTGCCGAGGCCGGTCTCGTCGCCATCCACCAGCCCGCCGCCGCGGGCGAGTCGGGCGGAACGCCCGACGTCACGCTGCTCGAAAGGGTCCTCAGTGGACTTCGCAAGCTCTAACGGAGCCACCCGCGCCACGACCTCGGCGAAGATCGTCGTCGCCGGCGGCTTCGGTGTCGGCAAGACCACGCTCGTCGGCGCCGTCTCCGAGATCAACCCCCTGCGCACCGAAGCCGTCATGACCTCCGCGTCCGCCGGCATCGACGACCTCAGCCACGTCTCCGGCAAGACGACCACCACCGTCGCCATGGACTTCGGCCGCATCACCCTCGACGAAGACCTCATCCTCTACCTCTTCGGCACCCCCGGACAGGACCGCTTCTGGTTCATGTGGGACGACCTCGTCCGAGGCGCCATCGGAGCCGTCGTCCTCGTCGACACCCGCCGCCTCGCCGACTGCTTCCCCGCCCTCGACTACTTCGAGAACAGCGGACTCCCCTTCGTCGTCGCCCTCAACGGCTTCGACGGACACCAGCCCCACACCGGCGACGAAGTCCGCGAAGCACTCCAACTCGGCCCCGACACCCCCGTCATCACCCTCGACGCCCGACGACGCGACAGCGCCAAGAGCGCCCTCATCACCCTCGTCGAACACGCCCTCCTCGCCCGCCTGCGCTGAGCGGGAACCCGCAGGTCGCACGCCCCGGTGCCCCGCCGTCACGGTCGGGCACCGGGGCAGCTGCGGCTAGGGCGCGGGTGTCGCCGCAGCGGCCCGCGCAAGACCCCTACATAAGCAGCGGATAACAGTTCGGTAGGCATTTTGTGATCAACAGTGACCATGCGTAGCGAATTAGCATCGCTCAGCGCCAGAAGACCACGGTTTTGCCCCTCGATGTCGGCTAATGTCCGGATTGCTCCACAGCAGGCCGCCATCGACACCTGTTTGTCCCCCATCCCTGCACGTGCTGAAATTCCAGCTACCCCTAAATCCATTTCGGCAGTCCCACCACCAGCGGGCCGCTGCCAGGGGTAGCGCTGGATTGATCCATGGCCGCCAATCGGCCGAGAGGTTGTTGTCGAGTGAGGCGTAAGCAGCAGGTCGCCCCGCAGCGGCGCTCCGAGCCCCGCCAGAGCGAGCCGAACGGTACCGCAACGGACCCGGCCGGATTCTCCGCGTTCACGCCGGTCGAGGAGCGACCCCCGGCCCCCTCCCCGAAGCCGCCGGCCGCCTCCACGGAGCGCCGCAGCGGTGGCTCGGCGGACGACGGAGGCAGCGGCGGCAAGGGTGGTCGGTACGACTTCCTCCGGCCGCGGAACTGGCGTGTGCCGGCCCGTCTGATAGCCATCCTGTTGATCCCGGTCATCATCGGCCTGATCTTCGGCGGCCTGCGCGTCAACACCTCGGTCGACGGCTACGTCAAGGCCTCCCGCGCCGAGAAGACCGCCCGCCTCGCCAAGGCGGCCACCGAACTCGCCGAGGCGCTGGAGAACGAGCGCGACAAGTCGCTCAGCCCCCTGCTGACCGGCCAGGACCCGAACGGCGACGTCCCGAAGACCCGCGCCACCACAGACACCGCGCTCAAGGCGTACAACGCGGCCTACGACGCCAGCGACAAGTCCGCCGAACTGCCCCACCGGCACGCGGCCTTCCAGAGCATGGTGCTGTTCCTCCCGCACCTGCGCGACGTCGCCTACAAGCCCGAGCTGTTCGCCACCGCGACCCAGTCCGCGTACTCGACGATGATCGCGCCGCTGCTGGCCTACGACAACTCGGTCGGCCTCGGCAGCAGCAACATCACCAGCAAGGGCCGCGCGATCTACGCCATGTCGCTGGCCAAGGCCTCGGCCTCGACCCAGCGCGCGCTGATGCTCCACCTGCTGGTCGGCATCTCGGCCCAGTCCACCACCCGGTACGAGAACACCGACCTGATCCAGCAGCTCCTGGTCTCCCAGAAGCTGGAGCAGGTCTCGCTCTCCGAGTTCAACACCGGCAGCGCCCCCGAGGACGCCCAGCGCTACGCCGACGCCCAGGTCGCCCAGGCCGCCGCCGACCAGCGCGCCGCGTACCGGATGCCGAACGGCAGCGTGCCGACCATGACGGGCCTGCTGGGCCTCGGCGCCGCCTACACGCAGGCCGCCGCCGAGGGCCAGTCCAAGGGCAAGGCCGCCGCCGACGCCGCCTACAAGGAGGCCAAGGACGCCGGTCTGACCAAGGAGAACTGGGAGCAGGCCTCCAACACCCACATCGCCAGCCTGCGCGCCACCGAGGTCGCACTGCTGGACGACGTCCTCAACGACGCCGCCGACCTGCGGGACAACGCGCTCTACGACGCCATCCTCAACTCGGCGATCGTGCTCGCCGCGCTGGTCCTCGCCGGTGTCCTCACCGGCTACGTGGCCCGCTCGATGATCCTGGGCATGCGCACCCTGCGCAACGCCGCCCTGGAGATCGCCGACCACCGCCTGCCGGACCTCGTCGAGCGGCTCTCCAAGACCGACCCGGACCGGGTGGACACCTCGGTCAGCCAGATCCCGCTGCACGGCAAGGACGAGATCGGCGAGGTCGCCCGGGCCTTCGACCAGGTCCACCGGCAGGCGGTCGCGCTCGCCGCCGAGCAGGCCCTGCTGCGAGGCAACGTCAACGCGATCTTCACCAACCTGTCGCGCCGCAGCCAGAGCCTGATCCAGCGCCAGCTGGCGCTGATCACCGACCTGGAGAACAACGAGGCCGACCCGGACCAGCTGGAGAACCTCTTCAAGCTGGACCACCTCGCCACCCGTATGCGCCGCAACGGTGAGAACCTGCTCGTCCTCGCGGGCGAGGAGGCCGGCCGCCGCTGGAACACCCCGGTCCCGCTGGTCGACGTGCTCCGCGCCGCCGCGTCCGAGGTGGAGCAGTACGAGCGCGTCGAGCTCTCCGGCATCCCCGAGGCCGAGGTCGTCGGCGCCGCCGTGACCGACCTCGTCCACCTGCTCGCCGAGCTGCTGGAGAACGCCACCTCGTTCTCCAGCCCGCAGACCCGGGTGCTGGTCAACGCCACCCGCCTGCCGGACGGCCGGGTGCTGGTCGAGATCCACGACAAGGGCATCGGCCTCACCGCCGAGGACTTCGCCGAGATCAACGAGAAGCTGGCCGAGCCGCCCACCGTCGACGCCACCATCTCCCGCCGCATGGGCCTCTTCGTGGTCGGCCGGCTCTCCCAGCGGCACGACGTCCGTGTCCAGCTCCGCCCCTCGGGCGAGTCCGCGGGCACCACCTCGCTGGTCATGCTCCCGCCGTTCCTGACCCAGATGGGCGCCGCCCCGGAGCCGGAGGAGCAGTTCACCGTCTCCCGGATCTTCGCCGAGCAGGAGCCGTCCGCGGCCGACTGGGCCGCCGAGGTCCAGCAGAACCAGCCGCGCAGCGCCGCCGAGCTGGGCTTCGACGACCACCTCACCGGCAACGGCAGCGCCGGGTCCAGCGGCTTCAGCCCGGCCCTGGAGGCCGTCCAGCGCTCGCAGCGGCTCGACCAGGTCCGCCGCGCGGCCCTGGAGTCCGGCCCGCTCGGGCCGGAGGAGCGGCAGGTGCTCGACGCCGAGGTCGAGGAGGAGTACCCGGCGTACGGCCGGCGCAACGACGAGGGCTACGGCCAGGACGGCCAGTACCCCCAGCAGGGCTACGACCAGTCCGGCTACGCCGACCAGCAGTACGGCTACGACCAGGGCGGCTACACCCAGGACGGGTACGCCCAGGACGGCTACGCCGGGACCGAGTACGGGCAGAACGACTACGGCCAGGACGCCTACGGCCGGTTCCCCCAGCAGGGTTACGGCGACGACCAGTACGGTCAGGACCAGGGCCAGAACCAGGGCCAGGACGACCAGTACGGCCAGTACCCGGGCTACGACGGCTACGCCGACGAGCAGTACGGGGCCGAGGAGGCCCCGGCCGGCCACCCGTACACCCCGGAGCCGCCGGCCCTGCCGGCCGCCCAGCCCGCCGCCACCCTGCCGTCCGGGCTGCCGCAGCGCCGCCCCGGCCAGCAGCTGGCCGGCGGTGGCCCCGCCGCCGCGCCGCAGCAGGGCGGCGGCCAGGACACCGGCGAGACCCCGAACTGGTTCGCCGGCGCCAAGGACACCTCGGCGCCCGCCGAACCGCGCGGACACGAGGTGTCCGCGCTGGGCGGTTACGGTCCCACCGGACCGACCGGCCCGACCAGCGCCGCCTGGCAGTCGCCCAACGACGGCGCCTGGCAGCGTGCCGAGCAGCTGCGCGAGCCCGCCTCCGGCGGGACCACCTCGTCCGGCCTGCCCCGGCGGGTGCCCAAGCAGAACCTGGTGGCCGGCAACGCCAAGCCCACTCCGCAGGACGGGCCGCAGGTCTCCCGCAGCCCCGAGGAGGTCCGCGGCCGGCTCACCAACCTGCGCCGCGGCGTGGAGCAGGGCCGCAGCGCCGGCAACACCGGAAGCTTCCGGATCGACCCCGATCAGGTAGACCCGTCCGGCAACGGACAGCAGAACCGCAGCACCGATCTCTTCGGCGGCTCGAACCACCAGGAGCGTTGAGTTGAGTCAGATGAGCCAGGCCGCACAGAACCTGAACTGGCTGATCACCAATTTCGTGGACAACACCCCTGGGGTGTCGCACACGGTGGTGGTCTCCGCGGACGGCCTCCTGCTGTGCATGTCCGAAGGTTTCCCCCGCGACCGCGCCGACCAGCTCGCCGCCGTCGCCTCCGGCCTCACCTCCCTCACCTCCGGCGCCAGCCGGATCTTCGAGGGCGGCGAGGTCAACCAGACCGTTGTCGAGATGGAGCGCGGTTTCCTCTTCCTGATGGCCGTCAGCGACGGCTCCGCCCTCGCCGTCCTCGCCTCCCCGGACTCCGACATCGGCCTCGTCGGCTACGAGATGGCACTGCTCGTCGACCGCGCCGGCGCCGTCCTCACCCCCGCACTCCGCGCAGAACTCCAGGGCAGTCTCCTGCACTGACGGTTCGTCGGATACCGTCCTGGTATTCGAAGCACCTCCACGCCCGTCCCGGGCCCGCTTCGGCGGGCTCGGGTTCGGACGTTGTACGGCCTTCGCACCACCGGCTCCGGACCCGTCCGGAGCTCGCACCGCACCGCCGCACCTTGTGAGGAGAGGAACCGTGACACCGCCCGACGACCGCAGCGGCCAGTACGGCGTTCCGTACCCTGGCACGGGCCATGACGCCTTCGGAGCACCCGGCGTCGCCGGCCACGGTCAGCAGCACGGCCAGTACGGCCAGTACGGCCAGCAGCAGTACGGCCAGCCGTACCCGCAGGAGCAGTACGACCAGTACGGCCGGCAGCAGCCCTCGTACGACGCGCCCCCGGCCGGCTGGCCGGCCCCGGGCAGGACGGACGGCCACCTCCCCGGCCGGCACTCCGCCCCCGCCCCGCAGCCCGGCCGGCACCACTCCGGTCCCGGCCAGGAGCCGGCCCAGGAGCCGGGGTACGTCGAGGAGTTCGAGGACGACTACGACTCGGGCCCGCTGATCCGGCCGTTCGCGATGACCGGCGGGCGGACCAGACCGCGCTACGAGCTGGCGCTGGAGGCGCTCGTCTCGGCCGACGTCGACCCGCAGCGCCTGGCCACCCTGCTCCCCGAGCACCAGCGGATCTGCACCTTGTGCACCGAGGTCAAGTCCGTCGCCGAGGTGTCGGCGCTGCTCTCCCTCCCTCTGGGGGTGGCCCGCATCCTCGTGGCCGACCTGGCCGAAGCCGGCCTGGTCGCCATCCACCAGCCCGCTTCCGGCGGCGAATCCGGAAACCAGCCCGACGTCACGCTGCTCGAAAGGGTCCTCAGTGGACTTCGCAAGCTCTAACGCGGCCGCCCCCACCCGCGCCACCACCTCCGCGAAGATCGTCGTCGCCGGCGGCTTCGGTGTCGGCAAGACCACGCTCGTCGGCGCCGTCTCCGAGATCAACCCCCTGCGCACCGAAGCCGTCAT